>NZ_JAALDL010000029.1 GCF_011045095.1 Grimontia sedimenti
GCATTGAGCAGGTTGTGGTTTGCCACATAAACCTGACCCGTAGATGAATTGATGCTAAATGCTCCACCATGACTATCACTCAAGCTATACGTCACTGCATCGCCATCACCATCGACTGCCTGAGCGCGAAGGTAGGTGTAGCCATTGCTCGAATCGCCGACCAGATTTTGCATTGCGTCAATATCAGTCAGCTCACCAATGCCACCATCAATTACGTTGATATCAAAGTCAGCCGTTGAGGTAGAGCCATCTGAGGATGTCGCTACCACGGTAATGGTTTGCGTTGTGTCTGTCAGTGCACTCACGCCTCCAGCTAACGTCACAACACCTGTGGAAGCGTCAATCGTAAATAAACCGCCAGCGCTGTTAGAAAGTGAATAAGTAATGTTGTCGCCATCCGCATCCACTGCAGAAATATCAATGCCAACGGTTGAACCGACGGTAGCGGTATCCGACACCTGATTGAGTCCAGCGTCCGTATCTGTCATAGATCCAACGCTTGCATCCGTATCACCGGTTGCCGCATCGACGTTGGTCACATCAATAGTGAACGTTTGTGTTGAAGTGGTACCGTCAGTCGAGGTTGCTTGTACAGTGATCGTATGCTGCTGAGCCGTCTCGTAATCCAAGTTCCCGGCGACAGTCACCACGCCTGTCGCGCTGTCGATGGCAAACAGTCCGCCTGCACTGTCTGTCAGTGAATAGGAAACCGTATCCGTGGCATCACTGTCACCAGCATTGACTGTGATACCTACCGTAGAGCCAACGACAGCATTTTCAGATACTGAATTTGCCGTGCCGTCTCCGTCAGCAACGGCTGTCACTGAAAACTCACTGGTGTCATCCAACACATCAATGGTCAGCGTCTGTGTGCTGGTGCTGCCATCTGTTGAGGTCGCTAAAACCGTGATGGTATGTTGAGAAGCCGTTTCCCTGTCTAAACTGCCTGCTAAGGTTACCTCGCCTGTTGACGTATCAATCGTGAACAACCCACCCGCATCATCTGTGAGTGAGTAGCTCACAGTGTCGGTACCATCATCGTCCTGAGAATGGAATGTCACTCCAACGCTGCTGCCAACCGTGGCACTCTCTGAAATCTGATTCGCCGTCGCATCTGTTTCCGTGACTGCAGAGGCTGAATGCTCGGACGTATCGTCCGTCAGATGAATCGTGTAGGTGTGGGCAGATGTGGTGCCATCAGTCGACGTCGCCACAACCGTTATGTCGTGCGATGTTGCTGTTTCATAATCCAACACGCCTGCCACTGTCACTTCACCAGTCACTGGGTCGATGGCAAACAGTCCACCAGCATCATCTGACAGAGAAAAGGAAACCGTATCTGTGGCATCACTGTCACCAGCATTGACTGTGATACCTACCGCAGTGCCAACGGCCGCATTTTCAGATACTGAATTTGCCGTGCCGTCACCGTCAGCAACGGCCGTCACTGAAAACTCACTGGTGTCATCCAACACATCCACTGTCAGCGTCTGTGTGCTGGTGCTGCCATCTGTTGAAGTCGCTAAAACCGTGATGGTGTGTTGAGAAGCCGTTTCCCTGTCCAAACTGCCTGCTAAGGTCACCTCGCCTGTTGACGCATCTATCGTGAACAACCCACCTGCATCATCTGTGAGTGAGTAGCTCACAGTGTCGGTACCATCATCGTCCTGAGAATGAAATGTCACCCCAACGCTGCTGCCAACAGTGGCACTCTCTGAAACCTCATTCGCCGTCGCATCTGTTTCCGTAACTGCAGAGGCTGAATGCTCGGTCGTATCGTCCGTCAGTTGAATCGTGTAGGTCTGGGCAGATGTGGTGCCATCAGTCGACGCTGCCACAACCGTTATGTCGTGCGATGTTGCAGTTTCATAATCCAACGCGCCTGCCACTGTCACTTCGCCAGTCACGGGGTCGATGGCAAACAGTCCACCAGCATCATCTGACAGAGAAAAGGAAATGGTATCAGTAAGGTCGCCGTCACTCGCAGTCAGCTGCAACCCAACACTGGTACCTATCGCAGCACTTTCTGACACCATGTTCGCGCCAGCGTCAGAATCCGTTATTGATGTAACCGAAAATTCACTGTTATCGTCCGTCAGCGAAATCGTGAAGCTTTGTGTGGAGGTGCTGCCGTCGATAGAAGTGGCTTCAACGACGATAGTTTGCGTTTGGGCAGACTCGTAATCCAAGAGACTACTGTCTGCGACCGTGACCTCTCCTGTTTCTGAATCAATGGCAAAGGCACCGCCCGCATTGTCAACCAAAGTGAAGGTGACCTTGTCGCCATCTTCATCTGACGCCGTGACCGTTAAGCCCGTTGAAGTACCGTTTGCAATGCTTTCTGACACAATACCTTGTGCGCCCGCGGTGACATCAGAAACGGAACGATCAGTATCCCCTTCTTCTGGCGCATTGTCGGCAATGTTGATGGTGAAAGTTTGGGTTTTGACCTGATTATCTTCGGAAGTCGCACTAACTTCGATGGTGTATTGCGTCGCTGTTTCATAATCCAGATTACCTGCAACCGTGACAATCCCGGTTTCCGGATCGATAGCAAACAGGCCGCCTGCGTCATCAGTCAGTGTATAAGTGACGTCACCATGCCCATCATCAAATTCTTTGGCGATATGAATACCCACTTCATCACCGATTTGGGCGTTTTCACTGATGACATTGTCGCTGTCATCAACATCGACCAAATCTGCCAGTGGGAACATTTTGCTGAGGAGTTCAGCCTGCAACGGTGAAAGCTCTGCTGCCAATCCTGTTGTATCAAAGCCCGCCATATCACCCAGCGCCATACCGTGGCTAAGACAGCCCTCAATCACAGAAAGTGGCACTTGCGTGTGATCGCGTAACTCATCTTGCTCCGTATCATCAGTGTTTGACGTTCCTCGGGCCAGCGTCATGACTGATGATATGCCAGCATTGGGAAATGTCTCTGAGAGAATCAGATCGATGTTTTCCGTCGCACGGGATTCAAATAGAGGCACGGCACCGAAATCGCCGATATAGAACATGGTGGCTGTGCTTCCCAGCCCCGGATAGGCATCACTACCGGGCATGGCAGTGACAGTGGTGTCATGAAACGCAATGATAAGTTCACCCGGGGAAGCGACATCTTCCCCATTGACAACACGATATTGACCTTCCGGCGAGATTGATATCATCGTCGACCTCTAGGCTAAAACTGCAACCCTCGGCCGGTACATCAATCAGCCTTTGTGAAATCATACCGACGCAACTTCATACCTTAAAAATAGCACAAGTGTAAAATTTACTGACAAACCACTCATTACAAGCTCGCCAAAGTTTTCCACCACTTAATTTCCTAAGCGACCACTTAATTTTCTATTCCACCACTCAACCACTGAGCGAATGCGTGATTGTCAGGCGAGCCGTAGAGTTGGCACCGTGAATCAACTCAATAAGGACAATGGCTATGATGTGGTTTCTCACCTGTGTCGCTGCGCTGATTGGCGGCTACTTCCTCTACGGGGCGTTTATCGAAAAAGTGTTCGGCGTTAACGAACACCGTAAAACCCCTGCTCACACCAAAACAGATGGCGTTGACTATGTGCCGATGTCGACCCCCAAGGTATATCTGGTTCAACTTCTGAACATTGCGGGTGTGGGCCCAATCTTCGGTCCGATCATGGGCGCCCTATACGGCCCAGCGGCGATGCTTTGGATTGTGGTGGGATGTATCTTCGCAGGTGCCGTACACGACTACTTCTCGGGCATGTTGTCTGTCCGCAATGGCGGCGCATCAGTACCAACGATTACCGGTCGCTACCTGGGTAACGGCGCAAAACATTTCATGAACATTTTTGCCATTATCCTTCTGCTTCTCGTCGGTGTTGTGTTCGTTTCAGCCCCTGCTGGCATGATCACTAACCTGATCAACGAGCAAACCAGCCTGACGGTCACCATGACCAGCATGGTCGTTATCATCTTCGCTTACTACATCATCGCGACCATTGTTCCTGTTGATAAAATCATCGGTCGCTTCTACCCGTTCTTCGGCGCACTACTGATTTTCATGTCTGTTGGCCTGATGACCGCGATTGGCTTCTCTGACGAGCACACAGTGATGGGCAGTTTTGAAGTCAGCGATATGTTCAGCAACCTGAACCCGAACGACATGCCACTGTGGCCAGCCCTGTTCATCACCATCGCTTGTGGCGCAATCTCTGGCTTCCACGCGACCCAATCTCCGCTGATGGCTCGCTGCATGGAAAACGAAAAGAACGGCCGCTTTGTGTTCTACGGTGCAATGATTGGTGAGGGCATCATCGCGCTGATTTGGTGTGCGATTGCCCTGTCTTTCTTCGGCACACTGGATGGATTGAATGAAGCCGTTGCCAATGGTGGCCCAGGCAATGTGGTCTATAGCGCATCATTCGGCCTACTGGGTGTATTCGGTGGCATCATCGCCTTCCTGGGTGTGGTAATCCTGCCTATCACATCTGGCGACACCGCATTCCGCTCTAGCCGCCTTATCCTTGCTGAGTACTTCAACATGGAACAGAAAACACTGCGTAACCGCCTGATGATGGCTGTACCCCTGTTTGTTATCGGTGGCATCCTGACTCAGGTAGACTTCGGCATTATCTGGCGCTACTTCGGCTTTGCGAACCAAGCGACAGCAGTGATGATGCTGTGGACTGCATCTGCTTATCTGCTGCGTCACAACAAACTGCACTGGATCACCACCATCCCTGCGATGTTCATGACGTCTGTGTGTGTGACCTTCATTCTGAACAACAGCACACTGGGTTTTGGTCTGCCTATGAATATCTCGACCGGCGCTGGCGTATTGTTTGCCCTGACCGCTGCAGGCTACGTGATTAAAACCTCGAAAGGTAAAGGTGAAACTGACCTGGCTGATGAAGAGCAGCCAAAAGTAGAAACCAAAACTGCTTGATATAACAAAACTTTAGAGAAAGAGCCTGCCTAGCAGGCTCTTGTTGTATCTGGATTTTGCGCAGATACAATGAAGAAAACTAAAACAAAGGTTCACCATGGAACTGGTTATTTCGCTGCTGCAGCAAATGTGCGTGTATCTAGTGCTGGCTTATATGCTCAGTAAAACGCCGATTGTCCTGCCTTTGCTGAACATTTCATCCCGCTTAAGCCACCGCCTGATTTGTTACGTGCTCTTCTCCGGCTTTTGTATTCTCGGCACCTATTTTGGCCTTCAGATAAACGATGCCATCGCCAATACTCGCGCAATTGGCGCTGTGATGGGCGGCCTTTTTGGCGGACCAGTTGTTGGCTTTTTCGTCGGCTTAACAGGCGGCATTCACCGTTATTCTCTAGGCGGATTCACCGATTTAGCCTGTGCTATTTCCACTACCGCGGAAGGTTTGATTGGCGGTCTGATGCATGTGTATTTCGTGAAGCGAAACCGTGTCAGCCAGCTATTCAGCCCCGTGGTGGTATTCGGTATTACCTTTGTGGCAGAAGTGGTGCAAATGGCAATTCTGTTGATTGTCGCCAAGCCGTTTGACCAATCCTATGCGCTGGTTTCAACCATCGCCGCGCCAATGATCATTGCCAATTCCTGCGGCGCTGCCCTGTTTATGAGCATCCTTCAGGACAGAAAAACCATCTTTGAAAAGTACTCTGCCTCTTTTTCCCGTCGTGCATTGACTATTGCTGACCGCTGCGTGGGTATTCTCCACAACGGTTTGAACGGCGAATCCGCTGGGAAAATCGCCCGCATCATTTATGAAGAAACTCAAGTTGGTGCGGTGTCTATTACCGACAAGGAAAAGATTCTGGCCTTTGTTGGCATTGGCGATGACCACCACTTACCGGAAACCAAAATCTCTTCACAGAACACGCTTGATGCCATTGAGATGAACAAAATCATGTATCTTGATGGCGCAGAAAAGCCTTACCAATGCTCGCTCTCAGCAGAGTGTAAACTTGGCTCGGCTCTCATCATTCCGCTTCGTTCCGGCGAAGAAGTGGTCGGCACCATCAAGCTTTATGAGCGCAAACATAAGCTATTTTCGACCATCAATATGTCGATGGCAGAAGGGATTGCCCAGCTACTTTCTAGCCAAATCCTGTTCAGTGGCTACCTGCAACAAAAATCCCTGCTGACCCAGGCGGAAGTAAAACTGCTTCACGCTCAGGTGAATCCACATTTTCTGTTTAACGCGCTCAATACCATCAGTGCGGTGGTGCGTCGCGATGCGGATAAAGCCCGCGAATTGATTCAGAACCTGTCGCAATTCTTCCGAAGCAACCTTAAGCAAAACGTTCGCTCTGTGTCGCTTCGCGATGAACTCGAGCATGTAAACGCTTACCTCAGCATTGAAAAAGCGCGGTTCACTGACAGGCTCAGTGTCGACATACAAATCGACGATTGTTTGCTGGATGTGCAAATCCCTAGTTTCACCCTTCAGCCTCTGGTCGAAAACGCCATCAAGCACGGTATATCGAACTTGCTGGAAGGTGGAACCGTGCGTATTTTCAGCCAGGCAACGGCTGACGGGTTTTCGATTTCTGTGGAAGACAACGCAGGTTGTTTCACGCCACCGCCGGAGAATCACCAGGGGCTTGGGCTAGAAATTGTTACGAAACGGCTTGAACATCAATTTGGGCGTGACTCATCGCTGAAAATTGAAAGCGAACCCGATCAATTCACCCGGATGACGTTTATTATTCCGGCCTCAGAAGTAACCACAGGTGCAAAGGTAGGATGTTAACTGCACTGGTCATTGACGACGAACAGTTTGCCCGCGAAGAACTCGCGACGTTGTTGGAGGAAACCGGCGAAATCGAGATCGTCGGTGAAGCGCCAAACGCCATCATCGGCCTCAAGAAAATCAACGAATTGAAGCCGGATGTGGTGTTTCTGGATATCCAGATGCCGCAAATCACCGGACTGGAACTGCTTTCCATGCTGGACCCGGAAAACATGCCATTTGTCGTCTTTGTTACCGCGTACGACCAATACGCCATTGAAGCATTCGAAGAGAATGCCTTTGACTATCTGCTAAAGCCTGTTGAGCCAAGCCGCCTAATCAAAACCGTGCAGAAACTGACCCGCACAGTGAAAAAGCAGTCTGCCCCGCAGAATCTATCCGCACTTGCACCGGAAAAGCTGTGCCAAATCCCCTGCACAGGCCATAACCGTATTCTGTTGATACCGATTGATCAGGTTGAGAGTGTTTACAGCGACATCAGTGGCGTACATGTTCACACCGCAGACAAAACGCCAACGACGCAACTCACCCTAAAAACGTTGGAAGAAAAAACGCCGCTACTGCGCTGTCACCGCCAGTATCTGGTCAGCGTCAATCACATCAGCGAAATCAAATTGCTGGAAAATGGACTGGCGGAAGTGATTACTGCCAGCGGGTTTACGATTCCAATCAGTCGTCGCTACTTGAAAACGCTGAAGGAAGTGATTGGGCTAACAGGCTAGCCTCTTTCTTCTTTTACCAAACCATCACCGGAGCGCAGCAGCATACCCAACAACTGTTCGTTGCTGATGGGCTCGCCCGATAACACACTGGCAAGGATTTCACTGCCAAACAACTGTGGTGACAGCAGCACATCTGCGTTCACCCGCTTTACTTTCTTCATGTTCTTGGCGTCATTCACCGCGGTGACCACTTTAATATCTGGTGAGATGGCCTTTACCGAAAGAACGATAAATGCATTGGTGGCATCATCTTCCGTTAAAGCCAATAAAGCAAGACAATGCTCGACACCCGCTTCCAGCAATACATCACTGTCCGTGCTGTCGCCGGAAATGATGTCCAATTTAGTCCCTACCCTTTGCTCAATCTGGGCAAACTTGTCTTCGTCTTCAATCGTCACCATGGTCACGGGCAATTCGCGTTTGTGAAGTTGCCAAATGGTGCTGGATGCCAGCACTGAAGTGCCACACACAATAAAGTGGTTTTTCCTGTTCATTGGCTTTTGTACTCCTTTCACAAGCTTGTTCAAACCGCCCCGAATAATCGGGCCAAATACGGTAGTCAAAGAGGTAGCGAATACGGTGATCCCCGCGATGATGACGGAAATGGTAAACAGCCTTGCCGCTTCGGTTTGAGGGATAATGTCGCCATAACCGACGGTGGTCATGGTCACCATGGAAAAGTAAAACGCCGTCATCAAATCATGGATGGCAGGATGGAAGCCTTCACCGAAATAGAGCGCTCCGTAAGTGGAATAGAACAACAAAACAGCAAAGCTTATAAAGGCTGCAATACCGCCCGCTGTGGCACTGGAATGGTTGAAGTCTTTGCTCAGCAAGATCAGTAGCAATACGGCGCTGGCACTCCAATATAAATGCACCCCGAGATGCGGGAAAAAATGCCAGGTAAAGGTGAACACAATCATCAGCAGGATCAGGCTTACCGCCCAGGCAATCCGCGCTCGGAACAACAGACCAAAGGCGTTTAGCATCAAGAAAATGCCCAATAGCAACCAAGGCCCATTAACAGCATGTGTCCAGTTGATGTCGGTAAAGCTTTTAATATGGAACAGCGCCACCAAATCGAGGTTTTGCCCCCATACAGAACGGAAGATCAGAAAGCCATTGATAAACACCAATGCGGCGACCAGTGAGTGACGAACACGACGCCAGAAATCGAGAGCTTTTTGAATAAGATGAATGTGCAATCTGTCCACCTGAGAGACTAATCCGATGGGAGTATAGTTCTCAGCCCACTTGCGCTATGTTTTGTTGACAAGACAGTGGGATGCAAAAGAAAACCCGCGCTGGGCGGGTTTTCAAGACTGACTTTGATTCAATCTGTGCGGTTCATTTGGGCAAGGATTTCCTCAGCCGCCCGCTTTGGCGATTCCGCGTGGCAAATTGCTGAAACCAGCGCAACACCTGCGAGCCTTGTCGCCATCACCTCATCAAGGTTAGAGGTGTTAATGCCACCAATCGCCACAATCGGATAGCCGCTTTGCTCAACGGCTTTTCGTAGCCCTTCAATGCCCCATTCTTTCTTGGTATTGGTTTTCGTCGGCGTCGCGAATATCGCACTGAGGCCAAGATAATCGACAGGTAAATTATCGGCTTCTTCAAGCTGGGCTTCGGTTTCAATAGATAGCCCCAGCAGTTTGTCAGGACCAATCAAATCACGGGCAATATCCGCTGGCATGTCCGACTGTCCAAGGTGCACGCCATCTGCATCAACCGCTAAAGCCACGTCAACGCGGTCATTGATGATAAGTGGAACGCCGGTTCCCGCCAGAATCATTTTCACCGCTTTTGCCCGCTCGATAAACGCCCTGACATCACCGTGCTTCTCTCGCACCTGCACCATTGTGACACCACCTGCCACGGCTTCGGATACCACGTTCTTCAACGTATCCAAATCCTGTTGGTCATCAGTCACCAGATACAAGCGATATGGGTTTGACGTCTTTTCCGTGTTCATGAGATTTTCAGGCGTTTGAGAAGCGTCGCTTCATCCAGTTGGTAAAGTGCATCTAGGATCTCAACTTGCAAACTGCCCGGTCCCTTTGCCCTTTCAGAGGCAATTTCTCCTACCACGCCCATGACGGCTGCGGCTGCAAGTCCGGTATTCTCCCCAACAGCTGCAAATGCGCCAGTGAGAGCAGACAGCGAACAACCCATACCCGTAACGTAAGGCATCATTTCATGGCCGTTGTTGAGCTGGGTTTCCCCTTGAGATGTCACGATGTAATCTGTCGCGCCAGAGACCACAAGGTTACAGTTGTAAGCTTCAACCAAATACCTCGCTGCCCCAAGAGCGGCTTCGCTGCTGTCCAGCGCATCCACACCTTTGCTTTGCGCTCGCTCTCCGGCCAATGCAATGATTTCTGAGGCATTGCCCCGAATGATGAGGGATTCAGCCCAGGCTGCGATTTGTCTTGATGTATCGGTGCGAAGCGCACTGGCTCCACAACCGACAGGATCCAGCACCACGGTTTTCTTATTCAGGTTGGCTTGCTCAACAGCATGAATCATGCGTGGCGTCCAAGCGCTGTCCAACGTACCGATATTGATCACCAAGGCACCGGCAAATGACATCATCTCTGCCATTTCCTGCTGGGAGTGCGCCATGATTGGGGACGCACCGAGTGCCAGCAACGCGTTGGCAGAGTTATTCATCACCACATAGTTAGTAATGTTCACCACCAGCGGTTTGGACTCTCTAACCTGTTTAAGTGCCGCTACGATCGTTTCTGTGTTCATCGCCTGCTCCTTTTCAGCGCACCGCGCCGTGTCCTTGGTAAAAGTGATTTACCGGGCCGTGGCCCTGCCCGACTTCGAGTTCGTCTGCGTGAGAAATGGCCTCAGAGATATAGCGTTTGGCAAGCGCTACAGCCTGACTTAACTCATTGCCTTGCGCCAGATAAGACGCAATAGCCGAAGACAGCGTGCAACCTGTGCCGTGCGTGTTTTGGGTCTGCGTGCGTTTGGCAGAGAAAGTTTCTACGTGGTCTTCGAAAATCAAAAGGTCATTGCTGTTTTCGTCAGACTCTAAATGCCCACCTTTCAAAAGCACTGACCCAGCACCCAGAGCGCGCAGGTCTGCAATCATCTCACTCATCTCTTGCTCGGTTTGGGGCACCTCTACGCCTGTTAATGCGGAGCCTTCCGGCAAATTGGGCGTAATGATCTTGGCCAACGGCAGCAGTTCACTTTTCAGCGTGCTGATGGCCTCTTGTTTCAACAGCAAATCGCCACTGGTTGCGACCATCACAGGGTCAACCACCAGATACTGAGGGCGATAATGGCGAATTTTGTCTGCGACGACTTTGATGATAT
Source organism: Grimontia sedimenti (assembly GCF_011045095.1). Lineage (GTDB taxonomy): Bacteria > Pseudomonadota > Gammaproteobacteria > Enterobacterales > Vibrionaceae > Enterovibrio > Enterovibrio sedimenti. The sequence continues at coordinate 10,778 of NZ_JAALDL010000029.1, forward strand.
CGGCATCTGCCAACATACCGACTTTCACCGCGACCACATTAAGGTCGGAAAACACGGCATCCAACTGGTGGGCAACGTGCTCGATGGGGATAGGGAAAATGGCAGACACGCCGCGGGTGTTCTGTGCGGTAATTGCCGTGATCGCCGAGCAGGCATAACTGCCTGTCGCAGAGATGGCTTTGATATCCGCTTGAATACCTGCGCCGCCACCGCTATCAGAACCAGCAATGGTCAGCACAATAGGAGTGCTTTTTGATGATATGGGATTGGAAGATGTGTTCATATGGGTTCCCTTTAAAGACTCAGGGAACGGAAAACGAGCGATAGAAGAAATCTGAAGGAATGCATATCGTTCGAAATCATAGTTCCCTACGTCAGTACTAACTGCCTCAGGTTCAACGGGTCACGCGATGCGTTCTCAGCCAAATGGCTCCCCGACTATTTCTCTGATAGTAACAAGTTCGGTGTTTAGCGCAATCACTAAGTAAGATTCAACTTTTTGTTCTGTGGAAAGCCGCGCACTAGTTGGAAAAACCATCAGCCTGTAGCGGGTGATAGGGAAAGTCATTGACCTTACCCTAAGGGGAAGGTTTATTCTGAGTCGAATGTTGTATCGCTATTGAAGTTAGATGCGTATTTCTCCTCTCAGAAAATACTGGATATCCATCATCAGTCTGCTTGCCATGCTGGTGTCGGCTATTGCATCTGGCTCCCCAATGAATGCAATGGAAATGATGACGCAACATCATCAGCCTGTTGTCGCCTGCGAAATGAAAGAGCAAATGGCTAACCCGCATGCCAGTCACACCATGATGACCGAAGCCTCTGCCCCTGACTGCGGCTCAGCAGCAGGCATGGACCACAACTGTTGCCCAGTAACCTGCTTCTCTGCCTTTGCGCTATTCACAGACCAACAAACATCCCCACTCAATCAGGCCAAACTGGCACTGATGAATACCGACCTGTCAGCCCCGACGGTCTATCAACCACAGTCTCTCTACAGACCTCCAATATCCTAAATCCATCATCTTGACCTTATTGCGCCCGAAATAAGGCGCTGAGTGTGTTTTCGCGTCGCTTTTCGACGCCAGAAATGGATTTAGTTATGAAATTCAAACCAAGCTTACTGGCTTTGTCGGTATATGCTCTGGTCTCTGTCTCTGCACCTGTTTTTGCCCACAGTATGGCAACACCAGCTGAGATAACGGCCAAGCAAGATTCTCTGACACAGTTGATTGAACAGGCGCTGCGCTACGATGCCAGTCGCAAACAGTTTTATGCGCAATCTCAAGCCATGCGAGAAACCGGCATTGCCAGTGCAACGCTGATGGACCCGAAGCTTAAAGTCGGGTTCGGCGGGCTACCTGTCGACAGTTTTCAGTTCGACCAAGACCCAATGACCAATATTTCTTTGGGTCTGATGCAACAATTCGAACGTGGTGAAACCCTCTCGCTACAGCAGAGAAAAGCCAATCAACAGGCCGACGGTATGTCACTTCAGGTCGACGCCCGCGAGCGCGATATTGCCAATGGTATTACCCAGCTATGGCTGGAACTGGGGTATCAGCAACAAGCCGAAGATATCCTGAAAGAAAACCAACGCCTGATGCGCGAACTGGCCAACTTCATTCAAACCAATTACTCGATTGGTAAAAATGAAGCGCAGGACCTACTGAATGCCCAACTACAAGTGAGCAAGCTGGATGAAAAACTTCAGGCCAATGCTCAGATGCAGCGCCGCATTACCTCGCAGCTTTCCGAGTGGCTGGGTACAGAATGGCTGGCACAAAATGGTCAACTTCTCACCTTAAACCAACTCGATTGGCAACACCTGAATCAACGCATTGAGCGCTCAGACGGCACTGAGCATTACGCGCTATTGGTCGATCACCCTATGGTCAAAATGACCGATGCCGCTATTTCAGCCAGCGAAACGCAGGTGGAAATTGCCGAGCAAGCTTACGCGCCACAATTTGGTGTAGAAGTCATGTATGCCTACCGACAGGCAAACGGTATGAACGGCCAACCAGCATCCGATTTGGTCAGTGCTTACCTGACCATGGATTTACCGCTGTTTACGGATAACCGTCAGGATAAAAACCATGCCGCTGCCCAGTATCAGGTAGGTGCGGCCAAATCCCAGAAAGATCTTCTCCTCGCACAGATGAACGCCAAGGTGAATGCCTTGCTCGTTGACAGGGAAAACCTGGAACAGCGTTTGGAGCGCTACCGAAACACCCTGATTGAACAAGCAAAGGCGCGTACTCAAGCCGTTGAACGTGGATATCAGAACAACACCGCACAGTTCAGCGATGTGATTGCCGCTGCCAGTGATGAGCTGACACTCGCACTGGAAAAACAGCGCCTTATCACTGACCTGAATTTGGTCAACAGCAAGCTCGCCGCTTTGCTGGGTGGTTTTGACTATCGCGTCGAAACGCCGGATATCGCACAACCAACAACAAGAAACGCTCATCAGTAACGGGGAAAGAACAATGAAAACAATGCAAGTAGCCACATTGGCGTTACTGGTCGGTGGCGTGATTGGGTTTAGCGCGAATCAATTTATGGCAGGGCACCTCTCTTCGGCACACAGCCACGATATGTCGGCCATGGCGGAAAGCACTTCATCTGCTGGCTCAGACGAGCCTCTGTACTGGGTCGCGCCGATGGACCCTAACTATCAGCGCGATAAGCCGGGTAAATCACCGATGGGGATGGATTTGATTCCGATTTATGCCGAAGACCTGGCAGGAGGTAACGACAAACCCGGCACAGTGAAAATCGACCCTGCGGTTGAAAATAACCTTGGCGTGAAAACTGCGGCCGTTGAGTTATCCCAACTATCACCACGCATCGAAACCGTCGGTTACATCGCCTTTGATGAGAGCCTGCTATGGCAAACCAACGTCCGTGTCGCGGGCTGGGTTGAGAAACTTTACATCAACGCAGTCGGAGAGAAAGTCAGTAAAGGCGATGTGCTTTTCACGCTCTACTCTCCTGAACTGGTCAAAGCACAGGAAGAACTGCTCAACGCCTACCGCACTGGCCGAAATGGGCTGGTCAAAGGTGCGACTGAGCGTCTGGTTTCACTTGGCGTTGACCGTGAACAGATCCAACAAATCAAAAAGCGGGGAAAAGCTTCCCAAACTATTGAAGTTAAAGCACTCGCAGACGGCGTTATCGCAAGCCTGAACATCCGCGAAGGGGGTTACCTTTCCCCTGCCCAAGCGGTTATCAGTGCTGGCCCATTGGAAGAAGTCTGGGTTGATGCCGAAGTCTTCGAACGTCAGGCGCACTGGGTAAAAGCAGGCAGCAAAGCCACCATGACGCTCGACGCGATTCCCGGTCAGGAATGGCAAGGCAAGGTCGACTACGTTTATCCGATTCTGGACCCGAAAACCCGCACCCTTCGCGTTCGCCTGAAATTCTCGAATCAGGATGGCGATCTCAAGCCCAACATGTTCGCCAATATCGCGTTGCAACCCGTGACCGATGAGGCGGTGCTGACTATTCCTAAGTCGTCAGTGATCCGCTCTGGCGGCATGACCCGCGTTGTATTAGCCGAAGGTGAAGGCAAATATCGCTCTGCCCGCATCGAGGTTGGTCGAGAAGCAGGCGATAAAATCGAGGTGCTGCAAGGGCTGACAGAGCAAGACCGCATTGTCACTTCTGCACACTTCATGCTGGATTCTGAGTCAAGCCAATCTGCAGATTTAGCGCGCATCTCTTCTTCTCAAGATCAGGGTGTAGAGCCACCACCTGAAACCCAGTGGGCAAAAGGCGAAATCACTAACGTGATGGCAGGCCACCGCATGCTGACCATCAACCATGAACCCGTTCCTGAATGGAACTGGCCAGGCATGGTGATGGATTTCACCTTTGCAGAAGGCATCGAAATGGGCAACTTCTCTGCAGGTCAGGCAATTGACTTCGAGATGCAGAAAGGCGCTTCCGGTCAATACGAAATCGTTGATTACAAAGTCAGTGAAAGCACAACACCAAATGAAGTTTGGGTCGTCGGCGATATCTCCATGTTAATGGCAGATTTCGGGATGATCACACTCAACCACCAGCCAGTAGATGAGTGGAACTGGGAAGCAGGAGAAATGAACTTCTCGGTGGATGGAGACGTTGACCTTGGCAGCTTTGCAGAAGGTCAGACGGTACGTTTTCAGGTTCAGAAAAACGGTTCTGACTACACACTGAAAGCGCTGGAGCTGAATGGAGGTAATCAATGATTGGCGCGATTATTCGCTGGTCGATTGCCAACCGTTTTCTGGTGTTGGTCGCGACCTTATTCCTGACGTTGGGTGGTCTCTATAGCGTAAAAAATACGCCTGTTGATGCCATTCCTGATTTGTCTGATGTTCAGGTGATCATCAAAACCACCTATCCCGGCCAAGCGCCACAGGTAGTGGAAGATCAGGTCACCTACCCTCTCACTACCGCGATGTTGGCGGTGCCGGGTGCGGAAACCGTACGCGGGTATTCCTTCTTTGGCGACTCGTACGTTTACATCATTTTCAATGATGATACCGACATGTATTGGGCTCGCTCCCGTGTTTTGGAATACCTAAGCCAGGTTGCACCCAAACTGCCGCCGAATGCCAAACCCACCCTGGGGCCAGATGCTACCGGTGTGGGCTGGATTTACAGCTACGTGATGCAGGACAAAACCGGACAACACGATCTGGCTGAGCTTCGCAGCTTGCAGGATTGGTTCCTGAAGTACGAGCTTCAAACGGTCGAAGGTGTGTCAGAAGTGGCCACTGTCGGCGGCATGGTGAAGCAATATCAGGTGCAAATTGACCCTGCCAAACTGCGTGCTTATGACCTGACCTTGCAACAGGTCAACATGGCCATCCAGAACGGCAACCAAGAAGCGGGCGCGTCGGTGATCGAAATCGCTGAAGCCGAACACATGGTGCGCACCACAGGTTACCTTTCCAGCGTGGAGGATATTCAATCACTGCCTATCAAGGTCACCGACAAAGGCACGCCTCTGTTGCTGGGTGACATCGCGGACATCAACATCGGCCCTCAAATGCGCCGCGGTATTTCCGAGTTTAACGGTGAAGGTGAAGCGGTTGGCGGCGTGATTGTGATGCGCTTTGGCGAGAACGCCAGCGAGGTGATTACCAACGTTAAAACCAAACTGGAAGACCTCAAACGTAGCTTGCCGGAAGGTGTGGAAATCGTCCCGACCTATGACCGCTCGACGCTGATTGATGCGGCCGTTGAGAACCTTTGGAAGAAGCTGGCGGAAGAGTTCATCGTGGTTGCGGTGGTCTGTGCCCTGTTCCTGTTCCATATCCGCTCGTCGCTGGTTATCGCCATCAGTTTACCTATCGGAATTCTGTCTGCGTTTATCGTGATGCACTGGCAAGGCATTAACGCCAACATCATGTCGTTAGGCGGTATCGCCATTGCCATCGGTGCCATGGTGGACGGCGCGATCGTGATGATAGAGAACGTCCATAAGCATATTGAACGAACGCCGCTGACGGACAAAAACCGCTGGCAGGTGATCAGCAAAGCCGCAGAGGAAGTCGGTGCGCCACTGTTCTTCTCGCTGCTGATCATTACGCTGAGCTTTGTTCCTGTGTTCGCCCTGGAAGGTCAGGAAGGCAAGATGTTCTCGCCGCTGGCATTCACCAAAACCTACGCAATGGCTGCCGCTGCGGGTTTGGCGATCACGCTCGTGCCTGTGCTGATGGGTTATTTCATTCGCGGAAAGGTACTGCCTGAGAACAAGAACCCTGTAAACCGCGGTTTGGTGGCGCTGTATCGCCCACTATTGAACCTCAGCCTGAAGTTCCCGAAAACCATGATTGTGGTAGCAATCGCACTGATGGCATCAGCTTACTACCCGACCAGTAAGCTCGGCAGCGAATTCATCCCGCCACTGGATGAAGGCGACCTGATGTACATGCCTACCACTTACCCTGGCATTTCCATCGGTAAAGCGCGCGAACTGCTGCAACAGACTAACAAGCTCATCAAAACCGTACCGGAAGTGGAATCTGTCTGGGGCAAGATTGGCCGCGCCGAGACCGCAACTGACCCTGCACCGCTGACCATGATTGAAACCGTCATCCAACTGAAACCGCGTGAAGAATGGCGTGACGGTGTCACGACAGATTCACTGCGTAAGGAGTTCGATGATCTGGTGAAATTCCCGGGATTAACCAATGCATGGGTGATGCCGATTAAAACCCGTATCGACATGCTGGCAACAGGCATCAAGACACCGATTGGTATCAAGATCGCAGGTCCAGATTTGGCCGTGATTGAAACCATTGGTTCCCAACTTGAGCCAATCCTTAATGGCGTTGAAGGAACAGCCTCAGTTTATGCAGAACGCGTTGCTGGCGGGCGTTACGTCACCATCGACATCAAACGTCGTGCCGCCGCCCGTTACGGCCTCAGCATCAAAGATGTTCAGCAGGTCATTACTACAGCTGTGGGTGGCATGAATGTCGGAGAAACCATCGAAGGCTTGGAGCGCTACCCCATCAACGTGCGCTATCCGCAAGATTACCGCGACTCAGTGGTGAAGCTTCAGGAGCTGCCTTTGGTAACACCAAACGGTGCACGTATTGCTCTGGCGGACGTCGCGGATATTCGCTACGAAGATGGCCCTCCGATGATCAAAACGGAAAACGCGCGTCCTAACGGCTGGGTGTTTGTCGATATCGATGGCCGTGATCTGGGCTCTTATGTGGCAGAAGCACAGCAAACCGTCGCAGAACAGTTGGTACTGCCAGCAGGGTACTCGCTCGCATGGTCAGGGCAATACGAATACATGGAACGCGCCAAAGAACGCCTAAGCGTTGTGGTTCCTGTGACGATCGCCATCATCATGCTGCTGCTTTACATGAGTTTCCGCCGCGTCGGTGAAGTGCTGATCATCATGGCTACCCTGCCACTCTCTCTGGTCGGCGGCTTGTGGCTGATGCACTACCTTGGCTTCAACTTCTCCGTTGCTGTTGGTGTTGGTTTTATCGCCCTTGCCGGTGTTGCAGTCGAGATTGGGGTCATCATGCTGGTTTACCTCAATCAGGCTTGGCATTACCGCAAACTCCACTCACAGGAAGAAAACCAACCACTCTCAATCACGGATTTAACAGATGCCATTCGCGAAGGTGCAGGCCTGCGTGTGCGTCCGGTCATGATGACGGTGCTGACAGTCATTATCGGCCTTATCCCCATCATGTATGGCGAGGGTACAGGCTCTGAGGTCATGCAACGTATCGCCGCGCCAATGATTGGCGGCATGGCCTCTGCCCTGCTGCTCACCCTGCTGGTTCTCCCAGCCATCTTCAAGCTTTGGAAAAACAAAGAAGTCACCCAAAACGCATAACAAATCCACTGGGCTTTTCAGCCCAGTGATAAGCATTTTTAAAAGGAAAACACGATGAAAAAGACACTGATTGCACTTTCTCTGGCTCTGGTTACCACTGGTGTATTTGCACAAGCAATGGATCATTCAAAAATGGCTCACGGTTCTATGGACCACAGCACGATGAATCATGGAGAAATGGATCAAAGCGCCATGGGTCATGGTGATATGGACCACTCTAAAATGGACCATTCAAACATGATGAACATGGAAGGCATGTCAGCGGTAGGTATGCCAGCTAACGGCGCGAAGCCCGACAAAGTGGTTCACGTTATCCTGACTGATGACATGCGCATCAACTTCAAAAAAGATGTGAAGATTGAACCTAACGATGTGGTGCAGTTCGTGGTGATGAACGTGGGTAAAATCGACCACGAGTTTTCTATCGGCTCGATGGAAGAGCAACTGAAACATCGTGAGATGATGAAAACCATGACAGGCCATCACGATCATGATTCGGGCAGTACTGTGACCGTGAAGCCAGGTAAAGCCAAACAACTACTATGGCACTTCCACGGCGACAAAAATGTGGAATTTGCTTGTAACATCCCAGGCCACACAGAAGCTGGTATGGTGAAGAGTGTGAAGCTCTAAAATCCACCACAAAAAATAGCCGCTTATCGCGGCTATTTTTTCCAACCGAACATCACTTCACGCGACTCACCGCGATACCGTAAGCCTCGGGAATCTTCCCTAGTAGAACATTGGCCGCCGCTTCTGCACTTTCCGGTCTTGAAGAGTGTGCGCATAGGTAGTGAGTCACATCAGGGTAAACCAACAGGTCATAAGGGCTTCGCAATGCAACCACAATCAAGTTGTCGAAATCCCGGCTGAGCTGTTGAACCGTTTCTTTCGCCTTCACCTGGTCAAAGTCTTCTCCCGGCAATGGGTAGTTTTCTGTGACCACCACCAAATAGCCATCATCACAGTGATTCAGTGTTTCGAGTGTCACCTCTCGGCTATTGCTATGTTCCCGCAGAAGCACCTCTCTAAAGGTGCCAAACGCGGATTCTGCCTGATTCGGACCAATGCCCCGTGGATTCATCAGGTTGTGATAGCTTTCCACAGGCGTAGCGTTCAGCAAGTAAACCGGTTTCTCAGCCACATCTTCCAAGCCGCCACGAATCCAGGTAACAGCGTTTTCCGCCACTTCACTGGCAATCAGCCTGTTTTGTGCGAAGGAGACCTCGGCATAACGCGCTTGAGGCACAAGTTTGTCCAGTTTAAATGCCAGGACGCGCTCCAGCGCAGAATCAATCACGGACTCGTCCAAATCACCAGATTCCACCGCATCAATCAAGCCATGGATCATTGCCAATTGCTTGTCGAGATACGCATCAGAATGGTCGTAGTGCTCTTCTGAAAGCATAATCATGGTAATACCCGCTTTCATTGCCTTCACTGCTGCCTCTAATGGGGTGTAATGGTTTTGGATCGCGCCCATGTTCATGCTGTCTGAAATGATGATGCCATCGAAACCCATATCCTGACGCAGCACCTGCTGCAAAATCGCCGGAGACAAGGTAGCCGGATATTCCCTGTCAATTTGTGGATAGAGAATATGACTGGTCATGATGAGATCGACACCTGCATCGATTGCGGCCTGGAATGGCGCTAAATCGTTGGCTTTAAGCTCGTCATAGGATTTATCAACCCGTGGGATTTCACGGTGTGTGTCACCATGGGTATCACCATGTCCAGGAAAGTGTTTGGCACAGGCGACAATACTGCCAGCATGAAGTCCTTTCACTGCTGCGGCTGAGTGGTCACTGACTTTATCCGGCTGATCACCAAAAGATCGTGTGTCGATGATCGGAGAGGCTGGGTTCAGGTTCACATCACAGCAAGGGCCGAGAATACAGTTAAAGCCTGCGTTTCGCATTTCATCGCCGCAGACTTTGTACATCAACTCTGTCCCTTCAGTGCTGTTTTGCACGCCTAAAGCCAGATTCCCTGGGCCAGTTGTGGATTCACCCACCAATACGCCCCATGCCCCTTCCTGATCCACACCAAGCAACAGCGGCAATCGATGATTTCTTTCGAGCAAATCATCAAGCGCTTTGTTGAGGTTGTGGGCCTCTTCAAAAGTTTCCGCATTGTCTTGGCTCAGATAACAGCCACCAAGGTTGTACTCGGTAATCATGCGCTCTGCTGTGGCAGCTGATTTCCCGGGAAACGCCAGAATGAACAATTGCCCGACTTTCTCTTTGAGACTCCATCCAGCAATCAGGTCCGCGACCTTTTCTTGGCTCATTTCTCTCTCCTTAACAGGGTGATGAATCAGTGTTGTTTCGAATGACAGTTATCTGGGTTGGCAGCAAAGAAATAGGCTTTCGCGGCATTCTGCGCATGTTGATAGGCTTGCTGCTCGTCGACAGCTTGTTGGATTTGTTTGATGTCGAGGGAAAGTAGAATAATCAACTCTCCAATGTTGCTCATTCGCGCCACTTTCCAATCTGATTCACGTTGCAGGAACTGAATACCAACCACCAGCCAGTGGCGTTTTGTCCCACGGTCAAAACCTTCCTGATAGATCCCAAGTGTTGCTAAGTCATAGTGATAAGCAGATTTTGGCTGTTTCAGGTATTGGTGGCTGTATTCGTATCTCTCATCTGCGCCAAAAGGCACCTGCTCCTTTTGAGGAAAAGAAGATGCGATGACTGTGTTAGAAAAGTAGGCTCGCTTGGCCGGTAATTCATTGAGATAGCGATATTGACGAGCCGCAGCTTCACCTGCGACTTGCTTCAAAGCTTTCCTGAAAACCTGATCAGTTTCGAGCACGTTTAAAACTGGTTGACCAGATGGTGACATTTTCAGACAAACGAAGTAATCGTAGTAAGGGAAGCGTTCTAAGGAATAAATTTGACGGGAGTCGATGTCGATTTTGGGATAAGCATTAAGCGGAGCGGCCTGCGAAGCTATGGCCGACATGGACAAAAAAGCCCCCGTTAAAATCGTCTTAATTTGCACCCAGCCCACCTTCAATGAATCCAAGTTCAATGAATTCATCTTAATTTAAGAGTTTGAATTTAGGCGAGATAAAAACTTAGCGCAAAGATAAAAAAGCAGGTGCCATCGCAAAACACGACAAGTCGAGGTCTCTCTTTTTCTTCGAAAGTGCGCGGGATATTTTCAATTTGTTTTGGCAGTTGAGTGAGACTAACAAAAAAGGGAATTGCTCCTCCACTTACCAATGTCATGAGCACAATTCATTGATCGAACTAACAACAATATGACCAAATAAACATACATCATCTTCTAAAGCCGAAATGACCATAAAACTGGATGAAGTGTAAAATTTTCCGACAAAAGCACTAAATACAGGGGTAAACTAAGCGATGACTCACTACTCTCTGTAACAAACGTGTGAACATAATTAGATTCACCTCTCATATCAAACCCAAAAATTCGGACATGCATTGCAACACCGAGACAACAGAGGTCATATAATCTTTCCACTATTGAAACAGGACTCAATAATTAACCGATGTCACGATGCACTCCCTCTTATAAAAGCCTTGAAGTGTTCCTCGCTGTTGCCAGAACCCAATCCTATTTCCTCGCCGGAGAGGAAATGTGTATCGATGCAACAGGCGTCTACAAGCACATTAAGACTGTCGAGAATTACTTTGATCAGCGACTGGTGCTTGGCAGTAAGGGGAACGTAAAACTCAGTGAAGCCGGAAAGCAATTGGCAAAGCAATTGAATGATGGCTTCGAGATCATCAACTCTGCTTGTTCAACCCTGAAAAAAGATGATTCGCTGAATGTAAAACTCCCTATTTCCTTCGGACTGCGATGGCTGCTTCCTAACACTCACGATAATTTTTCATTAGCCTCCGAGTTCGGCCAATTTCACTTTCATGTTGCCTACAGCCACACCATCGACTTTGCCGATGAAGACTTTGATATGGCCGTGGTTTATACCGTTAACAACAAAGACCAAAAGTTCTACGATGAGCGGCTTGTTGCCGTCGCTAAGCCTGAATACCTTGAAACGCTCATCGACGCCTCTTGGCCCGAGTTACTTAAACACGGACGTATCGTTCATCCTTCTTCAACAGAAGCTGATTGGGAGATTTTCCTGGACAAGTTGGATATGGATGTTCGCCAAAGTTGGTGTTCGCAACGAATGATGACGGATTCCATTAGCAGTGCCATCTCTATCGTTAAAGAGATTGGTGGGATAGCCGTCGTTGACCCTCTTTTTATTCAAAATGAACTCGCCAGCGGAGAGTTGGTCATGGTGACGCCGGAAGTTGTGCCGACAGGCTTTGGCTATAAGCTTGCTGGCTCGCGCGTTATGCCGGACGAAGACGCTTATCGCTTTTTGGAAAAGTGGCTGACAGAAAATTGCCAGTTCAATCTCCCTGCTCTATCACAGGCTGATGTCGCATAAAAAGAAACTCGCCGTAGGGCGAGTTTTTTATCGTGTGTAGTGGCTCATCTAACAGAGCGTATTAAGAGTTTACTGGCACTTCGTCACCTGACTCATCGCGCTGCTTTTCACCCGGTCTTCGCATGTTTGCTAACATGCTTGCTCCTAAGATCAATGCACCACAGACCACATCAGACAATGTTGGGACTTCTTTGAAGAACATCACGCCGATGATGAATGCCATAGGTACTGACAGGTACAACAACACACTGCCTGTTGCCACATGCGCACGACGAAACCCCATAATAATAAAATAGTTATAGGCATTACCCAATACGGCTGCGAGAAGTACAATACCCCATTGCATAGCCGAAATTTCAACCCAGCCTTCCACGAACACCGTCATTGGGAGGGATACTGCGGCCAACGGTACTGCCAACCAGAACAGCATAAACTGAGGGTTTTCCTCTGATCCCAAACGCTTATTCAACACGTGCTCAATCGCCAGCATCAGCGCCGCCACAATTGGCGCAATCACACTGAATCCGCTGCCTGCATCTTCTGGTCGATTGATGTAAAACACTGCACCAAAGCCGACTAGACTCGCGATAACGTTCTTCAACGAAATCTTTTCACCAAGTAAAAAAACAGCCAGCGGGATAATGAAAATGGGCTCTGCAAACAGAATGGTAATCACGGTGGCAAACGGTAGGTTGGCCAAGGAGTAAAACAAGGCGTAGCAACCCACCAGATTGAGCGCAAAGCGCCAGTAGTAGATACGGCGATCTTTAATCTTCTCGCGCTTTTTCCAGTAGTAGGCCACCACAGGCAGGATGACTAAAGCGCCGATTATCCAGCGCATAAAGAGTAACTGCCAAGTACCTATATCACCACCAGCGAGCTTGATGAATGCATCCATGGCTGTCGCGGAAACGACAGCCAGGAAAATCATCGCCAACCCAGTCCAATGTGTTTCTCTATGCAAAAGACGCCTCCTTGTCCTCTTGCTCAGCATCAAACCATGGCGTTTCCATACGCTGTGGTTTAGCAACAACATCGTTTAAGTACTCATAAACAGAGCCATGGTAAAGTCCTTTACCATGCAGCCACTCATCGTTGTAAACCGTGTTCAGGTACTTTTCCCCGCCATCGCAAATCAGGCAAACCATGTTGCCGCTGCCTTCACGCTTCGCACAGCGTTTAATGGCTTCGTAAATCGCGCCACCCGCTGAACCACCCACCAGCAATCCGTGCTCGCGGGCGAGATATCGACAGGTCGTGAAAGCTTCCGCATCGCTGACGCGAACCCCTTCGTCGAGAAGTTCAGGGTCGTAAAATGGCCCCATCACATCCCCTTCTGGCATGCCTGTTCCGGATTGCCAGTAAGGCCCACTTGGGAAGCCGAAAATCACCGAACCAACGGGTTCCACACCAATAATTTCCAGCGCTGGATAACGAACGCGAAGTGCCTCGCCTACACCAACAATACTTCCGCCTGTGCCAACGCAGCAAACCAGGCTATCAAGGTTGTCGCCAAGTTGCTCCTGAAGTTCTACCGCCAGCGTGTTGGTGTAACCTGCAGGGTTCGCGGCGTTGTTGCATTGGTCCATAAACAGACCACCATCAATCGAAGCTGCGAGATTTCGTGCAGTTTCAATGCGGGCAACCGTTGCCACTTCATCATCGGCAAAATCACCTTCCAACAGATGTATTTTCCCGCCATAGGCTTTGACTGCTGCGAGCTTGTCAGGTGCCGCATGGTGATCGACAACTGCAATGAAGTTGATGCCAATCTCCGCACACATGTAAGCAAGCGCAGTGGCTGTGTTTCCGGAAGAAGATTCCACCACTGTTCCGCCGCGCTTTAATCGGCCAGAGCGTAGCGCATCAAAAAGCATTTCACGCGCCATGCGATCTTTCATGCTTTGTCCGGGATTATTCTTTTCCACTTTCAGCCAAAGTGTCCAATCACTGTGGGCAAACCTCAGAGCAAGCATCGGTGTCTCACCAATCATCTGGTGCATTGCTGTGCAGAGTTTCATCCTCGTACCTCCTCGATTGAAAAAGAATCTTCCTTGTTATCCAGAACAACTTTGTTAGGGATAGGCAAACCATGAAAACGGGTTTCCAGCAGGTCCATCAGGTAACCGGCTGTATTGTTGAAAACCAGCAAGTCGCCAGCTTTGGGCATTTGGGAGAAAGGCACCTTGCGGTAAGTCAGTACATCTTCTTCAAGGCAACTTTGCCCGGCGATATAGGCGCAGACAGCATTTGTCGATTTAGTCGTTTCTTGAGAGGCAGGAATATGAACAGGATCGACGATAAATTCCGAATTGAACCAGGTTTCCGAGAAGCTGAAGCTGAGGCCTTTTACTACGACACAGTGGTCTCCAGCATTAGTGGTTTTAGTGCCCAGCACCTCAAAAGCGGTGAAGCCAGCGCCATCTGTTAGTGCACGTCCCGGTTCAACACTGAGTTCAATGTTGTTCGCTTTCAAACGCTCAGCATTGCCGCTTTCTGTCAGCACTTTTTCTAAAGCAGTCTCCAACGTATCTGGGTGCCAGTAAGGGTAAAAACTTTTTGGCATTCGGCCCGCAACAAAGTCCTGTTTGTCGATGGCATTTTGAAAGCGTCGCCAAGTGGCTTCTTCGACATAGCGAAGCGGGTAACCGCCGCCAATGTTTATTGCTTTCCAACGAATGTCAGCGCCATACCGCAACGCATCAGCCACATCCAGCAAGTCAGAAAGTGCTTTACCACGTTCTAGCGGGCAGTAACCGGAAAGGTGAAAGCCTGCCCCCTCGAGTTCAATGTTCGATAAGCTGTCAGCAACCAAAGAGGCGGCTTTCAACTTGACTGTATTCATCCCAAAACGTGTATGAGGCTGTTCTGCATTCCAGCGAAGTAGCACACGGGCGGTTTTTCCAATCGATACCGCAAGATTCTGGATTTGAAGCAATTCTTCATCGCTATCGACAACAATTCGAGCATTCTGCCTCAGTGCCAGTGTCAAAAACTCCACGGATTTAAATGGCCCAGATAAGCTGCAGTCTCGCCCGCACACTCCTTGCGTGAGTGCTAGTTGAAACTCTTCAAGCGATGACACATCAATGCCAATTCCTTCCTCAGCGGCGGCCTTTACCAACGCAGCAGAACGATTGGTTTTCATGGCATACAACACCTGAAAACGCTCTCCTAAATATCGGGAAAGTGCGTGCTTCACACCTACAATATTTTGCTTAATTCGATGGGGTAGCATGGCGTGAAATGGGGTGTTTGCTGCTTTGGTAATAAAGGGAAAGAGTTGGCGATAAGGAAGCGACAGATCCTCTTTTGCGGGGTAACGGGTGTCGAAGCCGTTATTCGCTTCCACCACCGTCATCGTGTCCATACTGATATTATTCATTGCGTCTCCAGCGTCCAGGCTACAAATCAGGACAGCCGCGTGAAAAATTCAAGCATCTTGGCTGTATTCAAATATCCGAACAATCTGAGGCACTCGTTCCTGAGAGCATCAGATTGTCGGTATCTATGATTAATTTTCAGGACATCACACGCTATGGAAATAAGTGCACATTAGTTTGCAGTTTTTGCATCCCTTTGCTGTAAAAGCACTCTTTTTCTTTCGCGACAACTAACTAAATACTGGAGGTGGCGTTATCTCGCTCGCTGGAGCCTGTGGCGCATAATCCGCATGCTTAGGAACCGTTCTTCCTACGCCAGAGTTGGTAAGGAAAGGGATTATCCAAATCAGCCAAGGTGGTTGCGGACAATCAAACGCTGAAGACGTGTCGGACAATACTGCTTCCGTAAATGGAGCACCAAGCTGATAGATATCACCGGTGCTGAGTTCAAACTCAGCCAGAACATGCTGCCAGACAGATTTGCTCATCCATTTTTTGAGAAGCACTTCATAACTGACCCGCACCAGTTCTGCCTTCATTTGCTCATCATGGCTCAGTCTTTCTTCCAAACTAGCAAGTGGCGGTGGAAGGCGTTCGCCTATCATGAGTTGAACCATGTCTATGACAGTCAGACGCACAACGCCGTATCCCATGAGATCAAAAACGACAGAAGGCAAATCTGCGCGCTGGCATCCAACCAACGGACGGCTCATGTCTTCAACGTTCCGAAGCTTGACCCTAAACGAAGCTAACATTTGGTCTTTGCTATCGGTCGCAGCTGCCCGTCCTTGCTGTCCTGACATGATAGTCAGCGCGCGGAGCCGATGGAGCGTGGCGAGAACAAGGCTAAGCGCCATGTCCGCCTCTTTTTTGCTCTCAACAGTGCGGCTGAAATTCCCTTGTGAGTACCCGCTTAACCTACATAATTGAACCGGGCTGAAATTCAGCTTCTCCAATTCTTTGCGTACAGCTTCTGAAGGAGGCGCATATAGCCTCAACATATGGCAAGCCGTGGACTGCAGCTCACGCACCAGCATAGCTGTACTTTCTGCATCACCCCAACGGTTCAGCGGAAACAGAGCAGGTAAGAATTTTGATGTAGCGCGGACGGAGCCATCTTGCATACCGGCAAGGCAAAACATATCGCTCCAAGAAAGAACGACGGTGTCAGTGCGTTCCCGATAACAGAGGTCTGCAGTAAAAGTGCCGTTGTCCTGAAATGACAACGGGCGAAGGCAATGGGCATAAGTTGGTTGTGTCATCACTCCCCCCTAAATCAACAGCGAGGTATATACAACGCTAACTTCTTGGGTCAGCTCGAGTAGATGACAGCCTACAAGCTATAGCTGGGGGATATTTGGAATTGTTTGCAACCGCAATTGCAGGAAATGCACCTTTATGATTTCCAAACACTTTTGTTGCATATTGAGAGCGCATTACAAAAGCCCACCAAATAGGCAGGCTTCTATATCGATGAAAAGCAACTAGATATCAGAGCAGTATAAAAAACGAAAAAGCCCGCTCATTGAGCGGGCTTAATCTAATATGGCGGAGAGATAGGGATTTACTCGGTCGCAAGCTCCCTTGCCCTTCGGGCCGTTGCCTACTCGGCTTCGCCTGGCAACGTTGTCTCGCTTCGCTCGGCTGAACCCATAGGGTCTAGGGTTCTGCACCCTATCTCTTACGAGGCTAAAAATGCAAAAAGGCCGCTGATAGTTCAGCGGCCTTTTCTAATGTGGCGGAGAGATAGGGATTTACTCGGTCGCAAGCTCCCTTGCCCTTCGGGCCGTTGCCTGCTCGGCTTCGCCGGGCAACGTTGTCTCGCTTCGCTCGGCTGAACCCAGGGTCTGGGGTTCTGCATCCCTATCTCCACAAGTTTATTCCACATACGAAAAAGCCCGCTCATTGAGCGGGCTTAATCTCATATGGCGGAGAGATAGGGATTTACTTGGTCGCAAGCTCCCTTGCCCTTCGGGCCGTTGCCTGCTCGGCTTCGCCGGGCAACGTTGTCTCGCTTCGCTCGGCTGAACCCAGGGTCTAGGGTTCTGCATCCCTATCTCCACAAGTTTATTCCACATACGAAAAAGCCCGCTCATTGAGCGGGCTTAATCTAATATGGCGGAGAGATAGGGATTTGAACCCTAGATACGCTATTAACGTATGCCGGTTTTCAAGACCGGTGCTTTCAACCACTCAGCCATCTCTCCG
>NZ_JAALDL010000002.1 GCF_011045095.1 Grimontia sedimenti
ATGAAGATTGTGATGAGTGTATGGATCGCACCGTGTGCCAATCACGTCATGTACACCAGCACCGTCATCATCCCAGCCATACCATTGCAGTGAATCATCTGTGATGGTGGCGATAGGGCGCAAGTAGGGAATGTTGCTCCAAAGTCTGTCACCCGTCGTTAAGTGAGTGGCGTGTAGCTGGCGTGTTTTTCCGCTGAAAAACCGTTCGTTTAAGTTGTCCCGCTGCCAAAGGTTTAGGTCCCCAACCTGTGAGCCATGTAAACAAGAAATTCGGAAGAAACTACCCGCAGGTACGGTAAAACAACGCGCCTCCCGCGGTGGAACCTCGAGTTTCACAACTCTGACAGCCTCTCGTCGTGCTGCTTGATAAAAAGGGGCATCAAAGGGGGGAAGACAACCTAGGCCATAACAGATCACAGGATTAGCAGCCCGTCGGGCATTCGCGTCCGAAGGTTCTGGATGTTTGACTGTTTTGTCCATTCCATCATGACATCTATTATCAACTTGGTTAGTCATGCCACTCGCTCCTTGTCATCGTTATCAACTTGGTTAGTCATGCCACTCGCTCCTTGTCATCGTTATCAATGGAGTATAGGCACACCGAGAGAGGTAACATTTTGGCTCTGCTAAGAAACTGAAACACTGAACAAGTGTGTCAGTTTCAAAGAGCGCTTATCCAGAACAATGAGGAGAGGTTAGAAACGTCGAGCTTTTCCCGTAGACTTACGAACAACCAATCGAGGCTGCAACAAAACTTTACGGGGAAAGTGACTGTCGCTTTCTTTGCGGATTTGACTGAGCAACATGCGAACGGCTTGATCGCCAAGCTGAGATTGAGGCAGTGAAACTGTCGTAAGCGGAATGCGGAACCAATCCAGATAGGGCATATCATTGAATCCAGTCACAGACACATCATCAGGCACTCTCTTGCCCGCCGCTTCCAGCGCTTCAATGCAACCCAAGGCAACCAGATCGTTGGTGGCAACCACTGCCGTTATCTCAGGGTGGTTCCCCATCAAGGTTTCCATGGCTTTTCGGCCTGCGTGTTCGCTAAATGCATCAGCTTGAACAACAGGTGCATCAGCCGCTGGTAGCTCAAACATATCCGCAATAGATATAAAAGCGTGGCGGCGCCCTAAACCGCTGGAAATATCATTTGGCCCCGCGACGTGTGCAATTTTGCGGTGACCAAGACTGTGTAAGTGTTCAAACAGGACAAAAATGCCTTCTCGATCATCTACAAGCACTTGATCAGACGCTTGTTTATCAACCACACGGTTTACCTGAACCAAGGGTTTTCCCATATCAATACAGTAATCAACGGTTGGGTCTTTACGAAATGCGGAAGCGAGAATAATGCCGTCAACATTCCGGGCAACCAATCGCTTTAGTTCTTCTAATGCAAGCTCTTGATTATTCTCGGTATAAGCGAGGGTGAGCGTGTAACCCAGCTTGTTGGTAATTTGCTGAATTTCATGAACCAAAGGCGGGAAAATAGGATTGAGAATATCGGGGATCATCATACCGATGGTTTTCGTTGCACCGCGTTTCAGTGCTGTCGCCATTGGGTTGGCGGTATAGCCCATTTCCTGGCTTTTGTTCGCCACCAGTTCAATCACACGGTCCGAAACTAAATGCTGTTTTTCCGGGCTCAAAGCGCGTGAAACGGTAGAAGGACTAATGCCCAGTGCCGCCGCTACATCCTTGACGGTAATGCGTTTATTTTTATCGTTATCCAAATTTAGTACCTAATCAAGCAGTCATTTCAATCGCAACGAAACCTGACAACATTGTTTTAACATTGCGTCAACCTTTGCATTGACAGCTAACTTACTATGTGCTGCAATCGTTTGCAAGTTGGTGGTTTTTTGTACGTGTTGCCAGTCATGCTTTTTGGCACTCTCAATCAACCACTTATTATTTGCTTGTTTAATGCAAACGTTTGCAAGAAATGGAGTGGTAAGAACTATGAGCATTGTGAAACCAACGGAGCCGGAAATTATTCGAGAGTCTGATATTGAGCCAGGCTGGGATTGGGATAAGCGTATACCAGCGCCAGGTCGTATGAGTGTCGATTTTGAACAGCGCGTAGACTTCAATCGTTTGCATCGCTATCGAGTGGCACGTGCCAGGGAGGCATTGAAAAACTCAGGTCTGGGTGCCGTGCTGTGTTTCGACAATAACAATATCCGTTATTTGACCAGTACGGTTATTGGTGAGTGGGCGCGAGACAAAATCGCCCGTTACTCTTTGTTCACCGGAAACTCTGACCCATATTTGTGGGATTTTGGTTCGGCAGCGAAACACCATCAGTTGTACCAGGGGTTAATTGAGCCTGAGCATTTTAAAGCAGGCATGCTGGGTTTACGTGGCTCAGTGGCAAAAGAGGCCGGACTTTTCAAAAATGCTGCAAAAGACATCAAGGCATTGCTGGTTGAAGAAGGGGTGGCAGACATGCCGCTTGGCATCGATGTCTGTGAGCCACCGATGCTGGAAGCCCTGCAAGCCGAAGGCATTGAAGTGCGTGACTGCCAGCAAGTGATGTTGGAAGCGCGTCAAATCAAATCCATGGATGAGGTTGTGCTGCTAAACATGGCCGCCACCATGGTCGATGGTGCGTACCACCAGTTGGCTGAAAATCTTAAACCGGGCAAACGTGAAAACGAAAGCGTGGCTGATGCCAACAAGTTTCTCTACGACAACGGATCAGACGACGTTGAAGCGATTAACGCGGTGTCGGGTGAGCGTGGTGCGCCACACCCTCACAACTTTACTGACCGGATGTATCGCCCGGGCGATCAGGCTTTCTTCGACATCATTCATTCCTTTATGGGCTATCGCACCTGTTACTACCGCACCCTGAACGTGGGCAGTGCCAGTCAGGCGCAGCAAGACGCTTACAAGCAGGCGCGCGAATGGATTGATGCGGCTATTGATCTAATCCGCCCCGGTATGACGACAGATAAAATCGCAGCGGTCTGGCCGAAAGCGGAGCAGTTTGGTTTCGCCAGTGAAATGGAAGCCTTCGGTTTGCAATTTGGCCACGGCCTTGGCTTGGCTTTGCATGAGCGTCCAATCATCAGCCGTCTGGTATCGATGGATAACCCCTTTGAGCTTCAGGAAGGCATGGTGTTCGCGCTGGAAACCTACTGCCCGTCAGCAGACGGCAACGGTGCTGCGCGTATTGAGGAAGAGGTAGTGGTGACCGCCGATGGCTGCGAAATCATTACGCTGTTCCCGGCGCAAGAGCTCTTTATCGCTAATAAATACTGATCAATGGGCGACTGAGATGGCCGTTCCTCTGCTATTGGTGTCTCTGAGTGGCTTGGCACGGTGAAAACGGTGTCTCAGTCGCGTTAAATTCTCGCCCAAACGGTCAACAGTACCAGCGGGCGCATCCAAGAAATGAATCAAAAGGAACAGACTATGTCGGAAACCAGTCTGGAGACACGGCTGTCGCTCTATCGCACTATGCTGCGGGCAAGGGGATTTGAACAGCGCGCCTCTGATCTCTTTCTTCAAAATCTGGTGAAAGGGACCAACCACTTAGCAATGGGACAAGAAGCTGTCGCTGCTGCATTTGGTGTGGCAATGCAAAAAGGTGATTACACCTTCTGTACTTACCGTGGACACACCCACACCCTGGTTCGCGGGGCTGACATGACAGCACTGTTTGGTGAGCTGATGGGTCGTGAATGCGGGATTTTGAGCGGTAAAGGCGGCTCCATGCACCTGACCAGTGTTGAACACGGTGCGATGGGTTCTTACGCAATCATTGGTGCTCAGCTTTGTATTGCTACCGGCAGCGCATGGAAGAGTCAGTACAAAGGCTCCGGTGAAGTCACCGTCGTGTTCTTTGGCGATGGCACCACCAATATCGGCGCGTTCCATGAAGCGCTTAACTTTGCCGTCATTTGGAATCTGCCTGTTGTTTTCGTCTGCGAAAACAACCTCTATATGGAATACACCCCAATTGGTGCGGTGACTGCCGTTGAACACCCTGCGGCCGACCGTGCCAGCGCTTATGGTCTGGACTCGATCATTGTGGATGGTAATGACGCGGACGCCATGTTTGATGTCGCGACAGCCGCTATCGAAAAAGCGAGAAACGGCGGTGGCCCTTCATTGATTGAAGCAAAAACGTACCGCCATCAAGGCCACTCACGTGCCGACCCAGGCAAATACCGACCAGCAGAAGAGGTAGAACGTTGGTTGGCCTATGACCCGATCCCGCTCTACCGCAACCGCCTTGCAGAGCAAGGGGTGGAAGACAGTGTACTGAGCAATATCGAAAGCGAAGTGGACGCGGAAATCAATCACGCAACGGAAGCGGCAAAAGCGTCTCCTGCGCCCGATGTATCGCTGTGTTTTAAAGACGTTTGGGCAAATGGAGGTTGGGAATGGCGAAATTAATGAGTTACCGCGAAGCAGTGGCAGCGGGCATTGCCCAAGAACTGCGCCGTGATGACGATGTTGTTTTCCTAGGGGAAGACGTGGCAGCGGCCGGCGGTGTATTTAAAGCAACGGTTGGCTTGTTTGAAGAGTTTGGTCCTGAGCGTGTCAGAGATACACCGATTTCTGAGCAAGCTATTCTTGGTGCCGCCATGGGCGCGGCGATGACAGGTTTAAAACCGATTGCGGAAATCATGTTCTCAGATTTTCTGGCAGTGTGTTGGGACATGGTGGCCAACGAAATGGCCAAGGCGCGTTATATGACAGACGGACAAATGACGATACCTGTCGTGATTCGCACTGCCAACGGTGCGGGCTCGCGTTTCGGTGCTCAGCACTCACAGAGCCTTGAGAACTGGGCGATGATGATCCCGGGTATCAAGGTGGTTGCACCTTCCAACCCGGCGGATGCAAAAGGCCTGCTGGCAGCGGCGGTCCGCGACCCTGATCCTGTGATTGTCTTTGAGCACAAATCCCTCTATGCCATGAAAGGTGAAGTACCAGAAGATGACCACGTTGTTGAACTGGGCAAGGCTAATGTGATCCGCAAAGGCAAGGATGTCACCATTGTTGCGCTGGCTGCGATGGTGCCGAGGGCACTGAAAGCGGCTGAAATTCTGGCAGAGGAGGCAGGCATTGATTGTTCAGTGATCGACCTGCGGACGCTGGTGCCTTTGGATACCAAAACCATCTTAGAAGACGTGACGAAAACTTCTCGGTTGGTGACAGTCGAGGAGAACCCACAGCTGTGTGGTTGGGGCTCTGAGATTGTTTCGATCGTCAGTAAAGAGTGTTTCTTTGAACTTGACGCGCCACCAACACGCATTACCACACCACACATTCCGTTGCCCGCTGCCGACAACCTGGAAGATCACGTTATTCCGTCGGTCGAGCGAATTGTGGCAGAAGTGTGGGAGGCGGTGAAAGTATGAAGGTGCATGATGTAACTCTTCCCACCGGGTTAAAAATCGGGGCGGAGTGGAGCTTTAGCGACCGCGCCGATATACCGGTTTTTAATCCTGCGGACGAATCGCTATTGACCCATATTGCCGGCGCAAATGAGCAGGATACCAAAGATGCCATTGATGCTGCAGAGCGAGGGTTTAACACCTGGCGCAAAACATCTCCCCGTGAGCGGGCAGAAGTGTTGCGGAAGGCATTTCATCTGATGCAAGAGCGAAAAGAGACCATCGCCCACATCATCACGCTTGAAGAGGGGAAAACCCTCAACGAAGCCCGTGGTGAAGTGAACTACGCCTCAGAGTTTTTCCGCTGGTTTGCTGATCAGGCGGTGCAACTGGATGGGGGATTGTCTGCGGCACCAAATGGCGACAAGGCCATCATGGTTTCCCATCACCCTGTCGGAATCGCGTATTTGGTAACGCCGTGGAACTTCCCGGCGGCGATGGCAACACGAAAAATTGCCCCTGCGCTGGCAGCCGGATGTTCGGTGATATTGAAGCCGGCGACCGAAACCCCTTTGACCGCGCTTTATGTCGCTCAGTTATTGGAAGAAGCCGGCGTGCCCGGTGATGCCGTTTCGGTGTTGCCCTCAAAAAGCGCGCGCACTATTTCCGATGTGATGTTTGCTGACTCAAGGGTGCGCAAAATCTCGTTCACTGGTTCGACAGAAGTTGGCCGTGTGTTACTGCATAATGCTGCTGAGCGTGTGGTAAATGCGTCAATGGAACTGGGCGGAAATGCACCGCTTTTGGTGCTGGAAGATGCGGATTTTGACACGGCGGTAGAACAAACTCTGGTGGCTAAGATCCGCAATGCAGGTGAATCTTGTATTGCCGCAAACCGCATTTTTGTTGCCCGCTCGCTTTACCCAGCGTTCAGCGATGCACTCGCGGTAAAAATGGCGGCACTCAAAATCGGTGATGGCAGGGGCGAAGGCGTCGACATTGGTCCTTTGGTCAATCAAAGCACGCAAGAGAAAGTCGCTGCGCTGGTGGATGATGCCGTTGCCAAAGGTGCAAACCTGCTAACAGGCGGCAAACAGCCAGATGGAAAAGGCTATTTCTATCCGCCAACCGTGCTGAATGATATTCCTGACAACGCTGACATCCTGCACACCGAAATTTTTGGTCCTGTTGCGGTGATTATTCCTTTCGATGATGAAGACGATGTCATTGCAGAAGCTAACAACACCATTTTTGGTTTGGCGGCCTATGTCATGTCAGCCGATACCACGCATGCTGTCTCTGTTGCCAAGCGTCTGGAAGCAGGTGTTGTTGGCATCAACAAAGGCGTGATTTCCGACCCGGCAGCACCCTTTGGCGGCATGAAGCAAAGCGGTCTTGGTCGTGAAGGCGGTTATGTCGGCATTGACGAATTCACAGAAACCCAATACATCGGTCTGGATTGGCCGGGTTCCCCGCAGTAAGGAGGCGCAGATGGATATTATTATGCCCCAGCTGGGGGAGACGGTGGCTGAAGGTGAAATCCTGGCATGGCACAAAGCCGAAGGCGATAAGGTTAAAAAAGGTGATGTGCTGTTTGAAATTTCTACCGACAAGGTGGCGATGGAAGTGCCTGCGATGGAAGAAGGCGAGCTGACTAAAATCATTGCCCAGGTTGGGGAAGTGATTGCTGTCGGTGAGCCTGTGGGTGAAATGGCGGTGGAAGGCGAAGTCGCGAATCCGAAAAGTACAGAACCTGCGTCAATCATTGACCAGCAGGTAAGTGCGTCGGCAGATGTCAACAAGCCTGCTACTGAGCCGTCAAGCTTCAGCAAAACGGGACACGGTCCACTGTCACCGGCCGTGAAATACCTCAGTCGAGAACATGCGCTGGATCTGGATGAGATTGATGGTACGGGTAGCAATGGCCGCATCACCAAACGGGATGTTCAGGCCTATTTAGCTCAGCAAAACGTGGGAGAAGTGCCTGCCGTTGATGAGGAAGCGCTGGCTTTAATGTCACCTTCTGTCAGGCGTCTGGTGACAGAGCATGATGTCGATGTCAGCCAAATACAGGGGTCTGGCAAACATGGCCGGATCACCAAAGAAGATGTGCTGGATTACCTGGATAATGGTGGCAAGGTCGCTTCACAACCTGTGACAGCGTCACCACCTGCGAAGGCGGAGCCTCAACCCGTGTCGATCACTGGTGAGGAAGTTGCTTTTTCCTTCATGCGGAAGCAGATCGCCCGACAAATGTCCTCGTCGAAAGACAATGCGGTCCACGTCGCTCAAGGCATGGAAATTTCGTTCGACGAGGTGGAAGCGGTGCGTCAGCAGCATAAAGCTGAGTTCAAACAGAAGTATGGTGCGAGCCTAACGCCGCTGGCGTTTATTGCGCGGGCGGTAGTGAAAGCGCTGCAGGCGTTCCCTCATCTGAACGGTCAGGTGAGTGGTGAAAAACTGGTAGTGAGTGCCCCAGTTCACTTGGGTATTGCGGTGGATCTGAATCACAAAGGCTTGGTTGTTCCAGTGATCAAAGATGCAGACACCATGAACGTTTCCGGTTTGGCAAGAAAAATTGCAGAGCTGGCAAAGAAAGCGCGTGAGAACCGTCTGACACCTGATGAAATGAGTGGTGCAACGTATACCCTATCTAACAATGGTGGCGCAGGTACTGCGTTTACGACACCTATTATCAATCACCCGGAAATTGCGATCCTATCCATTGATAGCATCAGCCGTAAGCCTGTTGTGGTAAATATGAACGGCAGAGAATCCCTGGGGATTGGCAGCGTTGGTATGGTGGTTCAATCCTTTGACCACCGTGCTGTCGATGGTGCCTATTCAGGCGCATTTTTGCAGAGAGTAAAATCTCTTCTCGAGTCCCACGGATGGCAAGCAGAGCTATAGAGTGATGCTATAGCAAACTTGTCGATTTTTTGCCCGGCACTCGGTCTGTCGGGCTTTTTTGCCCGGCACTCGGTCTGTCGGGCTTTTTTGCGTTTGTTTAAAAGTCAGTGCACAGTGCAGAACCAAGAGCCATAAAGCCACTGTTACAAAACAAAAGGCACATCCCGATAGGAGATGTGCCTTTTTGCATCATGCAGTATAAGACTAGTGTTCGTGGTGGTGCGAAGGCACGTAATCTGGGTCGGTGTCGCCGACAAGCGCCTCAGTGGTCAGCATCAATGCAGCAATGGAACTTGCTGTTTGCAGTGAGAGACGGGTCACCTTGGCAGGATCGATAACACCCATCTCAATCATGGAGCCGAATTCACCAATGGCAGCGTTATAGCCAAACTCGACAGACTGACCTTTTATTTTCTCCAGATACACACCGGCATCCAAGCCGGCATTACGCACAATTTGCTTGAAAGGTGCTTGCATGGCATCCAATGCGATATGTACACCCGCTTTTTCATCGTCGTTATTGACGTCAGGAAGTGTGAGGTTTTCGCACACCCGAATAAGCGCAATACCGCCACCGGGTACAATGCCTTCTTCAATAGCAGCGCGTGTGGCATGCAATGCATCCTCTACCCGTGCTTTTTTCTCTTTTACTTCAGTTTCTGTCGCCGCGCCGACTTCGATAAGTGCAATACCTCCAGAAAGACGTGCGCGTCGCTCTGTCATTTTCTGAATATCATATTCAGAGTCTGAGGCGGCAATTTCGGCGTTTATCTGGTCAATGCGGTCAGCGATTCTTGCTTCACTGCCGAGACCTTTTATCAAGGTGAATTGATCCTTAGTCAGTTCAACGCGCTCAGCCTGGCCGAAATCCTGTTCACTGATTTGGCTGACATCGTTGCCAGTTTCCGGTGACATGACGGTGGCGCCTGTCAGTGCTGCAATGTCATGTAGGATAGCCTGCCTACGTGGGCCAAAGCCTGGTGTTCTTGCTGCAACAACATCGAGTGTCTTTCGCATATGATTAACAACCAAGGTTGACAGTGCCTCACCTTCCACCTCTTCCGCCATGACAAACAGCGGACGCTTCTGCTTCGCCGCCATCTCCATGGCTGGCACAACCTGATCAAACTGGCTGAGTTTTCCGTCGACTAACAATATCAGCGGCATGTTGTGCTCAACGCGCATCTTGCCGCGAACGTTCACGAAATGCGGTGAAAGGTAGCCACGGTCAAACTGCATGCCTTTCACTACATGGAGTTCAGTGTGAAAACCTTTGCCTTCTTCTATCGTAACAACTCCATGCTCACCAACCGCCCGAATTGCCTCAGCGACGATTTTTCCGATGCTGGTATCGTTGTTGGCAGAAATAGATGCCACATGCTCAATGTCGGCTTCTTGATTACATGGTAGAGCCTGTGCTTTCAGTGCTTCGACGGCAGCATCGATGGTTTTCTCGATACCGTGTTTGATATCAATGATGTTGTAGTTTGCTGCCTGGGCTTTGAAACCCTGATTCAGAATAGCTTGAGCGATCACCGTTGATGTTGTTGTGCCGTCGCCAGCTTCATCATTCGCTTTTGATGCCACCGCCCGTATTAGAGATGCGCCCATTTCTTCCAACTGTCCTTTGATAGCGACCTTTCGGGCAACAGAGACGCCGTCTTTGGTGATGATAGGGGGCTGGTCGAAGTTGCGCATAACAACGTTTCTACCTTTGGGGCCCAGGGTGACTTTGACGGCATCTGCAAGAAGATTTGCACCGACTAAGAGTCGCTTTCGCGCGTCTTCGCCAAATTCTAAATGGTCTTGTTGCATAGCAATCCCTCGCTGATTTTTTAATGGTGGCCAGCAGTATGTTGGCCTTTGTACTGATGTAACTATAACGTTAACTCTTTTGCAAACGATTGCAAATAATTCGGTATTTTTTTGCAATTATTTTGCGTTTTTTGCACTGGGGGCCGTCTCTTTACTGTGATCAATCTTGTGGTTTTTAACAGTCATTAAAGTGTGGTTTATGAGCGCGTATTTTTTCTTGTTGCTATATATAACAAAGCTATAGCGTCAATGTATTAAACAGCAAATTGGCGTCATCTTAAAATTGATACACCTTTTGAGGTTTTTGTTGCTCGTTTCTTGTTCTATGCTCACTAGGTAAATGTAAAATCTAAGTTAACGAAAATGTATTGCAAACGTTTGCTGTGAAGGGAAGCGAGGCAAAGCAACTATAGCCAAGTAAGGAGGACACCTTGGATACATCAAGACTAGCGACTAAGCATGTACTGATTACTGGTGCAGCACGTGGAATGGGAGCCGCTATCGCTGAGAGCTTTGCTGCACAAGGCGCAAAAGTGTGTGTGGCGGACGTCAACCTTGACGGTTGCGAAGAGGTGGTTGCTCGCATTAAAGCCAAAGGTGGAGAAGCTATCGCGGTGCAAATGGATGTGACGAAACGTTCTGACATCGCAGCCGGGGTGCAGGCAACGGTAGATGCTTTCGGGTCCATCAATGTGATGCTGAATAATGCAGGCATTAATAAGCCTCTGATGTTCCTCGATATTACCGAAGAGAACTGGCAGAAAATCATGGACGTTAATGGTCTGGGCTGTTTGATGGGCATGCAAGAAGCAGCTAAGCAAATGATCAAGCAAGGTCCACAAGACGAACCTTACAAAATCATCAACGTCGGCTCGATTGTATCGCGCATGGCGTTTGATGATGTGGTGCCTTATTCATGCAGTAAGCACGCCGTGCTTGCCATGATTAATGGTGGAGCAAAAGCATTGGCACAACACAACATCACAGTTAACGGATACGGGCCGGGCGTAGTGCGCACAGAGCTGTGGGAGCAGTTGGATAAAGATCTGGTTGAAATTGGCAAATTCCAAAATCCAGGCGAGTCGATGGACACTCTGGCACGCGACATGATTTTGCTGGGCCGATACTCCTACCCAGAAGATGTGACGGGCACAGCGAGTTTCCTCGCGAGTAAAGACTCAGATTATATGACCGGTCAATTGATAATGATCGATGGCGGCATGGTCATGCAGTAACAGTTTGGACGTGAATCCAGACAAAACAAAAGCACTCTGCTTTTTGGGTGCACAAGCAATGGAGCGGTAAGGATGAAAACAATCAGCAAAACGATGTTAGGTCTGATGGTTGCAGCAAGCGCGACGACAGTTTATGCCAAGGATATGGTTATCGGCATCACACAAAATAATGTGGGTGTCGACTCATACCAAACCACTTATGAAAAAGCATTTAAAGAAGCAGCTGCAAACACTGACGGTGTTGATACTGTTGTGCTTGATGCGGGCGGTGACGTGGCGCGCCAAATCGCACAAATGCAGGATCTCATTCAACAGAAAGTGGATGTGATTATCATTTGGCCTACCAATGGTAAAGCCGTGGTTCCTGTTATCCGCAAAGCACAGCAAGCGGGTATTCCCGTTGTTGTTACCAACTCTAATGTTGCCGATGAAGGCCAGCAATTCATTGCTTCTTTCTCTGGTCCTAACAACATTAAGCAGGGGGCTTACTCTGCGGAAATGATGTGTGACGCGTTGGACAATAAAGGCCAAATCGTTCAGATCTCCGGTCAACCTGGTTATACCACTGCTATTGAGCGTCAACAGGGCTTCGAAGTGCGTTTAGCAGAAGTTTGCCCAGACGTGAAAATCATGGAAACCCAACCTGGTGATTGGAACCGTGAGAAATCACAACGTGTGATGGAAAACTTCCTAACCAAGTACGACAACATTGACGGTGTTTACTCTGGTGATGACAACATGGGTGTTGGTGCATTGAACGCAGCGAAAGCGGCAGGCCGTGAAGGTATCGCATTCATTGGTGCCACCAACTTTGCAGTGGGCTATGAAGCCATGGGTCGCGGCGAGTACTGGGGTTCTGTGTATCAGTCGCCAGTCGATGACGCCAAAAACGCGCTAGCCACTGCGATAGCTGTTGTTAATGGTGAGGACGTACCGAAGCTGAACTACTTTGATACGCCGAAAATTACCCAGGACAACATGTCTCAGTTTACTAAGCCTGTGTTCTAACAAAGCGGGTGATATAACTGAGTGCCCTCTGTGACCGCAGGGGGCTCTCTTCCTTCCTTGTTTCAATCTTTCAGGAAGGTGATCCGCAAGGATTGCGATCGACTCTTCTGCAACAAATGGGATGTTCCTATGACCTCAGACGCGCAGACAAACACGGACAAAAAAGGCGCCAACAATTCGTCTTTTTCGCTCAAAACCCTGATGGCACGCCACGGGATTCTGGTTGCGTTTTTCGTGTTTCTTATTGCTTTTTCGCTTTCATCAGACCGATTCTTAAGCACAGATAACTTCATGACGGTCATTCGTCAGGTGTCGATTATCGGAACGATAGCGCTTGGCGTAACTATCGTGGTTATTGGCGGGAATTTGGACCTTTCCGTCGGCTCTTTACTCTCTTTTTCTACTGTGCTGGTCGTTGATCTGCACGACAAAGTCGGTCCGGGCCAAGCCATCCTTTTAATGTTTCTCTTTACGCTATTGGTCGGTGTGGTGAATGGCTTTTTGGTGGGATATTTGAGGTTGAACTCACTGATCGTAACACTGGGAATGCTATCGGCGATACAAGGCCTGACACTGATTTATACCGGTGGCCAGAATGTAGATATCGCCAACCAGGAAGATACTTGGTTTGCGATTTTCGGCCGCGGCTTTATTGGGCCGATTGCAGTGCCCATCATCATCTTTGGTGTACTGGCCATCATCTACGAGTTGTTGCTCAAACGGACGTCTTACGGGCGGAAGATATTTGCGGTAGGTGGTAACCCCATTGCCACGGCGTATTCCGGTATCAGACGTAACAAACTGGTGTTCAGTACCTATCTGCTCTCTGCATTTTCGACAGGCTGTGCGGCGTTGATCCTCGGCTCACGTGTGATGGGCTCACAAAACAACGTGGGGCAAGGCTATGAATTATTGGTGCTTGCCGGCGTTATCCTCGGAGGAACCAGTTTGCTTGGCGGCTCTGGCAGCATCACAAAAACCGTGGTGGGTGTCCTGATTCTGGGCTTTATCCAAAACGGCCTGTTGCTGCTGGGTTTCCCTTATTACGCACAGTGGCTTGTGACGTGGGCGGTGATCATCTTGGCCGTATGGTTGGATGTGGGCACCAAGCGTGGCAGCTTCTTCACCAAATTCTGACGGAAAGCTTGAGGAGATATAGACATGGATAAAATTCTGCGCTTTCTGAAAACACAACCTATATGGATATTCGTTGTGTTTTGTATCGTGTTGTTTAGCTTTTCGTCAGAGTACTTTTTCGATATTGCGAACTTCAAAAACATCCTGATCCAAACGTCGACCATTGGTTTTATTGCACTGGGCATGACGGTGGTGATGATTAACGGCAACATTGACCTTTCGGTAGGGGCTGTGGTGGCATTGGCAGCCAGCCTTGCCATTGATTTACAGGGTTCTATCGGCATTCCTGCCGCGGTTTTGATTGCGCTGGCTTCTGGCATTCTGCTTGGCATGCTTAACGGCGTTATCGTTTGGAAAACCGGCGTAGATGCTTTCATTGTGACCTTGGGTGCGATGATTGGTATTCGCGGTCTGGTGTTTGTGTATACTGGCGAGCAATCCTTCTACGCGTCAGACTTTGCCTATTCCGATTTTGGCTCTAGCTCAGTGCTGGGGTTCCCGACCTTAGCGATTCTCTTTCTGATTGCGACCTTGCTGATGCATTTGATGATGAAGTATACCGTGCATGGGCGTAACTGTTATGCCGTTGGCGGTAACCGCAAATCGTCTGTTGATGCTGGGATCCGCGTCGGGCCACACATGATGATCAACTTTATGCTGGTCGGCTTCTTCGCGGCGCTTGCAGGCGTTACCTTGTCTACCCAAATGGGGGCATCCACGCCCAACCTTGGTCGTGATTTCGAACTATGGACCATTACCGCGGTGGTGCTGGGTGGTACGCGACTCACCGGCGGTGCGGGTAGCATACTCGGTACGCTAGGTGGCGTATTGGCCATCGGCATTCTTAGAAACGGTTTGAACCTGATGCAAGTGCCGGCTTTCTATGTGCTGGTGATCATGGGTTCCATTCTAATCCTCGTTCTCTTTATCGATAAGAAAGTTAACCAAGCCGAGCAGGGAGGGGTTTCCGCATGAGTATGGCAATGAACATGGAAACGAATATCGCACCTACGCTTGAGTTGAAAAACATCCGTAAAGTCTTCCCAGGCGTGGTTGCGCTAAATGGTGTGAGCTTTGATATTCGAGCGGGAGAAGTGCATGCCTTGCTGGGTGAAAACGGCGCCGGTAAGTCGACCTTGATGAAAGTGATGTCAGGCATTTACCAAGACGATGGTGGCGAGATTTTGATTGATGGTCAGGTCGTTAAACTCAAAACCCCCATGGATGCCAAACACCAAGGCATTTTGATGATCCATCAGGAA
This sequence comes from Grimontia sedimenti, assembly GCF_011045095.1. Taxonomy (GTDB): domain Bacteria; phylum Pseudomonadota; class Gammaproteobacteria; order Enterobacterales; family Vibrionaceae; genus Enterovibrio; species Enterovibrio sedimenti. Next base: position 14,728 of record NZ_JAALDL010000002.1, read on the forward strand.
CTGTCACTGGTGGAAGACATGACAGTGGCTGAAAACATCTTCCTCGGCATGATGCCGACCAAGTTGTTTGGTGTGGTCGACTATGGCGAGCTTCGTGAAAAAGCAGCGTCTATTCTCAAGCGCCTGAACTGCGATTTCGGGCCAGACGATCCGGTGAGTTCGTTGACCATTGCCAAAAAATACATGGTTGAGATTGCCCGTGCCTTGGTGTTCACGCCGAAGATCGTGATTTTCGATGAGCCGACGGCATCGTTAACTGATTATGAGAAAGTGGTGCTGTTTGAAGTGATCAAGGAGCTCCAAGCCCAAGGGGTGGGTATTGCCTACATTTCCCACCGCATGGAAGAGATTTTCGCGATATCAGACCGCCTTTCCGTACTGCGTGATGGCGAATACCGCGGTACGCTGACGACCAAAGACACTAACGAGCCTGAAGTGACCGCGTTGATGATTGGGCGGGAGCTTGAGCAAAACGTCGTCAACATGGAACAAGGTGGCGAGACCCGTCTTGAGGTAGAAGGGCTAAGCCTTGAAAAGCACTATCAAGATATTTCTTTCTCTATTAAGGAAGGAGAAGTGCTTGGTATGTATGGACTTGTGGGAGCAGGACGCACCGAGATTGCAGAAACCCTGTTTGGCCTTCGCCAGCCAGATTCCGGTGTTGTTAAATTCGATGGCAAGGAAACCGTCATTGGTGACAGTCAACACGCTGTCGAATTAGGGGTGGCTTTGGTTCCGGAAAACCGCAAAGAGCAGGGCCTTGTGCTGGCGATGTCGTGTCAGGATAACATTACCATGGCGCAGCTTGATCGCGTGTCTGTGATCGGTTGGTTACTCGAAGGTAAAGAGAGTCAGGTATACAAAAAGTACGCTGACCAGCTTTCTATCAAAGCGCCGGATGGCAGTTACCCTGTGGGCAATCTCAGCGGTGGTAATCAGCAAAAAGTGGTTATCGGAAAATGGTTATCCATCCATCCTAAAATACTTATCCTCGATGAACCGACACGCGGCATTGATGTTGGCTCTAAGTCTGAGATACACACATTGATCCGTGAGTTGGCGCGTTCTGGTCTCGCGGTGCTGGTTATCTCTTCTGAAATGCCAGAAATACTCAGTGTCAGTGATCGGATTCTTGCGCTCTATGAGGGCAAAATCATGGAAGAGTTTACCGCAGAGACTGTGACGGAAAACCGACTGGTTACCGCCATCACCGGGCAGAAAAGTTCGCCCGACTAATTCCTTAAATAACCCCTAAAGGTAAATATCATGCACATCGGCTTTATTGGATTAGGCCGGATGGGGTGGCTTATGGCCGCGAATCTGGCAAAAGCAGGCGTTTCACTGACGGTATGGAACCGCAGTCGTGGTAAATCCGTTGCTCTGGTAGAAGAGTACCCAGACGTGAACATCGCAGAAAATCCAGCCCATATTGCCCGTGATTGTGACTTGGTGTTCACAATGATCGCGGATGATGAAGCAGCCAAGGTGGTTTATTTCAGCCAAGAAAGTGGCTTGATTGCACCGCTCGATCGTCGCGCACAACACTGGGTGGACATGAGCACCATCAGCCCCGTTTTGTCTGAGGAAATTGCCACACTCGCAAAAGCGTATGAAGTGATGTACGTAGATGCGCCGGTATCGGGCAGCCTGAATGCAGCAGAAGCAGGGGAGTTGGTTTTTATGGTGGGCGCCTCTGAGGCGCTAACGCCGGATGTTCATTATTGCCTGTCCATCATGGGCAAATCTATCTTCCAGATGGGTGAGGCAGGAAGAGGTCATGCAGCCAAGCTGCTCATCAATAGTGTGATTCACAGCCAGAATCAAATTGTGGGTGAAATACTGGCTTTGGCTGCATCTTGCAACATTGATCAAACCGCACTCCTCACTCTGCTTGGGGAAAGTGCGGCAGGCTCTGCGATGATCCGTTTTCGCACGCCACTTTATTTGAATCAATCTGAGGACGTGACCTTCGCACTGACGTTAGCGCGCAAAGACATGGCGTTAACAAAGGAAATGGCGTCTCAGTTAGGTTGGTCACTTTCACAAATCAATACCAACTTGGAACAGCTTGAAGCCGCTGAACACAGTGGGTTTGGGGAAATGGATATGGCGGCAATCGCCACATACATCGCAGCTACTAACAGTCAAAACGAAGAGTGAGGGAGAATGATGGCAAAGAAAGCAGCCTTATTTGTCGGTGGGTGGGAAGGACACACGCCAACCGTGTTTTGTGACTGGGCGACCGCGCTTCTAGAAGAAGAAGGGTTTGAGGTCGTCTCTTATGACACGTTTGAGCCTTTGTTAGACCCAGAAATTACCGCTAGTTTGGATTTGATTGTGCCAATTTGGTCGAGCGCACGTAGCAGCCATCAGGAAGAGTTTGGCAATATCACCCGCGAGCAGGAGCAAGGCCTATTGGATGCCATTGCGGGAGGCTGCGGTATTGCAGGTTGGCATGGTCACATGGGTGATGCGTTCCGCGATCACCCAACTTATCATTTTATGATTGGCGGCCAGTTTGTCGCGCACCCTCCGGGTTGGCCGGATAACCCCATTCCTTCCGATGATTTTGTCGATTATCGGGTGACATTCACCCAAAATGACGACCCGTTTTTGGAAGGATTGGAAGACTTCGATATTCATGGTGAGCAATATTACATGCTGGTGGATCCCAGTAACGACGTGTTGGCGACGACGACCTTTAGCGGGGAATACCTTCACTGGATTGAAGGCACAGTCATGCCGATTGCGTGGCGACGTTATTGGAACCAAGGCAAAGTGTTCTACTGCTCCATTGGCCATACGGTTGAGGAGTTGAAGCACCCAATGGTGGATATGCTGATGCGTAAAGGGTTTAACTGGGCTGCAAGATGATACCGGTGTAGCTAATCTTTTTTCGCATACGTTTCGTACTGATGACTTCAACAAATTAATGGAGTCGACCGTGTTTTCATTTTTTAAAGATCGCACTGCGAAGAAACTGAAAAAGAAACACTCAATGCTGCTGGAGCAAGCCATGCAGGCTCAGCGTAGAGGTGACATCAGAATGTATTCAAAGTTGACTGCCGAAGCGGAAGACGTCTTTACCGAGTTCAAGCAGGCAAGTGAACAACGGTCCTGATGCTTAGCCACCCGCTTGATAGCCTTGTTTGATACCAGCATGCATGAGTAATAATTTAAGTGAAGATTTCTCGGATTATCGAAATGGCATGGGAGGACAGGACGCCTTTTGAAGCAATTCATTTGCAGTATGGTTTGGGTGAGTCCCAACTGATCAGATTGATGCTAGGTGCTTTAAAGCCATCCAGTTTCAAAAATTGGCGAAAGCGCGTTTCCGGCAGAAAAACCAAGCATGAACAGCTCCGCCCATCCGGTGTGGCTCGTGGGTATTGTCCCACCCTATACAAGCAGCGATGAAGACCGAGAGAAGGTTCCGTGGTATCAAAGCCACTTTGCCAAGCAAAGATTGTAACAAATGCGGAAAGCCCTTCTCTTGGCGCAAAAAGTGGGCAAAGTGTTGGGAAGAGGTTAAATTTTGCTCTGAGCGATGTCGGAGAGCCAGGAGAGGTGCAAGTTAGTCTCTTGCTAAATCAACAACTGCGCAACCAAAGGCTGCGCAGTCAACTTTCATCAATTGTTCAGGTAGCGTTCGATAAGGTGCTGTTTGAAATATTCAGGATTGAGCGCTTTACCTGTTGCTTGAATGACCAGTTCATCCGTTGTAAGGGTTGAGCCTTTTGACCAAACATTGGCTTCCAGCCAAGCGCTGATTGGCGCGAAATCCAGTGCTTGAATACACGCATCCACATCAACGGTTTTACGCATTGCTGCCATAAACTGCGCAGCATACATAGCACCCAGCGTGTAGCTTGGGAAGTAGCCAAATGAGCCGTCTGTCCAGTGGATATCTTGCATACATCCATCAGTGAAATTACCTTCGGTAGAGATACCAAGATATTCCTGCATCTTTTGATTCCAGATGCCGGGAATGTCATCTACCTCGATGACACCTTCAATCAGATCGCGTTCGATTTCGTATCGCAGAATAACATGCGCAGGGTAGGTGACTTCATCTGCATCAACGCGAATGTAGCCTGGTTGAACACGTTTATACAAAGCGTTGATATTGGCAACCTCAAAGGCTTTATCAGACTCACGGCCAAATGTATCTTTTGCGAATTCGGCAATGTGCTGAACAAACTCTGGGCTACGCGCTAACTGCATTTCAAAGAACAGGCTTTGGCTCTCGTGAATGCCCATTGACCGTGCCTCACCTGCCGGGGAACCATGTAATGAAGGCGGCAATCCTTGCTCATAGCGCGCGTGACCGGTTTCATGGATGACACCCATGATGGCTTGTGTAAAGTCATCTTCATTGTAGCGAGTGGTGATTCGAACATCTTGAGGAACACCGCCACAAAACGGGTGCATTGATACATCCAGTCGACCATGATTGAAATCAAAGCCCAAAATACCCATGAGCTTTTTGCCAAGCTCTGCCTGCTGTTCAGTAGGGAAAGGTCCAGCGGGATCTTCTACAGCGACTGTCGACTGCTTCTCAATGATTTGCTGTGTGAGTTCTGGTAACCAAGACTTGAGATCGCCAAAGATAACGTCCAGCTTCTCTGTTGTCATGCCTGGTTCGTAAAGATCAAGCATTGCGTTGTAACGACTGAGGCCAGTTTGTTCAGCGCGAATCGCTGCTTCTTCACGCGCGAGTTTGACTACTTCTTTGAGATTGACGGCAAAGTTATCCCAATCATTTTCTTTACGTTGTGTGCGCCATTCATGTTCGCACTTTGAGCCTGCGATAGATTTCGCTTCAACTAAGTCGGACGGCAGCACAGTGGCTTGTTGCCAAACGCGCTTCATCTCCTTCAAGCTGATTTGTTGTTCTGCGGAAAGGGAGGCGATGTTGGCCTCTGCTTCTGTTATCCACTGACCCATTTCAGGCGCTGTAAGGGTTTCATGGCAAAGTACGGCGAGTTCGCTCATAGCATGCGCGCGGGCATCATTGCCACCATCAGGCATCATGGCAGCCTGGTCCCAACCACAGATCGCGGCGAGGTGTTCGTAATTGGAGAGTTTCTTGAATTGCTTTTCTAAGCTTTTATAAGTGGTCATTGTTTTTATCCATGTCGTATCTTTGGAGGCACCGCAGGTAAATCCTTCGCACTGCGGTCGAACAGAATAGTGGTTTAACAGTATTCTGAACGTAAAGAAATTTAGGAAAGATTGAGAGTTGCTATGCAGAGAATGCGGGTTTTTCTGAACAACAACCGATTCTCAGTTTACAACGTCGACAGTAGCACGTGTTGTTTGGATTAATCCAATTAAGGTGTTAGGAGAATTGTTAACAAATTTATGTATATATTCGGATATGGAAGTTTAATAAATGCAGCTTCGCGCCAACTTACTGGGGAGACGGGCATTGCCGTTCCTGTGGTTGTGAGTGGTTTGCAAAGACATTGGGGGCATACGGGGTCACCAGTGATGTCTCACTTGGTGGTTCGCGAAGGTGAAGGGCAGTGCAATGGCGTGTTGATTCACATTGATGACAACGCCTTAGAGGTGTTTGATATCCGCGAAGCGGGGTATCAACGTGTGCCTTTAGACTCTGACCGTATTCAGGTACTGGAAGACGGTTTTGCTGTTGATGGTCCTGTTTATGTGTACGTGACAGATGAAGTGATAGCACCTTGCAGTCATCATCCCATTGCTCAAAGCTATGTCGATACGGTTTTGGCGGGATGTTTGCGGTACTCCGCCGAATTTGCACAGAGCTTTATCACTTCAACATACGGATGGAGTTTTCCGCGAATTGACGATCGCCACTCGCCAGTTTATCAGCGTGTAGCTGGTGTGGCAGATGAGGACAGGAGTAAAATCGACTTGATGCTGATGGATTTACCAAATCATATTGAGAAGTAAAAGAAAAAGCCACGCAAGTGCGTGGCTTTTTTTGACCTCGGAGAACTGATTACTCTTCGTAAACAAACTCTGGAGATTCGATTTCTACACGGCGGTTTTTCGCGCGGCCGTCTTCAGTATCGTTAGAAGCGATAGGGTTTGTTTCACCTTCGCCGGTGACTGTCAGACGCTCAGCAGCGATGCCGTTGTCAATGAAGTAGTTTGCCACTGTTTGTGCACGCTCTTCAGAGAGTTTTTGGTTGAATGCTTCAGAACCAACACTGTCAGTGTGACCAATGATGATTGCAGTTGACTCTTCAAAGTCTTGCAGGCGTTTCAACATTGGGTTCAGATGTTGCGCTGCGCCATCTGAAAGTGAAGATTTACCGAAGGCGAACAGTTCAACTTCGTCTGCTTCAGAGAAGACGTACTTCTTCGCTTCTTCAACCACTTCTTCAACCACAACCACTTCTTCAACAACTACCGGCTCTGGCTCAGAGTGACGTCCAAAGTGGAAGGTGATGCCTGCTGATACGAAGTGGTTGTCAGCATCAAAATAGCCATTGTTCATGTCTGCGATGTACTGGTATTCAAGGCGAAGATTTACCAAGTCGTTTGCACGGTGATCAACACCGAGTGCACCCAACAAAGATATATCATCTTGATCGCCAGCCTTACTGCTCCAATCCCACCATGCCGCACCAATTTTACCATAAATATCAGTAGCATCTGTGATATTGACGTCGAAGCGAGGCGCCAGAGTAAGAGCAGTTAAATCACCGCTAAAATTGCCAACCGAGTCGTAGTTGGCCTTGAAATGACCGAGATAGTCGTAGGTAGATTCGATAGAAAAGTTATTACCGAAATCGTAACCAAGAATAATACCGCCACCGACCTCTTGGTCGTCACATCCGCCTACATCACAGGCATCTGAAAGTGTTGAAGAACCTACTCGACCACCCAGATAAAAGTTTGAATCATCTTGGGCGAATACACTTGCCACTGGACTTAAGGCCACAATGAGTCCAAGGCTTGTCACTGCTTTTTTCATTTTGCTTTCTCCATTCCTTCTAGAGAGGGTTTGGAAGGTAGACTTTGGCATCTCTCTTTGAGTCACCATCCTTGAGTTTGCTTTTCGCAAATCTTCTCAATCACCAACTTGAGTGGTGATTTAATAAGCTAGGCTAGGGCTTGGCACTCTGCAACACAATAGCAACGCGGCAAATTCAGGCTTTTTTAATACAACAGTGTTCAAAAAGAGGTGGTTTTTCGGTGAGGCTATGTAAAGTCAGTAAGTTATAGATTTGTCAGTTACTGAGCTGGAGGGCGATCTCAATTATAAAAAAAAGCGCCTAATAGAGGCGCTTCACTTCTTGAGCTCCAGAAACGGGGCGGCTGACGGAAACCTGTTTTCCTTTTCGCATGCCTTTTTCGTAATCATCGGTGATGTTTTTCATCGCTTCTTTCAATTGTTGCTTGAAAGTCTCGCGATCGATGTTTTCAAACTGCTTATCGATATAGTCTTTGATCTTCTTATCAGCATCACCGTCAGGAGCAATATTAGGAAGCTTAGCCAAGGCTCCTTCAAGCCAACCCATGGTAAATGACTGAACGCGACGGTTTAGTTCAACCTGAGATGTACCAGAACCCTGGAAGCTGTTTCTGAACTGGCCGATGTGCTCGTTCATTTCTCGATAGACGATGTCGAAAGCAAAAGCGGCAAAGATAGCACGATCAGCATCGCCGATAAACTCGGCTTTCTTTAGGCCTTTATAATTAGTTAGCACGCATTCCACGCCAAAGCGCGTATTGATGCCACGGATAATTTTGAGGATGGCGTCACTGATGGAAGTTGGCAGTAAGGTTTCTGACGTGGTTTTGCCCATACTGATAAAGTCGATGTCGTCTTGATCAAGCCCATACTTCTTCATCAACCGCTGCGCCATTTTAATGGCTTGTGCTGCTTCATTGATGTTGGAGGAATTACTTAGTTCCAGACACTTAGCAATTTTCTTGAGGGCTTTGCGTTTCGCTTCAGACATTCACTTCACCACTGAAAAAACTGGAGCGGTATTTTACCGCTTTCAGGCCGTTTTACCAAACTTCGCCGTATGCTTGAGCAAATATCAATCAGTTAAGGTAATTTGAAAAAGTTCAGGGTCATTTGGCAAAATATCCGGTTTTTCTCAAAGTTGTGAAAGTGGAAGTCGGCTAGGGCGGTCAGATTTAGCAAGTGATGAAGTAAGGACGGTGAAGATGGTTCACATGACAAAGTTAACGCTGAAAAACCTGACGATGGCTTTGGTCGCGATGACCTTCTTTGCCGCCAATTCGGTATTGTGTCGAATGGCATTAGCGGATAGTGATATTGATCCGGCATCGTTTACCTCGATTCGATTGGTGTCAGGTGCACTAGTGCTTTATGTCCTCTCATATATTTTCCACGCTAAAGACAGTGAGTCTCCAAAATGTGCATTGGTTCAACAACCGATGGAACATTGGCTCGCAGCTGCCATGCTGTTTCTGTATGCAGCGACTTTCTCGTTTGCCTATATGTACCTGGAAACGGGCATTGGCGCGCTCATTCTGTTCGCTTTCGTTCAATTGACCATGTTCGCCTATAGCCACCACAAAGAAGGTGGAGCGAGTGGATTAGAGTATATTGGGGCACTAATCGCGGTTGCAGGCCTTGGTTACATGGTCTCTCCGGGAATGAATGCGCCTGATGCCTGGGGCGCGGGCTTGATGGCGATTTCTGGTGTGGCATGGGGCATCTACAGTGTGCTTGGGAAGGAAATGAAAGTGCCGCAGCTTCCCGCTAACTGTATTAATTTCCGTTTGAGCATTTTCTTCGTCGTGCCATTCTTCTTGCTCAACATCCCAATGAATACGGTGTCTTCGGAGGGTATTTGGCTGGCGGTCTTATCTGGTGCAGGGGCGTCAGCGGTTGGTTATGCGATTTGGTATGGCGTCGTTCAGCAGTTCAAAGCGACTCAAGCAGGGGTGATGCAGTTATCTGTGCCAATCATCGCAGCGCTTGCTGGCTACATGTTACTGGATGAAACGCTGACATTGAGAATGGTCATCTCTGCAGCGGTCATTCTGTTCGGTATAACCGTGACCTTTTTGGGTAAAGAGAACAAGCAGTCGTCATTGGCACGAGACTGAGGTCAACGGGTCACCACTCCCTGAATGTGGATGCATTTTCCGATGTCATCAAACGAGTGGGAATAAGCACGTTTACTTCTTCGATTTGCCCTTCGTTAAGCCACTTTTCAGCTATATGAGCGGCCTCACGACTCATGGTTTCCGGCGATTGAATTGAAGAGCCAATCCAGTTTGGTCTGCGTTCAAGAAATGCTGTTCTGGCATCTGGGCTTCCATCCACCGAGATAATCACCGCATCAGATTTTGCTTGCAGTAATGCGCTTTCAGCACCTAGCGCAGTGCGATCGTTGATAGCAAAAATGCCATCAATATCATCGTAAAGCTGCAAGGCATAGGCCATTTTCTCTAGTCCACCTTCCATACTCCCCGTGCCATTAAGAGAATCGCCCAACAAATGAAGTTTCGGGTGTTTTGCCAGCGCTTTTTTACATCCTTGAACCCGCTCCACGGCAGCCGAAACTTGTGGCCCGTTGATAATTAGTACATTCCCTTCACCACCGAGCACTCTCGCCAAACCCTCGCAAGCGACTTCTCCTGCACGGAGGTTATCAGTGGTAACAGTGGCAGTTGCACCGTCAGCTCTTACGTCAATAGCGAACACGGGAATCCCAGCGTTGGAAAGTTGTTGAACAGTAGGTCCAATCTTGTGTTCATCGGACGCGACGAGAAACACTACATCAACTTCTTCAGCCATAAATTCATTGAGCTGGCGCACTTGCCTTGGGTGATCATAGGCACTTGAGCGAACAAGAAGGACGCCGTCTTCACCAAAACGGTTGGAAACTTCCTCTTTGATCGTACGCACCACAGTAATGAAGTAGGGATTGGTGAGATCAGTGACGCTGACTCCGGCTTTGATGGCAGCCGCGGCGGGCGGCTGCATCAAAATGAAAAGAATAAAGGTAAGTAGCGCTTTCGGCATGTAAGCTAAGCCTCAGACGTTTCGATGGTTTGCCCTGGTTCCATTGCACCCGTCATGATTGCGACGGCATCATTCATAGTGTGGGTCTGCGGAGTGATGATGTCCACCCGCTTGCCCAGGCGGTGAATGTGCACACGATCAGCCACTTCAAATACGTGAGGCATGTTGTGACTGATCAGCACCACAGGAAGCCCACGGTTTTTCACTTCGAGGATCAAATCTAACACGCGACGGGATTCCTTTACGCCCAAAGCGGCAGTGGGTTCATCCATAATCACCACTTTTGAGCCAAACAGAGCAGAACGTGCCACGGCGACCCCTTGGCGTTGCCCTCCTGAGAGCGTTTCTACTGCTTGGGTGATGTCCTGAATCGTCATTAAGCCAAGCTCCGTGAGCTTTTCCTTGGCTTTGTCGCGCATTGCTTTCTTATCCAGCATGCGGAACCATTTGCCGCGCCAGTCTGAATGACGAATTTCCCGACCAAGGAAGAGGTTGTCTGCGATATTGAGGGCAGGGGAAACTGCCAAGTTCTGGTAAACCGTTTCGATACCGGCTTCACGGGCTTGCATTGGGTTGGAGAACTTAACGCGCTCGCCGTCCAAGATGATTTCTCCATCGTCGGGGATCAGCGCGCCGGAAAGGGCTTTGATCAAACTGGATTTCCCTGCGCCGTTATCACCGATAACAGCCAGAATTTCCCCGGGCATCAAATCGAAATCTGCGCCATCCAGCGCTGTGACGCGACCATAGCGTTTAACCAGCCCTCTGGCCTGAAGCACTGGCGTTTGGTTTTCATTGCTCATGATGCCACCCTCCGGATCCATTGGTCGATACTGACAGCCACGATGATGAGAATGCCGACAGTGAACTCCTGCCAAAGTACATCAACCCCCAGTAACGCCAGGCCGTTTTTAAATACGCCAACTATGAGCGCCCCAATCAGGGTGCCGAAGATAGAGCCCCGACCGCCAAAGAGGCTGGTTCCGCCGATCACTACGGCGGTTATGGAATCCAGATTGGCGGTGAAACCAGCCTGTGGACTGACTGAGCCGATTCGCCCAATCAATACCCAGGCCGCAAGGCCGCATATCACGCCAGCGAGTATGTAGACTGATAGCAGAATTTTGCGTGTTCGGATGCCAGCAAGCCGAGCTGCATCGGGGTCATCGCCCGTTGCATAAACGTGCCGTCCCCAAGCTGTCCAGTTCAGGGCATACCAGATGATCACAAACAGCAGCAGCATGAAGATGGAACTGTAAGCGATGCGAGCACCAAAGAACTCAATAGTATTGCCAAGCCACTGTAACAATGGCGCTTGCTGGTCAATGACTTGTGAGCGGATTGTCTGGCTGTTTGAATACCAAAGGTTCAAAGCAAAAAAGATGTTCCATGTACCCAAGGTGGCGATAAACGGCGGGAGCTTAATCCGTGATACCAAAAGGCCGTTGATTAGGCCGCATATTGCGCCGACGGATAATCCTGCCAACAAAGCAACGGGGGCGGAAAAGCCATAGTCTATGGCTGATCTTCCCATCACCACCGATGTGAGGACCATTATGGCACCGACTGACAAATCGATTCCCGCGGTCAGAATGATCAGGGTTTGCGCGATTCCAATGACAGCAATGATAGTGACTTGTTGGAGCACCAGAGAAAGGTTGAATGGGTGGAAGAAACGATCACCAACCAAGGTTGAAAATACCGCAACAGCAATGATCAGAACGAGAAAAGGGGCGGCTGTCGGGTGATTATGTAAATAGAGTTGAATGCGCTGTCCAACGCTAAAACCTTGATGGAGTTGGTCTCCAAGTGTGCGGTTTTGTTCAGATGAAGATGACATTTATTGCTCCTGAGTGCGTCCGTGTCCAGACAGGAAATGTCCGAGATTAGAAAAGAGAGGGAAGGGCTCCCTCTCGAAACCTAAGGGGTTAGCCCCAACACTTGCCTTTACCTTCTTTCGAAGTAGACGAAGACACGCCGTTAACAGGCTCATCAGTGATGAGTTCTACGCCGGTATCAAAGAACGATTTGCCTGGTGTCGCACCCGGTTTCACGCCAGATTTAGCGTATTCCACCACCGCTTCAACACCCAGTGATGCCATCTTAAGGGGGAACTGCATAGACGTCGCGCCGATCACACCTGCTTCGACGTTATCCACACCTGGGCAGCCGCCATCGACAGAAACAATAATCACGTCATCTTCACGGCCTACTGCTTTGAGGGCTTCATAAGCGCCAGCCGCAGCAGGTTCATTGATGGTGTAAACGAGGTTTACGCTGGGATCTTTCTGGAGGAGGTTTTCCATTGCGCGACGGCCGCCTTCCTCTGAGCCTTGGGTCACGTCGTTGCCCACGATGCGAGAGTCATCTTCGTCGCGGTTAATATCGGGGTTTTTGGTGTCGATACCAAACCCTGTGAGAAATCCCTGATTACGTGCTACATCGACGGTGATGTTGGCGGTACTCAAATCCAGCAGCGCGATACGGGCGTCTTTTGCGTTGTCCCCCAGTTTTGCTTTTGCCCACTGTCCAATCATTTCGCCAGCCTTGAAATTGTCTGTTGCAAAGGTGGCATCAGCGACGTTGGCCGGAGAGAACGGGGTGTCCAGTGCAATCACAAGCACGCCTGCGTCACGGGCGCGTTTGACAACCGGTGCGAGTGCCTGTGGATCGCTTGGGGTAATGAGAATCCCTTTTGCACCGGCGGCAACCAGGTTCTCAATCGCCTGAACCTGAGAGTCAGTATCACCGTCGAAACGGCCTGCGAATGAACTGACTTTGGCACCTAAGGCGTTCGCTTTTGCTTCAGCGCCTTCCTTCATTTTCACGAAGAATGGGTTGGTGTTAGTTTTGGTAATCAGACCAATTAGCACTTCTTCTGCGGAAGCCTGTGCCAGTGGCAAGGCTGCAAACATAGCGGCAATAGCGGTTTTGCGTAACAGCGTTTTCATAGCAGATCTCCTTGTGTCTTTGTCTTTTCAAATACACTGGCAAATGAAAACGAATGAACGGTTTCAAATCGTGAATCTTGCTGTTCACAATTGAAATAAAGCGGCTAACTATCTGAATATTTTGGAAAGAGAGATAAGTGAAGCTGACGATAACTTATTGGTTTTGTGATCAAAGGCCAGTCAGGTTGGTAGTCAAATTGCTCAGAAAGCTGGCTGGCAGGGAGTCCGGACATCAAAACAAAGTGAAGATCAGGGAATAGATGAAGCGCTTTGCTTCGCAGCCAAATCCCGGTTTCTTTGCTGCCAAGATTAATGTCACTGAGTACACAATCGAAAGAGATCTCTTGAAGTGTTGTCAGCGCTTCGCTCGCTGACTGAACCACTGTGACTTTTGCGCCGTCGTTTTCCAGAAGGGCTTTGATGGGGAGGGAAACATCATCATCGTCATCCACCAACAAAACCCTAGGGTTTCCAACACGGGTAACGGTTTCAGGGAACAATTCTGAAGCGTTATCGCTACGTTTTTCCTGCGTGAGGGGCAACATGATGCTGATTTGAGTGCCAACGCCCAACCGCGAGCTGATAGCAATTTCACCATGAGATTGCTCGACAAAGCCATATACCATGCTCAAGCCAAGGCCGCTGCCTTGCCCCTTTTCCTTGGTGGTGAAAAAGGGCTCCATCACTTTGGTCATTACATCCGACGCAATGCCATTGCCGGTATCAGAAATCTCCAACAATACCGCTTCCTGATTGCCTTCGAGCATCTGACAGGCACGGGTGGAAAGGGTGACGATGCCACCCTCTGGCATCGCGGTATTGGCATTGAGAAGCATGTTGATCAATGCGTTCTCCAATCCACTTTTATCCAGATAAACCCAATTTTCATATTCAGAAAGATCCAACGTTAGTCGGCTTGTGCCATCAAGTGTGTATTCAAGAAGATCGGCGAGTTCCCACAAGGTTTGTTCCAGATTTACGGGTTCTGGATGAAGCGGCTGTCGGCGGCTGAAAGCCAGTAGCCTGTCGACTAATTGTGTGCCTTTCTCTGTCACTGAAAGGGCGCGGTTTAGATAGGTTCTGTGATTTCCTTCTAGAGAGGCATTCATGTCCAATAGATCAAGGTTGCCACCAAGAGCTGAGAGCAAATTGTTGAAGTCGTGTGCGATGCCGCCAGTCAGTTGTCCCAGCGTTTCCATTTTCTGCGCCTGACGTAATTTCAGATCTATCTGACGGCTTTCAGTTAAATCTCTGTACAGGGTGATAAAGCCACCTGAAGGAAGAGGTTGGCTTCGGTATTCGACGATTCTGCCGTCCTTGAACTGACGTTCAAACACCTGTGGCTCCAAGTGGCGCTGTGCAATGGTCTCTCTTTCATCGAGAGATTCCTGTTCACTTTGCAACAATGAAGGCGTTATCAATGCCTGAACATCTTCAATATGCATGCCTTCATTTAACTTTTGGGGATCAATCCCCAGTAGAGCAACATACTTGCGGTTCCAAACCAACAGGCGGTTGTCTTTGTCGAAGGCACTTAGTCCATCCTGCATATCGTGGAACAGGGTTTCTAACAAAAGCTTCTGGCGAGACAAGTCGCCTGTGACCCGGGCTTTTTCGATTGCGTTGTGTTGGAACGCTTTGAAAGCACTCGCGAGCTTGCCGATTTCATCCTGACGGGGAATGTTGATAGGTTCATGTTCTGTGTTACCACTGGCGAGGCTAATCATTTCATCAGTGACCCGTTGTAGGTCTTTCGCCATGCGATCATTAAAACGATAAAGATAGAACACGCCAACGGCGAGAGAGAGCAATATGAACGCCATCAGCAGCGCAACGTGATTGATGGCTTTTCTGGCGAGCAGCTGCTGTTCGTTGACATCATTCTGGTGGGTTTGAACAATCTCCGTCACGTAGTCAGCCATTCGCTCTGACTGCGCGCGGATAGAGGCCAGTAAGAAGGCATTTTCTGAACGCAATGCGTTGATTTGTTCGTTACTGCGGGACAGGGTTGCCAGCACGGGCGAAACGTTCTGTGCCAAAGTGGGATTGTCCACGGATTCATTTTCGATGCTGACCATCACCTGTTCTATCCATCCTGACTGGATCCGGGAGGGATCCTTGCGGAAAGCATCGACAAATCCTTTACCAAATGGATAGGTTTCAAGTTCATCCAGCGAGAACTGCTGGGCCATCAAGTCTTCGCGAATAAACAACTCACTTTCAACGTTTGCCATCAGTCTGGTGAGTGTGTTTTCTACTTCTTGATAGCGCTTCCCAAGCTCCAAGGCATAATCTGGATTTGTCAGTTTGGCGGCATTCTCTCGCAATGCTTTCGCTCTGGCGTAGAGCTGGGCTTTTTCGTTCTGGACCTGAAATGGCCGGGCAGAGGAAGCGGTATAAGGCGCCATTGCGGCAATTTGAGCAACACCTTCAGAGAGATTCAAAGCCGTTTGCGTATCGGTCAAAGTAGTTTCCGTGACGCGATCGAGCAGGTATTGATTCTGCCATAACGTAAACAGGGAAAAGCCCGCCATCAGTGTGGTAAGAAGCAACAATACCGACAGTGTCAGCATTAAATGCGGGCGAATACTCTGGCTTCGCATTACTGGTCGCTTAATGCCGAATTCATGACTTGGGCGACGGCGCAATCGAAGCGATAACCTAAACCTCGCTCAGTTTTGATCAACGAAGGAATTCGAGGGTTTGGCTCGATTTTCCTCCTGAGCCTAACCACTAGTACATCTATTGTTCTGTCCATCGAATCACTGTCAAAACCATGTGTTTTCTCCATCAACTGTTCACGGGTCAAGACTCGCTGAGGGGAGGAAATAAAGGCTTCGAGAAGGGAAAATTCACCGTAAGTCAGGTCAGCTTGGTGCCCCTTGGTATGAATAAGTTGGCGTCGGGAAAGGTTGAGCGTCCAATCAGAAAATTGATAGAGGGTTTCGTCACTCTCGACCGGTTTGGATTCAATCGCCTGTGATTTTTTGCTCCGACGAAGCAGCGCATTCACACGGGCGGTGAACTCGCGCAGGTTGAAGGGCTTCATCATGTAATCATCGGCTGCGACTTCCAGTCCAATAATCAGATCGGTGGCATCGCCTTTGCCAGTGAGCATCATAATGGGAATGTCGCTGTTTTCCCTGAGTTGACGCGCTAATTGGAGACCATCTTCGTTGTTTAGACGGAGATCTATCACGGCCAAATCGATATCACTGGCTGCCCTAAGCTGGTTGCCATTACTTGCTTTAGTGACGTTGTAACCAACCTGAGTTAGGGCATCGGCTAGGACGTCTCTCACTTCCTGCTCGTCATCGACGACGACGATATGTGAGACCTGACTGCTCATCATACTTCCTCCATTGACTTAGGAACTATAGCAGTAGGCTACTGAATTGAATGGAGGAATTCTGAGAATGAATCAAATACTGTTTGTACGTACAGATAAAATCTACGATAGGCGACAAGCTGAGGTATACTGCCCCTGAGATTGCTATTTCTGAGGCTAACTTGCAGTATCAAGACGGTTTTTTAATCAGTCGACACAGCCGTGATATCGGCGAACAGACTGAACTGACACTCTGGGTTCAGACCGACAATGGACCCGCGAAGTTGATTGTCACGGGTGAAAAGCCAGTGTTTTTTGTTGCGTCCATTCATGTGAATCAGGCTCAGACAATACTCAATACCGCAGGTATCGCCTTTACTTGCCGCGAACTGCCTTTGAAAGACTTTACTCTCCAAACGGTATCTGGTTTTTACTTCAATACGATCAACGCTGCCAATCGTGCAAGCCGTCTTCTTCAGATGGAAGAGATTAATACTCTCGAATCTGATGTCCGTTTGCCTGACCGATATCTGATGGAAAGGTTTATCTGCGGTGGACTAACTTTCGCGGGCAACGCTACCCAACGCAGAGGCTTTACAGAGTATCGTGAGGCCAAAGCGAAATCATCGGACTATTCCACTGCACTTTCCCGCGTGTCACTCGATATCGAGTGCTCAGAGAAGGGCGTACTATACTCAATAGGCCTAGATAGCGAACGTGACAGCCGTGTCATCATGATTGGCGATATGCCAGCCAATGCTGGTGAGTATCCTTGGATTCAATGGGTAGCATCAGAATATGACTTACTGAAAGCGCTCAATGATTGGTTTGTCACGTTTGATCCTGATGTGGTCGTGGGATGGAGTGTGATTGATTTTGACTTCAGGCTTCTGGTCAAACGCGCTGCATTCCACAAGCTGGATTTACGATTAGGGCGCGGTGGAGAAAAGGCACATTGGCGCGATTCTTCAAACAGCCGGCAGGGGTTTATCACCTTGCCAGGGCGTGTGGTGATTGATGGCATTGATGCGCTGAAAACGGCGACATACAGCTTTCGTTCATGGTCGCTTGAATCGGTATCCCGTGAAATGTTCGGCGAAGGCAAAGCGATTGATAACCCTTACGATCGCATGGACTCTATCAACCGGATGTTCCGTGACGATAAACCTGCGCTTGCCAAATACAACCTGCAGGACTGTGTGCTGGTTAACCGCATTTTTGAGCAAACCCACTTACTGGAATTTCTTATCCAGCGGAGCCGTTTAACGGGTATTGAACTGGATCGTATTGGCGGCTCAGTGGCGGCTTTCACCAATCTTTATATGCCAAGGTTGCACCGTGCTGGTTATATCGCGCCAACGCTGGCTAGCGAAAACTGGATTGCCAGCCCCGGCGGTTATGTGATGGACAGTAAACCTGGCTTGTATGACTCCGTACTGGTGTTGGATTTCAAATCCCTCTATCCCTCGATAATCCGTACGTTTTTAATCGACCCCTTAGGTTTGATTGAAGGGCTTCAGGCTCAGGAAACAAGTGTTCCTGGCTTTCGTGGCGGTGTCTTCCACCGAGAAAAACATTTCCTGCCGTCATTGATCGAAAACCTTTGGAAAGCCCGCGACGAAGCCAAACTGAAAGGCGAAAAGGCGTTCTCACAGGCGATTAAGATCATCATGAACTCCTTTTACGGCGTGTTGGGCTCATCAAGCTGCCGCTTCTTTGATCATCGGCTGGCGTCGTCAATCACCATGCGTGGTCATGAAATTATGAAGACCACCCGTGAGCTGATTGAAGCAAAAGGGTATGAAGTCATTTATGGTGATACTGACTCGACCTTTGTTTCGCTAGGAAGGCTCTATCCAAACGAAGAAGCGGATGAAGTAGGTCAAGCGCTGGTGGAGCATATTAACGCGTGGTGGATTAACCATCTAACCGAAAACTATGAAATTACCTCGGCGCTTGAGATTGAATACGAAACTCACTACCAGAAATTCCTGATGCCCACGATTCGTGGACAGGATACCGGCAGTAAAAAGCGCTATGCGGGTTTGGTCAATAAAGATGGTGAGCGACGTATTGTCTATAAAGGATTGGAAACGGTTCGGACAGACTGGACGCCATTGGCTCAGGTTTTCCAACAAACCTTGTATCAGAAGGTTTTCGATGGGGAAGAGGTGGAAGAGTACGTTCGTAATACGGTTGAAGACACGTTACGTGGTAACAATGATGATCAACTTATCTATCGTAAACGATTACGCCGTAAGCTTTCTGACTACGAGAAGAATGTGCCGCCCCATGTGAAAGCAGCACGCAAAGCCGATGAGGCGAATAAGAAGCTAGGGCGCAACCTTCAGTATCAGCACGGCGGCTGGATTGAATACGTAATCACTGTTAACGGTGCCGAGCCATTAGAAGCATTGGATAGTCCGTATGACTATCAACATTACGTCGACAAACAATTGAAGCCGATTGCAGACGGTATATTGCCTTTCATCGGGAAGAACTTTGATGATTTGGCGATGCCACAGTTAGGATTGTTTTAAATTCGGGTTTATTCGTTGAAGAAAAACAAAGAGCCGGGCATTTATTGCCTGGCTCTTTGTCTTCAAAATACTTCGAGCTAGAAGAAATCGACGCTTGAAACGTAAGTGCGAGAGGCAACAACCGGGTCAAAGCAGACTGCACCACGGTTTGGTGTACACACTTTATAGACATCACCACAATCAAAAATGGCCAGGATAACTTCATCATCTGTGCCAAAGCAGGTCGGTAATTTACCGCCAACTTTAGCCTTCACTTCCTGACCTTCATGTTCCCACGTCAGGCTTTCAATGCGCGAATCCTTGACTGGGGCATCAACGTGTTTAGCAATGGCTAGGTAAATGGATTCTGCGTGATCTTGGGACTCAGCGGACGGAACGAAAAACGACATAACTCCTCCTAAATAACAATCATCCTTGCGCCTTTTCAGAGTTGGAGCTCTGTACTGTAAAAAGGCGATAACCCAAAAGGTTATGTGGTCAACTTAACAAATTTAGACCACTAAACGCAATGGAATTTTATTCCACTAGTAGAAATCACCTAAGCGGAAATGATTGGGCGTAAAGTTAATATCAGCGAGTTACAGAAGGAAATTTGCTTTTCGAGTGAAAACTCGCTTGAATGAAAACACAGACACAAACGACATCGGAGGGTGTATGGAACAACTCGATTTCTTTACCGTGCCTAGCCCTTGCATTGGTGTGTGTCAGGTGAATAACAAAGGCTATTGCAAAGGTTGCTTTCGAAGCAGGGAAGAGCGTTTTCACTGGAATGACTTTACCGGTGAGCAAAGACGCAATGTAATTCGACTTTGTAAGCAGCGTTACGTGCGCGTGATGCGGGCTAAGTTGGCGAAAGACGCAGAAGGAAATGTGGAAGAGATCAGCCCACAACAGTCCCTGTTTGGCGATGAAGACTGATACCAATCGTAGTAAATATCTGCTCATCCTAGCTTGTTAAAATTCTCGATAATTGCGTTGGAAAATTTGATTGTAGAATAACTACTTATCGAAATTTTCCGCCTTGTTCTCGAGCATTTTTCCTGCGCTATTTCTGATCACCTATTTACTGTGATGGGTATGATTAGCTGAAGACAAACAGCGAATACAAAAAAAGCGCCTCGAGAGGCGCTTTTTCAATTCAAGCTCAAAGCAATTATACGCGGATGAAATCCATGTGCATAACTTTTGGCTTGAATGGGTGACGTTGGATGTCCTGAGGCTTAACGTTAACTTCAGTACCGTCGATAACAAGAGTAATCGCTTCGTAGAACTCAGGCTTGTCCATTTGAGTGATCACTTTATTGTGGTCCAGAGCGATTGCTACAGGAGCTGCTTCGCCACCGTAAACTACTGCTGGGAATTGATCAGCGTGACGCAGGCGGCGGCTCGCACCTTTACCCTGCTCAGTACGTACTACTGCTTCGAATTTCATAATAAATACTCTTAAATAGAGAGTTGAAAATAAGTACCTAGATTTGCGACCAAACTAAGTACCAAGTAAATCGAGCGCGGATACTAACATTGAGACTGGGTAATAACAAGCGTTGCCAGTGATTTAATGCGTGAATGCTGAGTACTTGTGCGCATTGTGTTTTTAATCATCAGGTTTGAGGTGGGTTGCGATGTTTTTCCGCTCAAGCCACGTTGGTCAACATGGTTCTGACCTCTTGCTGTGAGGCAAACTGATTCAGGTCGAAGATTTTATCCCTAATCGCCCAAAATCGGCCATTCTTTCTCGCCACAATAAAGTCAGGAAACCTCAGCCTGTGTTCTGCACGCGCGACTTTAGAAGGCGCTGTGTCTGTAAAAGGTCTGTGCCGGTCAACCAAATGTGGATTGATAAATTTAGCGAGAAATTCATCCTTTTGGCGTTTGGTCGAAAGGGGCCAGACTTCATGAATTTCCGCGCCATCCTGCCCGACATAGGTGACTTTTAACTGCGGTTTGTCGAATTTGTTTTTCCCCGCTGTTAATCGCATGTCAGCGCAGGCCATGATCATGGCATCTTTGAGCTTTAAGGCGTCTCTCAGCTTTTTGTCAGGATCGACTAATGTGTGATCACATTGGTGGCAGCGCCTTGCGGCTATGTCGTTGTCTGCGCCACACTCGCTGCAGAACTTGGCGCGGAAACGGTAACCACAAATTTCCCGCTCGCCATCATCTTCGAAAAAGCCCTGACAGCGACGGCCATAGTGTTCAATGAGAATACCGTTGTTATCCAACTTGCCCCAGAAATTGTTGTTGAAACCGCAGGCCGGGCAGGGAACAGTAACGATTTCGCTGTCACTGTCAGGTTTGGGATCGCCAATTTCAGGCTGGTAAAGATCGTAGACATTGCCTGCATAATCCAGAATCAAACAGTCAGTCTTACCGGGAGAAAGGCGCAAACCCCGTCCTGCGATTTGTTGATACAGGCTGACGGATTCTGTCGGACGCAAGATAGCGATGAGATCGACATGTGGTGCATCAAAGCCGGTTGTCAGCACTGATACGTTGACCAGATACTTAATTCCTCGTTTTTTGAAGCGCTGGATAATACTGTCACGCTCATCTTGCGCTGTATCACCAATGACGAGTGCCGATTCGTTCTCAGGTAGCAGGGTGAGAATTTCCTGCGCGTGTTTTACCGTGGCGGCAAAGATCATCACACCATGTCGCTCTTTGGCATAATCGAGGACCTGATTAATGATTTGGGGCGTTGCCCTTGGTGCGTTTTCTATCACGCGGTCCAAATCCGCTTCTTTATAGAATCCAGTTGGTGACGCTTTGAGTGATGAAAAATCGTAGCTCAAGACAGGTGCATCGAGGATCTTTGCTTCCGTTAAAAAGCCTTCATCCAACAAGAATCGGATAGGAAGCTCGAAGATACAATCGCGGAAGAATCTGGGTTTCTCGCTGCGAACACGTCCAGCGGTGTGATATTGATAAATCCAGCCCATACCGAGTCGATAAGGCGTAGCAGTTAGCCCCAATACTTTGATGCCAGGATTAACCGTTTGAAGATGAGAAATGACTTTACGATAACTGCTGTCTTCGTTATCCGGCACGCGGTGGCATTCATCGATAACTAACAAAGAAAACTGGTCTTTGAAAGCATCGAGATTTCGCACCACGGATTGGACTGAAGCAAACACAACTTTGTCGTTGCTCTCTTTTCTGCCAAGACCCGCAGAGAAAATCCCGCCTTTCAGTCCATAGCCTTCGTACTTTTCGTGGTTTTGCTCGACGAGTTCTTTAACGTGGGCAAGCACCAAAACTCGACCACGTGCCAACTTCGCCAGTTCTGCGATAACCAGGCTTTTCCCAGCACCGGTTGGAAGCACCGCAACGGCTGGTGTGATGTTGTTTCTAAAGTAGTGGACGACGGCTTTGACCGCGTCAGCCTGATAAGGACGAAGGGTATACATGGAATCAAAAAGGCAGCCAATTCAAGGCTGCCCAGTGTATCTGCCACACAATGTAAAGGCTAGCGCGATAAACGCTTGGACATAATGCAATGCTGGCGGCGAGCCATATAGTCAAACTGCTCGTAAAACTCTCTGGCACCGCTGTTACCAATGTTTACTTCAAGAATCACAGCGTGGCAGTCTTTTTCGAGGGCATGCGCCTCGATATTCGGCAGAACATGAGAGCCGACACCTTGTCGACGCCAATCCTGCTGGAGGAAGATTTGGTCGATCACCGCGATTTGTCCGCCCAGTTCAATGCTGAAGCTGTAACAAAGCACAACATATCCGATAATTTCCTGCTCGCTTCCTTGCTCAAGGCTGATAAGGAAAACGTCGCCATGGTTAGGGTGTCCAATGAGGAAACTGAATGCGGAAGTCACATGTTCGACATCAAAAGTCAGTGCCTCGTGGTCGTGCATAAACTTTGACAGTTCAAGTAGACGTGGCATTGACTCTACGGAAGGCGACTGCAGCGTAATTTTCATAAATGCTTCCCTGATCAATAAGTTAGTCGATGGGAGATTATAATCATATTTTAGAAGTCACGAGTTTAGACTGTGGCGATTTTGTTAAGTTCGGCATCTCTTAGTTATAGACAGTGAATCGGAGAGTGCAATTTCAACAATAAGGAATGAGAGCACATAAACGGATCTGAACTTTCTTGATAAAACACCCGGCTGCGAGCTTTAAACACTGCCTCTCTTGAAAGTTTAAGTATATAATCCGCGCCCTCAGAAACATGTGGTGAGAAGTCATGATCAGGCTAGATAAATTCTTGTGCGAAACAGTGGGTGTTACGCGCAAACAAGCAGCGAAAGTCCTCAAAGAAGAGCGTGTCACGGTTGATGGTGAAGTCATCAAAAACGGTGCTATCAAAATTGCCGAAGATGCGGATGTAGAATTCGATGGCATGTCGCTGAGCCTTTCCGGTCCTCGTTACTACATGATGAATAAGCCTGAAGGGTATGTCTGTTCGCATGACGATCCTTACAATCCAACGGTTTTTGTCCTGCTGGATGAAATCGGTGCTGAAAAGCTGCACATTGCAGGTCGCTTGGATTGCGATACTACCGGTCTATTGCTGCTGACCGATGATGGCCAATGGTCACACCGTGTGACGTCCCCAAAACACAAATGCGACAAAACTTACCGAGTTTGGTTAGATGATGCGGTAGAAGAGGGCGTTGCAGCGACTTTTGCAGAAGGCATTAAACTGCGTGGAGAGAAGACAGAAACCTTGCCCGCCCAGATGGAACAGCTAGACGAAAAAGAAGTGCTTCTTACCATTCACGAAGGGAAATATCACCAGGTAAAACGTATGTTTGCCGCAGTAGGCAACAAGGTGGTTGGTCTTCATCGTGAATCCATCGGTGACCTCATTCTGGATGAAGAACTGGAACCGGGTGAGTACCGCGAGCTGACTAAAGAAGAGATCGCTCTGTTCTTACCTAAGTAGTAATAGACATGTTCTAACAGATCGCTGCAAGGTCAACATTGCAGCGCTTCTTTATCTGAATAATACATCGCAAGGTCAGTAGATTAAGGAACAATCGACTAGATCCAGATAGAAAGGCATCATTTCCTCACTGGAATGAATCTTGATGTTAATATGTGATCAATACCCGTTATCTCTTTCTGAAGTGGGTATCAGCTAGCCTTTGAATCAATCAGGGTAAGCCACTTTTTCTCCACCTCCTCTTTTACCAAGGCATACATGACGACAAATGCAGTAAACCAACAGCAGCAACAGCTGACCTTTCTCTTGATCCTTGTGCTCGGTGCTATTGCCGCGCTCACGCCTTTAGCTATTGATATGTACCTGCCGGCAATGCCAGAAATTGCTCGTGACCTGTCCGTCAACCCAGGGCAGGTCCAGCAAACGCTGGCTGCATACACCGCAGGCTTCGCTATTGGTCAGCTTATTCATGGCCCTATCTCTGACAGCTATGGCCGACGCCCTGTCCTGATTGGCGGTGTCGCATTTTTCTTGGTTGGTGGGGTTGTCAGTGCATTGGCGGTAGATATTGAAACCTTGACCTATGTTCGGGCTGCCCAGGGTTTCTTTGGTGCTGCAGCAGCGGTTGTTATCGCGGCATTGGTACGGGACATGTTTGACCGCGAAGAATTTGCGCGCACCATGTCGTTTATCACCCTGGTGATGACGGTGGCACCTCTTGCAGCGCCGATGATTGGTGGTTATCTGGCGGTTTGGTTTGGCTGGCGTTCGATTTTCTGGGTGTTAGCGGGCTTTGCCGCGTTGGTTATTGTTTTGGTGTTATCACTGATTCCAGAAACCTTACCCGTGCAGGGAAGGCCGCCACTCCGTCTTGGCTCAACGCTGCGCAATTATATGAAGATCCTGCGTTCAAGAAAGTCTGTGGGCTATATCTTTGCTTCGGGTTTTTCTTTCGCGGGCATGTTCTCATTCCTGACTGCCGGTGCATTCGTGTACATCGACTACTATGGCGTAAGTACCCAGAACTTTGGTTATCTGTTCGGCTTGAACGTCGTCTGTCTGATTGTGATGACCTCTTTTAACGGCAAGTTTGTGCGCAAAATCGGCAGCGAGAAGATGCTGCAAATCGGTCTGACGATTCAACTTCTGTCTGGTATCGCTCTGATTGCGGGGCAAGCTTTTGAATGGGGCTTATGGGGAACAGTGATTCCCGTCATGTTCTTTGTCGGCACGATTTCTATTGTTGGCAGCAACTCAATGGCGTGTGTATTGAGTGCGTATCCTGAGCTTGCGGGGACTGCGTCCTCTTTGGCGGGAACATTGAGATTTGGTACGGGCACCGTAGTTGGTGGTACAGTTGCGGTCATTCACGTTAATTCAGCCTGGCCGATGACCGGTGCTATGGCAGCATGTGCGTTTTTATCCGCCCTGTTTTACTGGGGCTTAGCGAAAAAATAAGAAAATGAGCTACATCGAAGACATTAAATCCGTCGTGGATTCTGCCCTTGCTGAACTTGAAGAAGCAAAGGCTAGCGGCAAATTACAAAGTAACCCTGTGAGTGAAGAGTCTTTCCTTTGCCGTTGGGTAGCCCAAGCAGTAAAAAAACAGCGCTTTGGAAATTCTGTTTCTAAAGAGATGACGGCCTGGGTGCAGCAGGGTCGCAGTATGGGCAAACACGCCAATATTAAAGGCCAAATGCAACATATCGCGAGTGTTTATCATCACCATTTCCCGCAAGGTGATGAGCACAGTGCGATTACTAAAAGCCAGTTTGACGCTTTGGTAGCCGCGCTCGAAGAGGCCGATTGGATGACCCACACCGAATACGAGATCAACCGTAAGGTGCGTGTGATTTCCGACGGTCAGCATTCTTTTGCGGTTTGCAGCATTGCTTTGGGCAAAAGCTTCAATGAAGAAGGCGAGCTGGTAAAACCGTTGAGCCTTTATGTTCGTGGTCCAGAATCTTGGTTTATTGAAACCGTTCGTGAGCATGGCATGCTGATGACCAAAGTGACTGACTACAAATCCATCGTGAAATATCACGGTGAATACCAGATTTGGCCCCGTAACCAAGCCGACAGACTGCTGGTGTTACCGGAAAGCTTGAAGCCTTAAAGTCTACAAGATTAAGTGTGGTGCGCAGGAGCAGACTTCTTCGCACCACTTTTTTTTGCCAGAGCAAAAGCCATGCCTTTGAAGATAAAAAGGTGAGCGGGCATCATCGCAAACCAATAAAGCAAGCCGCTGAAACCTGCAGGGTGCCACCAGGCGCGGATATCCAACAAACGCGTTTCTCCCAAGTCTTTCACCGTAAATTCCAGACGGCCTAGTCCCGGCGCTTTCATGCCAAACAGCAGTGACAAATGTTTTTGCTGGTGGCACTGAATCACTTTCCAGCTATCGATATAATCACCAGTTTCAAGCGAAGACCTTTGCGGTCGGCGCTTTTTGAGTGCATTTCCACCAACGGTAGCGTCCATATAAGCCCGGATTCTCCAAAGCCAATTCCCAAAGAAATAACCTTCATCACCGCCGACCTTTTGTATGTTCGACCAGAGCGATTCCGCAGTAGCATCGGTTTCTATGGTGAAGCCAGCATGCTTGGGGTAGTAGCCATAATTTCGGTGCCAGCGAGCGATGGCATCAGGATCAAAACCCCAAATGTCATTTTTAACAACATCACTTTCATTGCTGAGTGCGGATTCAATAGCTTGTTCAAAACCGAGTTGTGGTACGGGAATTAGAGTGCTTATATCCTTGCCGGTAGGGAGCAAGTCATAGCGCAACCCATCAATCAGTGCGCTGGCAATAGATTTGGGCACGGTCGTGACAAGCGTTAGCCACATTGAGGATATCTTGGGTGTTAGCAAAGGCACCTTAATGATGAAGATCCGCTTGTTGATAATGCGGGCAAAACGACGCATTTGATCTTCATAGCTGATCACTTCGGGGCCACTGACATCAAAAATCGGTGAGCCTTCGATGGGCACTTCAATGAGTTTAGTGAGGTAGCCAATCATGGTATCAAGCGCAACCGGGCTGGATTTGGAGCGAACCCAGACTGGCGTGGTGATGACAGGGAGGTGAGAGACGATATCTCTCATCACTTCGAAAGCCGCAGAACCACTACCAATGATGATGCCGGCGCGCAGTTCGATCACTTGCTTGCCGCAATCGCGTAGGATATTCCCCGTCACTTTTCTGGCTGCTAAATGGGTAGAAGTGACATTGTTGGGTTGGGTCGCGCCCAGATAGATGAGCCGGGAAACCTGACTTTTTGCTATCTGATTCGAAACATGACGCGCCATGTTGAGCTCATGCTGATAGAAATCTGATCCAGATTCCATGCCATGAACCAGATAAAAGACCTGTGATACCCCAGAGAAAATGGAGGATAGGTCGCCTTCGTCTAACAGATCCACCTCAGTCAGCGTCACATTCGGGTGGTTATGCCAAGTCTGATGTTTTAGTGTCTCTAATGAGCGGCTGGTTGCGATGACCTGATAGCCCTGCGTGAGCAGTGCGGGTACCAAATGACTGCCCACATAACCCGTCGCACCAATCACCAAAATCTTTTTACTGGGCATCATATTTTGAATCTCATCGCAAACTTCTTCATTCTATGAGAGCGATCTCTGCCGCAGGATTGCTCGTATTTTTTGTCATTATCTCAGACTTCCTTCGCAATGACCTTATTGAGAAATAAGACAAACTAGCATGCGAAAGCCTGACTGTTCGTTGTCAGCACGGTGTCAAAGAAACAAGACTATCGGAAAAGAGAGCAAAAAACTGTGATTATCTATGCCTTTAAAGCTGGATATAGCGTGCATGAATTGATGGTTAAATGAGCGAATGTGATTAATTGTCAAAATGTGCTGTGGATTCAAACACCTTTCTTGACGCCGAAGTTTGCGGTAAATTGCTTCACCTATCACATTATCGCGCGACCTTTTTCGACGCTTGTTGGAAAAACCAAGGGGAAGAAATGCTAGAGCTGGTTGGACTTTGCAAAGGCTATCTTGATGGAGGGGAATTCCATCCAGTATTGCAAGGTGCAGAGCTATCCTTAGCCAAGCATGATCAGGTGGCCTTGATGGGCGAGAGTGGCTCAGGCAAGAGTACTCTGTTAAACCTTATTGGTGGATTAGATAACCCTGATTCCGGCGAAGTCATTGTCGCGGGAACGCCTATCCACGAGCTTGCTGAGCGCGATCGCACCCGCTTTCGCCGCAACAATATCGGCATGATCTTCCAGCAATTCAATCTGCTCCCCACGCTTACCATTGCTGACAACATCCGCTTTTGCCGTCAGTTGAAGGGCCTTCATGATGACGACGGTCTGTGGCGACAAATCCTCTCCGCACTGGATTTGATGCCTTTGCTGGGTCGCTATCCCGAAGAAGTGTCTGGTGGTCAGCAGCAGCGTGCAGCGATTGCGCGATCTCTCTATATGGAACCCAAAATCCTGCTGGCTGACGAACCAACAGGCAGTCTGGATGAGCGCAATGCCGACGCAGTAATGAGGCTTCTTACGACACTGACCAATTCGCTCGACTGCACTTTGCTCGTTGTCACTCACAGTGAAAAAGTAGCGGATTATCTCGGGCATCGTGTCACGCTACAAGGGGGCGTTCTAAATGTACGTACCCGTAGCTAAAGCGCTATTCGGACACTACCGCCGACATCCGTTTCAAGTTTTACTCGTCTGGTTGGGGTTAACGCTTGGGGTGGCTTTGTTGGTCGGTGTTATGTCAATCAACCAACACGCGCAAGACAGCTATAAAGAAGGCGCTAGCCTCTTTTCCAATCCGTTTCCTTATGTTCTCCACCACCGGGAACGAGGAAAACGCATTGACGAGCCACTTTATATCTCTATGCGACGCTCCGGCTTCAACCAGTGTGTGCCTGTCGATATCTATCGAACGAGTACCGAAGACGGTCAGGACATCCAATTAATGGGTGTCGATACGGTCGCCATGTTTGCCTTTAACGTTGCCAACCCCAACTCTGTTGCTGCAGAACAGCCTCTTCGTGATGGACTCTCCACCCAGTGGGTCAGTACAGAGCTCGCCAACCACTTAGGCTGGGTAGACGGGCAGAAAATTACGCTTGAGGATGGCGAGCAGATTGGACCGATAAAGCTGGTAGAAGGTGGTCAGATTGGCTCGGGGACACGCATATTCGGCGATATGTCAGTGATTCGCGGCTTGTCTGATCATGACGGCTTTGGCCTAATTTACTGTGGTGCAATGGATAAAGCTGAGCGTGATGCATTGCGCGATGTGCTTCCTTCTACGATCACGCTATCTCGAACAGAAACGGCACAACTGGGTCCATTGACACGAGCGTTCCACCTCAATCTTTTCGCCATGGGGTTGCTGGCCTTTGTGGTTGGCCTGTTTATCTTCTATCAGGCGATTTCCCTTTCAATGGCGCAACGCCAGCCGCTGGTCGGCTTGATGCGGGAATTAGGCGTTGGACGGAAATCGTTGGCTTGGGTTGTTAGCCTTGAAATGCTGGTTTGGCTATTTATGGGTTTGATTGGCGGTAACATTGCGGGGCTGGTATTGGCGCAAAAACTCATGCCGACCGTAGCAACAACGCTGAGTGATCTTTATGGCGCCAACGTCGATCTTACCTTGCATTGGCAGTGGGAGTGGGGTTTCTACAGCTTCCTTTTAGGCGTTTGCGGTTTTGCTTTGGCATCAGGCTGGCCGTTATACCGATTGCTGACAACGCCACCTGCGCGCTTATCAAAACGCATGTCACTTGTTAGCTTCTCTGGACGAGAATTCAGTTGGCAAGCCATCGTTGCGTCAATCTTAATTATTATCGCGCTGTTGGTTTACAGTGCGCCCCAGAGCCAGGCTCAAGGTTTTACACTTATTGCGCTTATCCTTATCAGCGGTGGTTTACTGCTTCCATTTATGATGTGGAAGTGCTTCCTGCTGCTCTCCGATAAAATCAAAATAGCCCGTCTTCGTTGGTTCCTATCCGATGCTTCCGCAAGCCTCAGCTATCGTGGCATTGCGGCCATGGCATTTATGATGGCAATTGCTACAAACATTGGCATGGAAACCATGGTGGGAAGTTTCCGAACTACAACGGAAAGTTGGTTGCAACAAAGACTCGCGGCAGACATCTATGTGAAGCCGGAAAAAGAAGTTGCCCAACAGCTTTCAGATTGGCTAGAAAATCAGGACGAGGTAAAACGCAGTCTGGTCCAATGGCGACATGAAATAGACACCGCTCAAGGCATTGTTGAAATTCACAGTATTGGTACCAGTGCTGAAGAGCGTGAAGCTCTGGCGATTAAAGTGGCTGCGCCGGACTATTGGAACCATCTTCACCAAGGTAAGTCCATGATGCTGAGCGAGTCTCTTGCGCTTAAATTTGACGCGCAGCCGGGAGACAGTATTTCACTTCCAGCACCTTTTGGAGATGGCTGGAAAGTCGCTGGCATCTACTTTGACTACGGCAACCCCTACAGTCAGGTCATCATTTCTAATCGTTCGTCATTGATTCCCTGGATTCAAGACTCAGGGCGGGTTGGTGTGGCGGCACTCTTTAATGAAGATGCGGATGAACGCGTTCTGGTTGAACAGATGCGTAAGCAGTTCAACCTGCAGGAGACGCAGGTCAGCAATCAAAGAGATATTCTAGCAACGGCAATGCGTATCTTTGATCGCACGTTCCTCGTCACAGACACGCTTTGTACCCTAACTTTGATCATTGCAATTTGCGGGCTGTTTTTCTCGACGCTAGCGACGGAGTTATCTCGTCAACGTCAATACGCATTGCTCCGCTATATGGGAATATCTGGCAGAGAGCTGGCTTTCTTAGGTGGCGGTCAGTTAATGCTAATTGGCTTATTCTCCGCGCTCTTTGCACTGCCACTTGGACTTATCATTGCCGAAGTCTTGATCAACATTGTGCTGAAATATTCGTTTGGCTGGACGATGTCTGTGTCCTATTTTCCGACCAGTTATCTCATCACCTTGGGTGGCTCTTTGCTCACGTTGCTGTTGGCAGGGTGTTGGCCTGTGTGGCGTTTGATTAAACGCTCAGCAATCCTCTCCTTGCGGGAAGCTCAGTAATGCGCGACATGAAACCACAACCCTTTATGCTGACAGTCATTGGCTGGTGCTTTGCCGTTTTGCTGTGTCTACTGGCGCTGTTTGGTTCCGTGCTTTTGAAAGACGATCCGCCGGATAGAACTGCAGTTGCTGCTTTAGTTGCAGCCAATGCCGATGAGTTTGCGAAAGTTGTTCCAGGAAGAGATATACAGTTTCCAATAGACTATGGGTCACATAACGATTTTCGTCAGGAATGGTGGTATGTCACCGGCAATCTTCAGGATGAATCCGGCAACCAATATGGCATACAGTGGACATTGTTCCGTTCAGCGCTTTCTTCAGAAATGGGCGAAGGCTGGGAAAACAATCAGATATTTATGGCACATGCTGTTCTTACTAGCAAAGAAGGCGTTTATTCTGCTGAACGCTTTTCACGAGGTGGTATTGGACAAGCAGGTGTTGCTGATAAGCCATTCAACGTATGGCTTGATAACTGGCAGTGGCGTGGGAAAGGAGACAAGCCATTTCCTGCAAAACTCCAAGCCGCGGACAAAGATTTCTCGTTCAAATTGACAATGTCACAGACGCTGCCGGAGATCCTTCAAGGCGACAATGGGTACAGCCAGAAACATGCAGAAAAAGGTGTTGCTTCTTACTATTTCAGCGTTCCTGCAGTTGCGATGCAAGGGGTGCTCGAATTAGAGGGTAAATCTGTTAAGGTTTCCGGAAAAGGCTGGGTTGACCGCGAATGGAGTACTCAGGCACTGAGCGAAGATCAGATGGGTAATGCTCTTTCCTGTGACGTTGTCACATCCATTGCTGTACTTCGTGGTGAGCAACCCACTGAAATTATTGATGTTGATAACGTTGCGCTGGATGAAGCAAGGCGGCTTTCAGCTTCAATACGCGAAGCATTAGAGTTACCTCAATGGGAAGTCGCGAGTCGGTTTCATCGGGAAGCATTTCTAAAGAATGTGTTGTCGGTGTCTTCAGAGTTGGCTTATGTCCGAAGAGAAAAACGTCAGCAAGCCTTTGGTAACGGCTTTAATGAAGTCACTTTAAGCCGAGATAGTGATTTCCCTGCGGAGCCCCAGGCAGCCATTGTGTTTGATCAGTTTCACTTGGCGGGACGCGGTGTGAAACAGACAACCTCGTACGCAACCTGCATGGCACCGGTTCCGTTCGGTTGGCTTGTTGATGCTGGGTTAGGTGAAGAATCCGTTTCTGAGTTTGATGACAGCGAAGGCGTGGTGGTCGATGTTATCGAGCGCATTTATGCAGGAAGGGTCATTGGTGTCTATAGGAAGGCAGCGGAAGGGGAAAGTCTCATCCGTGCGCTGGCGACACAAATCATACATGGTGAACTTCTCGATGGGACGGGCGCACGTTTAACGAAAGAGGTGAAATACTGGAACCTTTATCAATCATTGGAAGATATCGCCAATCGCCCGCAGGTAGATGTATTGTCATGGCTTGAGCAGGCTCTGAAGGATTTGGGCGTTGAATCAGTGGATGATCTTGAGCTTATTGATGGCAATGATTTTGTCTTTGAGGGCATTCCATCCTGGGAGTTTGATGATTTTGCCGAAAAATATCCGCTGGAACTGACACTTGCTGAATTGAAGCTTGATGTTGAATATCTAAAGGGAAAAAGGACTGTGGTGGTGCATCATGTCGGCGGCACCAGGAAAGACGGGCCTAAACGATGGGAATTGCCGTCTTGGAGTGGGTGGAAGGTGCAATACAAAAAAGCCAGCCGCGTGATTGATGTGAGGTGAAGACATGATCCCAAAAGAGGCCTGCAATGGGCTCTGGCCTCTTTCTGGATGACTTATCTCACGCGTTTAAAGTGAGACTTCACCATCGCGTCGATCAGCACTTCACTTTTGACTAACTCAAACTGTT
This sequence comes from Grimontia sedimenti, assembly GCF_011045095.1. Classification (GTDB taxonomy): domain Bacteria; phylum Pseudomonadota; class Gammaproteobacteria; order Enterobacterales; family Vibrionaceae; genus Enterovibrio; species Enterovibrio sedimenti. The sequence goes on from NZ_JAALDL010000002.1 coordinate 47,434, forward strand.
GTCTACGCTCTAGATCGCCAAACAGTTTTGAGCCGCCGCCCAGCAACACAGGAATTTGGGTGATGACGAGTTCATCAATCAGATCTTCCGACAGAAAGCTTTGAATTGTCTTTCCGCCATCGATGTAAAGATTCTTGAAACCTTGCTCATTGAGGCTTTTAAGGATCTCCGACAGTGATCCTGAAACCAAAGAAGCTTTATCTTTATGGGAGTCAGGGATTTCATTCATAGTATTGCTGAGCACAAACACGGGTTTGGTGTATGGCCATTCACAGTCAAAACCTATGACGGTTTCGAAAGTTGTTCTGCCCATTACTAGCCCATCAATACCAGCCATGAATTGAGCCCATCCAAAATCTGATTGTTCAGGGTTCGAAATGCTGTGTAACCAATCTAAGCCGCCGTCTTTGTCCGCGATGCAACCGTCAAGGCTTGTCGCGATATAAACAATGTTTGTCATGTTAAGCGCCCTCGTTTTCAACAAAAAAAGCCATTCACCAAAAGGCAAATGGCTTTTCTTTCGTTAGGCTGGGTTAGTCTCTGAAGTTATCGAACTGGAATGGCTGACCCAAATCAGCTTCACGGACAACCTGCATTGCTGCTTGAAGGTCGTCACGCTTCTTACCGGTTACGCGAAGCTTCTCACCCTGAATCTGAGCCTGAACCTTAATCTTGGCCTCTTTAATCAGCTTGACGATTTTCTTCGCAACGTCGGCTTCGATGCCGTTTTTGAAATGCACATCGCTGAAGAAAGTCTTACCTGAGTGAACCATGTCTTTAGGTTCCATCGCGCGGGCATCAACACCGCGTTTGGCTAGGTTACCGCGAAGGATATCCATCATCTGGTTAACCTGAAAGTCAGATTCAGCTGAGACTTTCACGACTTCTTTGTTGAGTTCAAAGCTTGCGTCTACGTTACGGAAGTCAAAACGGGTAGCCAGTTCGCGTTTCGCGTTGTCTACGGCGTTTTTCAACTCAACGGTATCGATCTCTGAAACGATATCAAAAGAAGGCATAGTAATTTCCTGATATTTAACTGAAGGTTGAGCTTATCACACACACTTGTTTAGCGTGAATTACGTTTCGCAATGGCATCAGAAAGCATCTGCAGCATTTTTTCAGTGTCGTTCCAGCCAAGACACGGGTCTGTGATGGATTTGCCATACGTAAGGTTGCACAAACTGTCTTTATCAGCAGCTTGATTACCTTCTTCGATGAAACTCTCCGCCATGATGCCTGCGATGAAAGTGTCACCCTCAACCAGTTGGTTGCAAATGTCTGCAGCCACATCCAATTGGCGACGGTGCTGTTTCTCACAGTTTGCGTGACTGAAGTCCACCACAAGGCGGGGAGTCAGACCAATTTCAGACAAGTTCGCTGCTGCATTCTCAACATCAGCTTTGTGATAATTCGGCTGATGTCCACCACGCAGAATAACGTGACCATAAGGGTTACCGCTGGTGCGGTAGATGGTCATAACGCCATTTTTATCCGGTGAGCAGAACAAGTGAGACGTTTGGCTTGAACGAATCGCATCAATAGCAATTTTAATGTTCCCATCGGTGCCGTTTTTAAAGCCAACCGGGCATGATAACGCTGACGCCATTTCACGGTGGATTTGTGACTCCGTCGTACGGGCGCCAATGGCTCCCCAGGTCACCAAATCTGCAATGTATTGCCCGGTGATCATGTCCAGGAACTCGGTTGCAGTAGGCAGACCCAGCTTGTTCACATCCAGTAGGAATTTACGGGCTTTGAACAGACCTTTGCGAAGGTTGCAGCTGCCATCGAGATCTGGGTCATTGATCATGCCTTTCCAGCCCACAACAGTGCGTGGTTTTTCGAAATAGGTACGCATGACAATGTGAAGCGTTTCTTTGTGTTGGTCTGCCAATACTTTAAGGCGTTTTGCGTAGTCCAGACCCGCATCAGGGTCATGGATAGAACATGGGCCAACGACGACAAGCAGTCGGTTGTCACGGCCAGTAAGAATATCTTCAGCTTGCTTACGGGCTTCGGCGATGTCTTGAGCAACACTGTCTGTAAGTGGGGATTCTGCTTCCACTTCTGCTGGGGTTGGCAGAGTGTCAACAGGTTGCGTTCTTAGTTCGTCAGTTTTAATCGGCATGGACTCTGCCTTCCTTACGTCGGTGTTCTTGCGAAGGCAGTAAGATAGCAAAAAATCGGTGTCAGAAAAGCCATGATGTGGTCTTTCAGCGATTTATTCTTTCTATTGCGTTTGTTTTGACCGGAAAGATTCGTAAACAACCGAGCTTTGTTCGGTCTGCTGAAATCGAAAATTCATGTCGGATTTCTCTTGTAACAAAAGGGCTCTGTGGTATGTTTTCCTCTGGATGGACGAAAATCAGTCGCTTGCGAAGAATCGGCGTCGATAAACCATCATTTTCTTGCCGCAACAGGCACTTAAGTTTCTACAAGGCAGTATTGGTGCGCTATGTCTCAAATGGATTTAACCTATTCCCACGTTTATAAGAACCCCTCTCAGCTGGAAGGTCATGACACGTCGTTTGGACTGGTCTCTCTCGGTGAATTGTATATCAATGCAATCGGAACCCATCCGTCAGCGTTAGATGACAGTAATGCGACGAAGGACAAATTAGTGTCCCTGCTCGAAAGTGCTTACAAAGCGAACACCGATCGACCATTTCGTGTCATGCTGAACGACCAAAGTGCGCTGGCGCTAAAACAAATGCAAGGTGCAGATTCAGAGCCTGAGGAAGCAAACCCAGCGATGGGACTGCGTGGTGTTTCGCGCTATGCGAGCAAAGCAGGTAAACCAGGATTTATTTTTGAGTGTGAGGTGCTCAAAAAGGCGATTCAGGACAAGAAGCTTCCAGTAGAAGTTGTTGTTCCTTTTGTTCGCACTTCCAGTGAAGCTGCCACCATGATTGACTTGTTGGCAGAACAGGGGCTTTGTCGTGGCGCAAACGGTCTGAAAGTGCTTCTGGCATGCCAGTTACCTGCTAATGCCGTGTTGGCAGAGGCTTTACTTGCGTATTTCGACGGCATCATTATCGATGTCGATAATCTTGCTGCATTCACGCTGGCAGTAGACTTTGGTGACGAAGCGCTACCGTACACATTCAACAAACACAATGAAGCAGTAAAGAGCCTGATCCGCGACACTATTCGTAAAACGCAATTGGCTGACAAGCCAGTTCAGATCCTTGCCCAAGAGTCTGACAAAGCGATTATCGAATTGGCAGAAGGGGCCAATGTAGAACTCATTTATCAGTAGATTGTTTTTATGAAAACTAATCTGTCTGAACGCCACGCAATGTCGTGGCGTTTTTCGTTGAAGCGCTGGCGATCGTTCCCGCCCAATAAAGAACCAATCAAGCCTTTGTCATCAAATTACTGCAACTATCAGTCAGTAAATCTCGTATACTGCGGCCAACAGACCCTGAGAAACCAACGAGCAATACATCCATGATTAAAATCGGTCAGATGAATCACCTTACCGTGGTGAAAGAAGTCGAGTTCGGCGTATTCGTAGACGGCGGACAGGAATACGGCAATATTCTGCTGCCAAAACGCTATGTGCCAAAAGGAACACACATTGGCGATGAGATTGAGGTGTTCATCTACTTTGACTCTGAAGACGATGTGATTGCAACCACCGAAAAGCCATTGGCACAGGTTGGACAATTCGCGAAACTGAAATGTATCAACACGACAGGCGTTGGGGCGTTTTTGAATTGGGGGTTGCCAAAAGACCTGTTGGTTCCGTTCAGCGAACAGCGCATCAAAATGCAGGAAGGAAGAGACTATCTGGTGTTCCTTTACGTTGATAATGCGTCAGGGCGTATCGTTGGCTCCACCAAGTTTAATAAGTTCCTCGACAAAACCCCTGCGCGCTATAAGAAAGGCGATCAGGTACATGTGACCGTGGCGGAAGAAACCGAGCTTGGTTACAAATGTGCAGTGAATGATGCCCATTGGGGCCTGCTGTTCAAATCAGAAGTCTTTGGAAAGCTGTTTATAGGTAAGAGCCTTAAGGCCTACATCAAGCAGATTCGTGAAGACGGAAAAATCGATTTGTCATTGCAAAAACTGGGCAAAGGCAAAGTGGATGATCTTTCAGAGAAGATTGTTCGCACACTGGACCGCAAAGGTGGGTTTCTGCCAGTGAATGACAAGAGCAGCCCAGATCAGATTTTTGAGCTGTTCCGCACCAGTAAGGCGACGTTCAAGAAAACCATCGGTGGATTGTACAAAGAGCGCAGAATCCGAATTGAGAAAGATGGCATCTACCTGATTAAGTAATGCAGGTAGAAAGAGAGTAAGGAAAGGTCGCGAAAGCGGCCTTTTTTGTGACTGATTATATGCGAAGATTGTCAGACAAAAAGAGCCCGGAACGATTCCTGTTCCGGGCTTAGGGGAATGGCTCGTAAGAGCCTTGCGCTAACTGGTTTAAATGGAGATTTGTAACACTTCAAAATTTAGCTGGCGCAAGGCTCTCGCGGCGTGTCATGAATGAGAATTTAGGGATCGTCTATTCAATAAATAAATTGACGTCTCTAACTAACTCTCTTGGAAGGCCATTTTTGATTCGGTTGCCGACCCATTTACCGATACCAATTGGTTGGCGACGGTAACAAACGATGACTTCACCTGAACCCGTCAGACCTTCTGGTCTAATATCCCTGCCCATATACCATTCTTTCGCGTCAGCCACAGACAGCTCTACACACTTTGGCTCGTTTCCTTTCGCTAACGCCATGATCGTCTCATGTTGCCAGCGGTAGCCTTTCTTATGGGCTTCTGCGAGCTTTAAACCAATGCGATCAAATTTGATTTCAGGAAGAATATCTTCAACCTGTTCTGGGAAAATCCACACTTCTTTATCACGCAGCCACACGTTCGATGAATGAGGAACGGAAAGTCCCAGCGTGTCATCCAGTGCTTTTACTACCGCATCAGCCTCTTTGGGTTTGGCCCTTTGGAATGGAAATTTACGTGGACGCTTTTTCACCATCTCAGAGCCGACGCTTTCCGTTTTCTTCAGGCGAGCAACGAAAAAACCCTCACTGTCGAAAATCTGCGGAAACACATGCAGGAAGCCTTCTTCTGTGCAGGCAGCGGCTGCACCTTCAAAAAGGTCATTCAGTGGCTCAAATTCGACAGCATCACCAAAAGTGTCTTTGATGAAATGGCAGATATGTTGGTTTTCATCGTGATTAAGCGTACATGTCGAGTACACCATGGTGCCGCCCGGTTTAAGGGCGTGGAAGGCACTCACAATCAGATCGCGCTGGGTATTCGCGATGTCTTGCACAGATTCCAGACTCCAGTTGCTAAATGCATCAGCATCTTTCCTTATCGTCCCTTCTCCGGAACACGGTGCATCGAGCAAGATCGCGTCAAAAGTTTCTGGTAACCAGTCACCAAACACGCGGCCATCGTAGTTAGTCAGCGCTGAATTCACCACACCACAGCGAAGTAGGTTGGCATGAAGTACTTTGACTCGACTCGCCGAGTATTCATTGGCGACCAGAAGCCCTTCATTGTTCAAAGCTGCTGCGATTTGCGTGGTCTTGGAGCCTGGTGCGGCTGCCATATCCAGAACACGGTTCAATGTGATGTCATTTTCCAGCAATGCAGTTACAGGCAGCATTGAGCTGGCTTCCTGAATGTAGAACAGACCAGCCATGTGTTCAGCGGTGTTTCCCAGAGGCACGTTGTCTTCGTCATAGTCATCCAGCCAAAACCCTGTGTCACACCACGGCACAGGCGAAAGATCCCAGCCTTTCTCATTGGCACGTTCAAGAAAATCTTCCACCGAGATTTTCAGCGTATTCACGCGAAGGCTTCTTCGAAGAGGGCGTTTACACGACTCGATGAAATCAGTCATAGAAAGGTGAGAAGGCAGAATCTGTTCAATTTGATTTAGGAACGGCTCTGGGATCTTGATATTTGGATGCACCTGAAAGGTCTCTTGCTGGCATTTACTGAATTGCGAAGTGTAAAAGGATTAGCGTTGAGAAACCAGTAAGAACCTCGGCTTGCTGCATAAAAAAGCGCGGGACAAAGCCCGCGCTGTATCAGGGATAACTGACTTAGAAGTAGGGAATGGCAGTCCGCCAGGAAGTCCAATCTTCCTCAGGTGCTTTGTGAAGCAGGAAGTGTTGGTCAGAACGGGCAGGCTTCGCCAGTTTATCTCCCGGCGGTGTAGCGAACGCGATGCCACCTTTGAGGATACTTTCCAACGTTCCACTGCGAATATTTGCGCCTGTGATACCGATAGAAACATCGACACCGGACTGATTCCAGAACACGGTATTGTTACGTACCAGGTGTTTGTAATCATCACTGATCTTTATTTCCATTAAGACGCGGTCTGCAAAGCGGCCTAATCGTACCGCCGTCACTGCGCCAACTTCAAAGTCTCGGAACAGAATAGGGGTGCCGACACTCACTGAACCGCGGTTTTCGCTTTCCAGCACCAGCGATAAGCCACCGGAATATTCCGCTGATTTATGAAGCGGGAAGTTGTCGCGTTTGTCGCCTTTGCCCGGTACAACAGAGATGTATGAGCCGAACAAAGAGTCCAGATTTTCTGTTTTGGTCAAACTTAGTGAAGGCTGTGCCACCCAGAAATAGCTGGTGGCTCGCGCCAGTTTCCGGAAAACTCGGGATAAATCATCGCTTTGATGGTGACGCCTTCTGTTTGGAATGCCGGCGCCAAAGAGGTGACTTCACCCACGTCAACGCCCTGGAACTTGATTTTGCTGCCTTTCGCAAGACCGCTTGCATCATCGGCAGAGAAGGTCAATTTGAGGCCGTGGTTTTGCGCATCCGTCAGGCTGTCATAGAGCTTCCAGTCTTTCCCGTTGCGGTTTTCGATGCCGTTGATATCTCCAAAAGAAATACCGCCGGAGACAATAGACTTCAATGAACCAGTGTCGATCTTCACGCCACTTAAACCCGCTTCGATATCGACGCCGGAGTGATTCCAGAAAACGGTATTGCTGGTGACCAAATGGCGATAACGGTTTTCAATCTGAATCGTCACTTCCACTCGAGATTGAGTGAGCTCAAATCGCTCAATTTTACCGACAGTGAAGTTCTTATACATGACAGGACTGCCTTCAGACACTGAAGGGAGTTTGTCTGCAATCAGAGTGAAACGTTGAAAGCCTTTGGTTGCTTTCTGAGCGTTACGAGCCTGAATGTCTGATTTAAACAGTGGGTATTCTGCAAGAGGTGTATTTTCGCCAGCGCTGATAAAGCTGATCGCCGGTTCCACCATTTGAGCGACAGTTGGAACGCTAAACTCAATGCCTTCAGCGTTAATTTGCCCGGTGGCACCGCCAAGAATAAAGAATTTGGAGCCGCTTTTTACCAGATGTTTGTAGTCGGGATACACGACCAGCTCCAGTTTAACTTCTTGATCACTGAGTTTTGTACCTTTTACAAAACCCACCTGAACACCACGATATAGCACCTTAGTACCCGCTTTTAACCCCCAACTGGTCTCCGCTGTGACAGTGACGAGTAGAGAGCGGGGATCTGCTTCGATTAAGTCGGATTGTGTTTTGGCAGCGAACACTTTGGCGTCATCACCTTGTCCAGGTTTGATAGACAGTGTGTTTCCAGTGATGAGATTCGATAGGCGCTTAACGCCAGCGAGACTGATTTCCGGTTTCTCAATGAGAAATTCGCTTCCTTCTTTCAGTAGCCAAGCCATGGATGGGTTGATGTTGGCAGTGGCCTCGGTACCACTAAAATCTTCGTTGAAGTGAATGCCGCTCAAGCGACCAACTTCCAGCCCCTGAAAAAGGATAGGGGCTTCAGGATTTGTAATGCCGTGGTTTTCAGGAAGATTAATCGTAATCATGATACCGCGGTCAGTATCGTTGAGAGAGCGATACAACGAATACATGGCCAAAGGTTCCGCTGGTTTGCTTTCTGGCGGCGAATCAAAAGCAATGCCTCCGGCGATCACCGAAGCAAGGTTTTCAATGCTGACTTCGACACCGCCAATACCAATATCGGCTTCAACACCGCTGACATTCCAGAACTTTGATGTCTTTGTCACCAATTTGGCATATTCATTCTTGATGTTGAGTGACAGTGTCACACCTTGTTTGTCCGAAGTTAGACGGTAATCAATGACTTCACCCACACGGATTTTTTTGTAGTAAACGCCGGAACCTACGCTGATAGAGCCAAGGTCTGGTGCTTGCAGTTGAATCAGCAGGCCATCATCGCCAAATGCATTGACCGGTGGTTCATCGGCGGCAACGAAGGTATTCCGTTCGTCACCTGTGCCTGGTTGAACCGCTATGTAGTTACCCGTAACCAGAGCATCTAAACCGCTGATGCCAGTGATTGATGCACGGGGGCGTACCACCCAGAATACGGTATTCTGGCGAAGGATCTTTTTGGCTTCCGGGTAAATTTCAGCCTGTGCGGAGATGCTTTTTAGATCATCAGAAAGGGTGACTTTCCGGATAATGCCAACCTCAAGCCCCTGATAGCGAATGGTGGTTCTTCCTGCCTCGATACCTTGCGCATCGGTAAAGAAGATTTCAATCCGTTCACCGGCTTCATTGACTGATTTATAAAGCAGCCAGCCAGCGAGAACAAAAGCTAAGAGGGTGAAAATCCACAGTGGCGAGATACTTTTGTCTTTCTTAATCACAGGGTCTTTGACTTGCGAGTCTTCAACGTTGCTCATACTTGTCCCAAATAAGTCGAGAATCCAGACTTTCTGCGGCAATCATAGTGAGTACCACAACGAGCCCAAAGGCTATAGCACCAGGTCCTGGTGTGAAATCGAGAAGGTTTCCTCGGTCAATCAGGGAAACCATGATGGCAATGACACAAAGATCCATCATTGACCATTTACCTATCCATTTAACAAACCGATACAGCTTCATTCGAAGTTTCCTGCCTGATTCCACTTTGAAGTGAATACAAAGCAGGATGTACGCCAGACAAATAATTTTTGCCACGGGGACAATAATACTGGCAGTGAAGATAATGATGGCAATGCCATACATCCCCTGCTTAATGAGGGAGGCGACACCCGAGAATATTGTGTCTTCCAGTCTTTTGCCGTTGGTCAGCAAAATAGAAATGGGGTAGAAGTTGGCTGGGAAGATAAAGACAACAGCAGCAAGTAGAGAAGCCCAGGTTTTCTGCATGCTTTGGAATACCCGGTGTTCGGTCTTGGTGCCACAGCGGATGCAGTGCTGATGATCAGAATGTTGTGTCAATCCACAGAGCTTGCAGGCGGTCAGCGTATTTTCTTCACCCTTGATCTCAGTAGATTCTTCGCGCGCTTCATTTGATTGACCAAATGCATCCCAGTAGCGTTTTGGGGATACCCGTGAGAGAAGAACTGCCGTGAGGATTTGGAGCAGGACGAAACTTAATAATCCAGCATCCGGGCTCACTTCTGCAAAATCCAGCACTTTAAAGCAACCCACCGCCAAGCTAACCAGGAACACATCAACCATTACCCAGTGGCGGATGTATTTTAGTATTTTTGTGCTGTACCTCAGCGCAGTGGCATTTCGAATGAATAGAGAAAAGTGCGATGCCAATATGGTCAACAAATATAAAAGTGGGGCAATCGCTACGCAGAAGATGACCAAAGTGCCAACAAAAGGAAATGTATCCAGAAGAACGACACTGCCGCTGGTTACTGTGGTTGAGAATGGCACACCGAAGAGGTTAATGGTGACCAAAGGATAGAGTTGGGCAGGGATGAACAACACCAGTGCTGCGATGGCAATGGCCAGCTCACCGGATAAACTGATGGACGATTTTTTAATCACCCGGCTATCGCAGTGTGGACAGCGGGCGCTGAAGCCTCTTGTCACAGGCATTTCATGCAGTAGCAGATCGCATGACGCACATCTCAGCACATGCATAGCGTATCTTCCCCTTAAATAGAGTCACTGGTGTAAATATACCCAATCCTTGGGAGCTACCTGTATTACCACTCGTGCAGAGATGACCATTCCTGGCAGGCAAGCGTCACTATTGGTACCAAAACAACACATTTTCACGCGTGCCTGATACTCAATACAATGTGCATCTTAATCAAACTGTTATGCCCAAACAACCTGAATTAATCAGGCGTCAAAGCTTCAAAGTGGTTTCTAAGCTGGATTATTAGTGACAGTAATAGATGATAAAACTGTCATACGTTAATGCGACGATTGAATCCCCAGCAGATTCAACATATCGTAGGCCATCGCATGTTAAGGAAGTAGTCTACATATGGAAAATAAAGCGGATTTTTACTCGCTTCTCACTCGCCAGGCTGTCGCTCTAATAGAAGACGAGCCGAATCTGATCGCTAATTTGTCAAACATCAGCGCGCTCTTGTTTCAGGAATTAGACGACATTAATTGGGCGGGCTTCTATCTTGATGATGGTAAAGAGCTGGTGCTAGGACCGTTTCAGGGCAAGCCTGCTTGTGTGAGAATTCCCTACGGTCGTGGTGTTTGTGGGACAGCTTATGCAAACGATGCAGTTGAACGGGTAGAGGATGTCCACCAATTCGAAGGTCACATAGCTTGTGATGCAGCCAGCAATTCTGAGATCGTATTGCCTCTGTATCAAGGCAGCAAATTGATTGGCGTGTTGGACATAGATTCGCCAAAAAAGCAAGATTTGGTCAAGAGGATGAAACCGGACTCACTTTATTGGTCAATGAATTGCAAAAACACCTCTAAATTTAAGCTTCTCTGTGGTTTTTCAATCACAGGTCTCTATAATACGCAGCACTTAATTTGTTAACTCGTACACACTCTCTATTGCCCTTGCTAGAGCAAAGAGACAGGAAGAAAAATGGAAAACACTGAAAAACTGGCCAACAGCAAACAAGTCATTGCCTATATCGCTGAACGTTTCCCGCAATGCTTTACTCTTGAAGGTGAAGCTCGTCCTCTGAAAATCGGCATTTTCCAAGACTTGGCAGAGCGTCTTGCTGATGACCCGAAAGTAAGTAAAACTCAGCTCCGCGCTGCACTGCGCCAATATACCTCTTCCTGGCGTTACCTATACGGCGTGAAGGCTGGTGCGATTCGCGTTGATTTGGACGGTAACGACTGTGGCGAGCTCGAGCAAGAGCATATCGACCACGCACAGACCGCACTGGCAGAAAGCAAAGCGCGTGCTGCTGAGCGTCGTAAAGAGCAAGCTGCGAAAAATGGCGACAAAAAATCTGACGCAAAAGCGAAAAGAGCGCCAAAATCAAATAAATCAACAGCTAACCCATCAAAACCTCGACCAGCTAAGTCAAAAAATACTAAGCTAGATAAGAAGCCTGCAGAACCGCGTCGCGAACTCAAGGCTGAAGACATTGTCGTAGGTAAAGACGTCAACGTTAATATGGGCAACGGCAACATGCCTGCCACCATCGTAGAACTCAACAAGGACGAGGTTCGCGTTCGTTTAAGTAATGGCCTGACCATGCTAGTAAAAGCGGAGCACCTCAGTTCGTAAAGGAGATCCCTCGACGCATGATCTGTCGAATCCGCTTTTCCGCGATTGCTGCCAGCGTACTGCTGGCGGCATCCGCCCAAGCCCTAGAGGCTAATTACGATGCTGCTGACCTTCCTACTTTGGTATCTGAACCTCAGCATGAAACTGCAAGCAAACGCATCACTCGCCGCTTTGAAAAGTCGCACTACAAGCAATTCCAGCTTGATGACGAATTCTCTGCCAACGTCTTTGACCGCTACCTTGAAACCCTTGATTTCAATCGCTTATTCCTAACTCAGGAAGAAGTCGATGCGCTGTCAAAATGGCGACTGACTCTGGACGAACAACTCCGTTCTGGCGACACATCAGCAGCCTACGATATTTTTAATGCTTCTCTACGTAGCCGCTTCCAACGCTATCAATATGCACTTGCTCTGCTTGATGAGGAAATTACCTTTGATGCAGATGAAGAGATGGTCATTGATCGCAGCGAAGAGCCTTGGGCAAAGAATGAAGCCGAGCTCAACGAGCTTTGGCGTCAGCGTGTAAAAAACGATGCGCTTAACTTGAAACTGGCGGGTAAAACTTGGCCAGAAATTCAGGAAACGTTATCTAAACGCTACAACAATGCACTTAAGCGATTGACGCAAACCAAAAGTGAAGATGTATTCCAGATCTATCTGAATGCCTTTGCCCGCGAAGTGGATCCTCATACCAGCTATCTTTCTCCTCGTAACGCAGAACAATTCCAGTCAGAGATGAACCTGTCCCTTGAAGGGATTGGCGCTGTGCTGCAGGTAGAAGATGATTTCACGGTGATTCGTTCCTTAGTCGCAGGTGGCCCTGCATCTAAATCGAAAAAACTGTCTCCAGGCGATCGCATCATCGGTGTTGGTCAGGATAAAGAGAAAGTTATCGACGTGATTGGCTGGCGATTGGATGATGTTGTTCAGCTCATCAAGGGGCCAAAGGGAAGTAAAGTCTTACTACAAATCCTGCCTGATGGTTCGAATGCGAAGAGTTACACTGTCACTTTGGTGCGCGACAAAATCCGTCTTGAAGACCGAGCGGTCAAATCTGAGGTGATCGAACAGGACAACAAGAAAGTGGGTGTGATTTCTGTACCTAGCTTCTACGTTGGACTGGCGGAAGACACTAAGAAAGAAATCGCCAAACTGAAAGCAGATAAAGTCACCGGTCTTGTTATCGACCTTCGAAACAACGGTGGTGGTGCGTTGAGCGAAGCCTCTGCTTTGACGGGGCTGTTCATTGAAAACGGTCCGGTTGTGCAGGTGCGTGATAGCTACGGCCGAGTGAAAGTGAACAGCGACAGTGATAACACCATTTATTACGATGGCCCGCTCACTGTGCTTATCAACCGTTACTCAGCATCAGCGTCAGAAATCTTCGCGGCTGCGCTTCAAGACTACGGACGTGCGGTGATCCTCGGCGAGCAATCTTTTGGTAAAGGAACAGTTCAACAACACCGTTCACTTAACCACATTTACGATTTGTTTGATAAGCCGTTGGGTCATGTTCAATACACGATCCAAAAGTTCTACCGAATAGATGGTGGAAGCACTCAACACCTAGGCGTTGTACCTGATATTCCATTCCCTACAGCCGTTGACCCGTCAGAGACTGGTGAGAGTGTGGAAGATAATGCTTTGCCTTGGGATAGCATCAATCCAGCGGCATACCAATCAACTGACACCATCAGCCGAATGGTTGGTGCCTTGGATAAGGCGCATAAGCAACGTATCAAGCAAGATGCCGAATTTGGCTTTATCTTGAGTGATATTGCTGAATACAAGGCGGACAAAGACAATAACGTTATCTCTCTGAATGAAAAGGCGCGTATTGCCGAGCAGGAAGAAGCTGATAAAAAACGTCTTGTTCGATTGAACGATCGCCAAAAGATGCTTGGTGAGAAACCGTTCAAGACACTGGATGATGTGCCAAACGATTATGAAGAACCTGATGCCTACCTCGACGAGGCAGCAGCTATCACGGTCGATCTCGCGAAGAAGCTGAATAGCTAACCGAGAGAAAATCCAAACGCAAAAACAAAAGCGGGCATTTAGTGCCCGCTTTTTTGCCTCTGGGTTTCAAATTCATATGAATGCGTGAAAGGCAGAGAAGAAGGCGGTAGCGATGACTATGTAGACCAACAGGCCTAGGTATATACGAAAATATCAATAAGTTATGTTCTGTATTGCGTTAATTTTCCCCACTCAAAAAGTGATATGCGTCTAAAGTTATTAAGACAGCCATCCTAATAGGGGGAATCTTATGAAGAAGTGGTTATGCCTGTTTAGCGTGTTCTTCTGCCTGTCTGTGCCTGCAAAGGCATCAGATTTGACCCAATTCGATTTCCCATTGCTCCTCGGTGATTGGTATTGGTTTAGCCCTGATCAGCAAGAAGCTGAAGGCGAAGACAATCAATACAAAGCCATTAACATCTCCTTTAACTCTGACTATCGGTTCAACGTAAAACTATTAAAACGTGATGGTACAGTCGAAGAGGCTAACGGCTACTACGATTTGGATGAATCCACACTGGTTTTGAATGACGATCAGGGTGAAGCCCAACATCATGAATACAAACTTAACCATAACCAGTTAATGCTGCGCGGTGCAAGATTTACCAAAATTTTGCCAAACAATCTTTCTGGTGCTTGGTACAGCGACGTCATCCAAGGGCATGATGTTGATGAGGGCGTGTCGGAGCTGGCTCTGATGCTTCGTCCTGATTTTCTTTTCTCTGTCAGAGTTTCAGGTACTGAAGGGCAGTCTATTACACATCGTGGTGTGTACATTTTGGAAGATGATCGTCTAGTACTGATCTATCGTGGCGGTCAACAAGACTCGCAGTTTGAACTGGATGCAGACACGCTCACGCTCACCAATAATCAATTTGGTATGGAAGCAGTATTGAAACGACAGCAAACACCTTAATAAAACAATGCTGCAAAAAGAACAAAGGGCGCTGATGCGCCCTTTGTTCTTTTTGTTTAGATATTGAACGCTTTTCTTAGTGCATCCAAATATGAGTCGTCCCGGCAGATAGATTTTCCGGGCTCATCAGAAATCTTCGCCACTGGCTTACCATTACAAGTCACGAGTTTGATCACGATGTTGAGCGTTTCCACATTCGGTAAATGGCAGGTTAGTTGAGTGCCAATACCGAAAGAGGTGTTGATGCGTCCTGTGAAGTGAGCGTGAATAGCCAAGGCTTTTTCCAGTGTCAGTCCATCAGAGAAAATCAGTGTTTTTTCCAAAGGATTGATACCAAGACTTTCATAGTGACGAATGGCTTTTTCGCCCCACTCAATAGGATCGCCGCTATCATGGCGCAAACCTGCAAACTTCTGGCTGAGGTGCTGGTTAAAGTCATTCAGAAAAGCATCCATGTTAATGCAATCGGTGAGGGCAATGCCTAAACGATCTGGATACTCTTGTAACCAGCGATTTAATGCCAGTTGTTGGGAATCCGCAAGATCACCCGTCAGCTGTTGGTGTGCTTGAAACCACTCATGTGCCTGAGTACCGACCGCCGGAATACCGTACTTTTTAGCCAGAAACAGATTTGAAGTTCCTGAGAAGTGCGGGCAGTGGAGGGTGAGATGATCAACAATCGCGTGATGAACTTCCTTTGAAAAACGGCGACGCGTGCCGAAATCGACAAAATGGAAATCGTCACTGATTTTTTCTAAAGCAACAAGTTTTTCCTTCAATAGTTCAACGGCATCAATAGGTGTTGAACTTGAATATCTTGCGTGACACCGTAACTCGCAAATAATCGCAAGTAAAGGTACTTCCCATAGGATGACGTCCAGCCAGGAACCATCAATACGAATCGCAAGTTGGTCGTCTAAAATAGTAACGGTGACTTGGTTGGCTTTTAATGAAAACGAGCTAAGGAAATCAAGATAGTCAGCTTGGTAATGCCCAAGACTGGCGAGATAAGTGATTTCATCTTCAGCAAATTTTAAATCTGCCAAAGCGTGGATTTCAAACTCTAAACGTTCTTTAAGCGCAACAAGGCTTTCATCGCTTCGGCAATGAAACTCAGCAGAAACCACCACATCTTGATAGTGGTGGAAAATCGCTTGCTGCATATTCAGTTTGTAGGCATCCGTGTCTAGTAATGACGAAATGATTGGCGTAAGCATGCCTGATAAATAACCTCTGGGTCGGGTTTTGTCTGAACGTTTACTGACCTCAAGATTTACATCGATGTAAATCGAGTCCAAAGGAGGAAATTTAACGTCAAATGTAGCTATTTAGTCAACCTGAATAGGGGATTTCGACCGTTATTGTGCATGAAATCGTCGGTTTGGGTATAGATGTATTCAAATGGGAAGCCCTTACTGAGATTGAGGTATTTCCTCACTAACAGAGAATGCCATCAATCTTTTTAATGTTTAGAGTAGGATCTCCTTCTATAAATTGAGTAAATGAGAGCGAGTTTGATTCGTTTTTAACCGATGAGTGTGTGGTAAAGCGGTTATGAAGCGAGTATCTTAGACGATTGTCCCATTTCTATAACAGGCGACACGGCTCGTCTGTCTACGTTATGCAATAAAAGGAATCTGACATGACGCAACAACCTCAGGCCAAATATCGCAAAGACTATAAAGCTCCTGAATATACGATCACCCATATCGATCTGGATTTTGACTTACACGAATCTTCTACCCGTGTGATTGCGAAGAGCAAAGTGGTGCAGCAGGTTGCTGGCTCAGATTCTATGATGTTGGATGGTGAAGGACTGTCGCTCAAGCGTGTTGAAGTGAACGGAGAATCCTGGAGCCAATATCAGGAAAGCAAAGAAGGATTATTGCTTTCCAATCTGCCGGCAGAATTTGATTTGCTGATCGAAACTGAAATTGATCCTGCCGCAAACACATCACTGGAAGGGCTTTACCTTTCTGACGGTGCTTACTGCACACAGTGTGAAGCAGAAGGTTTCCGCCGTATTACTTACTATCTGGATCGTCCGGATGTTCTGGCGAAATTCACCACTAAAATTACTGCGGATAAATCAGCATTCCCATTCCTATTGAGCAACGGTAACAAAGTTGGCTCAGGCGAAGCAGAAGGTGGCCGCCACTGGGTGCAATGGGAAGACCCATATGCGAAACCAAGTTACCTGTTTGCTTTGGTCGGCGGTGATTTCGATTTGCTGGAAGATACCTTTACGACTCGTAGCGGTCGTAATGTGGCGCTTGAAATTTTTGTCGACAAAGGCAATTTAGACCGCGCTACCCACGCGATGACCTCTTTGAAAAACTCCATGAAGTGGGATGAAGATCGTTTCGACCTTGAATACGACCTTGATATCTACATGATCGTCGCTGTCGATTTCTTCAATATGGGTGCGATGGAAAACAAAGGTCTTAACGTCTTTAACTCTAAATACGTACTGGCAAATTCTGATACCGCAACTGACACAGACTACCTAGGCATTGAAGCCGTTATCGGTCACGAGTATTTCCACAATTGGACGGGTAACCGTGTGACCTGTCGCGATTGGTTCCAGTTGAGCCTAAAAGAAGGGCTGACTGTTTTCCGTGATCAGGAATTTTCTTCCGACCTGGGTTCTCGAGCAGTAAACCGCATCAGCAATGTCCGTGTGATGCGTGGCCCTCAGTTTGCTGAAGACTGCAGCCCAATGGCACATCCGATCCGTCCTGACAAAGTGATCGAAATGAATAACTTCTACACCCTGACCGTTTACGAAAAGGGAAGCGAAGTGATTCGTATGATGCATACATTGCTTGGTGAAGCGAAATTCCAAAAGGGCATCAAGCTTTACTTCGAGCGCCATGATGGAACAGCAGCGACTTGCGAAGATTTCGTGAAAGCCATGGAAGATGCTTCCGGTGTTGACCTCGGCCAATTCCGTTTGTGGTACAGCCAATCTGGCACGCCGACACTTGATGTGACCGATGAATACGATGAAACGACTCAGACATTATCGCTCACTGTAAAACAACATACTCCAGCCACCGCAGATCAAAAAGAGAAACAGCCGCTGCTGATCCCATTTGATATTGAGCTGTATGATGCGAACGGTGATGTTATTGAGTTACAGTGTAACGGTGAAAAAGTACATCATGTACTGAGTGTTACTGAAGCAGAGCAAACCTTCGTGTTTGATAGCATCACTGAGAAACCAGTGATTTCAATGCTGCGTGAATTCTCTGCACCAGTAAAACTTAACTACGAGTATTCAGACGAAGAACTGGCATTCCTGATGGTACACGCCCGTAACGAATTTGCGCGTTGGGATGCAGGCCAGATGTTGTTGGCGAAACACATCAAAGCAAATGTTGCACGAGTCCAGCGAGGCGAGGGTGTGGAACTACCGAGCGAAGTGGTTGATGCGTTCCGTGGTGTCTTGCTGAACAAAGACTTGGATGCGGCGTTGATTGCAGAAGTACTCACGCTGCCGAGTGAAAATGAAATTGGCGGTTGGTTCGATGTTGTTGACGTTGATGCCATCAATAAAGTACGAGGTGAAATCAAGCATCGTCTCGCGATAGACCTGGCTGATGAGTTCAGTGCGATTTATCACACATTGAAGCAAGACCAATACACCATTGACCATGCAGCAATCGGAAAGCGTTCATTGCGTAATGTTTGCTTAAGCTATCTGGCTTCTAACGAGCAGGGCCAGGCTTTGGTGACGGCGCATTATGAAGAATCCAATAACATGACCGACACTGCAGCAGCTTTGGCGGCAGCCAACCATGCTGAACTGTCAAACCGCGATGCCCTGATGCAGTCCTTCAGTGATAAGTGGCAACATGATGGCTTGGTTATGGACAAGTGGTTTGTACTGCAAGGTTGTAATCCTGCGGCGAACGCACTCGAAAATCTCAAGGCGCAAATGAGCCACCCAGCATTTAGCTTGAAGAACCCGAACCGTACGCGCTCACTGGTCGGATCTTTCTGCAATGCTAACCCTGTGCATTTCCATGCGAAAGATGGCTCGGGTTATGCGTTTTTAACGGAAATATTGCTTAAACTGAACGAATCGAACCCACAAGTTGCATCGCGTTTAATAGATCCATTGCTCAAATTTAAGCGTTTCGATAAAGAACGCCAGAATTTAATGCGCGCACAACTCGAGCGTTTGGCTGAGCTAGATAATCTCGCGAAAGATCTTTACGAGAAAATCAACAAAGCGCTGGAAGCTTAAACCGTACGCTTGCTAATTAATATCGATTAGGTAATTTAAAAGCCGTCTAAAAGGAGACGGCTTTTTTATGAACTCAAGTGTCTATTTATTTTCTGTGGACATCGATTACCACATTTTTCAGCAGCATTATAGCGGTGCTGCGTCAACAGTAGTTGTCAGAACCGACAATGGTTTAACACTGCAACTGCCTGCATCAAGACTACGTCCGTATTTGAGTCAACTGGGTGTAAAAGGGCGATTTCGCTTAACAGTTGACGAAAACAACCGTTTTAAATCTCTTGAACAAATTGGTTAAACCGTACGGCAATCACATAACTAAAAACTCGAATCTAATTAACGAAAATTGATGTAACGAAATTATAAATGACGCCGTAAACTACTCCATGAGTCGCAAAGACTAATTAACCTCTATACTCATAGCGATCACATAAAAAATATATGGAGTAAACCATGACCGCGCGTGACCCTATTGTGCCGGTGTTACTTGAGAAGGTTTATCATCTTATTGCTGAAAAACTGGACAAGACACAGCAACCGCTTGTAGAAACTTTGGCAAAAAGGATTTTGGGTCCCATCTCAGATGATGATTTGCAGGAAAGGAATGAATCCGACCTCTACGGTGCTGTTATCAGCCTGTGGCATCATTTGAACGCTTTCGAACAAGACAAAGTTTTTGTTAAAGTCTTTAACCCTACACTGAGTGGAGACGGATGGCAGTCCACCCATACCATCGTCGAAATTCTCACCCCAGATGCTCCGTTTCTCGTTGACTCTGTCCGTATGGCGCTCAACCGTCTGGACATTGCATCACACCTGATGTTGAACGGACCACTGTCAGTTGAGAAAGACGCAAAGGGTAGTGTTAAAGCAATCGGAGACGACAAAGGGGTAAGGCAAACTGTCTTCCACCTAGAAATTGACCGAATGAGTTCGAAGAAGGAGATGTCTGCTCTGGAGGAAGAGTTGACGGAAACCCTCACGGACGTTGCATTGATTGTTAATGATTGGCAGCCAATGCAAACCAAGATCAAATCAGTGATTGAATCGCTCAAGAAAGACAAACCGCCGGTCGGCAAAGACCTTCAACAAGAAGCGGTGGATTTCCTGCAGTGGATTGCATCCCACAACTTTACCTTTATGGCTTACAAGTACTACGAGCTTAACGCTATAGAAGGTGACCACGAACTGAAAGCCTCATCGCTAGAGGGTTTGGGTTTGGCGAAAAAGCTGGATCCAAAACGTCCTGGTCTGAAGTTGTCTGAAATGCCGGAATCTGCGCGTGCAACTGCACTTCGCAAAGACTTGTTGGTTATCAATAAAGCCAGCAGCAAATCGCGCGTTCACCGTCCAGCTTACATGGATTACATTGGTATCAAGTGCTTCGACAAGAAAGGCAATGTTATCGGTGAGCATCGATTCCATGGTCTCTATGCATCGTCGGCATACAACCAGTCAACCACCAACATTCCAGTGTTGAAAAACAAAGTTCACCGGATCCTCGAGATCAGTGGCTACTACGAAGGATCGCATTCGTGGAAAGCGCTGGCGAATATCATTGAAAACTTCCCACGTGATGAACTGTTCCAGGCCAGTGAAGCAGAAATGCTCGATATTGGTATGGGCATTGTTCAGGTTCAAGACCGTGACATGCTGAGAATCTTTGTGCGCCGTGACCCATTCGGCCGTTTCTTCTCCTGCATGGTTTACGTTTCGCGTGAGCGATACAACACGGAATTCCGCCGTGCAACTCAACGCATTCTGGGCAACTACTTTGGCTCGGATCAGGACGTTGAGTTCAACACTTTCTTCTCAGAAAGTCCGTTGGCGAGAACCCACTACATTGTCCGTGTAGATAACAACAACTTTGACATTGACGTGAAGAAATTGGAACAGAACCTGACTGAAGCAGCATCAACCTGGGATGATCGTCTGCAAGAAGCGGTGATCACGACCTTTGGTGAGAACCTAGGTACACCAGTTGCCAAACGTTACCTCGGTGCATTCCCTCGTTCCTATAAAGAGGCGATGCTGCCGGGTTCAGCGGTTGCGGATATTGAGCGCCTTGAAGGACTGAGCGAAGAGAAAAAGCTGGATATGCTTTTCTATCGCCCTCAAGAAGAGCCTAAAGACTCGCGTGCAGTTCGTTTGAAGCTGTTCCAGAAAGATGAAGCTATTCACCTTTCAGACGTAATGCCAATGCTCGAAAACCTTGGTCTTCGCGTGATTGGTGAAGCGCCGTACAAAGTCGAGACGACCTCTGGCGATGTTTATTGGATACTAGATTTCTCGATGCTGCATAGCGTGAGAAATGGCTTTGTATTATCCGACGCGCGTGAGCGTTTCCAAGATGCCTTCGCAGGTATTTGGCACGGCAAGCTAGAGAACGATGGTTTCAACCGCTTGGTACTGAATGCAGGCTTAAGTGGTCGCGAAGTCACAATTCTGCGTTCTTATGCGCGTTACATGCGTCAGGTCGCGTTCCCATTTAGTCAGTCATATATCGAAGAAACGCTGGCTTCACACGCAGATCTCGCTCAGCTTTTGGTTCAACTCTTCAGTAAGCGATTTAATCCGAAGAAGAACAGCGATAAAGATCAGAAACTGATCATCCAGAAGATCGAAGAAGAGCTGGAGCAAGTCGAAAGCTTGGATGATGATCGTATCATCCGACGTTACATGGAAATGATTCTGGCGACGCTTCGTACGAACTTCTATCAGAAAGACAAAGAAACAGGCGAGTGTAAAGATTACCTGTCTTTGAAACTGCAGCCGGGCAATATTCCTGAAATTCCTAAACCTGTACCTTTCTTCGAAATCTTTGTTTACTCGCCAGATATCGAGGGTGTTCACCTTCGTGGCGGTAAAGTCGCCCGTGGTGGTCTGCGTTGGTCTGACCGTCAGGAAGATTTTCGTACAGAGGTCTTGGGCTTGGTGAAAGCGCAACAGGTTAAGAATACTGTGATTGTGCCTGTGGGTGCGAAAGGTGGCTTCGTTTGTAAGAAGCAACATTCGCTAAGCGGCCGTGACGAGATCTTTGCAGAAGGTCAGCGTTGTTACCGAATCTTTATCCAAGGTTTGTTGGATATCACTGACAATATTGTTGAAGGTGATTTGACGCCACCACTTAACGTTGTTCGCCATGATGAAGATGACCCATACTTGGTTGTTGCGGCCGATAAAGGGACAGCGACCTTCTCTGATCTCGCGAACTCTGTGTCCGACCAGTACAACTTCTGGCTGGGTGATGCATTCGCATCAGGTGGTTCAAACGGTTACGACCACAAAGCTATGGGTATCACGGCGAAAGGTGGCTGGGAATCGGTGAAACGTCACTTCCGCGAAATCGGTATCGATTGTCAGGAGACTGATTTTACTTGTGTGGCTGTTGGTGACATGGCGGGTGACGTATTCGGTAACGGTATGTTGCTGTCTAAGCACATTCGACTGCTGTCCGCTTTTAACCATCTGCATATCTTCATTGATCCAAACCCAGATTCAGCGAAATCCTGGGTTGAGCGTGATCGCCTGTTCAAGCTGCCACGTTCAAGTTGGGAAGATTACAATCCTAAGCTGATTTCGAAGGGTGGTGGCGTGTTCTCGCGTAAAGCGAAATCCATCGAGCTGACGCCGGAAATCCAGAAGATGTTGGGTGTGCGCAAGCAAACCATGACACCGAATGAGTTGATCAAGCAGATCCTGAAAACGAAAGTGGATCTGTTCTGGAACGGCGGTATCGGTACTTATGTGAAATCAGAGTCCGAAAGCCACACTGACGTAGGTGACCGCGCGAACGACGCAGTACGTGTTAACGGCAACGAAATGGGTGCACGTATCATCGGTGAAGGTGGTAACTTGGGTATGACGCAACTCGGCCGTGTTGAATACGCAATGAACGGTGGCCGTGTTAACACTGACTTTATCGATAACGTCGGTGGTGTGGATTGTTCAGATAACGAAGTGAACATCAAGATCTTGTTGAATGGTCTGGTGGCAGCAGGGGATTTGACATACAAACAGCGCAATGAGCTGCTCGAGCGTATGGAAGATGAAGTCTCTGACATCGTACTTGATGACGCTTATTGCCAGAGTGAGTCAATCTCTGTGACCTCTGAGCAACAGGCTTCTCTGTTGAAAGAGCAAATCCGCTTTATCCACTACCTGGAAAAAGACGGAAAACTGGATCGCGCGCTGGAATATCTGCCAGATGATGAAACACTGGCTGAACGCCAACTACGTGGTCAAGGTTTGACCCGACCAGAAATCGCAGTGCTGGTGGCTTATGGCAAGATGGTGCTGAAAGAGCAGTTGGTGGTTGAGCAAATCACCCAAGACCCGCATTTCGGTAAGCTACTGCCGGCATACTTCCCACAAGAGTTACAACGTAACTATCGCGATGCGATGGAAACGCACCCCCTACGTGGCGAAATTATCGCAACCAGCCTTGCAAACCAAATGTCGAATGACATGGGCTTTAACTTTGTTACCCGTATGCAAGATGAAACTGGCGCAAGCGTCGGTGATATTGCGGCGGCTTACGCGATTGCCCGTGAAGTATTTGATTTTGGTCAGACGTTTGAAGATGTACGCGCACTGGATAACAAGTTACCCGCGCAGGTTCAGTATGCAGTGATGTATCGCTGTAGACGAATGATGCGCCGAACCACACGTTGGATTCTCCGTAATCCGATGAAAGGTAAGGGGCTTGAAGAACAAGTGGCGTTCTACAAACCGGCAGTTAAGAACCTGGCGGATAACCTTGAGAAATACCTGGTACCTGCGGAAATCAAAGAGCATGAAGAACAAGCGGAAGAATACATTATTCAGGGTGTGCCAAAAGACATCTCGAATAAGGTTGCCCGTTTGACAAGTCTGTACGCAGGTTTGGATCTGGCGCAGGTTTCAGACCAAATGAAGAAACCGTTCGATGTGGTTGCCCGTCTTTACTTTGTGCTGGGTGACACGCTGTCGCTGCACTGGTTCCTCAAGCAGATCACAAACCAACCAGTGGAAAACCACTGGCAAGCACTGGCTCGTGCATCATTCCGAGAAGATCTGGATTGGCAACAACGCATGTTGACTGCCCATATTCTGGAAGGAATGAAGAAAGGCGAGAGCGCAGAGCTTGGTTTAGAAGCGTGGATGGTAGAGCATGCCGTGAGTTTAGGTCGTTGGGAAAGCATTGTTGCCGAGTTTAAAGTCGGTTCCGCCCACGAATTTGCTAAATTCTCCGTTGCATTGCGGGAACTTACGCTTTTAAATTTGAATTAAGTCGATAAAGCGTTAATAATACAGCCCCGTTTATACGGGGCTTTTTTTTGGAGGTTACATGATGTACCGCCTCGCCAGATCGGCAATCTTCCAGTTGGATCCAGAACATGCGCATGATCTGGCTATCAAGAATCTTTCGCGCTTCACCGGCACTCCTCTCGATATCTTTTATCGTCAGCATCTTCCTCCTCGTCCTGTTCAAGTGATGGGACTGCATTTCAAAAACCCAGTTGGCCTTGCGGCTGGTCTTGATAAGAACGGCGAATGCATTGATGCGTTTGGCGCAATGGGTTTTGGCTTCGTAGAAGTAGGGACAGTAACACCACGTCCTCAAGATGGTAACGACAAGCCTCGTTTGTTCCGCGTGCTTCCGGCAGAAGGCATCATCAACCGTATGGGTTTCAACAACCATGGTGTCGATGCGCTGGTGGAGAATGTGAATAATGCCAAGTATGAAGGAATCATCGGCATTAACATCGGCAAGAACAAAGATACGCCGTTGGAAAATGGTAAAGACGATTATCTGATCTGTATGGACAAAGTTTATGACCATGCAGGGTATATCGCGGTTAATATTTCTTCGCCGAATACTCCTGGATTGCGTTCACTGCAATACGGTGAAGCATTGGACGATCTGCTTTCTTCATTGAAAGAACGTCAGAACAAACTGGCAGAAGAGAAGGGCAAGTATGTCCCTCTCGCATTGAAGATTGCACCTGACATGACCGAAGACGAATTGGTTCAGGTGGCAGACTCTTTAGTGCGCCATGGTATTGATGGTGTGATTGCAACTAACACCACTCTTGATCGTTCGCTGGTGGAAGGCATGCCGCATGCACATGAAGCGGGTGGGTTGAGTGGCCGCCCTGTTCAGAACAAGAGCACGGAAGTGATTCGTCGTTTGAACCAGGAACTGAATGGCAAACTACCCATCATCGGCGTAGGTGGTATCGACTCAGTGATGGCAGCAAAAGAGAAAATGATGGCAGGTGCGGAACTTGTTCAGGTTTACTCTGGTTTCATCTACCACGGCCCACGTCTGGTAAAAGATATAGTTCGAAATATTTAAGCCGGAAAATTAAGAAATTAGAACGAGAAGGGGAATTTGTTTCCCCTTTTTTTTCTCTCCCGCCGATTAAACTTCTCCGAAAGCACCTTTAATTTCAATGGTCACGGACCGAATCTCAGGTTGTCGCAGGAGCGAAAACGATGTTGA
This sequence comes from Grimontia sedimenti, assembly GCF_011045095.1. Classification (GTDB taxonomy): domain Bacteria; phylum Pseudomonadota; class Gammaproteobacteria; order Enterobacterales; family Vibrionaceae; genus Enterovibrio; species Enterovibrio sedimenti. The sequence goes on from NZ_JAALDL010000002.1 coordinate 72,594, forward strand.
AGCCAAATAATGCGTGGAAGTGGTACTTCGATTCCGAAGCTCAAACGCTGATGCTGGATTTGGGTCAGGAGATGGTTTTCCGTGTTGCTATTGAAAAGAAACACCTCATCCCCGATGCGTTTGTCGATACCCCATTTTCAGTCGATGACGCATCACTCTTTCAAGCTTACTCAGATGCAGTAAGCGTCTTACCTTTATCCGGCCCTAGAAAGGCCGAAATCGTTTTGAACGCAGTGGCAGCAAAACGCTTCCATAAACCGCTTCTACCTAAAAGCTGGTTTTTTCAGGCTCAGGAAGGGGACCTCTCTCCAGAACTAGGTTCCATTATTGAACTGAAAACCGATCACGGCAGCGAAGCATTCCTGGTAATTGAAAATGCAGGCTCAGCGTCCTTGTGCATGCATGCCAGTGAGAATCCGCTTATGCTGAACGACACTAAAAATATGCGGTTTTGCGAAGCTATAAAAGTAATGAATGACCGGTTATCTACATACCAACAGCAATACGATAACGGCAGTGGTCATTATGCGTTAGTGGGCTGATAGAGCGGCTTCTATCAGCCCCATTTTCTTTCCATTGTTTGACTCAAGATCCTCATACTCCCAAACGCAAAACCGAGCGCTCAGCGCAACCTTGCCAGACACACATACTCGCCCTGTATCCCTCATATATACAACCTGATGGCATGAATAAGGACAATACCGCTTCGATAGCGTGTGCCTTTATGTTCTGTAAAAAGACTTTACGAGACGGAAATCCTTCATCAATCTTGCCGAAGATTGAGGCTCAGGTTTCACCCGCTGAGTGATAAAAATCTTCGGTACATTCTCAATATTCACTGATAGATAATCCGACAGACTTAGTCCGACATTTCGTCGATTCAGCTGATAATCGGGGAGATGCACTGGATATTAATAGTGATGAATGTCACATTAAATGAAACTATCTGCTGTATTTTTGCTCTCTATCTCTTCTTCATTCAAGCCAAAATTTGCTCAATTTGGTAAACATTAATGCCATTACTTCCCCCTTTATAGGAGTCAATACATCCAAAAACTCACTCTGGTATATACCAAATATAAGCATGATTTGCGTTTCCTGATGGGAACTAATCTGATCAAGTTGAGAATATTAACTTCAGATTTAATATGTCTTTGTGCATAAGTGTGTGCTTACTTAATGTTCGAAGAGCGGTGAATAAAATGAGAAGTTGTCGCTAAAAGATAGCGGTATTCTAAGCGGATTAAGCGTGTTTCTCCTGGGAAACGAAAAATGGTCTGTGGATAAGTGATGGATGGCGGAAAAGTGAGCGTGGGATTACGAGCAACCGACTTTTTGCAAAGCGCTTTTTTTCGAGGGTTGATTAGGCATGGTTATGTCATGCACAAAAGCTAGGGTCTCGGCAAAATAGGAGCATCCGTATATCAAGGAAAATAGTGAGATATATCACCCTTGATAGAGCGTTGGCGTCTGAATTCGTTTATAATCGCGCGCAACATTCCTCAGAATCCATTTCCATGAATCAATATTTAGCAATTACCTCCCGCGGTTTAGAAAATCTGCTAGCAGAAGAACTACAAAAACTGGGTGCCAACAGTGTGAAAGCGGTAAGCGCCGGTGTTCGCTTCCGCGCGGATGAAAAAACTCTCTACACGTGCTGTTTATGGAGCCGCACGGCGTCACGCTTCATTCTTGTTTTGGGTGAATTCGCAGTTCGTGACGACATGGACCTGTATCTGGGCGCATCTGCCATTAACTGGCCACAATATTTCAGCGAGAGAAAGCGTATTGCTGTTGATTTCAATGGTACAAACCGTGAAATCCGAAACAGCCAGTATGGTGCGCTGAAAGTGAAAGACGCGATTGTAGACCGCTTCGTCAAGGCGGACTTGGATCGCCCTAGCATCGATCGTGAGCAGCCAGACCTACGTATTCACATGCGTCTCTCTAAAGAGCAAGGCCTACTGGGCATCGACATGGTGGGTTCTGGCTTGCACCAACGCGGCTATCGCACAGAATCTGGTGCTGCACCGCTTCGTGAAACCAATGCTGCGGCATTGGTCATGAAAAGTGGTTGGACGTTTGACAAGCCTTTGCTGGACCCAATGTGTGGTTCCGGTACCTTGCTGATCGAAGCGGCGATGATGGCCGCAGAAGTGGCGCCAGGCCTGAAACGCAAGCGTTGGGGCTTTGAAGCACTGAAATCATTCAATCGTGAAGAGTGGATGGAAGTACATGCGGAAGTGACTTTCAAGTCGAAGAAAGGCCCTGCGAAGTGCGAAAGTAAATTCTTCGGCTTCGATAACGACCGTCGCGTGCTGGAAACGGCCAAAGCAAACGCCCGCCGTGCTGGCGTAGCAGACCTAATTCAGTTTGAGTTAGGTGATGCAGCGGAACTGACGCGTCCAGAAGGTTTCGAAGAGGGCAACATCATCTGTAACCCTCCATACGGTGAGCGTCTGGGCACTACGCCAGGTCTTATCGCGCTATACACTCAGCTTGGCGTTCAGTTGAAGAGCCAATTTAAAGGCTCTATAGCATCCATCTACTCGGGTTCTGACGAGTTGCTGAGCTGCTTGCGCATGCGTGCGGACAGTACTTACAAGCTTCGTAATGGCGCGCTTGATTGTGTGATGAAAACTTATCACATTACAGCACGTGGTGAGGTGACAACGTCACAAGGTGAACCTGCGCCGGTCGCTGATGTGGCGCCTGAATTCACCAACCGTCTTCGCAAAAATATCAAGAAGTTGGAAAAATGGGCTAAGCAACAAGGTGTTGAATGTTACCGTCTATACGATTCAGACCTGCCTGAATATAACGCGGCAATTGACCGTTACAGCGACAACATTGTTATTCAGGAATATGCACCACCTAAAACCGTCCCAGAAGAGAAGGCACGCCGTCGTCTGCTGGACATGGTTCGCGCCACCATCGCTGTGACGGGCGTCAATGCCAATAACGTGGTGTTGAAAACCCGAGAGAAGCAAAAGGGCACCAACCAGTACGAGAAGTTAGGTGAAGCCAAGCGCTTTATGAAAGTTCACGAATACGGTGTGACGTTAGAGGTGAATCTCTACGATTACCTGGATACAGGCCTGTTTCTGGATCACCGCTATACACGCAAGATGCTGGGTGAAAAAGCGAAAGGCAAAGATTTCCTCAACCTGTTTGCTTACACCGGCACAGCGACCGTTCACGCGGCGGTAGGCGGCGCCAGATCGACAACTACGGTAGATATGTCTAAGACTTATCTTGCCTGGGCTGAGCGTAACATGAAGCTTAACGGCAAAGTGGGTCGTCAGCACATGTTTGAGCAAGCAGACTGCCTGAAGTGGCTGTCGTTAGCAAAAGGCCAATATGATCTGATTTTTATCGATCCGCCGACTTTCTCGAACTCTAAGCGCATGCTCGATACGTTTGATGTCCAACGTGATCACATCAAACTGATGACTGAGCTTAAGCGTCTGCTGCGTGAAGGCGGTGAAATCGTCTTCTCTAACAACAAGCGTAACTTCAAAATGGATGTTGAAGCGCTGGCAGAGATAGGCTTACAAGCTCAGAACATCACAAACCGCTCAATCCCGATGGATTTTGAGCGTAACAAACAGATTCATAACTGTTGGATTATCACACACAAGGAAGGTTAATGGCCTTAATCCTCTACAGCACGGAAGGGTGTCACTTATGTGAAGAGGCATTGGCGCTATTTCAGGCAGCGGGTAAAACCGCTGCCTTGCGCGTTGTAGACATAGCGTTTGATGACGCTTTGTTTGAGCGTTACGGCGTCACTATTCCGGTGCTTTCTCTCCAAAATAATGACGGCTCAGTCGACGATGAACTGGGCTGGCCATTCGATTCTTCAGCTTTAAACACTTGGTTAGTAAAACATGGCATTGATTAACATCACTAACGCGCAACTGGCTTATGGTGATAACCCGTTGCTGGATCACGCAGAGTTTGTCCTGCAGCAGGGTGAGCGGGTTTGTTTGGTTGGCCGTAATGGCGCAGGTAAATCGACCTTAATGAAGGTGATTCATGGCACCGTTCAACTCGACGACGGCAGCATTAACCGCCAACAAGATCTGAAGGTTTCCCGCCTAGAGCAAGATCCTCCGCGTGATGCTGAGGGAAGTGTTGTTGATTATGTCGCTGAAGGGTTGGCAGAGGTTGGTGCGCAACTCAAAGAGTATCACGACCTTCTGGGCTTAATTGAGCATGACCCAAGCGAGAAGAACATTAATCGCTTGGCACGTGTTCAAGAGCAACTGGAACATTCCGGTGCGTGGCGTTTTGAAAACCAACTGACCACGGTACTAGGCGCGTTGAAACTGGATGGCACTAAAAAGCTGTCTGAGCTCTCTGGTGGCTGGCAGCGCAAAGCGGCGCTGGCTCGTGCGCTGGTGTGTGATCCAGACGTTCTGCTGCTTGATGAGCCAACCAACCACTTGGATGTGGCGACCATCATCTGGCTGGAAAACTTCCTGAAAGATTTCAAAGGTGCCATAGTCTTCATCTCACACGATCGTGCATTTATTCGATCTATGGCAACCCGTATTGTCGATTTAGACCGTGGCCAACTGACTTCTTGGCCGGGCGACTACGAGAAGTACCTAGAAGGCAAAGAAGAGATGCTACGCGTCGAAGCTGAGCAGAATGCCGAATTTGATAAGAAACTGGCACAGGAAGAAACCTGGATTCGTCAGGGCATCAAAGCACGCCGTACCCGCAATGAAGGTCGTGTACGGGCACTGAAACAGCTTCGTCGCGAGCGTGCAGAGCGTGTAGAAGTGCAGGGCAACGCAAACATCCAGCTGGATGAAGCTGTGCGCTCGGGCAAGATTGTGTTTGAAGCGAGTGACATCGACTATCACTGGGATGGTAAAAAGATCATCGGTGATTTCAGTTTTAATGTGATGCGTGGAGATCGTATCGCGCTGATCGGCCCCAATGGCTGCGGTAAAAGTACGCTGTTGAAGTTAATGCTGGAAAAAATCGCTCCAGATTCAGGTAAGTTCCACGTCGGTACCAAGTTGGAAGTCGCTTACTTTGACCAATACCGCGAAAAGCTGGATCCGGAAAAGACGGTTATCGACAATCTGGCAGAAGGGAAAATGGAAGTAGAAGTAGGGGGCCGTAAGCGACATGTGCTCGGTTATCTACAAGACTTCTTGTTCCACCCACGCCGTGCTCGTACGCCCGTAAAAGCACTGTCAGGTGGCGAGAAAAACAGGCTTCTGCTGGCGCGAATTTTCCTAAAACCCTGCAACCTTTTGGTCCTCGATGAACCAACCAACGATTTGGACATCGAAACTCTGGAACTTTTGGAAGAATTGCTTGCCAATTATCAGGGTACGTTACTGTTGGTGAGCCACGATCGCCAATTCGTCGACAATACCGTTACCCATAGCTGGATTTTTGAAGGCGATGGTGTCATCCGGAAATTTGTTGGTGGCTATCACGATGCGATGCAGCAACGTGAGAACTATCTCAAGACCATCGAGTCAGAAAAACCGAAAGCGAAGGAAACTCCAAAGGAAGAAGCGCCTAAAAAACAGGCAAATAACAATAAGCCGGGCAAAAAACTGTCTTACAAGTTGCAAAGAGAGCTTGAAGCACTTCCACAGCTTATTGAAAACCTAGAGAATGAAATCGCGCAAATACAGGAATCGGTAAACGATCCTGCGTTCTTCCAGAAAAGCACGGAAGAGACACAGCCTGTTCTGCAGCGTTTAAGCGAAGCAGAAGCTGAGTTGGAAACCGCCTTTGAACGATGGGAAGAACTCGAAGAGATGCAAAAGGAATCGTAATGCAATTCAACAAATTCAAACTATCTGCTATCGCGCTTGCGATAGCAGGTATCCCTGCGGTAGCAAATGCTGCTTATTACCAAGTTCAACTATTGGACTCGCCTTCAAGCAATTCCTCTCAGGCAACCGCTATTTCTTCTGATTCTTCGAAGGTAGCTGTAGAAGGGTTAAGTGGCCCGGTTGGTCTGAATTATTCAGAAGAACTGCCTTACATGGTGGATGTCGAACACTTCATCAATAGTCAGGATGATCTTTACCGCTATTGTCGCGACTACCTCGGTTATAACACCTGTGAAGAGTGGGCAGACGAGAGATGGTATGGCGTTCAAGCCAGCGGCACTGTCTGTAAAGAAGAAGACAGCGAACAAAACTGCCTTGGTGGGTTAAAGAAGGAAATTGATGCTTGGACGAATGGTTTCACGAGCAACAGCATCGCCGAGCTAAGCGGTAACCGAGTTGATCCTTTTGATAGTGGCGTGTGGGGAACGGAACCAAATGCTCCAGTCCAAGCGAATTCATCTAATGTGGTTATCAATGCGATAAATGGCGATGATGCTATTGGTGCATCCAGTAGCCCATTTTACAAGCTGGGTTCAAACTATGTACGTGCATTTAAAAGCAGAGGCTTCAACGGCGCCGACGAGTTGTTGCCGCCTAAAGACTCGACCGATGTTATTGACACCATAGGTCAGACAAACGCAAATGGTTTTGTGATTGCAGACCCGGATGGAACTGCTACCACCATTCTGTTCGGTTCTGCGTCTATTAGTAACATGGCGGAGCCAACTAACGGGAACAAGGTACCAGAGGGTGCAACAAATGAACTGAGTAACCTTAATAGTTGCTCATCAACAGTTAATTGGACTGATCGCGCTTGTCAGTACTATCAGTTTGCTAACCAAGCAGCGATTTGGGTACCAAGTTACACGGACGAGCCACAGCGAGCTCGGGTTATTGCAGATTTCCCTGACGGTGCGACAGGTAATACAGATGATACCGCTCAGGCGAGCGTCAATGCGGCGGCTTTGGTGTCAGGTGCTTCTGCACCAACATTGGTAGGTTTTAATACTTACAATGACAGTCGTTTTTATGGCCGTGCAGTGAAATTCAGCCCAGTGGCTGATTTCTCAACATGTTTGACCGATTTGGAAACGGATGCAACGAAACGTTGTTGGACGATGTCACTCATCCCTGGCGTCGATATCCGCCAAGGCGGCGACATTGTTTATCGCTATACAGAAGCGACTGACATCAACAGCAACGGTTTGGTTGTCGGCGTGGCGAAAAGCGCGCGTTTGAATAACGGTGCTTATGCAGAAACTATTTTCGTTAACAACGGCAACTCAACAACACTTCTGGGTGCTTCCCAAAACGCACTTTTCTTCTCTGGCTATAACGGTACCGCAGCGGCGATCAACAATAGTAATGAGTTGGTAGGTAAGGTTGATACCGAAAATGCCCGTGACCGTTCTCGCCGCCAACGTGGTTACATCTACGCACATGGTGGGACGATTGGCAGTTCATCTGCTTGGCTGTTAGATGACCTGACCAATGACGGAAATGCTTCGGGCAACAATAACCAGTTCCGTATCGCAGAAGCCTTTGATATCAATGACAAGGGTGATATTGCGGCATCTGCATTCTTCTGTGATGGCGGTTATTCATCCGTTGCACATGATGCACTATGTAACGGCACTGAAGAGTTGGTTGCGGTCAAACTGACTCGTGACGATACCGCTCAAATTACTGCTCGTCCTTATGAGGTTAAAACCATCGAACGTAGCGGTGGTGGTATTGGTGTGCTAGGCCTCGGGTTGCTGGCGTTAGGCGGTATTTTCCGTCGTAAAAAGTAATTTCACTTTCTGGCTCATCTTCACAAATTTATGTTGGATGAGCCTTTCGATGCTTGATTATTTATTAACCATGCGTGAATCTTAATTGGTGAGGGTCATAAAAGATCAACTTGAATGAAACCTCACTGAAAAGATACAACCATCTTAGGATAAGAGGGCGAATATATGAAAAGACAGAAGCGAGATCGTTTAGAGCGAGCACAAGCGAAAGGCTATCAAGCTGGTGTAAACGGTCGATCCTCTGAGACATGTCCCTATCAAGCCATGGACGCGCGCAGCCAATGGCTAGGAGGTTGGCGCGAAGGTCGAGATACGAAAGTATCGATGCTGAAGTAACTTTTTAACCCACATAAAACTATACATGAGCCCCGGAAAACGGGGCTTTTGTTTATCCTTTAATGCACTATAACTATATATGCTTAACCCTATTTAAACTTCGTTACTGAGAGATAGTGGCTAGCGCGTTGCTTATTAGTGGGAAAGGGAGAGGAGGTAAAACACAATTAACAAAAAACCGCCCGGAGGCGGTTTAGAATTTGGCGTGTCGATGTCGACTTAGAAAGAAGAGGTGTCCTGGAACAAGCCTACTTTCAGATCTTTCGCTACGTAGATTTCTTTGCCATCCACCAGCACACGGCCATCAGCCAGACCCATCACCAGTTTGCGGTTGATAACGCGCTTCATCTGGATTTCATAAGTCACTTTCTTTGCGGTAGGCAGAATTTGACCGGTAAATTTCACTTCGCCCACACCCAGTGCACGACCTTTACCTTCACCACCGACCCATCCGAGGAAGAAGCCAACCAGTTGCCACATCGCGTCAAGGCCAAGGCAACCAGGCATAACTGGGTCGCCAGGGAAGTGGCAATCAAAGAACCATAGGTCTGGAGTAATGTCTAGCTCGGCAATGATAAAGCCTTTACCGTGATCACCACCTTCGTCCGTGATGTTAGAAATGCGATCCATCATCAGCATGTTAGGTGCTGGAAGTTGTGGACGACCTGGGCCGAAAAGCTCTCCTTGGCTAGAGGCTAGGAGGTCGTCTCTGTCATAAGAGTGGCGTTTCATTAGCATTAAACTGCTCCTGCAAAAAGATAGGAGCAGATTAGCGTACACGTGTACGCCAAACAACTCGGATCAGTTGTGGTTTAACCAGTTTTTAAGCTTATTTATTAAGGATGTGTGACGGGTCTCACCGTGATGAAAAACATCAATTCTCTGGGCGATTTTGCCGAGAAGTGTCTCAGTTTCAACACCATCTTCTTCATCACGGCTAAATGGTAAGCCCGTGATCAGTGGGAAAGCTTCCTCAACGTGTTCTACAGCCCAAATGTGGAAGTTTCCGTCGCGAATAGCTTCAGTGACTTCTTTACTCAGGCACAGCGCGTTGAGGTTGGTCTTCGGCAAGATAACACCTTGATCACCTGTCAGACCTCTATGCTCACAGATGTGATAGAAGCCTTCGATTTTCTCGTTGATGCCGCCAACGGCCTGTACACGGCCGAATTGGTCAACAGCACCTGTGATGGCGATGCTTTGATTAATTGGGGTTTGGGACAAGGCACTGACAAACGCACAAAGCTCAGCAAGGGAAGCACTGTCACCGTCTACTTCGCAGTAAGACTGTTCGAATACAATAGAAGCTGAATATGGCAGCGGCTCGTCTAAGTCCAGCGCAGCGCTAACGAACGCCTGCATGATCATCATCCCTTTGGCGTGTATGTTGCCACCGAGTTCTGCTTTACGCTCAACATCGGCAATATCGCCGTCACCGAAATGAACCACACAGGAAATACGCGCGGGCTCGCCGTAAGCCATCGGGTGCCCGGGCATTTCAATCACTGTTAGGCCGTTTACCTGACCAATGTGTTCGCCACGGGTATCAATGAATACCTGACCTTTGTGGATGTCATCAACAGCACGTAGTGGCAGGTAAGACTCCCTGAAGTATTTGGCTTCGATGGCAGCTTCAACATCTGCTGCCACAATGGTCTCGCCAGTACTTTGGTAGTCAGCTTCACGCAACAAGGTTTGTGTCCAGAGCGGGCAGAGCGGCAATCTTTCCTGATCTTCGGTATATCTCGAACCAGCCTGCATCACACGTTGAGCGGCTTCTGGATCGAGAGGCTTGATACCGAAAGCTTGTTGATGGCCTTTTAGCACCGACAGGTAGGTACCAACGTTCTCTTCAGTCAGATACATGTCCTGTTCGAATTCGGTGTAGCTCGCCAAACCATGTAATTCAGGTTCGCCAGCTTCAAAGTCAGACATCAATGCGCGATCGCCAACAACGATAACTCTGACGGAAATTTCTGAAGGTGGTGGTAGCTCGCAGTAAACATCAGGCTTTGCGCTTTTCCAGCCCAGTTTGTTCGTTGACAGCAGGGACTTCAACCGGCTCCAAACGTTGGGTTGAGCAAGAATGCAGCCAAGAGAAATGAGAAGCACGCCGCCATTTGCTTGATGGAGAAGACCATTCACCGTTCGTGACGTTGTCACATCTGGGTTGTTCGGATACACTGCGCCAAACAGCTGAACTTCATCGATATTCTCTGCGATGACCACAGGCATATCATCTGACGGTAGCGCCGCTTTCGTCATGTTCTCGAGCAATTTCAGGTAGTCATAAACATCTGGTGCCGTCACCAGAAGAAGACGCGGGAAGTGATGCTCATGAACGAGACGTTCAATGCTGCTTTTTAATCTCGGTTGCAATGCACAAGGAGAGGTCGCTTCGATAGCGGCGTATTGACGAATGTGCGCTTCAACATGAGAAAACTGCGGCACGACGGACTGCCAGGAAACTTCTTGCATACGTTTGGGTATCAACTTTTTCAGTGTATTAATTACCGATGAGTATAAATGAATACGCTCCTTCAAAGTAGCGAAGATAACCAGTTGTCGGTGTTAAAGAAACGAAGTGAATAGAGCCTGGATACAAAAGGGTTCAGTTTTGATATATGAATAGAAAAGATCAAAGAGATACGCAGAGTTAATTTGATTAAAAAGTAAACTGCTGTTACGCTGTCACTGTATTTCACATTTATTTTGCTCTCAACCAAATAAAACTCGAATTATGAAATATCAACAACTTGAAAACCTCGAAGCCGGATGGAAATGGAGCTATCTGGTCAAAAAGCATAAAGAAGGTGCGAACGTTACACGCTATGTCGACACCAGCGAGGTCGAAGCCGCAGTAAAATCTCTGTTAGCGCTCGAACACGAGCCGACAAAAGTGATCGAATGGATCGGCGAGCACATGTCTTCAGAGCTTGATACCAAGCTTAAGCAGGCGATTCGTGCGAAGCGTAAGCGTCACTTCAATGCTGAACAAGAACACACGCGTAAAAAGTCGATTGACCTGGACTTCCGAGTTTGGGAAAAATTGTCTTTGAAAGCGCAGGAACTCGATGCGACGCTCTCGGACACGATTGAATACCTGATTGGTGAAGCCAACCGTTCCCAGAATGCTAACAAGAAAGTAGATGCGCTGAAGAAGGATTTGAGTAGTTTGCTCGACATGTAAGGAGTCTGCATGGCGTACTTTCTCGCAGCCAGCTTTATCGCTTTATTCGCTTATCTTTTGGTTGACCGTCCTATTATTCTTATCAAGTTTAAGGACGGTCAGCTTGTTAATAAGAAAGGGAAAATTCCTCATGGTTTTCTTCATGACTGTGAAGAAATCAACAAGCGAACGCCTTTCAGCGGCACAATCAAGGTGTATCGAAACCGTTTTAATCCTGCCAAGCTGGTTCTATCGAAAGATATAGACCACAAAGTGCAACAACGTATCCGCAACGTTTTCCCACACAAGTCATTTAAATAACCATCGTTTAAGTCGCCATGTCATCTGTTGAACCCATTGCATTTCGTCTTACCAGAGGCGCAGATCTCAAGCAGTCCATACTCGATGCAGTCAAAATGCACCACATCCAAGCTGGCTGTGTTGCATCGCTGGTGGGGTGTCTGTCTGAACTAAAAATTCGGGTGGCGGATGGAAAATCTACACTGAGCAAAATCGAGCCTTTCGAAATCCTTTCTGTTTCAGGCACGCTCACGCCAGAGCATGTTCATCTACATATCTCGGTCGCGGATAAACAGGGCGCTGTGATCGGCGGGCACATGATGGAAGGCTGTATTGTCAGTCACACCGCGGAAGTGTGTTTACTGAAGTTTGCTGGTTACGGGTTCAGTCGAGAGCATGATCCCGATACTGGCTACACCGAGCTGGTGGTGAGCAAAGATTAAACACAAGAACGGGTGCCTAAAAAGCGTCCGTTTTTGTATTCGCGCAGTTTTACGTCTTTTATTCATTGAATTGAATGACTTATCACTAAAGTGAAAAATTTCCCGAGGGAAATAAAATAGTTTATGCGTAAGTATTCGTTATTGTGAATTTACCTTTTTAATTTCATAACCTTACCAGAAGTTTATTGCTCAAATTTTCTTCAATTCCTTCCAAGAAACCCCAAACTTTGCCAGATACTTTTGAAGCCTCGCCGAGTCGTTAGACTGAACCTTTTTCGTGCGACTGATATTGAACAATTCTCGTCCCGCAGACGCCATCGAATCATGTCGGTCACATACACTCAACACATAGTTAAGCTGGTGCGCGTCAAAGGTATCCAAATCCTCCCTGACTTCGTCATCTAACAGAGAAAGATATGAACTGGTAGTTTCATTGGAGGAGTCGCTCCACATACCAGAGAGACGCGCTATTTCCTCGTCTACATCTTCAACCGCGATCCTTGATGAATCGGCCAATGTGCCTAGTCGAGTGACTGCAGAGCTTAAGTCACGGAAGTTACTGTTCCAGGTGGCCTGATGAGAGAGTGCAAAGGAGAGAAATTTGTCGCGCGCTTCTTTGTTGAAGCGGATGCGATCACCATGTTTCTCGGCGAAGGCCATTACTTCATAATCCAGATTAGGCTCAATATCCTCTTTGCGGTCTTTTAGCCCAGGAAGTGGATACGTCCACAAGTTAATTCTCGCCAGCAAATCCTCACGAAATACGCCCTCTATGACCATGGCTTTCAAATCTCGGTTTGTACCAGCGATGAGCTGAAAATCGCTGTGTGCGTCCTTGTCGCTGCCAACAGGGTGAAACCGTTTGTATTCGATGGCATGAAGCAACATAGCTTGCTCCTCAAGCCCAAGCTCGCCAATTTCATCCAGAAACAGTAGCCCTTTGTCGGCGGCGCGCAGAAAACCTCCACGCGCCGCAGAAGCGCCCGTGAAAGCACCTTTGGTATGTCCAAACAGCGCCGCCATCGCATTCATGCCTTTAAGCGTTGCACAGTTCACAGTGACAAGTTCCCCCTTGAGCAAGGCGCGGCGCTTTTTGAGCTGATAGATGCGTTGAGCGAGTTGGCTTTTCCCTGCACCTGTTGGGCCGGTAAGCAGGATAGGGGCAGTGGAGCGAATCGCGACCTTTTCTATCTGCGAAATCATCCGGTTGAAGGCTTCATTGCGTGTTTCTATGCCGCCTTTCAGAAAGGTTTCGTCTTCAATTCGTGCATTATCAAAGCGCGTGGCGAGCTGGTCATAGCGGGACAGATCCAGATCGATAATCTGCACACGGCCAATGGTCTTATTTTCCTTGGTCAGATCTGGCGCAGACTGGATTAGCTTCCCCGGAAAGTGACGACTCTCCGTCAGCAGGTAGCTACAAATCTGTGCCACGTGAGTGCCCGTTGTGATGTGGAAAAGGTAATCATGATTATCGATGTCGAAATCCATCGCTTCACAAAAGTCATAAAGCTTGGCGTATACCTCTTCAAAATCCCAAGGATCGGCGAAGTTCATCTGGCATAAGGCAACACTTGTGTCTGGCGAGACGGATTCGATATCAACGGCAACGTTATTCGCAAGGCGCTTGGAATGGTTGTCATGCAGTAAATAAAGCGTGTCGATAGGCAGGTTCTCTTGTTGAACCAATCCGACATTTGGTCTCCAGCGCGTCCATCTATCAACCCGTTTTCCAATTCTGTCTAACTGTGTGCCCAAAAGGCTGACAACAATCGTTTTCTTCATCACTGCATTCATATCCAAAAAGATATATCCATATCTATAAGTATCGAAAATGTGAATATATATAGCAATGGAAATGGCGACTGATAATCGACTGAAAATATTTTAATTCAATAAAAACAATGAAATAGAAATTAATTCTTACTCTTCTTTTGAAACTGGCACGTGACTTGGAATAACAAGTTCGTGGTTAGCGGCGTGTGGTTCTGAATACCACCCCGGTGCACCTCACACTGTGAATGTGTATACCAACCACGCTTCCCCTGGGAGGGAGCAGGAAACTGCCGAGGGTTCGATTCCCTAAAAATCACTAGATAGCTGAACGGTATAGCGGCGGACATGTTCCGTGTATGCGGGTTCGATTCCCGCTCTAGTCACCTTAACTGATAGTTCAATTGGTAGAACGGCGAAATTAATTCGTATGTCGTGGGTTCGATTCCCACTCAGATAGCCAAAAGTAATGGAAACACGGAAACGAACGGAGCAACCAATGAGATGAAGACGCAACAGCGCAGAGGGGTAAAGCAGGCAGGAAGCTCCCTTTACCAAGAGCGACAGTTGCCACTGCATCTTCACGCTGTGTCCTTTCGTTTCTCACTTAACCAAGGAAAAAAATTATGTTTCGTAAAACCATCAAAATTGCAGAAAACGAACGCGCACTGGTTTTTCAAAACCAGAAACTAACCCAAGTGCTTATGCCGGGTTTACACAAAATTTGGGACATGAAAGACGACGTTGAATTCGAAGTTTTCGATATCGACGAGCTGTATTTCTCCCAGAAAAACGGAGAGCGTTTATACCAAGGCTCTGCATCGTTGAAGGAGCACATCCAACACGAGAAACTTCAGGATACAGAAGTAGGTATGTTGTATCTTGATGGCATGTTGCGTGGTGTGGTGGCACCGGGAGAGCGTCTGTTTATGTGGAAAGATGCCGGTGACATCCGATTGGATCGTATCGACATTGCAGACACACCGCTGGTGGAAGATAAGACGCTGTATTTGATCAACAAAGCCGGTGTGAACCTGGCAACGCGATTGATCCGCAGTGAATCGACAGTCGCAGTGAAACCCGTAGCGGTGGCGACAGTGAAAAACAGCCATGTTGGTCTGCTGTATATCGACGGTAAGTTGTCGGAAAAACTGTCTCCGGGCACTTATGGCTATTGGCAGTTCAACCGTGAGTTTCAGTTGAAAAGCTATGACACGCGCACCCAGATTCTGGAAGTGTCAGGTCAGGAAATCATGACCAAAGACCGCGTTAGCCTGCGCATCAACTTAACCGCCAACATCCGCATCTTGGATGCTGAAACAGCAGCTAGCAGCGTGGATGATGTCGAGCAATACGCCTACAAACTGCTGCAGTTAGCGCTGCGAGAAGCCATTGGCACCAAAGCGTTGGACGATTTGCTGCTGGATAAGCTCTACGTGGGTGAAACCGTGAAAGAGCTGGTGGCAGAAAACTTGAAAGCAGTCGGTGTCGAGTTAGGCAACGTGGGTATGAAAGACATCATTTTACCGGGTGAAATCAAAGCGATTCTCAACCAGGTCGTTGAAGCGCAAAAAGCGGCAGAGGCCAACGTGATCAAACGTCGTGAAGAAACGGCAGCGACACGAAGCCTGCACAACACCGCCAAAGTGATGGAAAACAACCCAACACTGATGCGCCTGAAAGAGCTGGAAGCACTTGAAAAAGTGGCGGACAAAATCAGCAACCTCAACGTCTACGGTGGTCTGGAAGGACTCATGAAAGGCGTGGTGAAAATGACATAGAAAACGCGTCTTGCCGTGAAGCAAATACGGTAAGGCGCGTCATCAAGGAAAGCACAATGTGTACTGAAAACTACATCGAAATTAAAAACGAAAACAAAGCAACGATAAAAGCGTGGACCAAAGGCGTACCGTTTGAAGATAAGGCACGCCAACAGCTGAATAACATCGCATCTATGGATATTGTTCACTCCCATATTGCCGTGATGCCGGATGTCCACCTTGGTATGGGGGCTACGATTGGTAGCGTGATCCCCTCGGTTAAAGCCGTGATACCGGCGGCAGTGGGTGTGGATATCGGCTGCGGGATGCTCGCGACCAAAACCTCGCTGAAAGCCTCACAGCTACCGGATAACCTTAGTGGTATCCGACATGCTTTTGAGTCGGCGATACCACATGGAAGAACGTCTGGGCGAGGGAAAACCGACCGCGGCGCGTGGCATAACATCCCTGAAGTGGTAGCAAAAGAGTGGAAAAAGCTGGAACTGCGTTTCGAGGCAATCTGCCATAAGCATCCGGCGATCAGGAAAAGCAACCATGTTAATCATCTGGGTACGATGGGAACGGGGAATCACTTTCTGGAGCTTTGTCTGGATGAAAACGACGCAGTTTGGATCATGCTTCACTCAGGCAGCCGTGGCGTAGGAAACCGCATTGGTACCTACTTTATCG
Organism: Grimontia sedimenti; assembly: GCF_011045095.1. Taxonomy (GTDB): domain Bacteria; phylum Pseudomonadota; class Gammaproteobacteria; order Enterobacterales; family Vibrionaceae; genus Enterovibrio; species Enterovibrio sedimenti. Next base: position 88,728 of record NZ_JAALDL010000002.1, read on the forward strand.
AACTGGCGAAGAAAGAGATGGAACGCCACCAAATCCACCTTCCCGATCAGGACCTGGCGTATCTGGAAGAGGGCAGCGACTACTTTAACGATTACGTGGAAGCTGTCGAATGGGCGCAGGATTTTGCTGCTAAGAACCGTGAAATCATGATGATCAATGCGATTACAGCGCTGAGAAAACAAATTCCTGTGCCATTTGATACTGCCGACGTGGCGGTGAATTGCCACCATAACTATATCTCGCGGGAAACGCACTTTGGTAAGTCGTGCTATGTCACTCGTAAAGGCGCGGTGAGAGCTGGCAAGGGCGAACTGGGGATCATCCCGGGTAACATGGGGGCGAAGTCCTTTATCGTTCGAGGGTTAGGTAATCCAGAAAGCTTCGAAAGCTGTAGTCATGGTGCAGGGCGTGTGATGTCGAGAACGCAGGCGAAAAAGGTTTATAGCATCAAAGATCAAGTTGCCGCGACGGAAGGTGTTGAGTGCCGAAAAGATGCAGCAGTGATCGATGAAATCCCGCACGCTTACAAAGATATCGATAAAGTCATGGAAGCACAGAAAGACCTTGTTGAAGTATTACATACCCTGAAGCAAGTGGTTTGTGTGAAAGGGTAAATACGACTGACCACAAATTAAATCAATAAGATAAGCAGGAGCATGTCTCCTGCTGTTTTATATCCTTTAATGCACTATAACTTAATTGTGTTGCGCTGCCATAATCTTGCCACAATTGGTCTGAATTGGCCTCAGTTGCTACCCGGAACCGACAGATTGATTTGGTGTAATGCCAGTCAATAACAACAGGTCAAGGAAGTGGCAATGTACACCCTGAACATCTCCAAAGTCTCATTCAAAGCGCCATTGGCAGATTGGTTGCTGACAGCGCTTTTCATCATGTTCCTCCCTGCGATTGCCTTTGCCAGTGAGGAAAAAGGCGGCTTGTATATACAAACGCAAAACAGCGAAGACAAACTCTGGACGGCAGCGCCTCAGCTTTCTACCAGTGCAGAGATGGTGATAAACGGTCTGGTAAATCGTGTGAAGGTCGAACAGCGTTTTACTAATCCAACAGACGATTGGATTAACGCCCGTTATCTGTTTCCGCTACCTCAGAATGCAGCGGTTGATCATCTGACGATTCAAATCGGTGAGCGCATCATTGAAGGTGAAATCCAAAAGAAACAGCAAGCGAGGGAAACCTTCAACCGTGCCGCTGAGCAGGGCAAAAAGGCCTCATTGGTGGAACAGCACCGAGCGAACTTGTTCTCTACGCAGATTGCCAATATCGCACCTGGCGAAACCATTGTGGTGAATATCCAATATCAGGAGACGGTTCACTATGAAGATGGCGAGTTCAGCCTTCGTTTCCCAACCACCTTAACGCATCGATATATTCCGGGTCTGCCAGATTCGACGGCACTGCAGGCAAGAGGTGACACAGAAGCCCCAGTCGCAGAAGAAGGCGACCAACGCGTTGAAGAAGTGGTAACGCCGTTACAGGAAATGCAAAACGGATGGGCGGTGGCAACGCGTCAGGTGCCGGATGCCAATGAAATCACGCCGGAGTATCGTGATCCGTTGCTGGAAGACGAAATCGCTTTTACCTTGGAAGCCGACATCAACATGGGTTTGCCCATTGATTTTGTCGAAAGCACCACAGCTTCCATCAATGTAGAAAAGGTCTCTGAAAGCCGCTATTCCGTCACACTGAGCGAAATGGAAATCGCCAATCAGGATTTTGTACTGAAATGGCGACCAGCGGCTGCCAGCATGCCGGTTGCAGCCTTATTTGTTCAGGAAAAAGGAGGCGAAAAATACGGTCTTTTGATGGCGATGCCGCCGCAATCTAAGCAGGTCAGCAGCATCCCCCAAAACCTTACCTTAGTGTTGGACATCTCCGGCTCCATGTACGGTGAATCCATAGAGCAAGCCAAAGAGGCTGTCATCTACGCGCTGCACAGTCTTGAAGCAGACGACTATTTCAACCTGATTATCTTTAACCACGAAGCGCGTCGCTATTCGTCAGTGCCTGTGCAAGCAACCCTCAAAAATATCGGTTTAGTCAGCAGCATTGTTCGTGGCATTGAAGCAGATGGCGGCACCGAAATGGCGACAGCATTAGAGTTGGCGTATGCCTCAGAGCCAATGACTGGTTATCTGAACCAAATTGTCTTTATGACAGACGGTGCCATTGGCAATGAAGACGAGCTGTATGGCTTAATCAGCAAAGGATTGAAAGACAGAAGACTGTTTACCGTAGGAATTGGCTCTGCGCCAAACAGTGCCTTTATGCAGCGCGCCGCCGTATCAGGTAAAGGCAGCTTCACCCATATCAGTAACCTCAACGAAGTTTCTACATCACTAAAGCCACTGTTTGAAAAGCTTTCAAGCCCGGTAATGAAAGACATCACCGTGAGGTGGGATAATGGCGAGCCTGTTGACGCATGGCCAAACCCAGTCCCGGATCTCTACAAAACCCAGCCTTTGGATTTGGCGTTTACCATCCCTGAAAGCGCGAACACATTACAGCTAACAGGCATTCAAAGTGACGCACCATGGCAGCTAGACATTGACCTTGAAGCCATTCAAGCGGGCGCTGCGACAGGTATCGACGTACTTTGGGCTCGCAAACAAATAGAAAGTATCACTCTCAATCAAAGCTTGAGTGCAGATGAGAAAGAAAACCGAATCACAGAGCTGGGTTTAAACCATCATATTGTCACCAAGCATACATCGCTGGTCGCCGTTGATAACAATCCAAGCCGACCATTGGATGAGAAAGCAAAGCCACACCAAATTAACCCTCATGCGCCCAAAAACAACGTCGCCATGCTGCAAAGTGGTTTGGGAAGCACCTTCATGATGTTACTGGGTGGGTTAATGCTGGCTGTCAGTGCGGTAGGGATTCGCTTCAGTCGCGCATCGCGTGACGTTTTCCAATAGAAGGTCAGTATACATGGAAGTCATCCGTCGTTATTTTCCACAGAAGCCCTGGCAACTCGTTTTTATCGCCAGCTTCCTGTGTGGAGGTGTCATCATGGCAAATGGCCTATACGTCAAAGCCAAGGCGCAACTCGCCCAACTCATGATTGCCCATGCTTGGGAGAAGCAGAAACAAACGGGCGAGAACCAAGCCCCTTGGCCGTGGGCTGATACATATCCCATCGCCAAGATCGCATTGAAGAACAACAAGCCGCAGTGGGTGTTGTCTGGCGCCAACATGCGAAACCTGGCTTTTGGTCCCACACTGCAGATGCAAACTGCTTTGCCGGGAAGGAGGGGAAACGTCGTCATCTACGGTCATAACGACACCCATTTCTCCGGGCTGTCTGAGATAAAGCCGGGGGATAGCATGAGTATTGAAACCCGCGCTGGCACACAGGTGTATTACAGCGTGGAAGAAATCAGCATCGCTCATAAATCCGACACTCAATGGATAGAACAAACGGACGATGATCGCGTCACACTGGTGACCTGCTATCCTTTCGACACCATGACATTCAACGGACCACTGCGCTATGTCGTGGTGGCAAAACCCCAGCTAACGCCAGACTCACTCCGAGATTTCGCACCTGACGTTTTCTATTCCGCGAATATGGAAACGGAACAGTGGCTTTAGAGAATAGGCATACTTATAACGCACTATAACTTGTTTGTTATGGATATAAGATCAAGCCGATTATTCGACGTGTTTTACTGCTTATCTCTCTGAAAGTAAGGGGTTAAATAAATATTAGCCTAATAAAAAAAGGGCGCGAATCGCGCCCAAATGGGAGGCTTAGTGATGGATCGTTATAGTTATTGAGTAAGCAGTGTGTGGAACTGGGTGAGCCACGCGGGATGAGCCGGCCATGCAGGTGCGGTGACGAGGTTACCGTCGGTAATGGCTTCATTCATTGCAATGTCTGTGAATTCACCGCCAGCCAATCGAACTTCCGGAGCGCAAGCGGGGTAAGCGGAAATCGCACGGTTTGAAACCACATATGATGCCGTGAGTAACTGAGCGCCGTGGCAAATGGCAGCAATCGGTTTGTTTTTGTTGTTGAACGCAGTGATCAGGTTGAGCACATCTTCGTTCAAACGCAGATATTCTGGTGCGCGTCCGCCAGGTAAAAGTAAACCGTCAAATGAGATTTCGGAAACCGCATCAAAGTCCGCATTCAATGTGAAAATGTGGCCTGGTTTTTCGGTGTAGGTTTGGTCGCCTTCGAAGTCATGGATAGCCGTTTTAATGGTTTCTCCATTTGATTTCCCCGGACAAACCACAGAAACCGAGTGTCCCAAAACCTGAAGCGTTTGAAAGGGCACCATGATTTCATAGTCTTCAACGAAATCACCGGCGATGATAAGAACTCTAGCCATCGTTATTTTCCCTGATGTAGTTACTGACGTTGTTGTTACAGCCCAATGGGTTAGGCTCATTTTTATCTGTGTTTTTCAGAACATTAGTACAGCAGTGGCGGGCTACAAGGCGAGTGATCAGTAATTCGAGATTTGTCTATTCTGAGTGCAATCGGTACATCGGTCAGTTACAAACACCTTCGATTTTGCAGTGAAATTACCTAAAAAATGTGTGGCTCATCATTGAAACAGAGTGCGTATGGATCGCATTTTTCTTCCACATAAACCGGAAAAACTTCCCTCAGAATCACATAACAAGAATGATGTCGCCAACAAAAACAACAAAGAGGCAATTTTCTTTATGAGCCCAAATTTAATCGTTCTCGATGGCGCCTCTGGAGCGGGTAAAACCACGCTGGCAAAAGCTCTCCAGGAGCAGTTTCTTCCAGAAAACTGGCTGTATTTTTCTATCGACACATTAGTTTATTCACTTCCACCGTCAGTGCTTCAGCGCTGTAATCAGGAAAATGACTGGCGTTCACTGGACCCAAATACCCTGATGAACGGGGCATTCTCTTGTGTGGATGCATTGCTTGAAGCAGGCAACAAAGTGATTTTTGATGCTGTGATTTCAACGCCACAGCGAGCACTGAAAATGGATCTGGCCTTTGAGCGCCATGAGCGTTTATATGTTGGTCTTGTCTGCGACCTTCCAGAGTTAGATAGACGCACATTTGACCGAGGAGATAGAACGTTAGATGAAGTGAGGCATGGCTTCTACACATCACCACATCATCTGAAATATGATCTCAAACTCGACAGCACCAAAACGCCTGCGACTGAACTCGCAACAATCATTGCGGCAACTTTGCAGGAGCAAGTCACCAAGGCATAAACAACGCATGACTTAACTATCATGCATACGAGCCGACAGTGACGAATCCAGAAGACCTCAAGAAACTAGAACAAAAGATCGCGATGGGGATGCCCAAACACATACTGGTTTACGGTGTGTTGTTGTGGGGAATTCCTACCGCGATTTTTTATGCCGCTATCACGCCACTTTTTACCGGAAAAGGCTTCATAGAAGCGCTCTCTTTCTCGCTTTGGGCATTTCCATTAGGCGGTATCTTCTATGGTCTGTATTCTTGGTTAAAAACCAAGAACCTTCTGGAAAAGGCCAAATCATGAAATTCATCTTCCTTGCAGATAAGCCAGAAACACTTCCTACCGTTGCTCAGTGGTTTCTCAATGAATGGGGCCACCTGAATCCCGATGCCACGCTAGAGCGCAACCAAGCCAAGCTGAGCGAATACCTCAACAGAGACAAACTGCCACTGATGATCTATGCCGTTGAAGGTGATGAGATCCTCGGTTGTTCCTACCTCTGTTATCACGAAATGAGCATCTACACCGACAAGGAACATTGGGTCGGTGGCGTCTATGTAGAAAAAGCGCATCGTGGCAAGAAAGTCGCCTCACAAATGGTTGGTGAGTTAGAGCGTTTGGCAAGAGGATTGGGTATTGAAAAACTTCACCTCCAAACCGAACAGCTAGACGGAGGTTTATACGGCCGCATTGGGTTTGAGGAAATTGAGCAAGTAGAGTACCGCGGAGTAAAGGTCTCAGTCAGGGTGAAAAGTCTATAAAAACAGGCGATTCACTTTGTCATGCTTCAAGTTCAATACACTGAAAGATCGAGGAAAAAACACCGAGTGTAAAATAATCTGACACTTTCAGCTCATTATATTTACAAATAACACAATAATCATTAACAAGTCCTAGCTTGAGACGAAAGGGTCTGCTTCATTAAGCGATACATATAAGAAAAATTGATCCACCTAATCAATGACGGGTATCGCAAATGAAAGTCTCTTATCGTGTTGCTCTACTTTCTACAACAGTTGTTATCGGAGTACTCTCGGCGCTTTCTTGGTTTCAATACCAGAGCGTTAAACAGGAAGAGCTGATCAGCTCACAACAAAACACCCTTGAAACCACTGCTGCCATGGGAGAGCAAATAACCAACTGGCTGAACGGTAAACTCGCCCTCATCGATATGATGGCCGGAAACATCAATGCCGACTTCAGTGCAGAAACCATTCAAAGCACCTTCGATATTCCGATGCTTAAAGACGAGTTTATCCTGATATTTGGAGGGCTCGACACCGATGGGAAACGCATCACCAATGATCCAACTTGGAATCCAGAAGGCTGGGATGCTCGGAAACGTCCTTGGTATCCTTTTGCTAAGAAAAACGATTCTGCGATGCTGACCGACCCATATCCGGACGCCGCGACCAAAGAAATTCTCATCTCCGTTGTTGCCAATCTTTATGATAACGGCAAATCCAAAGGAGCCTTTGGTGGGGATCTCAGCTTAAAAACCGTGTCAGAAGCGCTCAACACCCTCAATTTCAACAATGCCGGTTACGCCTTTTTGTTGAGTGCAGACGGCACCATCATCAGCCACCCAAATGGCGAGCTAAATGGACTCAAACTCAGTGAGCTATTCAAAGGCACATTACCCGTGCTGGATGATACATTTCAGGAAGTTGAGGTCGATGCCGGAGCTGCTTTCACTGCATTTCAGCCGCTTGATGGTCTAAGAGGCAGTAACTGGTTGATAGGTGTTGTGCTTGATAAATCCATTGTTATGGCGCACAGCGATAATTTTGGATTCACCGCTGCAGCGACCACGGCCGGTTGCGCCATTCTTATCGGGATTTTGCTTAGCTTGCTGATTTCCCGTCAACTTAAGCCACTGGAAAACCTCCGTGAAAGTCTGGAAGAAATTAACAGCGGTGACGGCGACCTCACTAAGCGTCTTACCATTAAAAGTAATGACGAATTCGGTGGCGTTTCTAACGAGTTCAACGGCTTTATCAAGTACCTTCAAGCGCTGGTCACCAATATCAAAACCACCTCTGGCGAAGTCTCCAACAATGTCAGCCTGACAGTATCCACCGCCAAAAATGCAGCGCAGGGCGCTGATCACCAGCTCAATGAGCTCAATCTGGTGTCCAACGCCATTCATGAAATGACAGAGATTTCCAATGACGTAGCTGAGCGTGCGCGCCACGCCGCCGAAGCGGTAGCGGAAAGTAGTGAGGCCACTAACAAAGGTGGGCATTCTGTTGAGCAAACCAAAGCGTCCATAGAAGTGTTGATGGGCGAAATGGAAACCGCAGTATCCAAAGTCAACGAACTGGCTAACTACAGCGCGAACATCGAATCCATCCTCACCGTGATCACCGACATTGCTGAGCAAACCAACTTACTGGCATTAAATGCCGCGATCGAAGCTGCTCGTGCTGGCGAAATGGGTCGAGGGTTCGCTGTTGTTGCCGATGAGGTTCGTGCACTGGCTTCCCGCACCCAAACTTCAACGGAAGAAATCAAAAACATGATTGCCCAGCTTCAAGCTGGTGTTGGCGAAGCGGAAAGCGTCATTATTCAAAGCCGCAATACGGCATCAAGTACACAGGAAGAAGTACTGGGCGCGAATGAAGCATTGACCCAAATCCACAGCCACATTTACCGTATTAACGAACTGATCACTGAGATCTCTAACTCCTCGTTCAGACAGCGTGATACTGCCGCTGATATCCAACAGAATACAGACAACATCCGTGACATCAGTGAAACTCTTTCTCAGCAAGCCAAAGAACAGGAGTCGCTTTGTGTCGCGATATCGGATTTAGCTGGCCAGCAGGAAAGTGAGTTAAATAAATTCAAAGTTTGAGTAGACACAACTCGTAAGAAAATGCCCTCGAAAGAGGGCTTTATTTTTTGAAATTACCAGTAGAAATACAAAGTAAGCCAATCTAAAGAGCCCCAGATTCAGCCCCTTTAATGATAAAGCTATAGCAGAGGGTATTAGCTAAAGCGGTAACCCAGATTCAAACCCCACCAACTGTCACTGGCTGGGCTGGACATGAGATAGGTGTTGTATTCCATCCTGGCAAATACGTTACTTTCAGAAGGCAAACGCATCTCAACACCTAAGCCCAAATGAGGTCTGAACTCACTGTCACGGGATGACATTTGTCCAGGACTGAAGGTGCTTGTCATGTCCGATTTTCCGACGTTGTAAGCGATCCCCGTTTTAGCAAACGGGATGAAGTAGGGCGACATTTCCTTACTCCATACCACATCAAAGTGTGTAGAATGATAAGTGACATTAACTTTGTTTCGATAGGTAACCCTGTTTCCTTCGAACTCATAGAAACTCTCATCACCGCCATAGGCGTAAGAGGCCTCGAAGCCTAAGCTTTCACTGAGTTGATAGCCTGCCCCCAGAGTAAAACCGCTACGATCACCGCCTTTGTATCCGCCGAAAAGATAAGTATCGTCTGACGTATCAGACGCAAAAGTGGGGGCGGATAACGCGACAACCAATGCGATAGTCATTTTCTTCATCGTAAAGCCTTTTTATTGCTGTTTATAAAGGCTTCCTTGCAAAACGGTCCCTGTCTTAATCCATGGTCGATAGCCAGACTGCTCCAAGAGAATGTAAACATTCGGCTGCAATAATACGGTGTTCGATTAACATTTCCATTAATGTATTCCTTAGAGCTGTAACAATATGTGTAACGATGGAGGAAGCGAATAGACCGCAAAGGAAGGATTGATCTCTGCAATCATTCAAAACCCGCGCAGCATCTATACCCAACCAACTTCAGGTTGTTTGGGTATAGACATCAGAGCCCGCTTGGTTGAATAGATCATCGTTCAAACGAGAAGTATCAAGTCAGGGCTATCCCACAGACATGCATGAGGTGTTATGCCTGTCGTTAGCAAAAACGTCTGCACTGGTACTTTGAAGTGTTGTGACATAGCCGCCTTCACAACCCAGTAGCAAAGGGTAGGGCACGTAACAACAGTAAATGGGGCAGAAACGATGACAAAAATGTTATTTGGTGAGTTTGTGATTGATGATGAAGTGGCCGTTGATTTTGGACGAGAACCACACTTGAACGATAAGACAACCCTATGGAAAGCGAAGCACGTCGTTTAACAACGTGCTTCGACAGAGTTTATTGAACAGGCATCATGGGATATTGAGGATCCACCACTTTTACAAAAGGAACCTTTTCAGCCACATGGCAAGCGTTACACACCGCTTTCGTGGTTTCGTATGTTTCCCAAATCTTCGCATCGTCTTTTGAATCAATGGCCGCCTGCATCATTTTCCATTGTGAGTTGATGAACATGGCATCAGCATTGGCTTTGCGCGCAGGACGACGCTCAGTACCATTCACTATGGTCTTCTTTATCTTCTTCCATTGATAGGTTGCCATGTCGTAGTTCTGGTTTTTTAGCGCAAAATAGAACGTATTGAAGCGCGCACCGGTTTCGAACATGGTCATGTCGAAGCCACGCATTTGCTTCTGCAACACCTTAAATCGTTCATCACTGGTTTCTTTGTTCATCACCCAATCATTTTGACCTTCGAATTGCGTGACGGTCGCTATAGCGGTTGTAGATGAGAGCAGAGCAGGGGTTAACACTAAACTGACGCAGAGTGCGCGTTTTAACATTGGCGACATTATTCACCTTCCTTTTTATTGTTGGTCTGTTGAGCGCTAACAGGCTAACTCAACCACGAAGTCGGTGAATACAGTGAAAACAGGGTATTAAAACGGGAAAGCTCGAATAGAACATCGTTCAATTAATCAATACTCGTTGCGTCATGATGAGAAAACGACATGTTATTGAGATAGAAACCGTTTTAGATTCTGACATGGCCAAGAAACTGAGCGCTACAGAAAAAATCCCGGAAGCAAAGAAACTGATTTAGTTAGCGGCTGGTATGCAAAACCCATCATTGTGTGCTTTTTTCATAAGTTACAATAATTACTCTGATTCAAGTGTTGATATACAATATGCCACTTGTTGGCTAAGAGTGACACCGTAAATGGAAATTGTAAAAGTTATGCATAATGCGTCATTAGAAGAGGCTAGAGAAGCTTTTTCTGATTTACTTGACAACGTAGAAAAAAAGCCTGAAAAGCTAGAGGCGAGCATATTTTTTCAAGCGAGGCGATTTGCTAAAGCATCTATGAATATGTGTAGATATAATGATTTTATACCTTTCATAGTTAACTCTAGCTTAGCTATTGAACTGTATCTTAAAGCGATTATTTGTACTACCGAAAGATGCAAAGGGAAAAGTGATAATAAAAAGAAGAAAGTAATCAGGGAATACTCTCATAGCCTGTTAGCTCTATATGAAGAAATTGGTAATACAAACAAAGAATCATTTGAGAGTTATCGTGACGGACTAAATATTGAATTCATTCGTGAAATAGATGGTTCTTTTTCTAATTGGCGATATGTGTATGAAAAAGAGAGGCTTAGCATACAGAACCTGAATTTGATTCCTTTTGCTTTCGAAGCATTAGAGGAAATTTTTTGCTCAGCGATGAAAGAGGAAAAGTCCGCTTGAGACGTTGGCATCCAAGGTACGGGAGCTGTACGCTTGGGACTACGACAGACTGTCAAAGGCTGCCGAATGGATGGTGATGAGATTCGGCCAAATTTCTCCCTGAGCACGTAATACTTGGATTTCTGTATCGGGAATGTGATAACTCATAATAAAACCGTCCCAGTTCAAATAGCCACGAGCTTTGATGACGTCGTGCAAGCATAAAGACATTTGAGAAAACACAGATTCTGTTTTGTCAGAATGATGCCAACATGGCGCGACATAGAAAGCTGAAAGCCATGATTAGATACGAATAAACTGAAGCTCAATCTGGGACTATGTTGGGTTGTTAAATTTCAATCCTTAAGTGCGCATTATGTATATTATGTTAAATAAGATCTACAGCTACGCCAAATCTGACTCTCCTACGTCTGTCATTGCCCATTTTCTTCATAGATTTCAGTCTATTGAACGTAATTATCTATTTACCATAAAATAGATAATTACCAATTCTCTAAGACGCTCATATTGGATCATTCTGTTCCAACAGAGTTCTTCTAGCTTTGGTGAATTATCGAAAGCCGGATGTTGCGGCCTGGTTTGTATGGCTGGTTCGGTTACAGATGTTGGTTGATGTGTTGTTGCCATTGCTCAAACTGCAATGGATGTGTGGCTGCTATGACTGACCTTGCCTGCATGGATTGGTTAAACACGTTGCTGCCATCAAACTCTGCCGGTTTAAGTTTGGGAATCGTTTCTAGCCACACTATTTCGTTAGAGTTGGAAGCAGGAAAACTTAACGTGCTGGATGTGGAAGACATGCCGATCATTAGGCATTGGTATTTGGTGCATCGAAGTGATAAGGCGCTGTCGCCTATCGCACAGGCGTTTAGTAACTATCTGTTAAGTCGCAATAATCATGAGGATATAGCTGCAGAACGGCAAACCATAAAATGTGACGGCGTCACGTAAAGGTTGAAATCGGGCAAAGATCACCCAATTCGTTTACTCTTCAATCTTTGCGTGACGCTGTAATGCCTGTTTTAGTACCACAGCACGGATAGGCTTAGTGACAAAGTCATCCATTCCGGCTTCCATGCAGCGTTCTTTATCTTCATTCATTGCGTTGGCTGTCAAAGCAATAATTGGTAAATCATAGCCTTCTTCGCGCAGTTGCTTGGTGGCTTCAATGCCACATAGCACTGGCATAGACATGTCCATCAGAATCATATCGAACTGCACGTGTCCATCATGAACCAGATCAATAGCCTCTCTACCATTGTTCGCGACGACGACATGATGCCCTGCTTTCTCCAGCATCAGCTTGACCACCATCTGGTTAGCTTTGCTGTCTTCTGCTACCAGAATGCTCAATGCATGAAGATCACTTTCTTCGACACTGTCTTTTTTCACCTGCTCTGTCGGCGAAGGCTCAATCAGAGGAATATCAATATAGAAAGTGGTGCCTACACCTGGCTCGCTGTCAAAGTCGATGCTGCCGTTCATCATGGTCACCAACTTTTTACAGATGGAAAGCCCCAGACCTGTTCCACCATATTGGCGGGTAATGCTGCCATCTGCCTGCGTAAACGGCAGGAAAACATCTTTCTTACGTTCGGCGTTGATGCCAATGCCGGTATCTTTCACGGAGAGTTTCAGCCTTCCATTACGGACACGCATTGAGACTTTGACTTTACCGTGCTCGGTAAACTTCACGGCATTGCCAACCAGGTTCAATAAGATCTGGGTGAAGCGGTTACCATCCTGATAAATGTTGTCAGGTACATCATCGGCGATGTCCATTTCCATTTTGATATCTTTACGGGACGAGACTTCGTTGAGTTGGCTGAATACAACAGTGACACTGTCACGTGGATTGATACTTTCAGGATGCAGAGAGAAGCGTTCTGATTCAATTCTCGATAAATCAAGCACATCATTAATAATGGTAAGGAGCAATTGAGCCGATTTATCCATTTGGGAAACCCAAACGGTTTGCTCGTCATCCAGCGGAGATTGTTGCAAAGTATCCAGTAAACCCATTACCGCATTGAGTGGCGTACGAATTTCATGACTCATCATTGCCAGAAATTGGGATTTCGCGGCGTTGGCAGATTCTGCCTGTTGTCTTGCCTGTTGCAGTTCGTGTAAGCGCTGTTTTCGGGCTGTAATGTCTTTCGCCGTACCCCGAAAACCCATACAGTTACCACGCTTGTCGTAATAAGGTCGACCTGACAAGCTGATCCACTGCTCTCTCCCTTCTTGGAATACTTTCCACTCCACTTCAGAGAATGGTTGTTCAAGTTGAATCAAGTCGAGTAATTTGTGTTTCACATCCGGCTGGCGATTCAACTGGTTCATTATCCCCTGCGGCTCAGCAGAGAATGATTCATTTGATGGCGAAGAAAGATAGGTGAACTGCAGGTTATTATTGATTTCCCAAAACCAGTCACCGGCTGTTTTCGCAAAGTCACGAAAACGCTGACGACTCGCGGTTAATTCCTGAGTCTTGACTGACACCAAACACTGGAGGCGTTCGCGGTAGTCAATATCGATAATCGTGCGTTCGATTAGCGGTCGGAAACGCTCGATAACCTGTTGTGATTTGGTTTGGAAACGCCCCTTTTCTGAAGCGAACAGGATGAGGATCGATTCGCTGGCATTCACCGTCATCCCGGTGATCAGCGCGGAGCGGCACGCGTCAAAATCTTCACCTTGCAACAAGGAAAATTCTTTCACTCTTTCCGGCGCATAAAGTACGACGGTCTGGCCATTCACGCATCGGGAGAAAGTCCCGCCATCTTCCCAGATAAAGTTTTCTACGTGTGGTGATGTAGACACCAAACAGGAATATTTGTCTTCCGTTTCTTTGTTACGGGTTAGCACCACTGCATTATCAAAAGAAACATAGCGCTCAATCACTTTCAGCAGCGTGTTGAACACTTCGATTTTGTTGCTGGCACCAGACATCGCGGAGATCGCTGACAGAATCGCGCGGTTTTCTTCCTTGAACTTTTGCTCTCTCTCTTCAACACGGTTCAGTTCGAACAGTGTTTCCTGCAACTTCTCTGAGATTGCGCCTGTCATAGCTCATCCTTGTGGAACAGTACGGCGGATATCATCAAATTTCCGTGGGCAATTTCTCCGCCGAGGAACTGTCCTTGTTCGCCAAAAGTAAACGGGCAAATAAAGGGGGCATGGTGCATTGATAGACGCATATTCGCTGCGACGCTGTGCAGAGAATCGCTAACATGCAGCATACATCCTGCACAATATATTGCTAATCCGCCTATTGGGTCACAGGTATTCTTGTCGTGGTCGTTGGCTGAATCTACGACGCGCCCTGCTCTCGACACCAACATTTCCGTTGTGCCGGACATGAAGTGAACCGTCTCACCTTCCTGAATATTACAGAACATCTGAATGCCACCTTCCGGAGACACTGTGGCGGGGTGAGAAAGCGTATAGTATGGCATGCCATGGATTTCGCCTGTCTGACGACCCAGCGGAAAAAGTGTTGATTGGGCAAACAATCCATCAGGATCGATAGCATTGCCTGTGGCGTTGAAATACCACTTTCCGTAGACATCAAAAGCAGGTTTACCATCCAACTCGACGAGTGTGCGACCATCAACTTTGGTAGCAACGGCACTCGATCCGATGGCTGCATAGCCATTGTGAAATGAATAGCTAACACGTGCTGAGGGGAAAAATACGGCCATGGCGATGCCTTCAGACGTCACGCGCGCATTGTCCATTAGAGACCATTTGCCACTGACGCCATCATCAGCCGCTGAACCACCAATGATAGGAATATTGACACCAAGCTCTTCTCGAATTGCTTGAAGAATGGTTTCTTCATAACCCGGTGTGGCATGTAATGTGATGAGTGCTGGTAATTCTCCCGGACGCCCACTACTATCAATAGCTCGGCTGAGAACGATGCGGGCAGATTCAGCGATGTCATCACCCTCTTTTAATTCGCAGAGTGCCGACCCATACGCACCGTCAGCATCTTCAACGGCCCACACTGAAATAGAATGCCCGCCAACGTAACCTTTATCCGTCATGCTTCCCTGACATGAGGAACAACCAATGACGTAGGTATTGGGGAAATGTACATTCAGTTCACGTTTGATCGCTTCCGCGTCTTGCGTTTCTGTGTAATAGACAAGCATGAGCGAAGGAGAGGATATTTTTTCAGATATCTCCCTGGCTATGTCTTGTATGGCCTCACTGGCTTTGGGGGCAGTTGATGATGATGTCGCAATTCTCATTTAAATCTACACAGCTTGGTTGCGGCAATACGATCAATAATAGCCTTCTCACTTCTGCAAACACCAGTTTTTACCGTGATTCTTTTCGCTTAATCACTGAATTCTCTATTAATAGACGATAGAATCGCCGACACCGACCAAAAATTCCGCTCGAGCAATGGATAGCCAGCTTTATATCGTCATTAATGCGAATTTCCCACTAGGACAAATAATTAGCAAACGCCTCGCGCAAAAAGGCAATACTGTGGTGTATTTGGCAGACAATGAGCAAGACGGATATGCCATCGCCGCTGATGAGCCAAGAGTCAGATATCGATATTGCCAGCCCTTCAATCGCATCATGATTGCTGACGAGTTCGATTGGGCTACGTCAAATGTTGCCTCTGTGGATGGCGTGGTCGTGCTGGTTTCCGAGAGTACGATTGACCAACTCAAAATGCCGCTGGATGAAACCTACTTCGCTTCGCTAAGAGCTAACACGTCAGGCACTGTTGATGAACTCACCCTGACCTACGTAATCGTTCCCGATAAAAGCGAAGATGCTAGCGACGCTTTGAAAGCGCTTCACTTAAAGCTATGCCAACTCGCTCACTCCAATAAATCTGTTCACAAAGGATTAAAAGTGAATCATGTCGTCATTGGCGGGGATCAATACACTCAGGGTTCAAAGTGTGCCGATGTTGCTACCGATGCATCAGATCTTATCCATTACCTGTGCTCTGAACATGCCAAAGCAGTGCGACATCAGGCATTTTATTTTGGTGATTTGATAGATAAATAGACAGTAAAAAAGCAGCCTATAGCTGCTTTAATGTGGATTTTAAGACGTTCATCCAATTTGAATGACCTAACTCAAAAATGTTAGCGCCATTCGCACAAATATTAATTCGATGTTAAAACTTAATTTCTAATTGATCTCGATCAATGAATAACATCCATTTTTGCGCTGACCCATAATTAACATCAATAGGTAAAGCATAAATATAGGCACGTTTTTCACCTTCGTTTGCCAAAACTTTGTGAGAAGTTATGACAATGTCAGGTTCTCCTAACAGACGTAGTTCACCAGGCTCAAACACTGAACTCACCCGCATAATCTGGGATTTATCGCCTTGATTTTCAATATTAATTTCAACCGTTTCACCGCGCAGTGAAACACTGCAACTTCCCGCCACTACTGAACATTTCGGCAAAGTAGTAGATTCAGAATGTTCTAGCGTTCGCCAAATAAAAGCCGCTATAAGCACTGCCATAACGACTAATATTTGTACTAAGCGACCTGTGGTTAATTTTTCTGCTGCCATGTGATTTATGCTTTTCCCGTGTTACAGAGCTCAAAGTTTTAGTAGAAATGTTACCCGAGCGTAAACCGAGTGTGGGTTCGACCCTGTATTTAACTGAATAACTGAAGTATTATCACCAATGAAAATGCCACTTTTACAATGAAATAGCAATGGAATGCATCAAGTGGGTATAAATCAATCACTATTCGCATTGCATTGCTTCTGGGGTGGCATTGTGACGTTTAAGTCACTTTGTAATACGTGAGTGTAGTAATTAAAAAAGTGGAAGCATGCAATATGAGCCAAGAAAAGCAGCTTGAACTGGAATACAACTACCGCGTTGTCCGTCAATTCACCCTGGTAACTATCCTGTGGGGAATTGTGGGCATGGGTGTTGGTGTTCTAATAGCCGCTCAGCTGGTATGGCCTGCGCTGAACTTCGACATTCCTTATCTGACTTATAGCCGATTACGCCCACTGCATACCAATGCGGTGATTTTTGCGTTCGGCACTAGTGCCCTGTTTGCAACGTCTTATTACGTTGTACAGCGCACCTGTCAGACAAGGCTGTTCGGAGGTAAGCTGGCTGAATTTACCTTCTGGGGATGGCAAGCAATCATTCTGTCTGCAGCAATAACACTACCTATGGGTTTCACCAGTGGTAAAGAATATGCTGAGTTGGAATGGCCAATCGATATCGCTATTGCGGTCGTATGGGTTTCATACGCCATCGTGTTCTTTGGAACGCTAATCAAACGTAAAACCTCGCACATCTATGTGGCGAACTGGTTTTTCGGTGGATTTATCATCACCGTCGCTGTCCTGCACATCGTAAACAGCATGGCAATTCCGGTTTCCGGAATGAAGTCATATTCGATATATGCGGGCGCCATCGATGCCATGATCCAATGGTGGTACGGTCACAATGCTGTAGGCTTCCTTTTGACTGCAGGTTTCCTGGGTATGATGTATTACTTCGTACCGAAACAAGCAGGTCGTCCGGTTTACTCCTATCGCCTTTCTATCGTTCACTTCTGGGCACTGGTATCCCTGTACATCTGGGCGGGTCCTCACCATCTGCACTACACTGCCCTGCCTGACTGGACTCAGTCTCTGGGTATGGTGATGTCTGTTATCCTGTTTGCTCCATCTTGGGGTGGCATGATCAACGGTATCATGACGCTGTCAGGTGCTTGGCACAAACTGCGTTATGACCCAATCCTTCGATTCCTGATTGTTTCTCTGTCTTTCTACGGTATGTCTACCTTTGAAGGTCCGATGATGGCAATCAAGACAGTTAACGCACTGTCACACTACACCGACTGGACTATCGGTCACGTACACTCAGGTGCACTGGGCTGGGTAGCAATGGTCTCTATCGGTGCGGTTTACCATCTGGTTCCTAAGTTGTTCGGCCAAGAGCGTATGTACTCTATCAACCTGATCAACGTGCACTTCTGGCTAGCGACCGTTGGTACCGTGCTGTATATCGTTGCAATGTGGATTTCCGGCGTCATGCAGGGTCTGATGTGGCGTGCAGTTAACACTGACGGTACATTGACTTATAGCTTTGTAGAATCTTTGGAAGCTTCTTATCCGTTCTACTTTGTACGTTTCGTTGGTGGCGCAATCTTCTGGTCAGGCATGCTCTTGATGGCTTACAACACCTACAAGACTATCGCCGCACCAAAAGCAAGCCTCAAATCCGTTGAGCAAGCAGCATAAGGAGACCAACGAATGAGTTCTAGTCGTCATGAAATTGTAGAAAAGAACGTTGGTCTTTTCGCTATCCTCACGGTCATTGCTATCAGCTTCGGTGCGCTTGTTGAAATCACGCCGTTGTTGTTCCAAAAGCAAACGACCGAACCTGTCGATAACCTGCGCCCATACACTGCACTGGAAATGGAAGGCCGCGACATTTACATCCGTGAAGGTTGTAATGTTTGTCATAGCCAGATGATTCGCCCTTTCCGTGCAGAAACTGAGCGCTATGGTCACTACTCTGTGGCGGGTGAAAGTGTTTGGGAACACCCATTCCTATGGGGTTCCAAGCGTACAGGTCCTGATTTGGCACGCGTTGGTGACCGTTACTCTGATGAGTGGCACCGCGTTCACCTTATCGACCCTCGTGCGGTTGTGCCTGAGTCAAACATGCCTGGCTTCCCTTGGTTGGAAGAGAATGTTCTGACTGGCGAGAACACTGCCAAAAAGCTGACTGTTTTCCGCGATATGTTCGGTGTTCCATACACTGATGAGCAAATCGCAAATGCGAAAGCAGACGTTGAAGGTAAAACGGAGATGGATGCCATCATCGCTTACCTGCAGTCACTCGGCCACGCGATGAAGTAAGGAGCTCTTATGGCATCTTTTCATGCCCTATGGACGCTAGCGATTTTCGTCTGCTTCATTGTAATTGTGCTTTGGGCCTATAGCAGTCGCCGTAAAAAGGAATTCGACGAAGCTGCTAACCTTGTCTTCGCTGACGAGGAGAAAGGCGATAAAAAGACAGGAGAAGATAACAAATGACTACATTTTGGAGTCTATTTATCACTGTCATTACCCTTGGTACGTTGGTAGGTTGTGCCGCACTGATTATTTGGTGTAGCAAAGACCTTGATGGCGTGGCTGATGGTGAAGATATGGGCCACGAATACGATGGTATTCGTGAGCTGAACAACCCACTGCCTAAGTGGTGGTCGTACATGTTCTGGGCGACCATTGTTTTCGGTGCGGTTTACTTCGTGCTTTACCCAGGCTTAGGTAACTGGAAAGGCGTTTTCAATTGGCAGAGTTCCGCTCAGGACGTTGCGAATATTGAAGAGTCACGTCAGTTGCTGGCTAACAGCGACGGTATCGACCAGTATGCGCGTGAGCTAGCATCTGCGAATGCGATTTTCGGCGAAACCTTCCGCAAACTCGCATACAAGCCAGGTTCGGATGAACTGCAAGACATCACTGAAATTGCCAAGAACCCTGAAGCAATTAAGGTGGGTCAGCGCCTGTTCATTCAAAACTGTGCTCAGTGCCACGGCTCTGATGCTCGTGGTCAGTCAGGCTTCCCTAACCTAACCGACGACGCTTGGTTGTATGGCGGTGAGCCAGAGACTATCAAAGCAACACTGGTTAATGGTCGAGTGGGTAACATGCCGGCATGGCTTGATGCGCTGGGTGAAGATGGCGTTCGTGAAGTCGCTTCTTACACACTGAGCCTGTCGGGTCGTAAAGTTGACGCTCAGGAAGCAGCGAAAGGTAAAACACGCTTCGTTGTGTGTGCAGCATGTCACGGTACAGACGGTAAAGGTAACCCAGCATTTGGTGCACCTGATCTGACTGACAACGTGTGGCTGTTCGGTGGCTCTCGTAAAGCCGTTGAAGAAACTATTCGCTATGGTCGCCAAGGCGTAATGCCAGCTTGGAAAGACATTCTGGACGAAGACAAGATCCAGCTGCTTTCTGCTTATGTCTGGCAGCTAAGCACACCGCAAAACCAATAAAATCAATAATTAGTTAGTTAAGCCCCTGCAAGCAGGGGCTTTTTTCCCCAAGAATTCAGTTCACACAGGAAAGCGATATGATTAAGCCATGGTATAAGCAGTTTTGGCCCTGGTTCCTGATAGCCCTTCCAGGTAGCGTTGTCGTTGCCAGTCTTTTCACCTTTGCTTTGTTCAGCAAAAATCAGGTATCCCTTGTCGCCGAAGATTATTACAAAGAAGGTAAAGGGATTAACATCGACATATCCCGCTTGAAGAAAGCCGATGAGCTCGCCATCTCCGCTTTCCTGTCTGCACAGAATGACACCGCTATTTTCACCTTGGATAAAGGTGAACTAACGCAATACCCTACTCTAAAAATCACATTCCAACACCGTACGCTTGCTGATAGAGATATCGAACAGATGGTCAACGCTGATGCTTCCGGCCGCTACCGACTTGCCCTGAGCGAACCGCTCACTGGCCCTTGGTACGTTGAAGTTAACGCATTTGATGGGACGTGGGCTTTAAATGGCCGCGCAAATTTTCCATCTGAAGACCCAGTAGAGTTGTATGGTCAGAGCAAGGAATGACGAAAGATTGTTATCACTGTGGAGAGCCGGTTCTTACCGGTGACTCTTATAAAGTCGAGATTCAGGGCAGTACTCGCATCATGTGTTGCCCTGGCTGTGAAGCGGTCGCCACCACTATCGTGGCAAGCGGCCTTACCTCTTACTACGAATACCGAACTGCCCCTGCAGAAAAAGCCAGCCTCGTACCGGAAGAACTTCAATCACTCTCTCTTTACGACAACGAAGACGTTCAGCAGGAATTCGTGCGTCATGAAGGCGGCATAGATGAAGTTGTTTTGTCAGTTGATGGCGTATCCTGTGCCGCATGCGCTTGGTTGATTGAAAAGCAACTACACAGCCAAGAAGGTGTCTCGCGTATTCGCGTCAACACCACAACCAACCGAGCAACGCTTCGTTGGGATCCATCTAAAACCAAACTCAGTACTCTGCTAAATAAGATTCATGCGCTTGGCTACAAAGCAGCACCTTTCGAAGCCGATAATCAGGAAGCGCAATATCACCACACCATGAAGCAATACCTTTATAAGTTGGGTATTGCTGGTCTCGCTACCATGCAGGTCATGATGCTGGCTGTGGCGATGTACTTCGAAGTATTCGGAGACATGGATGAAGCGTTTCGTGATTACTTCCGCTGGGTAAGCCTGATATTTGCGACGCCGGTTCTACTCTATTCCGCGATGCCTTTCTATATCAACGCTTGGAGAAACCTCAAAGCCCGGACGCTAGGAATGGATGTTCCTGTTTCTATCGCGCTTTTGTTTGCCTATTTCGCCAGCTTGTATGCCACCGTCACCGGAAAAGGCGAAGTATTCTTTGAGTCTATCGCCATGTTTACCTTCTTCCTGCTGGTTGGCCGATTCCTTGAAATGCGCGCCCGAAGAACGGCTGCTGCTGCAAGCGCAAACTTGCTTAAGCTGATCCCGCGTTTGGCGACACTGGCATCGGGTGAGCAAATCCCTGCTAAGTCGCTAGCCATTGGCCATGTTGTGCGCGTATTACCTGGTGAACCCTTCCCTGCAGATGGGTTGGTCGTAGAAGGCGTAACGACAGTTGACGAATCAATGCTGACTGGTGAGTCGATGCCCGAGTCACGTCAAAGTGGTGAGCGTGTCTATGCAGGCACCATGAACATTGATGGAAACGTGAATGTAAAGGTGACTGCTGAGAAAAAGGACTCCCTTATTGCCCATATTGTCGAGCTTCAGGATGCAGCTCAACTAGCTAAACCACGAGTAGCTGAAGTTGCAGATATCGTCGCGCGCTATTTTGTCGCTGCCATTCTCGTCATTTCGGCGTGTACCTGGTGGTACTGGCAAAGTCATCGCCCAGAAGACGCTTTCTGGATCATGCTTTCTGTATTGGTCGCAACCTGTCCCTGCGCGTTGTCATTGGCAACACCTACCGCACTGACCTGTTCGACATCCACCTTTGGCAAGCTCGGTATTCTTCTACGTCGGGGGCATGTATTCGAAACGCTGACGCACATTAACCGAGTTGTCATTGATAAAACCGGCACACTGACTGAAGGCAACGTTTCAATTTCTGATACCCAGATTTACGCAGACATAGATGCAAATCATGCAACTGCCATCGCAGCATCTTTGGAGTCCTATGCTAACCATCCTATCGCGGAAGCTTTTAGCGGCTTTGAAAAGGCGAACGGGTTAGAGAACGTCGAAAACGTCATCGGTGAAGGTTTAAAAGGTCAAATCGATGGTGACGAATGGCGTATCGGCAAACCTCAGTTTGCGTTAAACAACACACAAATTTCCGAGCAAAGTACCCACCAGATTTGGCTATCCCGAAATGGTGAGGCAGTAGCGTCATATTTGCTTGTTGACCCAATCCGTGAATCAAGCAAAGCACTGATCGAGAAGTTCCACGAAGCTGGCATCAAAGTCACCATGCTAACCGGCGACAACTCAGCCACAGCACAAGCTGTTGCTGACAAGTTAGGTATCGATGAACTGGTCGCGGGTGTCTCTCCACAAGGTAAACTGGCGTATTTAAATTCTCTGCCACAAGATCAAATAACCATGATGATCGGAGATGGGGTGAACGATGCGCCCGTGCTGGCTGGTGCGCACCTTTCGGTTGCCATGGGCGGAGGCACTGACGTCGCTAAAGCCTCTGCGGATATGGTGTTGCTCGGTGATGACCTCACCAAACTACTCGATGCGCGCAAATTGGCGGCCTTTACCCAAAAAATCATTCGTCAGAATCTGGCTTGGGCATTAGGATACAATCTTGTGATTTTGCCACTGGCGGTGATGGGATTTGTCGCACCTTATGTGGCAGTAGCTGGTATGTCAGGCAGCTCAGTGATCGTCGTTACGAACTCGCTTCGTTTGTTTAAAAAAGACCTCATTGAAAAGCTGAAGGGAGAGTAACGGTTTGGAAAGTCTTTATATCCTCATCCCCATCGCAATTGCTTTGGTTTGTGTCGCCGTAGGAATTTTTATCTGGGCGGTTAAGTCCGAGCAATTTGAAGATCTTGAAAGACAAGGCATGAACATCCTTCTTGATGAGGATGAGTCAACATCCTCACCAAAGAAACAGAGCGACAACTCGTCGGAACAAAAATAATGCCATTCAGTGATCTCATTGCTGCTTTTACAGTTGGCCTGCTTGGTGCAGGCCATTGTTTAGGAATGTGTGGCGGTGTCGCCGCCGCTGTTTCCATGGGGACTCCCCAAAATCAACGTAAGTCCCCCTTCCTTCTCTTTTACAACGGTGGCCGCCTGCTTTCTTATGGCCTGATTGGTGCGATTGCCGGTGGATTAGTCGCAGGTGTTGTCGGTGTCACTCAAATCACCCAACAGTTGCTATGGCTAAGATTGGCTGCTGCTATCATGATGATTTTGCTCGCTTTGTACATTGGTCGGTTCTGGAATGGCCTTGCCTATGTGGAGAAAGTGGGCCAAGTGCTTTGGAAACGTCTTTCACCCCTTTCCAGTAAGTTACTTCCATTACGCTCCCCGTTTGCGGCGCTACCGTTTGGTATGTTGTGGGGCTGGTTGCCTTGTGGGTTGGTGTATTCAGCGTTGAGCTGGGCAGCTGTTGCCGGAAATGCGCTAGATGGATTGTTGATAATGCTCGCATTTGGTTTAGGAACTCTCCCTGCAATGATTTTGGTTGGCTCTGCTGCAGAAGCAACCAAGAACCTCCTTAACAACCTGATATTCCGAAGGATCTCATCATTGATACTGCTAATGTACGGAATTGTTACCGCTTATTCTGTATACAATCAGTTGTACTAAGTCTCGCTTTCTCTTCCGGAAATGGTAAAATATTGACTCAAATCAATTTGGCTAAGCAGGCTCATGATTCAAGACAAAATTCCTACTAAACGTGTTCAATCTGGCGGTTGCGCAATCCATTGTCAGGACTGCAGCATCAGTCAGCTTTGTATCCCCTTTACGTTAAGCGAGAGTGAGCTGAATCAGCTTGACCAAATTATCGAGCGTAAAAAGCCGATTCAAAAAGGTCAGCCATTGTTCCAAGCCGGCGATCAACTTCGTTCGTTATATGCCATCCGTTCTGGCACCATCAAAAGCTACACCATCACCGAGCAAGGTGATGAGCAAATCACAGCATTCCACTTAGCTGGAGATCTTGTTGGCTTTGACGCAATAAACCATATGTCCCACCCTAGCTTTGCGCAGGCGTTGGAAACTTCTATGGTATGTGAAATCCCGTTTGAGATTCTTGATGACCTGTCAGGCAAAATGCCCAAGCTTCGTCAGCAGATCATGCGTTTGATGAGCAACGAAATCAAAGGTGACCAGGAAATGATCCTGCTTCTTTCTAAGAAGAATGCAGAAGAGCGTCTTGCGGCATTCCTACACAGCCTGTCTACTCGTTTCTCTCAGCGTGGCTTTTCAGCAAAAGAGTTCCGTTTGACGATGACACGTGGTGATATCGGTAATTACCTTGGCTTAACTGTTGAAACCATCAGCCGCCTGCTTGGCCGTTTCCAAAAGAGCGGCATGCTAAGTGTTAAAGGCAAGTACATTACGATTCTTGACCACGATGAATTAAGCCGTTTGGCGGGTGTTTCCAAGTAAATCCCCCCTGCTTTACAGACGACTTCTGAAATGGCGCTATACGCGCCATTTCTCTTTTTTTACGTTTATCTATCTGAATTTATCGCAAACTCCTGCCACAATGGGTTAAATTAAAGTATCGGCATCACCAGCTGGAGGTTGTTATGAACAGATATACCAACTTGCTCGTCGCTATCGATCCCGACCACGAAGAACAACCTGCGCTCTCCCGTGCGATGGATATCGCGAGAAAATCTTCTGCGCCTGTCAAAATCACCCTATTCCTTGCCATCTATGACTTTTCTTATGAAATGACCTCTATGCTTTCCGCAGAAGAGCGTCAGGCAATGCGTGCAGGCGTGCTCAAACAGCGAGAAGAATGGATAGACTCAGTCGTTGAAAAGAATGCGTGTGAAGGGATAGACGTTGTGAAACACCTTGTCTGGCACAATCGCCCTTACGAAAGCATGATCGCAAAGGTGTTTGATGGAGAGCATGACTTGCTTATCAAAGCGACCCATCAGCACGATAAGCTCGGTTCTTTGATATTCACGCCAACTGACTGGCACCTGCTTCGCAAATGCCCA
This sequence comes from Grimontia sedimenti, assembly GCF_011045095.1. GTDB lineage: Bacteria > Pseudomonadota > Gammaproteobacteria > Enterobacterales > Vibrionaceae > Enterovibrio > Enterovibrio sedimenti. The sequence goes on from NZ_JAALDL010000002.1 coordinate 113,754, forward strand.
TGCCCCGTTCTTCTCGTGAAAGAACATAGCTGGCCTGAACATGGCAAAATCCTCACTGCGGTAAATGTTTCTTCTGAAAATGAAACCCATGAGCCGCTTAATGACAAACTGATAGATGAAGCAAAAGCGATGAGTAAGCTTCTTAACGCAGAAGTGAACCTCGTTAACGCCTACCCTGCAACACCAGTGAACGTCACGATAGAGCTTCCCGAGTTCGACCCGGCTTCTTACACTGACGCCGTCAGAGGGCACCATTTGCTTCAGATGAAAGCACTGCGGCAAAAACATTGCATTGATGAAGAGCAGACTTTCTGCCTGGAAGGTTTACCCGAGGATGTTATCCCCGCAGTTTCCAAAGAGCTTGATGCTGAGTTAGTGATACTGGGTACAACAGGACGTGTGGGATTGTCGGCCATCTTTATCGGCAATACCGCTGAACATACTATTGACCAACTCAACTGTGACGTTTTAGCGATTAAACCTGACGGTTATGTCAGCCCGCTCGCACCTAATGTTGGTTTAGGCTGAGAAACATATTTTGAAAAGCGCCGAAAGGCGCTTTTTCTTTTTCTGCGTTTCGCATTTCATTACCGATTTCCCATAGATACTGGCATCCTGCCACGAAATCCGTATCATACGCGCCTAACCTTCGCATCGGGGAGCGATGTGCCATATCCATATGTCATTGGCTGGCTTGATCGCGTAGAGAAATTTTAGAGGCACTTAGTATTAACATGTCGAATCAAGAAATCACCAAAGCACAAAAGTACAACCAGAATAAGTTGCAAAAGCGCATTCGCCGCAACGTCGGCCAAGCCATTGCTGACTTCAACATGATTGAAGACGGCGACCGTATCATGGTTTGCCTGAGTGGCGGTAAAGACAGCTACACCATGCTGGAGATTCTGCAGAGTTTGCAGAAAAGCGCCCCGATTTCTTTTGAACTCATTGCAGTAAACCTGGATCAGAAGCAACCGGGTTTTCCTGAGCACGTGCTGCCTGAATATCTTGATGGTCTTGGTGTTGAGTACAAGATTGTAGAAGAAGACACCTACTCGATTGTTAAAGACAAAGTGCCAGAAGGTAAAACCACCTGTTCACTATGCTCTCGCCTGCGTCGCGGTATTCTTTACCGCACGGCTAAAGAGCTGGGTGCAACCAAAATTGCACTGGGTCACCACCGTGATGACATTTTGGAAACCTTGTTCCTGAATATGTTCTATGGCGGCAAAATGAAAGGCATGCCACCTAAACTGGTTTCCGACAACGGTGAACACGTTGTGATTCGTCCTCTCGCGTACTGCCGTGAGAAAGACATCGAGCGCTATGCAGAAGCTGCTGAGTTCCCGATTATTCCTTGTAACCTGTGTGGTTCGCAGCCAAACCTGCAACGTCAGGTGATCAAAGAAATGCTGCGCGATTGGGATCGTCGTTTCCCAGGTCGAATCGAAACCATGTTCCGTGCAATGCAAAATGTGGTGCCATCACACCTGGCTGACTTCGAGCTGTTCGACTTCAAGAGCATCGATAAAGATTCTGGCGTCATTAATGGTGGTGATAGTGCGTTCGATAAAGAGCAATTCAGTGATACACAACCATCAGAAGACGATGTGGTTGAATTTGATCCATCGCTGAAACTGGACGTGGTTCAGGTGAACTAAGCCGACCAACAGAGATAAAAAAGCCCGCAACTTCAACTGCGGGCTTTTTCTTTTTTAAACGCTAAGAGACTAACTTTGCGGAATCCAAGGCGTCACTTTCAGTGGCTCTTGCGGGAAAAAGACACGTTCCCCACTCTTTAGCTCGGAAGCACGTATAATAGCGACCTTACCATTGACATCGATTGTGCGCCCTTCTGAAGTTTTCAGCTCAGGTTGTGCATCAGCAAAATGTACGGTCACACCTTCCACTTCCGGCATAAACCAAGAAGCGAACATACCCCCTAAATCCTGCATCATGGTCGTCATCTGAGGAACCAGATTATTCACCTCTTCTTCCGTCACTTCAGATCCAAAACTGTTCTTTGCCAAGACCTGAAACGAAATATCACAAGCTTGGGTACCAGCCGTTTCAATAAACACATCCGGATTCACTTTACGGAGGTGGTTATCAATGGGAAGCGGTAGTTCTTGCGATGCTGGGATCTCAAATTCTTCGTAATGCGCTTTTTTGGTCATCCAGGCTTTGGTGATTTGACAAGTCGCCCCTGAAGAAGGAGAAACCATAAAATACCCAATCTTTACGTCTGGATGGTTTTCACTGTAGTTATGCTTAAGCTGGGTATATAGCTTGCTATAACTGAATTTTACCTGCGCCGCGGCAGCAGGTGCTGAAATTACAGCTGCCAACAAGACAGCCGTAAGTCCTTTAATCATCCTTGGCTCCAATACTTCTCGTTGTATCGAATCATGCTTTGCACTTCTTCGACATAAGCTTGGCCGCGTTCAGAATAACTTTTCAATCCATTAGCCAAAGCAACGCCCGAAATCGGCTCTCCTGATTTTCTCAAGTCGGCTCGGATATCCCGCAACTGGGCATACGCTTTATTGCGGTTGACGTTAAGGAAATACGCGCGGATTGATTGGTAAGTGTCTTTGAACACGGCAACTTCGTGGGTTTTACCCTGCGAACGTGCACTTGGCACCATGCCGCAGCCAGAAGTGTAACACCACTGACCAAAGTAGTTATTTCCTTCGCGGGCAAAGCGTGATGTGCCCCACCCAGATTCTTTAGCTGCCTGAGTTAAAACAAGATCTGCAGGTATCACATCCACACGCTTGAGGGCTTCTTGATACCATTTTTTGTCAGCACCTGCTTCTGGAAGTGGCAGATTAAACAGCTCGGCGACACGGGCAAGGAACGCCTCGTCTTCATCCGTTGGTGTTTTACCTTTTTCCAGTCCAATGAGCCGCGTGCGTGCGTTCTCGATCAGTCCGTTGATATAGTTGATGCCAGGTTTCATAAAAGCCACAAACGCTTTCTTTTTCTCATCAACAATTTTGTAGGAAGCAAAATCAGGCTTCTCGACCATTGAAGGTGGTGGTGAAGCCGGTTGCAGATTGTCTACTGTGATGGGAGATTGTGGGGCGTCGCTACACGCAGAAATAAACAGAGCCGAAGCCAATACAGCATGGGAAAGCTTCATTTACGCGTTGAAAACCTCTTTATTCCCGCCATCAGAAGAAGAATCGTCATCTCCCTCTTGTGACACGGTCACTTCAATACCAACACCGAACATTTCACGGTAAAGCACGCCCTTCACATTGAACATGAATGGTAGCGCCCAGACCAAGGCCAAGCCTGCTGTCGCATAAGAAAAGACAAACAAGATAGCAATGACGATGTAAACCAAGGTCAATGGTATCAGTTTTTTTATAATCGCCCTAAATGAAACGATCATCGCCTCCACCGGACGCAGCCGTTTTTCACAGATAAGCAAAATGGTCATAGAAAAGGTAATGCCGAGGAAAATGCCCAGCAACGGTATGAGTTGGCTGCTAAAGCTTTGTAGTGCGTTGATAAAGCTCATTGCCAACGTCACCGCCAAACCATAAGCCAACCCCTTTGTGATATGCCTAGGTTTGGTTCTAAAGCCTATCGCGTGGCTTAAACCCATCAGGCTCGCACCGGCATAAAGTGGTGCAGATAGCACGGTGGCCGCGAAAACTGCAATTCTGGCCGACGCCATAAGATCAGGCGTCATTTGCTGCTTGCCTATAAAGGCTTCCATCACCGAATAAGGCGTGCCATTCATGATGGTCAGCGCCACCAGGAAAATCAGAATGTGCGCAATGGTCAATATCACGGTTGCAGGCAGAAATTGCCAAAAATGCTTTTGCGTTAGCTTAACGGCTTCCTGAACCACGCTGGAAGCACTCAAGTTATAATCACCACTCAGCGCATTTTCTAAAGTACCGCCAACGTGCAGTGCGTTGCTCAACTGTTGTTTATTCATAACAAAGTAACTTTTGTCTTTAGCCTAAGAAATTTCCCCACTCTTAAAGTTATAGGTGATATTTTTTGGATGCGTCTCAAGGTGTCGCATTTTTGGACGTCACATTAAGGGTCTATACTTGCGAGCGCCCGCGTCCTCAAATGGATGATGCAGGTCACAAGAATCGGTTTTGTTCGCGGTTTCTTCATTTTCTTATGCCGCGTCAATTCAGGGCGAAAAATTCCCGGTAAAACACAAAAAACGCTTTAACTTCATGATTCGCACGTCTATCATGCGCGGTCTAATTTTTAGGGGAATTTTTACTTAGCTAATCGCCCGTGGTGTAAGGAGTGAGAGTAGAATTGAACGCAACACAACCAATTAAAAAACCCGTTGTCCAGTTAAAAGGACTGTGTAAGAGCTTCGATGGTAAAGAGATCATCTCTAACTTCGATCTTGAAATTAACAACGGTGAGTTTTTAACCATTCTAGGTCCGTCAGGTTGTGGCAAGACCACAGTACTTCGTTTGATTGCTGGTCTTGAAGATGCAGACGATGGCCACATTATCATCGATGAGCAGGACGTGACTGCTATCCCCGCAGAACATCGTCATGTTAATACCGTTTTCCAAAGCTATGCATTGTTCCCGCACATGACGGTGTTCGATAACGTTGCTTTCGGCCTGCGCATGCAGAAAGTTGCTGAAAGTGAAATCGAACCACGTGTGATGGAAGCCCTTCGCATGGTTCAACTGGAACAATTTGCACCACGCAAACCTCATCAACTCTCGGGCGGTCAACAGCAACGCGTCGCAATTGCTCGCGCTGTCGTGAATAAACCAAAAGTACTGCTGCTTGATGAGTCCCTCTCTGCGCTTGACTACAAACTGCGCAAGCAAATGCAGATTGAGCTGAAACAACTCCAGCGCAAGCTAGGCATTACCTTCATCTTCGTCACCCACGATCAAGAAGAAGCGCTGTCGATGTCTGATCGCATCATCGTGATGAAATCCGGTGAAGTGGTTCAAGACGGCACACCTCGTGAAATTTACGAAGAGCCAGCGAACCTGTTCGTTGCGCGCTTCATCGGTGAAATCAACGTGTTTGACGCTGATGTTATCGCCCGTATCGATGAAGAGCGCATTACTGCCACCATCGAAGGCCGTGAATGTCAGGTTTACTGTAAGTTGGACGTTAAAGCGGGTGACCGGGTGAAAGTCCTGCTTCGCCCTGAAGATCTGCGTATCGAAGAAATCGAAGCGGCAGATTCTGGCAATGGCATTATCGGTTACGTTCGCGAGCGCAACTACAAGGGCATGACGCTGGATTCAGTCCTAGAGCTGGAATCTGGCATGTCAGTCATGGTCAGCGAATTCTTCAACGAAGATGATCCAGATGTAGACCACTCTTTGGATCAGAAAGTCGCGATTACCTGGGTTGAAAGCTGGGAAGTGGTACTGCCTGATGAAGAAGCTTAATCTCCAAAACGCCATCATTGGCGTGATTGTAGGTTGGTTGCTGCTGTTCGTGTTTATCCCGAACCTGATGATTATTGTCACCAGCTTCCTGACCCGCGATGACGCAAACCTGATTGAGATGACCTTCACCTTGAGCAACTACGCCAAGTTGATGGACCCTCTCTACGCGAAGGTGGTTTGGCATTCATTCTATATGGCGGCCATTGCTACCCTGCTCTGTTTGCTGATTGGTTACCCGTTTGCGTACATTATTGCGCGCATGCCAGTGAAATGGCGTCCAGTGATGTTATTTTTAGTGATTATTCCTTTCTGGACAAACTCACTAATTCGTACTTACGGCCTGAAAATTTTCCTGGGTACCCGTGGTTTACTTAACGAAGGCCTACTGACGCTGGGCATTATCGATAAGCCGCTACGTATTATGTACACCGAGTATGCGGTGATGATTGGCCTGGTTTATATCCTGCTGCCGTTTATGATTCTTCCGCTTTACTCAAGCATCGAGAAGCTGGACAACAGCTACCTCGAGGCCGCGAAAGACTTAGGCGCAAGCAAACTTCAGGCATTTATCAAAGTCATCTTGCCTTTGACCATGCCGGGCATCATTGCTGGCTGTCTTCTGGTTCTGCTTCCAGCACTGGGTATGTTCTACGTATCTGACCTGTTGGGCGGCGCGAAGAACCTGTTGATTGGTAACGTCATCAAGAGTCAGATCCTTAATGTTCGTGACTGGCCGTTTGGTTCAGCAGCAAGTATTTCCCTGACCGTATTGATGGGTCTTATGCTGTTCGCCTACTGGCGTGTCGGAAAACTGATTAACAAGAAGGTAGAGCTGGAATGAGTAAGTTTTTCCGCACCAGCTTTATGTCGCTGGTCTATGCGTTCTTATACATACCTATCGTCATTCTTATCGTTAACTCGTTTAACGAAAGTAAATTCGGTATGGAATGGAAAGGTTTTACCACTAAGTGGTACACCCTACTTTTGAATAACGACAGCCTGGTGCAGGCGGCATGGAACTCGCTGACAATCGCGGTGTTTTCTGCGACCGCAGCGGCGGTTATCGGCAGTCTGACTGCCGTTGCCCTGTTCCGCTATCGCTTCCGCGGTAAAGGCTTCGTGAATGGCATGCTTTTCGTGGTGATGATGTCTCCAGACATCGTGATGGCAATCTCTCTGTTAGCGCTGTTCGTGCTGATGGGCGCACAACTGGGTTTCCTGACCCTGTTGCTGTCACACATTACTTTCTGTTTGCCATTTGTTGTGGTGACGGTTTACAGCCGACTGAATGGTTTTGATGCACGTATGCTTGAAGCAGCGAAAGACTTGGCTGCAAGCGAGTGGACAATTCTGACGAAAATCATTCTGCCTCTAGCTGCACCTGCGGTTGCTGCGGGCTGGTTGTTAAGCTTTACCCTGTCTTTGGACGACGTCATCGTCAGTTCGTTCGTGACAGGTCCAAGCTATGAAATCTTGCCACTGAAAATCTACTCAATGGTTAAGGTTGGCGTTTCTCCGGAAGTAAATGCTCTGGCAACGCTGATGCTTATCGTCTCTCTCGTGCTGGTCATTTGCTCTCAAATGCTTGCACGCGACAAGGTGCGATAATGATCAGAGGGGAACAATCATAATGATTGTTCCCCTCCTTTGTTTTCGCATTTTTCAGTCACGGATGGTTCGAACCACCCGTTATTCTAACTAACTCATACCAACGAAAAACTACAGGAGTTGTCGATGAAACCCTGGTCTAAGTTTGTGCTGGGAAGCGCCCTGTCCTTCTCTCTTCTTTCTACCGCTGCTGTTGCTGACGAAGAGCTCTACTTTTACAACTGGTCAGAATACATTCCAACTGAAGTCCTTGAGCAGTTTACTGAAGAAACTGGTATCAAAGTCATTTACTCAACTTACGAGTCAAATGAAAGCATGTACGCCAAGTTAAAAACCCACCCAGATGGATATGATCTGGTTGTACCTTCCACATACTATGTGAAGAAGATGCGCGACGAAGGCATGCTGCAGAAAATAGACAAAAGCAAACTGAGCCACTTCGATGGGTTGGATCCAAACAACCTGAACAAGCCTTTTGACCCAGATAACCAATACTCTATCCCATATATCTGGGGTGCAACCGGTATCGGTGTGAACACGGACTTCGTTGAAAAAGACTCAGTACATGCTTGGGCAGACCTTTGGAACCCAGAGTATGAAGGCCAATTGCTGATGATGGATGATGCCCGTGAGTTCTTCCACATTGCGCTCACCAAACTAGGCTACTCAGCAAACACCACCAACCCGGAAGAAATCAAGGCGGCTTACGAAGAGCTGAAGAAGATTATGCCAAACGTACTGGTATTCAATTCAGACTTCCCTGCAAACCCTTACATGGCTGGCGAAGTAGCACTAGGCATGCTGTGGAACGGCTCTGCTTACATCGCACGTAGCGAAGGCGCACCTGTCGACATCGTATGGCCGGAAGAAGGCGCGATTTTCTGGATGGATAGCCTTGCGATCCCAGCGACAGCGAAAAACGTGGACGCTGCACACAAGATGATCGACTTCCTGCTACGTCCTGAGAATGCAGCGAAACTGGCTATTGAAATTGGTTACCCAACACCGGTTAAAGCGGCGTACCCTCTCCTGCCGAAAGCATTCAAAGATGATCCAAGCATCTACCCACCACAAGATGTGATGGAGAAAGGTGAGTGGCAAAGCTCAGTTGGCGAAGCGAATGTGCTTTATGAAGAGTACTTCCAGAAGCTGAAAGCGGGTCAATAACACACAAAAAGCGGCCATTGGCCGCTTTTTGTCACTCATTTGAAACCAGCTCAATCTTGCAGTGCGAGAATCTCTTCAACCAGCTCCGGAACCAAAACGCTCGCCTTTCCATAGCGCTTTTCATCAAATTCACTTTCTACCGCACTCGGCTCCAGGTTCACTTCAATGGTTCTCGCGCCATTAATCGCCGCTTCGTGCACAAACCCGGCAGCAGGATAAACAGAGCCCGACGTACCAATCGAAATAAACAGGTCTGCTTCTACCAAGGCGGTATGGATCTTGTCCATATCAAGTGGCATTTCACCAAACCAGACAACATGTGGCCTCATTGGTGATGGCATTTGGCAGCAATGGCATAAATCATCGACCATAATGTCGTCCTTCCAATCCAATACTTGGTTTGAGCCACTGCAACGGGCTTTCAGCAGTTCCCCGTGCATATGAATGATATTTTGACTGCCAGCTCTCTCGTGTAGGTTGTCGATGTTTTGCGTAACCACAGTGACTGAGCCTTCCAAATCCTGCTCTAGCTTTGCCAGCGCTTCGTGAGCTGCGTTCGGCACAACACCTGACTGCAATTGTCTTCTGCGTTGGTTGTAGAAGGTTTGAACTAATGCTGGGTTTCTTGCGAAACCTTCAGGCGTCGCAACATCCTCGATGTGATGCTCTTCCCATAACCCGTCTTGAGCCCTGAAGGTCCGGATCCCCGACTCTGCCGAGATACCTGCACCCGTTAGTATGACGATGTTTTTATAGGGGAATTGCATATTGAGCTTCCTTTCTGGCAGTGATTCCTGCGCGCTTTTACTGTGTTGGATTTATATGCGCTTTAAACCTTTATATCACTGTTGGTATTGGCAAAACAGCTCAGCGGGACTAGACCATGGTCGAAATCCTACATAAAACAGCATTTAACGAGAGAAATCCGAAATATGTCTTATATTTAATAAGTGTCCCAAACATGAATCGGAACTGACACTTGCAACGACTCAAACTCTCTTTACTTGCTGCCTCTATCACGGCGCTGGTTTCAGTAAATACTGAAGCTGGTGAGCACGTGCAGCTTAGCGGGTTTGGTAATATTTCTGCTATTCATTCGGGAACTGAAAAGTTTGGTTTCGTTTATGACCTAACCAAAGAAGGTGTTTTTGATGAATGGAGCCTCGAAGCAGGCTCATCTGTCGGTTTACAGCTCAACGCCAGCCTCTCCGACGATTGGGACTTTGTGATTCAAGGGGTCGTTCAGGATCGTATAGAAAACGATCTTAACAAGAGCATCACCTGGGCCTTTCTTCGCTACAAAGTATCTCCAGATGTGACCGTCAGAGTTGGACGCATCGCTACTCCGATTTACATGCTGTCAGAATACCGCGATGTGGGTTTTGCTTATCTGTGGACAAAGCCCATCACAGACTTTTACGCCAACATCCCTGTCACTAGCCTTAATGGTGGCGATATTGCTTACACCACACCACTCGGGGATGGTGTGATTGAAGCAAAGTTCTTCGGCGGTCAGTCAGATGTATCGATAAATACGATTTATGAATCCCATGAGGTGACACTGTCACCACTCATAGGTACAAAGCTGAGTTACTTTACCGACCAATGGATACTTTCGGGTTCTGCAGCGACCGCAAAGGTCGATGAAGGCAACCCGGCGACAACGTTGATCACTAATTCATCATCAAACCCATCCATTTTCCAGGCTTGGCCATCTCTTCAAAGCTCACTGCAAGACTTTGAATTCGAAAACACCCGGTTCTATTACTATTCGCTGGGTGCTCAATACGAAACTGGAGATTGGAACATCCAGACTGAATTGAGTTACACCGATGCAGACTGGCCATTCTTCCCCGACCTTGCTGCTGGCTATACCAGCGTGGGGAGAACAATTAACGACCTCACTGTTTATGGGTTTGCGTCAAAGGCTAAATCCGCTGGTGAAATCTATGAGTTAGAGGCGCCACCAACAGTCTTACTCTCCAATCCGCAAATAGGCGGCGCATATGCACTGATTAAAGGAAACCTCGATGCAAGGGTTATCGATCAAGAAACCTTCGGTATCGGGGCGCGTTATGACATCAATTCACAACTGTCACTAAAAGGACAAATCGAAAGAACTTGGTTGAACAACAACCGAATCGGCGGTTGGTCAGTTGACGAACAGGGCCTTACAGCGCCTGTTCCTGACCATATCGATACCATCTCTATTAGCCTGAGTTTCGTGTTCTGATATGAAAAAATTTGTATTAGCACTACTCACATTAACATGGCTAGCATGGTCTCCCGGGGCCCGTGCAGAGTTGGTAGTGGTTGTAAACGCAGAAAACCCGCTCAGTGCCCTCTCTTCACGCCAATTGGTGGACTTATACATGGGTCGCTACAACTCCTATCCAAACGGAGAGTCAGCGGACACAACAGATTTGCCTGAGCGCAGCCAAGAGCGAGAGTTGTTCTATCGTATGTTGGTGGGCAAGTCAGCAGCACAGGTCAATGCCTATTGGGCAAGGTTACTTTTCACCGGTAAGTCAGAGCCTCCACAAACTGTAGGTTCATCTGATGACGTCATTGCCTTGGTGAGAGACAACAAGAATGCAATTGCGTATATCAACGAAGCCGACTTGGTTGATGGTTTAAAAGTGGTATATCGATTTGAAGATTCTCAATAAACGCATTCACATTCGGGTTGCAACGGGTGTAGCCACCGGCGCATTCCTTTTTTCGATCTTCGCTTCTATCACTTGGTTCTACATTTCTTACCACCAGGAAGTCGACCGCTCGCGCAGTCAAATCAAGCAAGTCATCACTACCATCGAGCAAACCGCTTCTATTGCTATGTATTTGGGCAATAAAGAACTGGCGGAAGAAGTGTTACGAGGGCTAGAAGCGAATGACATTATCTCGGCTGCGCGTCTGACCAGTCAGGATGGCCTTTCTGCGTCTTTTTCGGGTAATAGCGATTTAGACCAAGCCGACACTGCGATTATCTTCCCTATTGTCTCACCTTTCGATGAGAACGAATTTGTCGGCGATCTGCTGGTATACCCAAATCAAAGGTACATCGAAAACAATGCGATATCATTGGCGAAAATTCAGGTTATTGTATTGGTTTTCTACTCCGTTATTATCGCGTTGCTAACTCTCATCATCGTCAACCGAATCCTGACGGAACCGATGAAGAATATCGCCAATCGCTTCCACATCATCACGCCTGGTGACACTACCCGAATCGAAGTTCCTGTCGGTCATAAAGAAAATGAAATCGGAGCTTTAGTCAGCGACATTAATGGCTTGCTCGATGCAGTAAACAACCAAATAGATAATGAGCGGGATCTGCGTTCTGAAACCGAAAATCTATCCAAAAAGTTCCGTTTTATCTTTGAGAGAGCGAGCGCAGGTATTGGTCTGATTGACTCTGGAAACCAACTTATTGTTGCGAACCCCGCACTGCTGAGATTGCTTGGCCAGACTTTTATTGTCGACACTGACCGCTTCTCAAAAACCGACTTTACTGGCTACTTCAACGATCCTGCTGAAATTAAAGAATTCATTGAAGAGTTCTGGCTCAAACCTGGCAATCAATTCAGCGCCATGGATATTCAGCTCAAGCACAAAGTGCGTGCTGCTGACCGTTGGGTACACTGCCTGTTCTCGAAAGTCGAAGACATTAACAACCCAGATGACAGCTTGCTTGAAGTCGTCCTCTACGACATCACAGAACGCGCTGAGCGAGAGCAAAACATTATCTATGAAGCGGAACATGATCCAATTACCCAACTGCTCAACCGACGGGCCGGTATGGCGAAATTGGAAGTATCGCTGGAAGAAGCTGACAAGAAACAGCGTAAGTTTGCAGTACTGATGATTGACTTGGATGGTTTCAAGCACGTTAACGACACATACGGGCATGATGCCGGTGATAAGGTGATTATCGAAGTCGCCAAACGTATCAAGCAATTCTTCCGCGGATCAGATGTCGTTGCCCGCTGGGGTGGTGATGAATTCTTGATTGGGTTCTCTTATAACCCGAATTATGAAACGGCGGTGTCAGATATAGCTTCTGATCTTCAATTCCAGATCGCCCTACCCGTCGAAATCGGCCACGAGCAAACAGCATGTGTAGGGTCGAGTATTGGTATCAGCGTCTACCCTGACAACGACGAAGCCATCAGTGCGCTTATCGAGCAGGCTGATGAAGCGATGTATTACGTCAAAAACAACGGCAAAAACTTCTTCCGCTTTTATCAGGCAGAAGAAGCGACAGCATCAGCAAATCGTTAGTCTAGCATTATCAATCATTGAATCCCTCCCTAGCGTCTCTGTATGCTGTGCTTTCACTTCGTAAGCAAAGGACTTCCATTGATGCACCCTCTCAGAGTTTCTGTCCGTGCTGTTTGTTACCGAGACGATACCATTCTGCTCGCTGAACATCGCGACGATCGTGGCCTTTGGTACATTATTCCGGGTGGTGGCATACAGCATAATGAAACGCTCGACCTTGCATTTAAACGTGAGCTTCTTGAAGAAACAGGCGGTGAAGCAGATATGGGCGACATTCTTTTTGTCCGTGAAGTGATTGCGGATGAATTAGAAACCACTTACCTACCCAAACACCTCCATCAAATAGAACTCTTTGTGGAAGCAACTAATTTCCGACAGATCACCGAAGCGTCAGAACCCGACAAAGACCAAATAGGTATGGTTTGGATGCCACTCGATAAACTGCCGGATTTGCTTTTCTTTCCAAAAGCCATGGTGGAAGCGCTTCAAACCAAATCCTTCGACAAGATCTATCAAGGTCACATTATGTAACTGGCTAGACCATTTGTTGTTAGTCACTCAGTTACAATGCCCAACAAGATTAACAGTGGACATCCACCAAAAGAGATCATGCAGTTAGATAACTACTTCAGTCAGAAAGACGGTCAATTCGTTTTCACTCGCCAACAGGCAAGTCACTTCGCCAAACTCGTTGCCGGCGATTTCAACCCGATTCACGACGAGGATTCCAAACGATTCTGCGTGCCAGGTGATCTTCTTTTCTCTGTTCTTCTTGCGAAGGCAGGTATTAGCCAGAATATGCGAGTCAGCTTTTCAGGCATGATTTCAGACAATCTTGGCCTCGCGATTCGTGAGGATGCAAACGGTCACCTGGATGTGATCGATGCAAACGACAAGTGTTATCTAACCATGCACCGCGAAGGTGATAATTTGGTCAATGAGAAGCTTGCGGCTAATGTTGCCGAAAACTACGTGAAATTCTCAGGCATGAACTTCCCCCACATCATGGTTCCTTTGATGGAAGAAAGCGGCATGATGATTAATCCAGATCGCCCGTTGGTGATGTATGAGAGCATGGAGCTCAACTTCAAACACCTCAACTTTTCAAACCCGACGGTTGAGCTAACTAACTCCACCATGGAAGTATCCGGTAAGCGCGGCGCTGTTATTCTTGCCTTTGCGTTTAAAGAAAATGGTGAAGTTATTGGTGAAGGAAAGAAAAAGATGGTTTGCAGCGGCCTTCGTGAGTTTGAAACTTCAGCGGTCGATGCTTTGGTTGATCGGTTTAACAGCCGAAAATCAGAATTCTTATCTGCACAGCCTGCATAACCTGTACGACATACCATATGAACCCCGATTCATTCGGGGTTTTTTATTTGCGTCAATGTCTTATGTGCAATATTTAGTCACACTTTTCACACACTGTTCTATATTTAACTTATCAATAGCGCGCTGGAGTTAAATATGGCAACTGCGAATCTACTCTCTCATATCGATAAGCTCCCAAAGATTCCAAAGGTCGTTCAGGAACTGATGGATTTGGTGAACAGTGAAGGTTCAGACATGAACCAAATCTCAGAAAAAATCGCGATGGATCAAGTGATCAGTGCTCGCGTTTTGCGTCTGTCAAACTCAGCCCACTTTGGCCGAGGCAGAAGTGTCTCCTCTGTTGATGAAGCAGTTATTCGACTGGGTCTGGGCCCTATTCGAACGCTGGTAACGGCTTCGGCATTAATGAGTACTTTTCCAAAAATTGAAGGATTGGATCTCAATGAGTTTTGGGGAACTACCTTCGAAGTAGCAACTTTATGTAAACACGTTGCTAAAGAACTCAAAGCTGATCAAAACGAAGCTTTTACGGCAGGCATGCTGCATAACATCGGCGACCTGTTGATTTACACCGTATACCCTGACAAGGCTCAAAAAGTCGAACTCCACATGGAAGCAGGGAAAACCAAGCCTGAAGCACAACAAATTGTTCTGGATACAGACAATGCACAACTCGGCGGTCAACTAGCCAAGAGCTGGAAATTTGCCGATACATTGGTTGATGCCATTGCTCATCAATATGGTGCTGTACAAGGGGACAACTTTTCTCAACTTGCTGCAATAATTAATTTCTGCGCAAAATTAGACGAAAACTGGGACGGCCTTGTCGACGGAGAAGCCAAAATCACTTGGCTTAACCATCAACTCGAATACAGCATGCTTGGACTCAATGAAAGTGTTGTTGAGTCGATTGACGATATTCGTGGGGCTGGTCGCGAGATGGCCAAGTCTCTGCTGTAAGCACAACCAAAGTCCTTTCAAAAAGCGCCAAAAAGGCGCTTTTCTTTTGTTCAAAACAAGTCAAAGCCCCTTCCCATTGCGTCGTTTTTGGAAACAATAAATTCATTTAATGCTATTTATCGAAAGGTAGTCGGTGCATATTCTCAAATTCTAATAATTAGAAAATCCAGTCGCTGAAAGAGTGACTAGAACTCAATGAAAGCAATGTCGCGAGGACAGCACATGGAACAACCTCGGATTTACCCTGCAAAGCCACGGAAGGTTTACCTCTACGCCACTTGTCTGGTGGATGCTTTTGACCCTGACACTGGGTTAGACGCTATTTCTCTGTTAGAGCAACAAGGCATAGACGTCGAGTTTGTTCCTAAACAAACCTGTTGCGGGCAGCCTGCTTACAGCTCGGGCTATACAGAAGAAGCCAGAGCCGTCGCTGAACACCAAATGTCTCTGTTTCCAGAGAACATTCCCGTGGTCATTCTGTCCGGCTCCTGCGGTGGCATGATGGTTCATCACTATCCTCGCCTGTTTAAAGATCATCCCCTTGAAGCGACCGCCAAGTCCTTTTCGGCACGTGTTTTTGAGCTTACTGAGTTTCTCACCAATGTTTGTCGCGCACAATTCAAAGACCAAGGTGAACAAACCACCGTCGCTATGCATACCTCTTGTGCCGCAAGACGAGAAATGAACGTACATGTTTACACAGCGCATTTGCTCGGGCAACTCGACAAAGTGGAATTGAAGCATCCCCAATATGAAGAAGAGTGCTGCGGATTTGGTGGCACTTTCTCTGTTCGCCATCCGAACATCAGTGAAGCTATGATGGATGACAAATCAAACAACCTGAAAAACACTGGCGGCGTTGAATTCGTCAGCGCAGATTGGGGTTGCATGCTCAATATCAATGGCGCACTGGAATACAAAGGAGAAACCTTCAAGGGTAAACATATCGCCCGTTTTTTGGCCGAGCGCACCGGAGTGGCAGGAGGTGAACAATGAGTCACAATACGCCAGAACATTTCCACCTGCAGGCACAAGAAGCGCTGGGTGACAAAGAGCTTCGACAGAATTTCCGTGGGGCGATGGACTACCTTCGTGGCAAACGGCGTGACGCCTTTCCTGATGCCGCCGAAGAAAAAGCCGTGCGCGACCGGGCAGAAGCCATTCGTCAACGCTGTTTAAGCAAGCTGCCAGAGCTTTTGGATAAGTTAGAAGCTCAGCTCACCCGTAACGGCATTCATGTCCACTGGGCACTCAACGCTGATGAGGCCAATGCAATTTTCAGTGAAATTGCGGAGAAACACCAAGCCACGCTCATGGTGAAAGGGAAATCTATGGTGAGTGAGGAGATTGGCCTCAACCACCACATGGAAAAACAAGGTGTACGCTGTTTGGAAAGCGACATGGGCGAGTACATTGTGCAATTGGACGGTGATACCCCTTCGCACATCATCATGCCCGCCATTCACAAGAACAAGCAGCAAGTTTCTGACACCTTCGAACACAACCTAAACGATTTCAAGCCAACGACCGATGTCGATACCTTAATTCAAACTGGCCGCAATGCGCTTCGTGAAGCCTATCAAGAAGCAGAGATTGGTGTTTCAGGTGTTAACTTTGCCGTGGCTGAAACGGGCACCCTTTGCTTGGTCGAGAACGAAGGTAACGGGCGTATGTGTACCACGATTCCTAGGGTCCATATTGCTATCACAGGTATCGAAAAGGTGGTTGAGTTCCTGTCTGACGTGCCGCCGCTCTATAGTGCCCTGACCCGTTCCGCCACCGGCCAGAACATCACCACCTACTTCAACATGATCAGCAGTCCACGCAAAGAGGGCGAGTTAGATGGCCCCGAAGAAGTCCACCTTATTTTGTTGGACAATGGCAGGACTCAGGCTTATCACGATGAAGAACTGCGTAAAACACTCCAATGTATTCGCTGTGGTGCTTGCATGAACCACTGTCCGGTTTATACCCGCATTGGTGGCCACGCTTACGGCACAGTATATCCCGGCCCCATAGGGAAGATTATCTCTCCGCATCTGATGGGCATCGACAGTACCAAAGAGCTGATTACCGCATCCAGCTTATGCGGCGCCTGTGAGGAAGTATGTCCGGTTCGCATTCCTATCCCTTCCCTGCTCCAGCGTTTGCGTCAGGAATCCAAGAACAAGCCGGAAACGGGTCATGATGTTTTAAAGGGGCAAAATGCGGCCAGCAATACACTAGAGAAGGCTGCGATGAAAAGTTTCGCTTTCGCCGCCACTCACCCATCGCTCTACCACACAGGCCTCGATGCCGCGAGAAAGATGAATGGACTCATCCCGAAGCATCTCGGTAACTGGACGCAGTGTCGCGTGAAGCCAAAACTCGCCAAAACCTCGCTTAAAACCAAGCTCGCACAGCGCAACGGAGGCCAAAAATGAAAACACAGAGTCAACAAGCGCGAGCTGCGATCTTCGCCAAGTTAAACGCGGCACCACGCTCACCGAAAAGTAATGAATTGCCAGCCTGGCAAGCTTGGACATCGGATAACAGTCAAGCTCGGGTTGAGCGTTTATTAGTGTGCATGAAAGCAAGCCACACGGAAATTATCCGCACCGAGAAAGGAAGCATTGAGACTGCATTGGCGGAATGTATTCAAAGCAATGGATTCGGCAAAGTACTGTTTTCGAAAAGCAGTCCACTGGCGGAAGTTATCGCCAACCAATGCCCTGACACAACGGCGCTCAAATTTGACCAAACCATGGAATCGCTGAAGACCACCTTGTTTCAAGAGATCGATGCCAGCGTTAATGTGATTAAAGCAGCTATTGCCGATACTGGCACCCTCGCCATTGTTACCAGTGAAGACGAACCGCGAGCCCTGTCACTGGTTCCCCCTGTTCATATTGCTATCCTTCACGAATCTGACATTGTGTCTAATTTCAGCGAGTTAATGGCTTCTACATTTTGGAAAGAAGCGGGATGGGAAACCCAACCACCAACCAATTTGGTATTGGTTTCTGGCCCTTCAAAAACGGCAGATATTCAACAGACACTCGCCTACGGCGCGCACGGACCGAAGCGCCTGATCCTGATTTTGGTTAAGGAGTAACCATGAGCCAAACGTTGGCTGATTCAATTTACAAAACTCTTCATGAGGCGCTGCAACAAAGGATTCCCCAGCAACGCCTCATCACGGATGAAACCCGTCGTTTAGCTTATGGTACGGATGCCAGCTTCTATCGCTTAATCCCCAAAATTGTCGCACAGGCGGATGATTTAGAGGATGTGGTATTCATCATTCACACCTGCGGCGAACTGAATGTCCCGTTCACATTTCGCGCAGCTGGCACAAGCCTTTCCGGTCAAGCGGTGTCAGATTCGGTGTTAATTACGCTCACAGATAACTGGCGTCACCACACCATTCTCGAAGACGGTGAGAAAATCCGGCTACAGCCAGGTGTGATCGGTGCAGATGCCAACCGCTACCTCGCCCCTTTTGACCGAAAGATCGGGCCGGATCCTGCCTCTATCAATAGTTGTAAAATCGGCGGTATCGCCGCGAATAATGCCAGTGGCATGTGCTGTGGTACCGCACAGAATACCTATAAAACCGTCGAGTCGATGAAAATCGTTTTCCACGATGGAACCCTTCTTGATACCGCAGATAGCCAATCGATCGACCAATTTAAACAAAGCCACCAGCATCTGATTGAAGGTATTCAGTCGCTCTGTGATGACGTGAACGCGAATCACGAGTTGAAGTCACGTATCGCTCATAAATACCGGTTAAAAAACACCACCGGTTACGCACTCAACGCCTTGATTGATTTTTCTGACCCTGTCGATGTGCTGACGCACTTGATGGTGGGCTCTGAAGGTACATTGGGCTTTATTGCGGAGATCACTTATCACACAGTGGTCGAGCACCCGAACAAAGCATCAACCTTGTTAGTTTTTAACGATATAGAGACCGCATCCAATGCCGTCAGCGCACTTTCTAAAACGCCAGTTTCTTCGGTAGAAATGATGGATGGACGCGCATTGCGTTCCGTTGCCGACAAGCCCGGCATGCCAGATTTTCTGCCGTCGCTGACACTCGAACATTGTGCTTTGCTGGTGGAGTCCCGCGCAGCAGATCAAGAGACACTCGACCAGCAGTGCGAGGCTATTCTCTCGTCCATCGCTCAATATGACGTGCCGCATAAAGTCGTATTCACTTCCGACGCTTACACCGTCGCGACACTCTGGGGGATTCGTAAAGGCATGTTCCCTGCCGTTGGCGCTGTTCGCGAAGCAGGCACCACTGTCATTATTGAAGATGTAGCTTTCCCTGTTGAGCGCTTAGCATCTGGCATACGAGAGCTTCAGGCGTTGTTTAGCAAATACGAGTACCACGAAGCTATTATCTTTGGCCATGCGTTAGAGGGTAACCTGCACTTTGTCTTCACCCAGGGGTTTGATAGCGAGGAAGAAGTTGAACGCTATGGCAAATTTATGGACGACGTCGCGCAGCTCGTTGCCGTGAAATATGGCGGCTCTTTAAAAGCAGAGCATGGTACCGGTCGCAACATGGCGCCCTACGTTGAGTTGGAATGGGGAACTGATGCCTACTCACTGATGCAGCGCATCAAAACCTTGTTTGATCCGAGAGGACTTCTCAATCCGGGCGTGATTATCAATGACGACCCGCATGCGCACGTGAAGAACCTGAAACCGATGCCAAAAGCGGATGATCTCGTCGATCGCTGTATCGAATGTGGTTTCTGTGAGGCGGTGTGCCCTTCAAGAACACTTTCACTGTCACCAAGACAGCGCATCGTCATGTATCGTGAACTTAGCCGTTTAGAGCGAGACGGCTCTACAGAGCGATATGCAGAGCTTCAGAAGGCTTTTGATTACCTTGGTGTAGATACCTGTGCCGCTACGGGACTATGTGCTGACCGCTGTCCTGTGGGTATCAATACCGGTGATCTCATCAAGAAGGTACGTACAGAGAAATACAAACGCTTTACGCCGATTGCGACCTGGACGGCAGCTCATTTCTCAACTGTCACTGCTATGACGCGAGTCGGTCTGACCACCAATAAAGTGATGCAGAAAACGCTAGGCCAAAAAGCGCTCGGCTCGACCATCAATGGGCTTCGTAAACTGACCAAAGGTAGAACCCCAAGCTGGCATGAGAACTTTCCTGTTTCGAATAGCATCCAGGTCGAGCCATCTGCTGTTGCTAAAGAGAAAAAAGTCGTTTACTTCCCTTCTTGTGCCTCTCGCAATATGGGCAATGAAGTGACCAGTGATGACAAACGTTCATTGACCGAGGTGACATTGTCACTTCTTGAGCGTGCGGGATATCAAGTCATTACGCCTCATTCACTCAAATCGCTCTGTTGTGGTATGCCTTATGACAGTAAAGGCATGAATTCTATCGCCAAGAACAAAAGCGAGGAACTTCAGGCCGCGATTTGGCATGCAAGCCAGCACGGAAAAATCCCGGTGCTGATGGACACCAGCCCTTGCACCAAACTCAGTAAGGAACACTTTTCCCAGACCATGAATATCATGGAGCCTGCAGGCTTTATCATGGAATACCTTATTGATGATCTGGATATCAAGCCACTGGATGAAACCGTGATGCTTCATATCACCTGCAGTTCGAGACGGATGGGATTAGCAGATACATTGCTGAAAGCCACTAAAGCGTGTGCAAAGGAAGTGATTGTGCCGGAACATATTGAGTGTTGTGGTTTTGCAGGGGATAAAGGCTTTTTCACGCCAGAACTCAATGAGTCTGCCCTTTCACCGCTCAAAGCTCAGATTCCGAATGGTTGCACACGGGGGTTTAGCAACAGTAGAACCTGTGAGATTGGATTAACCCATCACAGCGGCATTCCTTACCGAAATATTCTTTATCTGCTGGATGAAGCATCGCGCCCACGTGGTTAGGTAACGACCAATAGCTGCCCTTTTCGTTGATAACGCAAAGGGCTTTTTAGTGCTAAGCGGATGTTGCCAAACTATCCCCTTCATCGATTTCAAACTCTAAAGGCTCTGAGCACCATTCAGTGCCGTTAATCATACTAAGTAAGGTCAGTGCCGCCCTCTCCCCCGTTTCTCTGTCAGGTGTTACGACACTGGCCAGTTTCGGCATCATAGATTGCCCTATGTCCAGCGCATGAACTCCGGCGATACCAATCTGATCAGGAACTGACAGCCCTTGATTTTGGCACTCAATCAACACGCCAGCCGCAAGCTCATCATCTGTGCAGAAGAAAGCATCGGTATCCGGGTAGCGATCTAAAACCTTGGTCGTCATTTTGCGAGCCAGTGACACGGACGATTCTGCCTTTGCGGTAATACTTCTTGGCGTGAGTCCCGCATCTTCCATGGCATCGACGTAACCTTGAAGCTTGCTTGAGGTTCGGATCCCCTTTTTCACATTCAGGCATACAATGTGCTCGAAACCGCGCTCAATCATCAGTGTCACCATGGAAAAGGCGGCAAGCTCGTTATCAATACCCACACCGTGAGTGGTTTCTGTGGCGGTTGAATCCATGACTTCCACGTAAGGAATTCCGGCTGTCTGGATCATTTTCAGCGATTTTGCGGTATGTTCATTGTCAGCAAGGATAAGCCCATCAACATTAAAAGAGAGCAATGATTCAATACGCTGTTGTTCGATCTCTGCCTCATAGCCGCCATGAGCCAGCATGACTTGGTAGCCATTTTCTTCAGTGATGGCTTCTATTCCCGCAATCACTTGTTGGAACACGGGATGGCGCAAAGAAGGAAGGATAACACCGAGCGTTTTGCTGCTGCGGTTGGAAAGAATGTCGGGAACCCGATTAGGAATATAACCTAGCTCATCCAGTGCTATTTGGATTTTCTCTCCAGTTTTTTTCGCGACTTTATGGGGATGTTTGAGGTAGCGGCTGACAGTCATTTTGGTGACACCAACACGTTCAGCCACATCATTCATAGTGGGACGGCGACTTTTTTCCATATCACTCTCCTCAAAAGACCCTTGGTATAAGTTTTTGAGCAGATTCAGTTATTCGCCACTAGGAATATGCAAAGTGTGACCCATAACATTAACTCTCAGATCACACAGCTATGATTATTGTTTGCTCACATCCACCCGCATAAAACGCGCAAATTTTGGAATGCCATTTTTGGTGAAACCGTTGTGACGGTATGTCACCAGCTCACCAAGCTCTGGTGGGTTTTCCCGTTGAAAGTCTGAAAAGCCTGTGCCGATTTTAAATTCCTTTCCATCAGGCATTCTTACCACCAATGCGCCCATCCGGCCTTCATGTTTTCCTTTGCCTTCTACATACCCAATCACCTCGGCTTCGGCATCATCAGCCACTTTCATCTTTATGACGTTTGCCGAGCGCCCAGCCTGATAAATGCCGCTTAGCTTTCTAAGCATCAAACCTTCGCCGCCAGCATCATTGATTGCCTCAAGCAATTCCATCAGCGACGCTTTGTTTTCTACGGGTTTGTGTTCAACAAAGCCAAGATGAGGAATGTTCAGTCCTTGCGCCATGCTCTTAAACTGCTTGTAGCGAACATCAAAACTATCCAGGCTTGCTGGTAGGTCGAAGACCATAAACTTCACCTTCCCCCACTCTTTGTCATCAGGTTTGCCATCCATCACCGCCGCCATGGTTTCTTCAAAGCGGTTACGACCGATCCATAGCTCACCTTCCAGTGGTATTTCGGGTAGCGCATCAATAAACCATTTCGGCGCATAGATCAGTTTGCCTTGGCGGGTAAAAAGGTACTGTCCGCTCCAGTAAGCTCGAATACCATCGAGCTTTTCACTGAACACATAATTTTCCCAGTGACTGATTTCAGACTCTTCAAACGGGATCGCGAGCTGTGGCTTGTAATGAAGACAAGTGATGGCATGGACATGCTGGCTGGTTACCAGACCTAAGCTGATGGCTAATAGCAATGGAGCAGGTTTCATGGTCTCTACACAATATCTTCAGAAGGTAGATATCCATTTTTCCAGTGAAACGCCTCATTACCAGTTTGAATGAGGTATTTGAGATTTCTCATCAAGAACTTCGTTTCCTGTTGCAGACACAACCAAAAAAAGACAGATAGATCTGAAAAGAGGACTTTATTCTCGTAATGTCAGGAAGTTACCCTAACTGGTAGCCGCTGTTGTCAAACCTTTCCCCATCATTCGTATCCTATCCGAAAGTATGAGTTATTGAAGCCCACGTATCGATAGAGGCCCTTAGCCGCCCTGCTTAACATAGACATCGGCTAGGAACTGACAACATCATCACAAGCATCATCGGAGCTAAATGACCTGTGATATGTATCAGTTGTGTAAGGAGATGCCGGCCGACTCTGAATGGTTTTCGCTTCTTCATCTGACAATAACACCTGCACAGCTTTCCTTTGCCCCAGAACAGTTAGCGCCTGTTTCGTTATAGCTAACTGAATTTCTCAAATCCCAACACGGTCCTGGCGAGTATAACAACCGCCGGTTTTGATAAACCGATTGCAAATATGGAGAACCCAAATGAGTAATCCTCTACGCTACAAGAGCTTTTGCTTAGCCATAGCTTTGGCAGGTACTAGCTTTATCGCATCAGCTGATGCTGCGAAGGGTGTGACGTGGGAAGACATCATGAATGATGCAGACACACCTGAAGATGTACTTATGTATGGTATCGGTCCGAAAGCACAGCGATACAGCAAGCTGACCCAAATCAATACGGATAACGTTAAGAAGTTGGTTCCTGCTTGGTCGTTTTCTTTTGGTGATGAGAAGCAACGTGGCCAAGAGGCACAAGCTCTTATTTATGATGGCGTCGCTTATGTAACGGCATCGTATTCGCGTATGTTCGCCATTGATGCAAAAACCGGTAAAAAACTGTGGAGCTACACCCACAGACTGCCAGCAGATATCCGCCCTTGTTGTGACGTGGTAAACCGAGGCGCCGCGATTTATGGTGACAAAGTTTTTATGGGGACACTTGATGCGGGAATTGTCGCGCTCGACCGGCACACAGGTAAACGCATTTGGAAGAAGAAATTTGCCGACCACAAGGCTGGTTATACGATGACTGGAGCTCCAACCATCGTAAAAGATAAAAAAAGCGGCAAGGTGATGCTTATTCATGGCTCCTCTGGCGACGAGTTTGGTGTAGTGGGTAAGCTTTATGCCCGAGACCCAGATACGGGAGAAGAGATTTGGATGCGCCCGTTTGTTGAGGGACATATGGGGCGTTTAAACGGCAAGGAAAGCACACCAACTGGCGATCCAGAAGCACCAACATGGCCTCGAGATAAAGATGGTAACTTGGTCGAAGCTTGGCATCACGGTGGAGGCGCGCCTTGGCAAAGCGCTAGCTATGATGCTACGACCAACACCATTATTGTAGGTGCTGGCAACCCAGCACCGTGGAACACCTGGAAGCGCACATCTGAAGGTGGTAACCCTCTCGATTACGACAACCTTTATACCTCTGGACAGGTGGGCGTAGATCCAACGACAGGCGAAGTAAAATGGTTTTATCAGCACACGCCAAATGATGCTTGGGATTTTTCCGGTAACAATGAACTTGTGCTCTTCGAATACGAAGAAGATGGTGAAACCATTCGTGCCACAGCGCATGCCGATCGCAATGGCTTCTTCTACTTGGTCAACCAAGATAACGGAGAGTTCATCAAAGCATTTCCATTCGTAGATAACATCACGTGGGCAACAGGCATTCATCCGGAAACCGGTCGCCCAATGGAAGTTGAAGGGCAACGTCCTCCCCTGCCAGAACCTGGTCAAAAAGCGGGCAAACCCGTTGAAGTATCCCCTCCATTCTTAGGCGGTAAAAACTGGAATCCTATGTCATACAGCCAAGATACCGGTCTGTTCTATGTGCCTGCTAACCACTGGAAAGAGGATTACTGGACAGAGGAAGTGACTTACAAAAAAGGCGCAGCGTACTTAGGGCAAGGTTTCCGTATCAAGCGTATGTATGACGATCATGTCGGTATTCTGCGTGCCATGGATCCTAAGACAGGCAAAGCAAAATGGGAACATAAAGAAAAACTGCCTTTATGGGCTGGTACTCTGGCAACAAAAGGGAATTTAGTATTTACCGGAACAAGTGACGGCTACGTAAAAGCGTTCAATGCTGAAACAGGTGAAGAACTTTGGAGTTTTCAAACTGGGTCAGGAATTATTTCATGCCCGGTAACCTGGGAACTTGATGGGGTCCAGTATATTGGTTTGGCCTCAGGCTATGGTGGTGCTGTTCCTCTTTGGGGCGGGGACATGGCTGACCTGACAAAGCCTGTACCTCAAGGTGGTTCGTTCTGGGTATTCCGTTTACCTGAATGGCTGTAAACAAAAGAAACGGAATCGGGTTGGCATCTATAGTCTGCCGCCCCCTTTCCTTCTCTAGTTAAAAATCAGGAGTCATTCATGATGGACAAGTTGAGAGCCATAAAAGGGATTCTGTTAATAGGTATTTCTGTGAGTTTTTCACTGAGTGTTTCGGCCGAAGAAGAGGAGTTCATCGTTATTAACGGCTGTGAGCTAAAGCCTTACACTTCATGCCCGGGCGCAGACCTTCGTAATACTAATCTAGCCAATATGGATCTGACTGGATCTGACTTCAATGGTGCAGACTTTAGTGGTTCAGATTTACGCCATATCGTGTTGAAAAATGCGAATTTAAGAAAAGCAAAGTTTACGGGTGCCAACCTCGCTCGCGCGGACCTACGCCACGCGAATGCAAGGGTAGCCAACTTTGATAATGCCAACCTTCAAGCCGTTCGAGGCTGGGCAATGTTCGCGCAAGTAGCTTCTTTTAAACATGCTAATTTACAAGGGGCAAATTTGGAATTTGGTCGTATCGCCAAAGCAAAATTTCATGACGCCAACTTGCAGGCAGCCAATCTTGAAATGGTCTGGGCCCCAAAAACAGACTTTCTTAGGGCACAGATGCAAGACATCAATCTGCAAGAAACCAAGCTTTACGACGCGAACCTGCAAGAAGCAAATATCTCAGGTGCACGAACTTATTTCACCATTTTTGAGGGAGCCAACCTCGAAGGGTGTATTGGCTGTCCTGAGAACTGGTAGCAACCCATTAGCAATACAGCGTAATGAGCTAAAACCCTGAACCTAAACCACTCAACAGTGGTTTAGGTATCAGCATTCGAGTATTCGTTAGGGAGACAACAATGTCGCCTTCCCTTCTCTTACCAAAGCAATTCTTCTTTGTATTGTTGATTGCAATTTTGGCTGTTTCCTTTTCTTTTTCCAGAACTAGCATTGCGCAAGAATCGACAACTGCAAACACAGAATCAACAAACTTTTTCCCTTCTGCCACACGTTTTGGAGAACCTGATGACGAGCTAGGTATTATTCCGGTTTACCAGTTGAATCAGATAATTGGCTATATTTTCGAAACCGATAATTTGACTCATTTTCCTGGCTTCTCAGGAGAGACCGTCAATCTAGAAGTCGCATTGGACACAGAAGGCGTCATTCGAGGGATAAACATCATTAATCATCATGAGCCCATATTTCTGTACGGGTTGGGCGAAGAGCCTTTGCAGAATTTTGTCAGGCAGTACCTTAACCGACGCATAGACCAACGTTTGCTTGTAGGTTCAACATCAATGGGTAAAGATCATAATACCCAGTATGTAGATGGTATTACTAAGGCCACGGTTTCTGTGATGGTCATTCATGACACCATACTGGGGGCCGCAATGCGTGTTGCCAGAAAGAAGCTTTCTGGTTTTGAGGCTCAAGCTGAAGCAACTATAAAGCTGGGCTTCTTACCTATGTCTTTCGACAACTTAGTTTCAAAGCAATTTGTTCAATCATGGAAGCCCGACAATGAGTCAGAATACAGAAAGCTAGAAGAGGAACTTGAATCGCTTCGTGAAAACGATGCTGAAAATCTTTTTGACATACAATGGGCTCTTATAAACAGCGAGCAGGTAGGCACAAATTTGCTAGGCACAGGTGAATATGAACGCCTGTTGAATGAGTTAGCGCCCGGAGAGACGGCAATACTCATGCTCTCAAACGGCGCAATCAGTTTCATCGAGCCAGATTTTGCATCAGGGGCATCACCCAACCGTCTAAGCATTTACCAAAACGGCTATTCCGTTGATATCCGTGATATCAATTTTCACAGCTTCCACCCTGAAACGTTCAGCGAAAAATTTCCGCCATATCGGGACGTTATGATCTTCCGCATCAAGGCAAATTCGGGTTTCGACTTAAGCGCTCCGTTCGAAATCCGGTTGACATTATTTACGTCATCGAACCCTATTCAAACCACGAGTTTGTCTCTCGGACAGGTAGTTTCGATCTCTGCAGACTTGTTAGACATTGCTGCGATAGAGAACATGAGACCTACGCCTCTTTGGAAAAGGCTTTGGCAACAAAGAACACCTGAAATCATTTTTCTTGGCATATACCTCGTCACACTGGCCTGCATGTTTAGCTTTCAAAGACAACTCGCCCCTAGATTTGGTCGGCACCTTTCGATCGTGCGCTTCATTTCACTGCTGTTTACGGTCACCTTTATTGGGTTCTACGCGCAAGGACAATTGTCAGTCGTCAATATCTACACCCTGCTTTTGTCCCTTTGGCAAGGTTTCGACATCCAAGTATTTTTGTTAGACCCAATAATATTTCTACTCTGGGGCTTTGTTTTTATCAGCCTTTTCCTTTGGGGACGTGGAGTATTCTGTGGTTGGCTCTGCCCATTTGGTGCTCTACAGGAACTGGTGGCTCTTGTGGCAAAACAATTAAATATCAGGCAGTGGATAATAAGCGAAAAGCAGCATCGCGCACTCCAATGCGTTAAATACCCCATTTTAGTCTGCTTGGTCGCGATGGCATTTATTGACTTATCCATGGCCGAAACGTTGGCAGAAATTGAGCCATTTAAAACCGCCATTACCATGAATTTTATTCGTTACTGGCCTTTCGTCGTCTACTCCCTGCTTCTTTTAGCCTTAGGGATGTTTGTCTATAAATTCTACTGTCGATACCTCTGCCCGCTCGGTGCTGGCCTAGCCATTCTGGGTAGGTTTAGGCTCTTTTCATGGTTAAAGAGAAGAGATGAATGCGGTTCACCATGCCAACTTTGCTATAAACAGTGCGAGATTAAAGCAATTAGTAAGATAGGCCAGGTTGACTATAACGAATGTGTACAGTGCTTAGAGTGCCTGGTCATTATTGACGACAAGAATCGATGCGTTACAGACCGATATAAAAGTAAGGGGAACCGACGAAAGCAACAAGCCATACCGGTGAAAATCAGCGAATGAAACTATGAATGCCAAAAAAGAGGACGAAGTTCGTCACAAAGTAGCATTTTGATGAATACGAAGCGTAAGTATTCTTAGCTTTGAAGGCCAAAAACCTTTAACAACCAATCGATTAAATTAGGAGAAAGGCGATGTGGAAAAAACCAGAATACAAAGAACTGAGACTTGGTTTTGAAGTCACGCTGTACATCAGCAACCGCTAAAGACTCAGCCTCCAGATTCAGATATCTGGAGGCTATATTCTTCACCCATCTGAAATCTACGCAAAAGCGTAAATATAAGTGCCGTTCTTGATGGTATTGATCACATTCTTCGACAAGTAATTTGGTAGCGCCGGACAACCCCAACTACGACCCAGCTGACCAGTTTTCGCAATCACGTTCGGATGAGCATATGCCGCGCCATGGATCACAATTGCTCTGCGACGTGCGTTGTCGTTCACGCCTTTAGACAAACCATCGAGACGCAATGAGTAACCGTGTTTCCCATAGTAAGTCTCCGCAGCGCGGAACACGCCGATAGAGGTTTGGCGCGAATTCACCACGTTAGAAAAT
Organism: Grimontia sedimenti; assembly: GCF_011045095.1. GTDB lineage: Bacteria > Pseudomonadota > Gammaproteobacteria > Enterobacterales > Vibrionaceae > Enterovibrio > Enterovibrio sedimenti. The sequence continues at coordinate 142,370 of NZ_JAALDL010000002.1, forward strand.
TTCTTTGCGTATAGAGAGCCGCTGTTTTTGCCATGAGAGACATAAGAAGCGAACAGCACCTTGCGTTTTTCTGCATCAACGACCCAAAAACGTTTTTCTGAAGAAGGTTTGCCGTAGTCAATAAGGGTGAAAACAGATTTTCCCGTTCTGTGAGTGCGGAAGTGGTTGTAGGCTTTCTGGAATTTATCGAACGATACCTCGTCAGAGAGGCTAAGTTGCCGATACATAGACTGTGCATCTGGCAGAATGGCTGCGAACACGTTCGCAGAAAACAGTAATAAAATGAGCGCAAAAGTCGCTTTCAACGCCTTAAACATAACATTCCCCGTAAATGGTATGTGATTAAAAAATGCGTGCCGAGCAATGCAAATCGGCTAATCCCATTTATGTCATACCAAAATTCGTGCCAGAGCCTTATCTGAAACGATTAATTATAATTTTTCAGTAAGTTAGCTTTTTGTTAAACAAGTTAAGTGCTCTTCCCAGCCCACATCACTTGCTCGTTTGCGCGGATAAAGGCATATGATTGCCGTTTGTTATCCTTGTCTTTAGGGAATGTTGCCATAGCGGCAAAGGTGAGAAAGCCAGCGACAACGCTGGCTTTCTATTTTTATAGATAAGTGCTTCTAAGATGAAGCATGACTGTAAAGCGGAACTAGATTGCGTCGATGGCGTTCTTGATTCGCTTATCTGAAATCGGATAAGGCGTACCAAGTTGCTGGGCGAAGTAGCTGACACGAAGCTCTTCAATCATCCAGCGGATTTCCTTCACTGACTCAGGAACACGCTGCCCTTTCGGGATTTTGTTCAGCAGCTCTTTGTAGTCGTTAGTGACAGATTCAATCTTGAGGATGTGCAGACGATCCTTGTTAGGATCAATCGGCAGTTTCTCCAGACGACGCTCTGCGGCATTCAGGTAACGCTGAATATCCGGCAAACGCTTCCAGCCGCATTCCGTCGCAAAGCCTTTGAAGATCAGGCTTTCTACCTGAGCTTTGATATCCGACAGGGCGAACGCCATGGTGAAATCTATTTTACCTTTCAGCTTTTTATTGATGCTGAATGCCGTCGTCAGGATCTGTTCGACCTGTTTGGCGATTTCCACCACGGTGTCACCCAGTTCTGCACGAACATATTCTTTGAGCGCTTCAAACTCTTCAGGCTGCCACTTCAAACCGCCCTGCGACTCAATCAACTTATCGACACCACAGGCAATGCAGTCATCAATCAAATCCAGCACGCGGCCGTAAGGGTTGAAGTACAAACCGAGTTTGGATTTGTTCGGCAAGTTGTCGTGCAGGTATTTGATTGGCGATGGTACGTTTAGAAGGATCAAGCGACGCTGGCCTTGTTGCATCGCCTGACGCTGCTCTTCTTCAGTTTCGTAAAGCTTAATACCCACCGAATCTTTGTTATCAACAATCGCCGGGAAAGCTTTTACTTCAAAGCCACCGCGTTTTTGCTGATACATTTTCGGCAGCGTACCGAAACTCCAGGTCGTTAGCCCTTGTTGCTCGATATCGTCATCCGCAACCTGAGACAAGGTTTCCTGAACCTTCTCTTTCAAGCCATCTTTCAACTCATACAAATCGTAGCTTTCGTTCAGCTTGCGATTCTTATGGTCCACCGCGCGATAAGTAATCTTCAAATGCTCAGCAACTGGTCCAATTGCCAGCTTTCTCGAAGCACGGTCACGCCTGTCATACGTTTGAGCTCTTTCTCCAGCGCATCTAACAACGGCATTTCCATTGGTGTCGCGCGCTGCAGGAATGCAGACGCATAGTTCGGTGCTGGCACAAAGTTACGTCGTAACGTTTTTGGTAACGATTTAATAAGCGCAACAATCAGCTCGTGGCGTAATCCCGGGATTTGCCAATCAAACCCTTCAGGTTCAATCTGGTTCAACACCGGCAGCGGAATATGAACCGTTACACCATCGTGATCTTCACCTGGTTCAAACTGATAACTCAGCTTGAGCTTCAGATTGCCTTGATGCCAGAAGTTCGGGTAGTCCAGCTCAGTCACATGACTGGCATCGCCTGCCAGCAGCATGGCCTTCTCGAAGTTCAACTTTTCTGGCTCATCACGGATGGCTTTTTTCCACCAGCTGTCGAAATGACGACCAGATACAACGGTATGTTCGATACGCTGATCGTAGAACTCGTAGAGCGTGTCATCATCAACCAGAATATCGCGGCGACGTGATTTCTTCTCAAGCTCTTCGACTTCCGCCAGCATTTTACGGTTCTGATGGAAGAACTTATGTTTGGTATCCCAATCCCCTTCCACCAACGCAGAGCGGATAAAGATCTCGCGGCTGACCACCGAATCGATGCTGCCGTAATTCACCTTACGCTTCGGAACGATAGGAATCCCGTAAAGCATGACTTTCTCGAACGCGAATACCGCTGCCTGCTTCTTCTCCCAGTGCGGCTCGGAGTAGCTGCGCTTGATAAGATGCTTTGCCAGTGGCTCTACCCATTCTGGTTGGATTTTTGCGGCAACACGACCCCAAAGCTTGGAGGTTTCGACCAGCTCTGCCACCATCACCCACTTCGGCTGCTTCTTGAAGATGCCTGAGCCCGGGAAGATATTGAAACGGGCATTACGCGCACCCTGATATTCATTCTTCTCCTGATCTTTCAAACCAATATGAGAGAGCAAACCAGCCAGCAACGACATATGAATGGACTGATAATCAGACGGTTCCTGATTGATCTTGAAGCCCAACTCATTCACCACCTGGCGAATTTGGTAATGGACATCCTGCCACTCACGAACACGAAGGTAGTTCAGATAGTCTTTCTTACACTGCTTGCGGAATTGGTTTCCAGATAATGCCTTTTGCTGCTCTTTGATATGTTCCCAAAGATTCACATAAGCGAGGAAATCTGACTCTTTGTCATTAAAACGGCGATGCTTTTCATCAGACTGCTGCTGTTTATCCGATGGACGCTCGCGCGGATCCTGAATTGACAGCGCAGACGCAATCACCATGACTTCATGCAATGACCCTAGGCGGGCTGATTCCAGCACCATACGCGCCAAACGCGGGTCGATTGGCAAACGCGCCAGATTGCGACCTGTTTCAGTCAGTCGCTTATGGTCATCGCCTTTCTTGCCTTCTTTCAGCGCACCAAGTTCTTCAAGCAGGCGAACACCGTCAGAAATGTTGCGGCTATCAGGCGGCTGAACAAATGGGAATGCAGAAATATCACCCAGACCAATCGCCGTCATTTGAAGGATAACGGACGCTAGGTTGGTACGCAGAATTTCCGGATCGGTAAACTCAGGGCGCGACAGGAAATCGTCTTCTGAATACAAGCGAATACAGATACCGTCAGATACACGGCCACAGCGACCTTTACGCTGGTTCGCACTCGCCTGAGAAATCGGTTCAATTGGCAGGCGCTGAACCTTGGTGCGATAGCTGTAACGCGAAATACGCGCCGTACCTGGGTCAATCACGTACTTGATGCCAGGAACCGTCAGCGAGGTTTCTGCTACGTTAGTTGCCAGAACAATACGTCGACCAGAGTGGGACTGGAACACTCGGTTTTGCTCTGCCGATGACAGACGTGCATAGAGCGGCAAAATCTCGCAATCGCGCAGATTGCGTTTATTCAGCGCATCCGCCGTATCACGGATTTCACGCTCACCGTTCATGAAGATCAGAATATCGCCCGGCCCTTCGTCATGCAGTTCATCGACGGCATCGAAAATTGCCTGAAGCTGGTCACGATCCGTATCTTCACTGTCTTCAACCAGAGGACGATAGCGCACTTCCACAGGATAGGTACGGCCAGAGACTTCGATAATCGGCGCGCCACGGAAGTGGTTAGAAAAGCGCTCAGGGTCGATAGTCGCTGAAGTGATGATCAGCTTGAGATCTGGGCGTTTTGGCAGAAGCTGTTTCAGGTAACCAAGGATGAAGTCGATGTTCAGACTGCGCTCGTGCGCTTCATCAATGATGATACAGTCATACTGATTCAGATAACGGTCATGCTGGATTTCCGCCAGCAGAATACCGTCCGTCATCAGCTTGACACGGGACTCTTCCGACACCTGATCGTTAAATCGAACCTTGTAACCGACCGTTTTACCCAGTTCGGTTTCCAGTTCTTCGGCGATACGGGTTGCGACTGAACGCGCAGCCAGACGACGCGGTTGGGTATGGCCGATAACGCCTGAAACACCAAGCCCCAATTCCATACAAATTTTTGGCAACTGCGTGGTTTTACCGGAACCGGTTTCACCGGCGACAATCACTACCTGATTGTTGGCAATCGCCTCTGCAATGTCGTCTTTTTTCTGACTGACTGGCAGTTGCTCAGGGAAAGTGATGTTTGGCTTATTGGCCAAACGTTGCATGCGCACTTGCATCGACTTAGCGATGTCCAGCGCGATCTCATCGAAGACAGCCTGACGGGCTTCGTCTTTCTCAATGCGTTGTGCTCCCTTGATGCGTTTGCTGAGACGAAACTTGTCTTTCAGCATGCAATCATCAAGCGCAGCGAAAAGCGTTTTAGCGTTGTTTTGATGGATTGAAGCGGTCAAATCGATATCCAAAGAAATGCTGTTTTGAAGAAAATCCACTCACGATACGAGCGTAAGACTCAATAAAGCTCAGTACCGTTTGAAAAGTTGCGAAGATTCTACCACATCACGCTGCAAGCTCGATCTTCAATCTTACTTCCAGATTCTAAAGAACATTGAGCCGTTCGTTATTGACTTTTTGTGGTCAAAGAAAACTACTTGCATGTTTGAGCCGGCATTCGCTGGCTCTTTCTATTTATCCCGAACCTTCTTTCTTAAACATGAAAAACCACAATATAAATGTGCATGATATTTTGGGCGTGAAATATATCGTGAGCTTCTTAGACAACGTCATTATTTCATGTAGTTAACAGGACGCTTCTCATTTGTGCATCGTCCAATCACCAACAAGTTGCACAAGCAATCAGGCAGTCGCCAGATTGTGCATTAAGGAGACACCAAATGAATAACCCTGCAAGAAGAAAGTTCGTCAAATCTGCATTGGGTGTATCTGTAGCCGCGGCCGTTGCGCCATACGCCAGTGAATCTCAAGCATCAATCGTTCCCCTGCTATTTAGTTACGAAACTTTATTGCCAGAGCTGTTCAATTCACCACCCCGCCTTTCTTATCACTACCCTGTTATCATCATCGGCAGTGGCTTTGGCGGTGCAGTAAGCGCACTCCGCCTTGGGCAAGCAGGCATTAAAACAGCCGTTCTGGAGCGCGGAAACCGCTGGCCTCTCAGTGACTCCCGAAAATCTTTGCTCACGATATGATTGCCGATGGAAGAATGTTCTGGCATCGCACATCAACTACCTTCCCTGCGTTGACCTACCGCCTGCCATTTTTCAATGCCATCGATTCAAAAACCATTGATAACTTCTGTGGCGTGTTGGATATCATCGACAGACCGGGAGAGAATTATACTGGCGGCTCTGACCTTCTGCTTGGCACTGCAGTCGGTGGCGGTTCTGTCATATACACTGGCGTGAAAGCGGTTCCAAAGCAATCATACTTTGAGCAACTTTTCCCTTCCGATATTTCTTACAGCGAAATGGTAAACACCTATTACCCACGCGTGAAGTCAGTGCTCAACTTCTCTCAAATGCCGGACGACATATACAATAGCCTGCCTTTTAAACACTGCAGAGACTGGGACAGAGAAGCCGCGAAAGCGGGTTATCAATCCTACAAAATTGATGGAAACTGGAACTGGGGGACAGTGAGACAAGAGTTAACGGGTCAATCTCTTCCCTCTTGCACCATCGGCTTAACCAATTTTGGTAACAGCAATGGCTGTAAGAACAGCCTGGACCAAAACTACATCCCAATGGCCGAAGCAACGGGTAACGTGACTGTTCATCATAACCACGAGGTGAGAGAAATAAGACCGAATGGCGATATCTATGAACTGGATGTGGTTGAGCTAAACCCATACGGCGAAGAAGTCAGCGCTAAGACAGTCACCTGTGACAAACTCATAATGGCGGCTGGCGCTTATCACACGCCGAGAATGTTGGTTCGCGCAAAAGCCAAAGGCACCTTACCTGGGCTTAATGATTTCGTCGGCAAGAACTGGGGAGATAACGGTAACAGAATGGCATTCCGTCAATCATGGTTCGGCATTCCGCAAGGCGGGCCGCAAGCTTCTCCTTCCCCTTCTGCTATCTATGTTACTGGTTCAGGTCAAAGCCCAGTGATTGCCGAAAATTGGGCAAACGCCGCGATTGCCGAAGTCGGTGTGTCGATGACGCTTGCAGTTACTGCAGACTTCAACAACCGAGGTTACTTCTACTTTGATGCGGCGAAAGATGATGCCGTTCTTCATTACCCTAAATCCCATGAAGCAGATGCCACCAACGCCGTTCGTGCAGTAAACAACAAGATGGCTTGGGCGAATTGGCAGAAACTGGGAGCCCCTGGTTTTGATGACGTTATTTTTACCGGCGCGCACCCAGTTGGCGGCATGGAAATAGGTAAAGCCACGGATATGTTTGGTCGCGTCAAAAATCATCCTGGGCTCTACGTAATGGATGGTTCACTAATTCCCGGAAATACTGGTGGTGCAAACCCATCTCTCACCATTGCCGCACTGGCGGAGAGAAACATCGAAAGAGTGATTCAGGAAGATTTTTAATTTCCGCTAAACCAAAAACGGCATCAATTGATGCCGTTTTTTGTTTCCGCAAAGACGAGTGCATTAGAGGCTTGGCTATACCATCTTTCTTTGCCTGTGATACACTCCGCGCCCAAGTCAATCTGAGTGGTCGATTACCATGAGCATTAAACAAGAACTACAACAACTGAAAAACCGTCTGAACAAAAGCCAAGTAAAACTTGATGCCGCTAAGTCTCGTGGTGACGACGTGATGGTGACCAAATTCACTAACGACATCGAAGATTTGAATAAGAAAATCAGCCAACTTACGCACAAACAAAGCTTTACTCTGAATAAAGAGCGTAAGGCACTGTTGGATATGCCTTTCTCTCGTGAAATCACCAAACAAGAGCAAGCAGACATGGGCAAGCTTAAGAAGTCAGTTCGTGGCCTGGTCGTCGTTCACCCACTGACTAAACTGGGTAAAGAGTTGAAACTGGAAGTCGTTACCGGCTTTGCACCAAAACAATTCTAACTCCCCAAAAGCGTTGCCGTTCTTCTGAGAAAGAGTGGCAACGTCTCTATCCTCTTTCATCGCACTAAACATTCCCCAACCGCAAAAAGAAAAGCCAGACTTTCGCCCGGCTTTATCACAATCCATCAGCTTTTCAGTAAATATCCAGTGTGTACCAAACCATTCGGTGGTCTGAAGAAATGTCCTTGCCATTTCCAAAGCGCCCCACACGATCGTCATTCATCAGTAGTCGCCCCGGTTCATCGCTTGCTGGCCAATATATGCCGGAGTCTTCCACTTTCAGCATTGACGACGGAAATGCATAGTCAACACGAAGTCCGAAGGTGCTGGTAACACGTTCAGGAAACGCGGCATCAACTGCTTCCTCTAAAGCACCAGCGCTTGTTGGTACAAATTCCCCCACTGTCGCTGATTGGTTGACTCGTGGGTGTTCAAGCAGCCCAGCAATAGTTTCTCGAACACCATCACCCGCTTCAGGATCGGCATTCAAATCTCCCATAACGACAAAGTGTGCATTCTTCTTCAACCCGCCCTTTTTGCCGCTGTCGTCGTAGATAAACTTCTCGCCATTGATGTAGTCAATCCAAAACTGAATTTCATCACGGTTCCGTAGCTTGTTATTTTGGGTCACTGTGTCGAACACTGGCGGTGTGGGATGCGACAATAGAAGGTGCACAACCTCTTTGCCATAAGGCGTTGGAATGACAATAGGAAGATCAACATGATTTTTTGAAGACAACCTTACTTGTTCCCATTCTGCATCTGTGTACCAGTTGTCACCACAAGCCAGTCCTTCAGGAATTGGGTTGTTCTCATCGTCACAGTTTGTAATGGTTGGAATACTCGAAGTGGGCAGATCTTTCCATTTGAAGGCTTGGAAGGTTCTTACCTTGTTCTTCTTGATACCGAACTTGGACATAACAGCAAACGCGTACTGACCATGATAAAAACCGAAGCCCCATGCATCACCAGGCAACTGGCCTGCATTGCCATTGTTGTCTAAATCCAATCCACTGTTCAGGCCCGTATTGGTAGAAAAGCTCTCTATGATGGGATATGAAATAGGCTTAAGTACGTCTCCTCCATCAATACTGTTCAGGCTTTGTCCTATTGACAGGTAGTTATTCTGAAAGCCATGCAAAGCACTGAGATCCTGCCCATATCCCTCATTGTTGAATTCGCCCATCATCAGGATATCCGGTCGGTTTTGCTGGATAATTGCTGCGACGTTACGGATTTGGATCACTTTCTCCGCTTTTACTTTGTCATCATCACTCATTGCTTCCTTGTCTTCTAAATAAGCCTCAACCAGTGCATCCTGATCACTGCGGCTCGTCGCCATCTCATTTTGCAGTTGTTCAAATGTCGCTCTATCAAATGAAAGGTTAAACGCTGCTATTGTGATTTTCTCATTCAAACACCCCGTAAGTCCGACAGTGCTTAACATGAACAACAGCGCTATTTGTAGTTCCTTCATCACTTTTCCTCCTCTCTTCTGATCCTGGCAACGTTTTTATTCAACTGGGTTTAACTTTGGATACTGATCGTCAATCAATAAACTGCCTAAATTCTTCTCTTTATTGAGAAGAAATCAAGACAGTGACATCCGGATGCTAATCGAAAGTGTTGAAAAGAGGGTTAATGATCTGTGAATTATTCAAGAATCAAATCAGACGTTATTAATTTGATTGTTACTTATTGAAATTCGGCCATTAAATATCTTCGAAATTACAAATATTTGACACTAAGAAAATCTCACAAATGAAAAATGTCGTCTTATATTTAACCCACTCGCTTCAAGCTCATATTTACAGGGCGAAATAAACCAATTGAAAACAAATTAATCTTTAATGACGCATAGAATTAATTTCGTACCTGCCCGTTCATCTAATAAAGAACATGGAATATTCAGGAGATAAAGATGACAACCGTATATGGAATTGAGTTCGACTATGTGAAGTTTGGTACAGAAGATGATGACACCCTAAACGGTGACAATGGCAATGGATTTATTAATGGCTTCAACGGCGCCGATACCATCATTGGCTTTGGTGGTGGCGATCTGATCCTGGGTGATGATATCCCTCTTGAAGACTATGTTGATGTCGACAGCCAGGCATTTGAAGACACAGTGTCGACGCTTTATCAGTCTATTCAGGAAGAAGATTTTTCGTGGACATCACCTTCAGACGTAGAGTACGCATTAGCAGGAATTCAAGATTTTCTTGTTGAGAATCAGGATTTCCTTACCCTGCTTGCAACGCAGGGAGACGACGACACTCTTATTGGTGGTGCAGGTAACGACATTCTCTATGGTGGTGCTGGCAATGATGTCGTTCGGGGTGGAACAGGCCAAGATATTTTAATTGGTTTAGCTGGGGATAATGCGCTTCTTGGCGGTGATGGTGATGATGTTATTGTCGGTGGTATTGGAAATGACCGTTTGTTTGGTAATACCGGCAATGACTACTTGATTGGTACCAGTGGTTCAGATTTTTATTTTGGCGGAGATGGTGCGGATTACTTTGTCTTCACTACTTTACTCGACGGGGCGGTCAGTGAAGACCGTATCGTAGACTTCGAGCAAGGTATTGATAAAGTGGTGCTGTTTAATGTCGCCAGTAATTTTGAAGATTTGACGATAACTCAACGCGGTCCAACTGTTGAGCTCCAAATCGGTGAAGACCACTCCATAGTTTTCAACAATTCACGTCTGGATGAATTTTCAAGTGATGATTTTATGTTCTACAACGTCTAAATAACGTTAAACAGGCAAACGCCTGCGTCTACGACTTTAGGATAATGTCTTTATAGTGAGAACATAAGTCCCTAGGAATTATGGAGAAATAGATCGCACTGAGTCCGAAATCAGTTTTGTAGTGCGGTCGTCTGCCAATACTACCTTGCGCGCCTGATGGCGCGTATTTTTTATTCCTCACCGACATATTTTTTCTCTCTCCCCGAGCAACATTTCATTGGTTGTTACCGACACCTTGCATTGGGAGAATCTCACTGCACGATAAGGTCAGTAGGTTATTACCCTAGCAAGATCACCACTTGACTGGGTAAATTCAAACAAGGAGAAAATAATGCCAACACAAAAAGCCAATGCAGTATGGGAAGGTACCTTAAAGTCAGGTAAAGGCGTGATGAAATACGGTGATGTTACTGGGCCGTTTACTTTCGCTTCCCGATTTGAACATGGTGAAGGGACCAACCCTGAAGAACTGATAGGTGCAGCTCACGCTGGATGCTACTCCATGTTTCTTTCTGCCCTGCTATCGGAAAAAGGCTTGGTTCCAACCATTTCTACACAGGCCAAAGTTCACCTAGGTGATGACGATGGTCCAAAAATCACGCTTATTGAATTGGAATCTGAAGTGTCTGCTGATGGCCTGGAAGAAAGCTTACTTCAAGAGTTAGGCTCACTTGCCAAGCAGAAATGTCCTGTATCCCGCCTTGTGACTGGCGCTGAAGTGACACTTCAATTAACCCTCGTTTAACCCTACAGACGCTCCTTAGACGACTCATTGAGGAGCGTCTTTTTAACCCGCATTGTAAATACGGTTTACATCACGTTTCTTTGTCGCGTACTCTTTGATTAGACAAAAGATCAGGAGATACGACGGCTATGTTTTCAAAACTGTCTTCGATTCTAAAAGAAGTATTTTCGGAAGAAGGTGGTAGCGCCACTTCAAATGAAATGCGCTACCAGCGAGCAATGGCAGGCTTGCTCTGCGAAGTCGCGGGCGCTGATCATCAACTCGATCCTCGAGAGGAAACAGCCAAAGTCAGCCTACTCTGCTCATTACTGGATGTTGATGAAAAGGAAGCCAGCCTCTTGGTAGAGGAAGCCCGAGGAGATAGCGAACACTCAGTGTCGCTTTATGACTACACGGACAAGTTGCGTAAATTAGAACAAAGCCAACGCTACAACTTGGTCAAGGCGATGTGGGAAGTGGCGTATGCAGATGGTGAACTGGACCCACTGGAGGACTCAGTGATCCGCAAAACCGCAGAGCTTTTGTATTTGGATCATGCTTTGTTTATCAAAGCCAAGTTAGAGGTCATCAAAGAATAGTTAAGCTCCTAACTTCCCGACATGCATGAGGCATATTCATGTCCAAACGTGGAGATCGTACTTGTTGTCCCAGAAGTTAGTGAGATGTCGACATAATCCTTTCCTGATTGCGTCGATGTGAAATAGTAATAGAACCCTGGCCATCCGTACCCCGTCCACAAGTTGCCCAAATCAGTGAACAAGCCACTTAACTCTGTCGACGTTGGCATTCGCCAGTTGCTTCTGCCCGCAAAGTTGAGGTCGTTAAGGTGGGTACACCAATCTTCGTTCACGAACCACTTGAATCGGATAAAAATGCCATTATTTGGCCCAAAGGATCCATCTTCTAAGTAGCTATGATGTAACTGCTCAAAATTAACAGTCCTCGCTACCTCATAGCTGGGGGTCGATGTAAACCAGTTTCCCCCCGAATCCTCAGCAATCTTTACACATGCGCCAATGGCATTGGCCGGATCGGAATCATTTACCGCGGTAGAATATTCACTGCCATAACTATGTCCACAGACAATTGACGTAGGTACGGTTAAGGAGGCTTCACTGCTGCTTACACCATCGAGTGAGGCGGATATATTCGTCGATCCTGCGCTTAAAGGAGATACTCTCCCAGCGGCATCAATGGTGGCAACGCTATTGGCAGAGGTATCCCAACTAACGGAAGAAGTAATGTCGGACTCAGAGCCATCACTATATCTGCCCACCGCTCTGAACTGGAGGCTGGTGAATACTGTGGAGGATGGTGCAGAAATGTCTATGTGGGCGAGTTTTGGCGTTTGATCAACCACCTGTTGAACCACGGTTTCGTCATTACAGCCCGCGATAAACACGCTAAGAAAAACAAAAGATAACAAGGGTGCCTTTAAATACATCAGCACAACTCCTAAAACTTACAGGTACAACGCTCATTTATGAGACGCTTTAAGTATTAGACGTTACTGATGGATTTGTCAGGCAGTATCTAAATTTTAGGTTATTGATTCAATATCAGAATTTGCCCATCAACGTCGACTCGACGCAATTGAGCGCCAAATGTATCTTCCAAAGTGCTTACATCCATCACTTCGGCTGGTGCGCCTTGAGTAACGATATGACCGTTCTTCAGAAGCACAACACGGTCTGCGTCCGACAAGGTACGATTGATATCGTGGTTGGACATCACGACCGCAATCCCCTTATCTGCAATCTTTCTGACTATTTTGTACATGACGCTCTGCTGCGCAATGTCTAACGCAGTGGCGGGCTCATCCAGAATTAACAGCTTGCCATCGGGATTGATATCCGGCCAGATTTGTAAACATACGCCAGCGAGTCGAACACGTTGCCATTCACCACCAGAGAGCTGTTCCGTGCTGCGGTTTAGCTTGTCTGATACCCCCAACACTTCGCAAACCTCAATAACAGCGCGCTCCGCTGATGATGGAGCGAGCTGTGGGATGGCTGACAAACTCAGGTTTAGGTATTGATAAACACCAATAGCAAAAGCGGGCTTCTGTTGCTGGTTAAGATAAGCACGCTGGCGTGCGAGAGACATGCTGTCAATTTTTCGCATATTCTTGCCATTCAGCTCAATATCACCCTGCCCTTCAATTAAACCGGATAGGAGTTCGAGGAGTGTACTTTTCCCGCTACCATTAGCCCCTAATAGATGAACAATTTCTCCCTTTTCGGCTCGGAAGTTAAGCGGTAACAGGCGCGTCCCCAACGCAATGTTTCTTGCAATGATCATATGCGCCTCAATAGCATCCAGATAAACAGAGGGGCGCCAATAGTCGTTGTTACGGCGCCCACGGGTAGCTCAGCTTCGGCGATTGCCATTCGGCCTATTGTGTCAGCAATTAACATCAAAGCGGCGCCGGAAATGGCAGCAAGTGGAAGCAGGAATTTGTTTTCCGTTCCCAGCCAAAGACGCAGAAAGTGCGGCACGACAAGACCAACAAAACCTATCACGCCAGCCATCGCCACGGATGCCCCAACCAGAAGGCTTACTAAAAGGATCAAACGCCATCTTAAGCCGTCTGTATCCAGACCCAGTTGCTTTGCCTGCATTTCACCAAGCATCATCAAATCAAGCTTTTTACCCTGCAAACAGAGCCAGATAAGTGCAGGGACAACAATGATAGTCAATGTCAGTTGGGGCCAGTGAACACCTGACAAACTTCCCATCAACCAATACATCAACTGACGTAAGTTAAGATCGGAACTGAAGTAAAACGCCCAAGTGACAATCGCACCAGACAAAATCCCGAGCGCGACGCCGACCAAAAGCAACCTTGCTGTCGACATCGTCCGCTTTTTGGCCAACATGACCAAAATCGCCGTAAATGCCAATGCTCCCAACATGGCGGCACCCATTAACCCATAAGGCGTGGCCAGTGCAGGAAAGAGAAATAGCACAACAACTAAAGCAAGGCTGGCCCCGCCTGATATGCCCAACACCCCGGGCTCTGCCAGTGGATTACCAAGCAAGACTTGCAATACGCCACCGGAAACAGCCAGCGAAGCACCTATGACAACCGCTGCGATAACACGCGGAACGCGCAATTCCACAAGGAGTTGCTGCTCGAGTGGAGAACTGACAAAAAAGGAGATATCCAGATTTCACCAACGGACAAGGAAACGAACGCACTAACCGTGAGAAGGCAAAGAGAAATGATAAGTGCGGCATGCCAGCGCCTTTCCCGACGCTGGACAAGTTGAAGTAAATGCATGGTTTTCGGGTTTTAATCGCGATTGCCGCCAACCATACATAGAACAGATGAAAATGAAAAGCGCTAACTGAAGGCGACAGGCCCCGGATCGCGTTCCACATTGACGTAGAGCGGTTTAGAAAGATCAGGTTCAAACGGTTGAACTAATAGTGCTGCACGCTGCCCTATCGCTACCTTTGAATTTGGAAACACCACCGCCTCACCGCCAGCGATCGCTGAATAAAGGGTACCGTTTTCCTCTGCTAACTGCGCCCCTTCTACAAAATAGGTAAAGTTTGCTGCATCATCACTGAATGCCAGATTAAAAGCGGCATCTGTTTTGGTGATCGTTCGCGTCACTTTATAAATTGAGAAGCTTTTCACAGCAGAAGGTTCAGGCAAAGCCTTACCACACATTAATGCAACTAAAGCGTCTCGTAGTGGCACAAATTCGTCCATGTTGTTTTCATACAGACGAGCTACCCGCCCCATCTCAAATGTCGCTGCCAATGCGCCAAATTTTTCCGCACTGAACCAGCTAAATGTCGATGATGGTGTACGGCTAAACATAACTGCATCCATGTGAGACGCTTTTAGGAAGTTGACCAGCGGTCTGATATCTGTGGCTTTCGACGAAGCTGGTACAACACCAAACATATAGTGCTGAGACGCTCTGATTGCGCTGTGCAGGTCAAAATGCCAAGGCTCTTCACTACCCTTTTCAAAAAAAGACTGAACTTGCGCCTGTAGCTCATTGGCCATTTCACATTCTTTGTTTCTTTGAGGGTTTATACCCGCAAACAAACGATTGAGGTTTTCTTCTATAAAGCGTGTGTGTGCGTGAATGGCATCAGGATGGGCAATGATAAACAGTAAACGTGATGTAGGCACAAAGGCTTCATCTAAAACGCTGGAGACCAAGTCGTCGACCAGTTCGATAGGTGCGGTTTCATCACCATGAATACCTGAAGAGATCACAATGGCTTTATCAGCCATTGGTGGCGTGATTTCAACAACACCAATTGCGTTGTGGCTGACGTTGACGCCATTAGAAAGGGTTATGCTGCTAGGGATGAAATTACTGGGTGGATATAACGTGTGCTTTAGAAAGCCCCCGGAGAGTTGACTATCCATTTCAAGCTGTCCTTTTTGATTATTTTGTTTTATGTGTTCTTCTCGTATCTGACCCCCAATATACAAATTAAACACTCTGATAACAAACGCAATTATGCGCCTATATCGCCATGCGAAGATGCCAAAGCCCCTAACTTACAGGCAATAAAAAACCGCGGTTAAATAACCACGGTTCTTTGGAAAACTCTCGTACGACGATTAATTGTCTACTTTGGCTTTTTCGACACGTGCCTTCAGTTTTTGGCCCGGACGGAACGTAACAACGCGACGCGCCGTGATAGGAATATCTTCGCCCGTCTTTGGGTTACGGCCAGGACGTTCGTTCTTGTCACGAAGATCAAAATTTCCGAAGCCAGACAATTTGACTTGTTCGCCACTTTCTAACGCTTTACGAACTTCTTCGAAAAACGCTTCGACAGTTTCCTTGGCGTCCCGCTTGCTCATCCCGACGTTCTCAAACAGGTTCTCAGCCAAATCGGCCTTGGTGAGCGCCATAGGTCATTCCCTCAAGAAATGTTGAACACAAATGTGATACGTCGTATCTACACCACGATTGCACTGCGAAGAAATTATTCACTTGCTCCTTCGTCGGGCAGCATAATCTCCAGCAGCAACTATCGAACAGTGTAAGCCAACTGGCTGATTTGCGCCAACTTTTTTCCATATCATTATTTAGAACAGTGCTCTGTTTATGAGCTTTTCATTCTCGAGTCATGCATAAAAAATGAGACACGATATTGTGAATATAGTCATTAAGTGATGTTTTTACTGAGGTTTTAATCGTTTGCAAGTCGAGACTTGTTAAGAATATGATAAAACATAGATTTATCAGAATGATACGTGTTAGAACTTTTAGACATAAAAAAAGCAGCCATCAGGCTGCTTTTTTATTAATAATTTTGTAATTAGTCGCGAAGATGCGCGCCAAATTTCTCGCCAAGCAATTCGACAACCGATGCAACCGCCTCAGAAATATCACTTTCTTCCAAGGTGCGCTCAGTAGATTGTAGGCTCAAAGCGATAGCCAAGCTCTTCTTGCCGTCTTCTACGCCCTTGCCCTTGTAAAGGTCAAACAGCTTAGAACCGGTGATCAGTGCATTATCGGTTTCCAAACAAGCACGAACCACAGCCTCTGACTCAACGTCGTCAGCAACAATCACAGCGATGTCACGGCGGTTAGCCGGGAACTTGGAGATAACAACCGCTTCTGGAATAACACGAGTGTTAATCGCTGACCATTCGATTTCGAATACGATGGTGCGGCCGTTCAGGCCAAACTTACGCTCAAGTTCTGGATGAACCGTACCGATGTAGCCCACGACTTTGCCGTCGACTTCAATTGCAGCTGATTGACCAGGGTGCAGTGCCGAATGCTTAGCAGCTTTAAAGCTGTAGTTCAGTTCGTTTGCAGTCAGCTCCAAAATCGCTTCGAGATCACCTTTCAAGTCGAAGAAATCGACGGTGTTTGTTGCGATGTCCCAGTGCTCTTCTGAACGAGGCCCTGCAATCACACCTGCCAACATCATTTCCTGACGCATGCCGTTTTCTGCGGATTGTTCAGGGATAAAACGAAGACCTGCTTCAAACAGACGAACACGTGGCTGCTGACGTTTCTGGTTGTAAGCAACGGTATTCAGTAAGCCAGTCCAAAGGCTCAGGCGCATGGCTGACATGTCTGCTGAAATTGGGTTCGGCAGAATCAATGGCTCTACGTCTGGCACAATCAGTTTCTGTTGGTTTGGCTCAACAAAGCTATAAGTAATCGCTTCGTGGTAACCACGGTCTACCAGCAGATCACGAACACGTTTCAGAGGCTGATTAGCTTCTTTGTGCTCGTTCATGTTTAGAGAGGCTACAGGCGCTTGGTTTGGAATGTTGTCGTAGCCATAGATACGGCCAACTTCTTCAATCAAATCTTGCTCAATCGCCATGTCGAAACGCCATGAAGGCGCTTTCGCAGTCCACCCTTGTTCAGTCGTTTCAACTTCGCAGCCCAGACGGCTCAGGATCTCTACCACATCTTCAGAAGAAATCTGGTGACCCAGCAAGTTGTCCAGCTTGGTACGACGCAATGCAATGTTGTTCGCTTTAGGCAGGTGCTCTTCAGACTCCTGACCTACGATTTCACCTGCTTCACCACCGCAGATATCGATAAGCAACTGAGTAGCACGCTCCATCGCGTAGTTTTGCAGCGTTGAATCAACACCACGCTCGAAGCGGTGTGAAGAATCAGTGTGAAGACCATAGCTACGTGCACGACCGCGGATTGCGTCTGGTGCAAAGAATGCTGCTTCCAACAGAACGTCAGTCGTGGTTTCTGCGTCCACACCTGAATCCTGACCACCAAAGATGCCAGCAATCGCCAGCGCCTTGTTGTGGTCTGCAATAACCAGCGTATTTTCGTTCAGCTCAGCTTCATTGCCGTCCAGCAGAACCAGTTTTTCACCTGGTTTCGCCATACGTGCAACGATGCCGCCTTCGATCTTCGCCAGATCGAAGGCGTGCATTGGCTGACCTTGCTCCAGCATCACGTAGTTAGTGATGTCGACGATTGGGTCGATAGAGCGGATACCGCTACGACGCAGTTTTTCCTGCATCCACAGTGGCGTAGCCGCTTTTACGTTAACGTTACGAACCACACGGCCTAGGTAACGTGGGCACGCGGCTGGGGCTTCGATGGCTACAGAGATTTTGTCGTCGATTGCCGGAGTGACTTTCTCGAACGCTGGCTGGCATACTTCAGCACGGTTCAGAACGCCCACTTCACGTGCCAGACCTTTGATGCTCAGACAGTCTGCACGGTTTGCAGTCAGGTCTACATCGATAGTCACATCGTTTAGCTTCAGGAACTCGCGGAAATCAGTACCGATCACTGCATCCGCAGGCAGTTCCATGATGCCGTTTGACTCGACGTCGATACCCAGCTCAGAGAACGAACACAGCATGCCGTGAGATGGCTGACCGCGCAGTTTCGCTTTCTTAATTTTGAAATCGCCTGGCAGCACAGCGCCAACGGTCGCTACTGCTACTTTCAGGCCAAGACGGCAATTTGGTGCACCACAAACGATGTCCAGCAGCTCTTCACCGCCAACGTTCACTTTAGTAACACGCAATTTGTCTGCATCAGGGTGCTGGCCGCACTCAACCACTTCACCAACAACAACGCCGGTAAACTCACCTGCAACAGCTTCAATGTCGTCGACTTCCAGACCTGCCATGGTGATTTGGTGTGCCAGTTCTTCGCTGTTAACTGCAGGATTAACCCACTCGCGAAGCCAGGATTCACTGAATTTCATTTATCAATTACCCCAATGCTTACTTGAATTGTTTCAGGAAACGCAGATCGTTCTCGAAGAACGCACGCAGGTCGTTTACGCCGTAGCGCAGCATGGTCAGACGCTCTACGCCCATACCGAATGCGAAACCTGAGTATTTTTCTGGGTCAATGCCAACAGAACGCAGTACGTTCGGGTGAACCATACCGCAGCCCAGTACTTCCAGCCATTTGCCGTTTTTGCCTTTAACATCAACTTCTGCTGAAGGCTCAGTGAATGGGAAGTATGAAGGACGGAAACGTACTTCCAGATCTTCTTCGAAGAAGTTACACAGGAAGTCGTTCAGGATGCCTTTCAGCTGTGCAAAGTTTACGTTTTCGTCAACCAGCATACCCTCGACCTGATGGAACATTGGGGTATGAGTCTGGTCGTAGTCGTTACGGTAAACACGGCCCGGTGCGATAAAGCGCAGTGGCGGCTGGTTGTTTTCCATCGTACGGATTTGAACACCTGAAGTGTGCGTGCGCAGCATCAGATCAGGGTTGAAGAAGAAAGTGTCGTGATCAGTACGCGCTGGGTGGTCTTCCGCAATGTTCAGAGCATCGAAGTTGTGGAATGCGTCTTCGATTTCTGGGCCTGTTTGAACGCTAAAGCCAAGCTCACCAAAGAAGCTTTCGATACGTTCGATAGTGCGGGTTACAGGGTGAATGCCACCGTTCTCGATACGTCGGCCCGGCAGAGTCACATCAATGGTCTCAGCTGCCAGCTTCGCTTCAAGCTCTGCACTTTCGAGTGCAACTTTACGCTCGGTCAGCGCTTGTTGAACTGCTTGCTTTGCTTTGTTGATGCTTGCACCCGCTTCACGGCGCTCTTCCGGCGGAAGTTTACCCAACTGCTGCAGCTGTAGGGTCAGCTCACCTTTTTTACCCAGGTACTTAACACGTACCTCATCCAGAGCCGCAACTGAATCAACTGCTTCGATAGCAGCCGTTGCGTTGGATAGAATCTCTTCTAGTTGTTGCATCGTTTCCTCATCTGCCTGTCCAGGCAGTGTCCTACGGGGGAGTAAAAGATATACCAATTCTCGTAGCAGAATCCGTCTTTCCAGTGCGATTTGGCATCGGTAGATCACGCTCTGAGAATTGGTATGAGACGTAACGATACATAGTAATTAAACCGCGCCTCAAATCCAATCTGAAATACACGATAAGTGCTTGTCATGCTTATTTCATCGCCATATTTATTCATGAGATAGTGCTTTGTGGAGTGAGGTGGTGAATTGTTGAAACTCAAGAGAAAAATTTTGCAGGTATACGGGCGAGAAACAGATAAGAAAAAGGGGAGCCGAAGCTCCCCTTTCTCACAAAGTCTATTCTGTAATAAATTACAGAGCAGCTTTCGCTTTCTCTACCAGAACAGAGAATGCAGCTTTGTCGAATACAGCGATATCAGCCAGGATCTTACGATCGATTTCGATAGACGCTTTCTTCAGACCGTTGATGAAACGGCTGTAAGACATACCGTTTTGACGAGCCGCAGCATTGATACGTGCAATCCACAGTTGACGGAATTGACGTTTCTTCTGACGACGGTCACGGTAAGCGTATTGACCAGCTTTGGTTACTGCTTGGAAAGCTACGCGGTAAACACGTGAACGTGCACCGTAGTAACCTTTAGCTTGTTTCAGAACTTTCTTATGACGTGCACGAGCTTGTACACCACGTTTTACGCGAGGCATTATGTCTCTCCTAAACTAATTCGTTAAAAATACTAAGAAAATTATGCGTATGGAAGCATACGCGCAACTGCACCCATTTCGCACTTAGGCAGAATTGAGTTAGGACGCAGTTGACGTTTGTTCTTAGTAGTACGCTTAGTCAGGATGTGACGCTTAGTTGCGTGCTTGAACTTGAAACCGCCACCAGTTTTCTTGAAACGCTTAGCAGCGCCTTTGTTTGCTTTCATCTTAGGCATGATGAATAACTCCGCATTGTATGCAATTAATAACAGTGTAATTTGGCGAACAAAGAGGCTATGCCCGAAGGCATAGCCTCTCGTTACTTGTATGCCGAAATTACTTCTTCTTAGGGGCAAGAACCATGATCATTTGACGACCTTCAATTCTTGAAGGGAAGCTTTCTACCGAAGCGATTTCAGCAGTGTCTTCCTTCAGTCGGTTCAGAACGTCAACACCGATATCCTGGTGCGCCATTTCGCGACCACGGAAACGGATAGTAACCTTGACCTTGTTACCCTCTTCAATAAAGCGAACCAGGTTGCGTAGTTTTACCTGATAGTCGCCAATATCGGTTCCAGGACGGAATTTAACTTCCTTGATCTGGACAATCTTTTGCTTTTTCTTCTGCTCTTTCGCAGCCTTACTCTTTTCGTAGATGAACTTACCGTAGTCCATCACACGACATACTGGCGGCTCGGCATTAGGGCTAATTTCAACCAGATCAACACCAGCATCTTCTGCCGCTTTAATCGCTTCATCATATGAAACAATACCAAGCTGATCACCATCAATACCAGTCAGACGTACTTCACGCAGACCACGAAGTTCTTCGTTAAGACGGTGAGCATTTTGTTTAGCCGGGACTTTTCTTGCGCCTTTAATACCTTAATCCTCCAAAATATTAAGAGTTCGGGTGCGAACTTCGTTCTCGAGCAGAGAAACGAATTCGTCAATTTTATATTTACCCAAGTCTTTACCTTTGCGTGTACGTACCGCGATTTCGCCAGCTTCCATTTCCTGGTCGCCACAAACCAACATATAAGGTACGCGCTTCAAAGTGTGTTCGCGGATTTTAAAGCCAATCTTCTCGTTTCTCAAGTCTGCAGACGCTCTAAATCCTGCTTTTTGCAGTTTTTTCGCTACTTCCTGAACATATTCCGCTTGATTGTCGGTAATGTTCATCACTACAGCTTGTTGTGGAGCTAACC
The DNA here is from genome assembly GCF_011045095.1 of Grimontia sedimenti. GTDB lineage: Bacteria > Pseudomonadota > Gammaproteobacteria > Enterobacterales > Vibrionaceae > Enterovibrio > Enterovibrio sedimenti. The sequence goes on from NZ_JAALDL010000002.1 coordinate 163,660, forward strand.
AGCTTGGGAAATGACCCGCGTATTCTTCAATCAGAATACCGATAAAACGTTCCAGTGAACCCAGAATCGCACGGTGAATCATTACTGGGGTGTGACGTTCGTTGTCTTCGCCAACGTACGTTGCGCCCAAACGCTCAGGCAGAGCAAAATCGAGCTGCACAGTACCACACTGCCACGCACGATCCAAACAGTCATGCAAAGTAAATTCAATCTTAGGTCCGTAGAATGCACCCTCGCCTTCCAGAATCTCGAACTTAATGTCCATAGATTCCAGCGCTTCAGCCAGTGCTTTCTCAGCGCGATCCCACATTTCATCAGAACCTACGCGCATTTCAGGACGGGTAGACAGCTTCACCACGATCTCGTCGAAACCGAAAGTCTGGTAAGTGTCGTAAACCATCTTGATACAAGAAGTCACTTCTTGCTGAACCTGTTCTGGCGTACAGAAGATGTGTGCGTCATCTTGCGTGAAACCACGAACACGCATCAGGCCGTGCAGCGCGCCTGAAGGCTCGTTACGGTGACAGCTGCCGAATTCAGCCATACGCAGTGGCAGGTCACGGTAAGATTTCAAACCTTGGTTGAAAATCTGAACGTGGCCTGGGCAGTTCATTGGCTTCAGTGCGTATTCACGGTTCTCAGATTGAGTGGTGAACATGTAGTCAGCGTACTTATCCCAGTGACCTGAACGTTCCCACAGAACACGGTCCATGATCAGCGGACCTTTCACTTCTTGGTAATCGTATTCGTTTAGTTTTGCACGAACAAAAGTTTCCAGTTCACGGAAAACAACCCAACCGTTGTGATGCCAGAACACCATACCCGGTGCTTCTTGTTGCATGTGGTAAAGGTCAAGTTGCTTGCCGAGTTTACGGTGGTCACGTTTTGCGGCTTCTTCCAAACGCTGCAGGTGAGCTTTCAGTTCTTTCTTGTCGTTGAAAGCCGTGCCGTAGATACGTTGCAGCATCTTGTTATCGCTGTTACCGCGCCAGTATGCACCAGCAACGTTCAGGATTTTAAAGTTTTGGCAGAAACCCATGTGCGGTACGTGCGGACCACGACACATGTCGATGTATTCTTCGTGATGGTAAAGGCCTGGACGATCATCGCGAGATACGTTTTCATCCAAAATTTCCATTTTGTACGGTTCGCCACGTGATTCAAAAGCATCACGCGCTTCCTGCCAGCTCACGTTCTTCTTGATGACCTGGTATTTGGTTTTCGCCAAATCCTTCATGCGCTTTTCAATCGCATCCAGGTCTTCTTGAGTCAGAGAACGGTCAAGGTCAACGTCGTAATAGAAACCGCTGTCAATGGTTGGACCGATCGCCATTTTCACGTCAGGGAAAAGCTGCTTAATCGCATGACCCAGCAAGTGAGCACAAGAATGGCGAATGATCTCAAGACCGTCTTCGTCTTTCGCAGTGATGATTTCCAGATTCGCGTCGTTTTCAATCAGGTCACACGCATCAACACGTTGACCGTTAACACGACCCGCGATACATGCTTTAGCAAGACCTGGACCGATGTCAGCAGCGACGTCGTAAGTAGAAACTGGGTTATCAAATGAACGTTGACTACCGTCAGGAAGAGTAATTACAGGCATTATATTGTCCTATTTACAGTGGTGTTACACACGAAGTAACACTTGTTTGGATTTTTTGCATCCAGCTTAGAGAGCGATGAATGCACGAGAATGAAAAGATTCTTGAGGGTCCAATTTTGGTACCAATCAAAATGTCTGAACCCGAATCGAAAGAGGATTGTAACCATGTGGTGGAATAACGCAACTAATCAAGCGCCCTTACCTCTATTTACTCTCCACCTAAACGAACTGAAATGCTTCAAAACAGCGAGCATCAATGGATTCGATTCTAAGAGAGTGTGGCTAGGAATCGTTGATCTCTTTCCGTATCAGTAGAGACGAAATCGCCCGATTGGTGGTCTCTATTTGTGCGACTTGAACAAGTTATACATCTTTATTATCTCTGCAGCTGTCGCACTCTCGGACACCTCTTTGATTCAAAGTTCCTTTACTGTTCCCGTACCATATTGGCTATAGCGTTGGGATTAGACCCAAAAGTCGCCTGCCCCATTGCTAAGCTGACATAGAGTGCGATCTAACCAAAACGAAGGATTCGAACAATGAGCCAAAAACTACAAAATGCTCAAAGCCTATATTTGGAAGGTATTCGAGACGGCAACATTGAAGTCGTAAAAAAATACACAGGTGAACGGTACACTCAACACAGTACGGGTGTGGCAGATGGTCCTGAAGGATTTATGGCATTCTTTGAAGGTTTTCTGGAAAGAACACATTCCCGTGACATAAAAGTTATCCGCGCGATAGAAGATGGCCGTTACGTGTTTGTCCACGTCTATCAGGATATTGATAACGGTGCCGCCAAGTGGGTTACCACAGACCTTTTTGACACAGATGCTGATGACAAAATCGTTGAGCACTGGGACGTGATTGCTGCCTATCAAGAGCCCGACGACACAGCCTCTGGCAATGACATGATTCTTGGGGACTTCGAAATAAAGGACCTAGACAAGACCGAAGAAAACAAAGCCATTATCCGACGCTTTCTTGTCGAAGTTTTTCAAAACGGTCGTATCGAAGCGCTAGATAAATATGTATCAAGCGAAAATTATATCCAACACAACCCTCACCTTCCTGATGGCATTGAAGCATTGCGCGAGTTTCTGGGCACACATGAATTAGCCTATGACTTTGTTTTCAAAGTTATCGGCCAAGGTGACCACGTGGTGAGCTACTCTAAAGCCACGTATGAAGGCCAAGAGTTGGCAGTGTTTGATATCTTCCGTATTGAAAACGGAAAAATCGTCGAACAATGGGACAACATGGAGCCTATTCCACCAAGAACTGAATGGGCTAACACAGGAAAATTCTGATTAGTTATGAGCGGTATAAGTCGACAATACAATCGCTTATATCGCTATGTATTCTCGACATATGGAGATCTTCAGTCCAAAATTCACTTCAGCAAACACTTTGATACGAAATTCCCTCCATTAAAGGTGGTCATTTGGCACCAAAACAGGAAGATGGAATAAACCTCTCACGACGTCACTATCAACATCGCAGTATCAAGAGTTGCTCATGCCTAACATCTTCATTTTTGTTGCTCTTTCAGCCCTATTCATTCTCACGCCTGCACACGCCAATATCTCAGAAAAGGCTTTGAACCGACATAAACAAAGTTTTAGTGAGCTCATTGCCAGCCAATGTGAGAACAAAGCGCCAGACACCAATGAGGTGAACTTCAAAAAGGTGGCGACAGCATTAGCGCAAGCAGAAGAAATGGACAACGAGATCGACCTCGAACCCGGCCTGCTCAACCAAATGCACAAACTCCTGCCACGGTACATCGATTGCGACACTCAAGAACAAGGCCTTTTGGAGCCCATCATGGATAGTTTCATTGCCTTCCTAGCGGTTAATCGACATCTGTCAGCCGAGGAGCGCAGAGCCTATGTACAGTTCGCAATGAAGCTCGCAGAAATTGAAAAAGAGAATGTTGAGTCAGTGAAGTGAACCGAAGCTAAAGACGTCACGTAATGGATTAGTGATGTTGCAATGCTGTAGCTTAGGCCTCAGGGACTCCCGTCTTTGAGGCCTCTTTTTATTCTAAGCCCATGCAGTTTGCGTAGAAGGTGGTCGTCGCTGGCCAATCTGAAAAAACGCCTACGACGCCAACATCCTGAGCCAATACATCTAATAAGTTGAAGACATCACCATCGTTGTTGGTCGCATCTATTATCGACTGATAATACCAACCGCCACCATTGCTTAACTGACCAGAACGCTCTAGCGTCCAAGCGATGATGTTTAAGTCTGCATCTTTCGCAAGCTTTGCATACTTAGAAGGAACAATCTCGCCTTCATCGTCTAACGACACTAGCGCAAACAACGGCGGAGCAATAAATTCAACACCTTCCGCTTTCAGGGCTTTCATGTCTTCCGCAGTGGGTTTCCAGGTTCGGTCTTTGTACATTCGGGCGTCAAGTAACACAGCTTGCTCACCAAAAGCAGGCTCAGAAGCGATCCAGTATTTCACATCTTCAATATCGAACGACTGCGCAAAAACGTCAGATGCTTTCACGTCGGCTTCTTTATACTCATCGATCATCTTCTGCGCGTAATCTTGTTGCGTAAAACCCTCGTAAGGCATATCGACAGCGGGGCTTTTTAGCTCCGGCGTCATCTTGACGCCAAGCGATTTGAACAGTTCGATGCTCTCCGCATGTGTCATTAGCGTTCCTCGGCTGGAATAGAGATCAGTGCGCCAGCCTGGTGTGCCATCCATGTATTCTTCTGGAGTCGTCGCCAAGAGGTTTGCTCCATCCATTTTCCCTTTCAGACGTTTAAATTCCTCCAATGTAAAGTCTGTGGAGCGGCATTCCACGCTTGCCTTTTCACCGGTTTCAGGATTGGCCGGCGTAAAAGGAAAGGTGCACTTTGCAGCGAGATCGGGATGTGCCAACACATCCGTCGTGGTGTGAAGGTCACTCTGGGAATGACGACAAACCAGCGCTTTGTCTTTGGTGAAGGTGACGTCGCACTCCAGCACACCTGCTCCCATTTGGGCTGCCGCTATATAAGACTCCTTCGTATGTTCTGGAAACATTAAAGCAGCACCACGATGACCAATCGAGAAATCGCTTTTCTTCGGTTTGTCGTCCAAACACTTTTCCAGCTTCTCTTTCAGTTTTCCTTCATCCATATCTGCAACAAGAAACAATGGACGAGGTCCAAGTGTATAGCCTTCAGATGCGATTGCTGACCCTGCACCTAACAATGAAAACACTAAACCCAACTTGACGATATTCTTCATGTGTCACTTCCTTTAGGTTTTATGGGTATGACGTTAGTCACCGCACTGCATTCTGTATGTACCATATGAATAAATTGAGACAAAAATCTTACCGTTCAGTGTTAAATCAAGACCATATCAAAAGATAAGACAAAGGCGCGATTTATGCGCATCATCCGACTCCCTGACAATGAGCCTTGATTTTCGGTCTGACTTCATCAATGATATATTTGTATATACCAATATGACACTAAAAACCTATGCCGAAATCTCCCCGCTTCCAGCAGATTAAAGACTTCCTGATTGAGAAAATTGAATCACAGGAATGGCCAGTTGGTGCAAAAGTGCCAACAGAAGCAGAGCTTTGTGAGCAGTTCTCGGTCAGTAGAATGACGGTAAACAAAGCGGTAAGAGATTTAGTCAATGAGGGTTGGCTAGAACGGACCCCTCGTTTAGGTACGTTTGTATGCCAGCGCAAAGCGGAAAGTCCGCTGATGGATATCCGCAATATCGCAGAAGAAATATCAGGGCGCGGTCAAGCACATCACAGTGAAATCATATCTTTAAGAAGGATACGCGCTCCGGAAGATGTGGCAATGCGTCTTGGTATTATGCTAGGTAGCGATGTTTTCAAAAGCGAAATCGTACATTTTGCGGATGAAGTGCCGATTCAAGTTGAACTGAGATGGGTAAATCCCGCATTTGCCCCTGATTATTTAAATCAGGATTTTTCCTCGATGACGCCCAATCAATATCTTGTATCCCAATGCCCGGTAGGCATTATCGAACATACTGTGGAAGCTATTTTGCCTCCTGCACACATTGCTAAACTTCTACAAATCGAAATTAACCAGCCTTGCCTTTTACTCCATCGACGTACCTGGAGTGAGAACCAACTAGTCAGTGCAGCCCTTCTCTTCCATCCCGGTAACCGCTACAAACTGAGCGCACGCGCGGAACTCTAAGTCCCGTCAGCCGCAAGTCCAAACTACCTTTTTAAATTCAGGGGATTCCCTAGGGGCTGTTGACCTTTGATGATGATTTTTGCATCAGTTTGTGGGGATTCTATGCAAGGCAGAGGCTTCGATGTGTAGCTAGCCTACATGAGAAGCCGATAACGCAGCAGAAATTTCCCACAAGCGCTGCCCGGAGGGTTCGACTGCGCGTCCCGTACTCTAAGCGTTTTATGCTTTGTTGAGGTGTATTTGCTTAGAATGACTAGGCGGCACACACCTCGCCGCGCCTAAAACGCTTATAGCGAGAACAAAATTTAACCACCAAAGTTCAACAGCCCCTAAAAGTGGCCGCTGAACTTTACACCCTTCATCACAATTTCATAACAACTGATCTTGTCATCGCCTTCTTATTTGTCTATACATTTATATATACAAATAAAGAGCACGGTAAAAATGAAGAAGATGTTCACGGATTGTCGTCTTGTTTCAATGCACACAGACGTCATTCGTACTGAGGGATACCAAATACGTGATAACCATATGATTGCTGTCGAAAATGGCAGTATCGTTGCCGTGGGTGAAAAACTCCCTACTTCTGGATATCAGCTCGTTTCGCTAAAAAACCGGTTAGTTACACCTGGGCTTATCGACGCGCATACCCACATCATTTTTGCTGGTGACCGCTCTGGTGAATTTGAACAACGCTTGCAAGGTGTTCCCTACGAACAGATTGCGAGAAACGGCGGGGGTATTCTTTCTACCGTTAAAGCGACCCGTGAGGCTTCACTTGAAGAGCTCGTCTCTTTGGCGCTTCCACGCGCTAAAGCTCTAATGCGTGACGGCGTCACAACCATTGAAGTCAAAAGCGGATACGGACTGACGGTGGAGCATGAACTCAAGATGCTCAAAGCGGCAAAACGGTTAGAGCAAGAGTTGGATGTGAATGTCACCACCACGTTGCTTGGCGCTCATGCCCTGCCACCAGAATACAAGCATGACAGCGATGGCTATATCTCGCTGGTATGCGAGGAAATGATCCCAGCTGCTGGCGAATTGAACCTTGCAGATGCCATCGATGTATTCTGCGAAGGCATCGGCTTCTCGCCAGAGCAAATGGCCAGAGTTTTCGAGGCTGCGCGAAGCCACGGATTGCAACTTAAAGGTCATACCGAACAGCTTTCGAACCTGGGTGGCAGTGCGCTCGCCGCCGAAATGGGCGCACTTTCCGTGGATCACATCGAATATCTTTGCGAAGAAGGCGTCAAAGCACTCGCTGAAAACGGCACTGTCGCCACCCTGCTTCCCGGCGCATTCTACTTTTTGAGAGAAACCCAAAAGCCACCCATTGACTGGCTGCGTCAACACAATGTCCCAATGGCGATTGCCACTGACTTCAACCCTGGAACGTCTCCCTTTGCCAGCCTGACTCTCATGATGAATATGGCGTCCACCCTTTTCGGGCTGACACCGAAAGAGAACCTTTATGGCGTGACCCGTCATGCTGCAAAGGCGCTAGGACTCAATAAAAAAGGACAAATATCCGCTGGATTTGATGCTGATTTCGCTGTGTGGGATTTAACGTCTCCGGCACAACTCAGCTATCAAGTGGGCCTAGCGCCACTTCATGCGCGCTATCTGAAAGGAGTCAAAGCCAATGACGATTGATATGAGCGTCTGGCAAGGCCGGACAGATCCAGAAGATGGCGAAAGCGGCCTGCGCTTTCACCAAAAAGTGCAAAGCGCTGATCAAGCAAAAGAGCCCGGCTGTATGTTGATTGGCTTCGCTTGTGATGAAGGCGTGTCTCGCAATAAAGGCCGAGTTGGGGCGTATTCCGCACCTAGCGAAATCCGTAAGATGCTCGCAAGCTTACCGTGGCACCATCACTCACTCCCGCTCTTTGATAATGGCGATGTGTGCTGTGATGATCATGACCTTTCTAAAGCGCAGAAACGACTAGCAGACAATATCTCTGAGGCTATGCGCCAAAAACACTTTCCTTTGATCATGGGTGGCGGGCACGAAGTGGCGTGGGGCTCGTTTCAGGGCTTGGCAAATCACTATCTACAAAAAAGCCCCTCGGATATTCCCAAGATCGGCATCATCAACTTTGACGCGCATTTTGATCTCCGCACGCTCTCTGGCAATGCATTCAATGGCAGCTCAGGTACGCCGTTTTCACAAATCGCAGAGTTCTGCCACAACCGACAATGGCCATTTCATTACGCCTGTCTTGGTGTAAGTCGCGCCAGCAACACTCAAGCGCTATTTGATAAAGCCGAAGATCTCAACGTTCTGGTTGTCGAAGACACGGATTTCACTACCGCCACGCTCGCCACCGTCGAAGGTCAACTCAGCACTTTTATCTCTGAAATGGATGCCCTTTACCTGACCATCGACATTGATGTTTTCCCTGCCGCCACGGCGCCAGGAGTCAGCGCCCCTGCTGCACATGGCGTCGATTACGTTCTGGTAGAACGCTTGATTCGCCATATAGGCAACGCGAAGGATAAACACGGCTTACCCAAATTGAAGATTGCCGATATCGCGGAGCTGAACCCGCGTTATGACATTGACAACCATACATCTCGACTTGCTGCCCGTCTGGTTTGGACGATTTCGCGCAGCCTTGCTGACCATCTGGTCACCGAAAACCAAGGAGTGAAATAATGAATGACCCACGTCTCGATTTGTCGCGCACTATCAAAGCGCCGACAGGCACAAAACTCACGGCAAAGTCTTGGCTGACTGAAGCACCGCTTCGAATGCTGATGAACAACCTGCATCCTGACGTGGCCGAACACCCTCACGCTTTGGTGGTTTACGGCGGTATTGGGCGCGCAGCGAGAAACTGGCAGTGCTTTGACAAAATCGTAGAGGTACTCAGCCGTTTGGAAGACGATCAAACCCTGCTGGTGCAATCCGGCAAACCTGTGGGTGTTTTCCAAACGCATAAAGATGCCCCTCGCGTATTGATTGCTAACTCTAACCTGGTTCCCCATTGGGCAAACTGGGAGCACTTTAACGATCTCGATAAACAAGGTTTAGCCATGTATGGCCAAATGACAGCGGGTAGCTGGATTTACATTGGTTCCCAAGGCATCGTTCAGGGCACTTACGAAACCTTCGTTGCCGTCGCCAATAAGCATTTTGGCGGAGAAGCGAAAGGACGCTGGGTGCTCACCGGTGGCCTTGGTGGCATGGGAGGCGCGCAGCCTTTGGCGGCAACCATGGCCGGCTTTTCAATGATCGCGGTTGAATGTGATGAAAGCCGAATCGATTACCGTCTACGTACCGGATACGTTGACAGAAAAGCCACCGATTTGGATGAAGCGCTCTCCATCCTTCAACAGTCAATCGATGACAATAAGCCACTCTCCATTGGCCTACTTGGCAATGCGGCGGATATCTTCGCTCAACTTGTCGAGCGCGATATTACGCCTGATGTCGTCACTGACCAAACGTCTGCTCACGATCCGTTAAATGGCTATTTGCCTCAGGGCTGGACCATGGAAGATGCAGCCGAAAAGCGCAAAGAAGACGAAGCCGCCGTTGTTGACGCAGCGAAAGCTTCAATGGCAGAACAAGTCAAAGCCATGCTGACACTGCAATCCCGCGGCGCAGCGACGCTGGATTACGGCAACAATATTCGCCAAATGGCATTGGAAAAAGGCGTCGAAGATGCATTTGATTTCCCGGGCTTCGTTCCGGCGTATATTCGTCCTCTTTTTTGTCAGGGCATCGGCCCCTTCCGTTGGGCTGCGCTGTCTGGCGATCCAGAAGATATTTATAAAACCGATCAGAAAGTCAAAGAACTGATCCCGGACAACCCTCACCTCCATAACTGGCTAGATATGGCGCGCGAACGCATTCAATTCCAGGGATTGCCTGCACGTATTTGTTGGGTGGGGTTAAAAGACCGAGCGCGCCTTGGTTTAGCCTTCAACGAAATGGTGAAAAACGGCGAGCTGAAAGCGCCGATTGTGATTGGTCGTGATCACTTAGATTCAGGCTCAGTAGCAAGTCCAAACCGCGAAACCGAAGGCATGATGGATGGCTCTGATGCTGTATCAGATTGGCCCCTGCTCAATGCGCTGCTTAATACTGCTTCGGGAGCAACCTGGGTGTCACTGCACCATGGCGGCGGCGTTGGCATGGGCTTCTCGCAACACTCTGGCGTGGTGATCGTATGTGACGGTACCGACGATGCCGCGAAACGTGTTGGGCGCGTGTTGCACAACGACCCTGCCACAGGTGTGATGCGCCATGCAGATGCCGGATACGGTATCGCGATAAACTGCGCGAAAGAACAACAACTTGACTTACCTTTGCTAGACCTTCCAAACGTTCCGGTTAAGCAGTAAGGAGCCAATAATAATGAATAAACTAACGCTCATTCCGGGTGCGCTAACACTCAAAGATCTTCGTCTTATCAGCCGAGAGCCTACTCAGGTTAAGTTTGCCAAAGGTGTGGCTGAAACCATGCAAGAAAGCGTAGATACCGTTGCCAGCGTGCTTGATGAAGGCCGTGTGGTTTACGGTATCAACACGGGGTTTGGGTTGCTTGCCAACACCCGTATTGAACTGGAAGACCTCGAAACTCTTCAGCGCTCGATTGTACTTTCCCATGCTGCGGGTATTGGCGAGTTTATGGATGACGCCACCGTACGCCTGATGATGGTACTGAAAATCTCAAGCCTGGCCCGTGGTTATTCCGGTATCCGCTATTCGGTAGTTGAAGCGCTGGCCAAGCTGATTAATGCCGAAGTCTTCCCTTGTATTCCCAAGAAAGGTTCGGTGGGTGCGTCTGGCGACTTGGCTCCCCTCGCCCACATGAGCACCGTTTTGCTAGGTGAAGGTCAGGCAAGGCACAAAGGTGAAATCATTTCCGGTGCGATGGCACTGAAAATTGCTGGTTTGGAGCCAATCACGCTTGGTCCCAAAGAAGGATTGGCACTGCTGAATGGTACCCAAGCTTCTACCGCTTTTGCTCTGGAAGGTTTGTTTGCTGCGGAAGATCTTTTCGCTTCTGCAACCGCGTGCGGAGCACTTTCTGTTGAAGCGGCATTGGGCAGCCGCCGTCCGTTTGATCCTCGAATTCATCAGGTGCGAGGCCATCAAACCCAAATAGATGCTGCTAACGCTTATCTTCATTTATTGGATAGTCACAGTGAAATTGGCGATAGCCATCAAGGCTGTGAAAAAGTGCAGGATCCCTACTCCCTGCGCTGCCAGCCACAAGTGATGGGCGCATGTTTACAACAAATACGACATGCAGCTGACATACTCGAAATCGAAGCGAATTCAGTGTCTGATAATCCACTGGTTTTCTGTGATGACGGCGACATCATTTCCGGCGGTAACTTCCATGCTGAACCCGTTGCGATGGCGGCAGACAACCTCGCTTTGGCAATTGCAGAAATCGGTAGCTTGTCAGAGCGACGGATGGCGCTGCTTATCGACAGTGGATTAAGCAAGTTGCCTCCGTTCCTCGTCGACAATGGCGGTGTAAACAGCGGCTTTATGATTGCACAGGTCACCTCTGCGGCGTTGGCCAGCGAAAACAAAACACTCGCCCACCCCGCATCCGTAGACAGCTTACCCACCTCAGCAAACCAGGAAGACCACGTTTCCATGGCAACCTTCGCAGGACGTCGCCTGGCGGAAATGGCCGACAACACACGAGGCATTCTGGCGGTAGAGTTGCTCGCAGCATGTCAGGGGTTGGATTTCCGTGCGCCGCTGAAAACATCCCAGCGCTTAGAGCGAATTAAGGCGGAACTCAGAAGTCACGTTACCTTCTATGATAAAGATCGCTACTTCGCACCAGATATCAAGAAGGCAAACGCTCACCTTAAAGAAGCCAGCCACAACAAATACATGCCATCGAAACTGTTGCCGAGTTTCTAGGGGCTGTTGACCGTATTTCGTTCTCTAACGCCCCGTTCTTACGGGGCTTTGTCTTATTTTCTCCAAAATTCAAAAAACCGACACAGATTGTGGGATTAGACACATATCACTCCCAGCGAATTGCGCTACTATTTTGTTATCACACCAATTTTCATCGTCATGAAGAGGTGCACTTATGTGGCATTCGCTCTCAGTTCAGCTTTCGCTCGCTCTGGGTCAGCAGTTTGAAGTCGAAGAAAAAACGCCCATCGATGGAGGTGACATCAACGAGTGTTACGCCATTGCCAGTGGAAATTTGCGCTTCTTTGTGAAGATTAATTCACGAGACAGCTTGCCCGTTTTTGAAGCCGAAGCAGAAAGCCTTCGCCATCTTGCAAACAGTAGCGAAGTTTCTATTCCTCAGGTGATTTACCTTGGCATTATCAAAGAGAAGTCAGTGTTGGTGCTGGACTACATTCCGATGAAACCTCTTGATAGTGAAAATGCCTATCTACTCGGCAAAGAACTGGCGAAGCTTCATCAATGGGGAGAACAACTCGAGTACGGGTTTGATATTGACAACTTCATTGGTACAACGGAGCAACGGAACAGCTGGCATCGAAAATGGGCTAACTTCTTCGCCGATCATCGCATCGGTTTCCAGCTTCAGCTGGCAGAAGAAAGAGGCATGTCATTTGGTGATGTAGAAACCATTGTCGAAGCAGTAAAAGAACGACTGAACGGCCATCAACCGAAAGCCAGCCTTGTGCATGGCGATTTGTGGAAAGGTAATGCCTCTTCAACCATGAATGGACCAATGGTATATGACCCTGCCTGCTATTGGGGCGACCGCGAAGTGGATATTGCGATGACTTATTTGTTTGGCGGATTCCCAGAAGCGTTTTACGCGGGTTACGAAGAAGTGTGGCCACTCGATGAAGGATTTGAAGATCGTAAAGACCTTTATAACCTTTACCATATGCTCAATCACTGCCTACTTTTCGGCGGTCCTTATTTGGCTGAAACCGAGGCACTGATCAATAAACTCGAGCTGATTTGATTTTCTTGTTTAGCGATCATCGTTCAGAATATGGCGCTTTGGCGCCTTTTTCTTTTTTGGGAGCTCTCATGATCCAAGCAGCTATTTTCGACATGGACGGCCTGTTGGTCGATTCAGAACCCTTTTGGCAAGATGCAGAGCTTGCTGTATTCCAGAGTCTGGGGGTAAAAATCACCCGCCAAGACACTATTGATACCACTGGCATCCGCATAGACCAGATTGTTAAGCATTATTATAAAACTCAAGGCTGGGAAGGTCCCTCCTGCGAGGAAGTGTGCGACATGATCCTCGACAAAGTGATTGAGCTAGTTTCGATTCATAAACCCATGAAGCCAGGAGTAATGCACGCACTAACGCTCTGTAAAGAAGCGAATCTGCGCATTGCCCTTGCCTCTTCTTCACCGCTAAAACTGATCAATGCGACACTAGACGCGTTGGATATCGGAGCTTGGTTTGAACAATGCCACTCTGCTGAACATTTGAAGTATGGCAAGCCTCATCCAGAGGTCTATCTGAACGCCGCAGAAGGCTTGGGCATTGACCCACAAAACTGCGTCGCTTTGGAAGATTCGTTTACTGGGCTATTGGCTGCCAAAGCCGCCCAGATGCGCACAATTGTCGTGCCAGAACATGAGGTTGCCACTCAAGAACGCTGGGTAATCAGTGACGTCAAACTTACATCGCTGGACGAATTAAGCATCAAAATGTTGGAGGCTTAATCTCCAAAATCAGGGCAAAATGTCGAGTTTTGCCCTGCTGTTTCACTCCCTTCTTGAACGACACTCACAGAACGCAACTTACACTCACACTCTGTAATACATTCTTACGTATCCCAATAAGAATGCCGGATACAACTGTTACGAACTATATCGCAACCCAATAATTCAACGGGATTTCCGGTGCTCGGTCATACTTTGGTCTTATTTCACTGAGCAAACATTCTTGGCTTCTTAGAATGGAAACACATGAGCACAAGAAGAAACAGCTATCTTTTCTTCGTCATGTTATTGGCTCGCAGTTCAGATAGGGAGTTGAACATGCAAAATTACACTGAAAGAGGGATCGATTGTCCGCACTGTGGACACAGGATTCGTATTACTTTGGATACCAGCGGTGGTGATCAGGAATTTTATGACGATTGCCCAGCATGCTGTAACGCTATTCATTTGAATCTCATCATCGACTCTCAGCACAAAACCATCAACTTATTCGTAGATGCTGACGACGAGCAGATTTTCTAAAACATTCAGGCAGTCGATACTAGAAAAGCCAGCAGTTGCTGGCTTTTTCATTTCTACGTAATCAGTGAACAACACTTAAGCTTGTTTGGCAGCAAGTACCCTTTCAACGGTATCAACCACCGCCTGCGTTTGCGGGTCAACTTCAATGTTCACCCTGTCCCCTTTAGCACGCCAGCCCATATTGGTGCGCTGCAGTGTTTCAGGGATGAGGTTAACGCAGAAACGATTATCTTCAACCGCGCCAATAGTCAGACTGATGCCATCAATACCGATGTAACCTTTATCGAAAACGTACTTGGAGATATTTGCCGGCACTTCAAACCAAACCTGACGGTTGTTCTCTGACTCGATGACATCAATCACTTCGGCGGTGCACATGATGTGACCAGACATCGAATGCCCGCCAATTTCATCACCAAACCTGGCTGCACGCTCAAGATTCACTTTGTCGCCTTCCTTGACCTCGCCGAGATTGGTCAGCGCCAATGTTGCTTGCATCAAGTCAAACCACACAAGGTCACCGTCAATTTTAGTCACCGTCAAACAACAACCGTTATGAGCGACAGAAGCGCCAATTTCCAACCCTTTTCGCATAACATCATCCATGCGGATCACATGACTCTGAAAGTTCGTCTTTTTCTCTATCTGAATGATTTCCGCGGTGGTTTGAACAATACCTGTAAACATAACGATTCCTGATAACAGCAACTGGCTGTATTAATAGTGAGGCAAACAAAAAGCTAAATCTTGTGTATTTCACAAAAGTATCGATTGTGGCCGTCCTTTGCAAACGTATAATACAACTCCTTTTCAGCCTCTCTTTTCTTTTCCGGAGTTATAGGTGCAAAACTATCGCCTGGAAGCCAAATCCATCATTAAATTGGGGATCCCTGTCTTCATTGCGCAGCTCGCGCAAACTTCCATGGGCTTTGTCGATACGGTTATGGCTGGTGGTGTTAGCGCTACCGACATGGCTGCCGTCGCCGTAGCAACCAGTGTCTGGTTGCCTTCTATCCTGTTTGGTATTGGTATCCTGTTAGCGATGGTTCCGATCATCGCCCAGTTAAATGGCTCAGGCCGTCAGGCAAAAATACCCTTTCAGGTACAACAAGGCGTTTACATGGCATTGATGCTGTCAGTACCTATCGCGCTTGTGCTTTACAACGCTGGTCACATTGTTAACTACATGGAAGTAGAGGCCGCATTAGCCGAAAAAACCATTGGCTATCTCTATGCGGTAATTTTGGCGGTACCTGCATTCCTGCTGTTCCAAGTGCTTCGCAACTTAGCAGAAGGCATGTCACTCACCACACCTGCAATGATCATTGGCTTTATCGGTCTGGCTGCGAACGTTCCCCTTAACTGGATATTTGTTTACGGTAAGTTCGGCGCACCTGAGCTCGGTGCTGTGGGTTGTGGTGTAGCAACCACCATTGTTTACTGGTTGATGCTCATTTCGATGTTCATCTATATCAAGCTGAACAAACGTCTTCAGCGCGTGAACGCGTTTGCTGACTTTTCAAAACCAGACTTCCCAGCTTTATGGCGCATTTTCAAAATGGGCCTGCCAGTGGCAGCTGCGATTTTCTTCGAAGTGACTCTGTTTGCTGTGATTGCCCTTCTCATCGCGCCACTGGGTTCAACGGTCGTTGCGGCACACCAGATAGCGATTAACTTCTCTTCGATGATCTTTATGTTGCCGATGAGCCTGGGTACCGCTGTGAGTATCCGTGTTAGTCACCAGCTGGGTGAGAAATCGACAGAGGGAGCAGCCCGCGCAGCCAAACTTGGTATTTTGATCGGTTTAGGCACAGCCATGATTACCGCAGCGCTGACGGTAATTTTCCGCGAACCTATTATCCACCTTTACAACAGCAACCCAGAAGTTGTGGCCATCGCGGCTAACCTGATGCTGCTTGCAGCCATTTATCAGTGTACCGACGCTATTCAGGTCGTTGCGGCGGGTGCATTGCGCGGTTATAAGGACATGCGTGCCATCTTCGAGCGCACCTTTGTCGCGTACTGGATTCTCGGCGTGCCAATTGGCTACGTTCTGGGTATGATGGATTGGATAGTAGAACCTATGGGCGCATACGGTTTCTGGGTAGGTATTATTATCGGTCTCACTTCAGCCGCAATTTTGCTGGGTATTCGCCTTCGCTGGATTCGCAAACAACCGGATGAATTCCAGTTAGCAATGGCTGAGAAATAATCATCCCCGTCGCAAATCCCGGCCTTTGAGCCGGAATTTTCTTTTTGGATCCCGCTTCTTTTATACTTCGTATCATGACTATGACTTCTTAACAAAACGAGAAAATGGCCCATAGACTCGTCTTCGTCATCACAGGTTTGTTCCTACTTTCAGGTTGTCTGGAATCAGACAAGGCTCGCGCACAATTTGAAAACTATCAGAGTCGCCTTGCCAACGTGGTGAATACTGAGCCTCTACCGTTAGAAGACAGTGTTTCCATCGAACTTCCGAGAAAGCGGGACCTTACTTTACCCCTCGAAGATGTTCGGATGGGCTTGCTCGATGCTTATGAACTGCGAGAGTGTGGATTGTTTCAATTGATAGCCGACAGAAACTCCATTCTCGGCAAGGTTCAGGACGCCTTCAGGCAGCTCAATTATGAAGTGTCGCTGTTAAACACACTTGAACTTTGCTTATCAGAGGTCGAAAGCGATACCCTCCGCGAGCAATTGCTCAAAGTCCAAAAGCAAAAGCAACAGCAGCTCAGTACCGTGTACTGGAACACGCTGATCAGCAGCGATGCGTGGCGGCAGCAGCTCACCCCTTCCGGGATTGGATTGATCGCGCCTGATAAGCCTTTTCCGCACAGCGAAGCACTGTTGGCCATTAATGCTTACGCTCATCTGTCAGAGAAAGATACTGATATCGTTTCTCTTCAGGAGCCCATCGAAAAGCAGCGCTATCTAGGCACCGTTTTCTATTCCATGGATGAAAGCACTCGTTGGCTTAACACCATTACCAAGCAGCTTTATCGCGATGACCTTCTGGTGATTTGTGGTGCGAACCGCGATCCAACCCGCCTCAACTACCTCAGAAATGTCTTCGATAAATTCTTCATCGGCGAAGTGCAACCCTACCTTTCGAAAATCAACGGGCTTTATCTCGATGCCCAGCCTGCACTGGAAACCCTTCACAGGCAATTACCAGACAATGAGGTTTTCTTTAACTACAACGACGCCTATTTTGCCGGCAGTCACTATCAGAATTTCCAGCAAGCCGTTAAAGACCATGTTGGATACTGGCAACAATTGTTTCAGCGATGCAATGTGCAGCTATAGTGCTGCCATATCAATGACTCTATCAGCACTTTTAATCGTCTCTGGACGGTGGGCAATCATGACCCTGGTGAGTGGCAATGAAGTAATATTCCGTGTTACGTTTCGCTCTCGCTCAACATCCAAACTACTTGTCGCTTCGTCAAGGTAAAGAATGGCGGGTTGTCTATACAAAGCCCGAGCCAACAAAAGGCGCTGCATCTGCCCACCAGAAAGGTTGGATCCCATGTCAGCAATTAAGCTTTGGTAACCCATGGGTAGGCGAGTTATGTCCTGATGAATATCAGCAAAATAAGCACACTGGTAAATCAATTCTTGATTGGGTTCGGGTGAAAAGAAAGCAATGTTATCTTCAATGCTCCCGCTAAGGAGAACATCATCCTGCATCACAGAAGCAATCAATTTCCGGTAATTCACCAAACCAATGTCCCTGATATCCTCGCCACCCACCCGTACCTGCCCGGATGTAGGCTGTAGCAGGCCCAGCATAATTTTTATCAAGGTCGACTTACCACAACCGGAAGGACCGACAATCGCCACACACTCGCCCGGTGCTATGCGTAAGTTAATATTATTTAGGAGATAATCTGACTGCTCAGAATAGCGGAAAGAAACATTCACCAACTCAATTTCTCCGCCCAACCGTTCGATTTCCCGACCATTGTCTCTGTGCGCTTCCTGTTCGTGCATAGCGATATCAGCAATACGGTCAAGGTGTAGGCGCATCATCTTAAACAAAATCAATTGCTCGATTAAGGCCGTAAACCGGGTGGTTAACTGCGCTTTATATGCCAAAAACGCGAATACCATACCCACAGTCAGAGAGCCGCTCATCACGCCCGTCGCCGCCAGATAGATCACGATGATATGTTCCAATCCGAAAAGGAACTGCCTGGCCGCCTCAAAACCAATATTCAGTCTGCCAAGACGGATATCCGAATTGATCACTGACCCATACAGATTCTGCCAGTGACTCTGACGCGTGGATTCTGCGTTAAAAAGCCTGACAGTTTGCATTCCCCGAACGGTTTCAAGAAACTGACTTTGCTCTTTGGCTTTGGCTTCGATAGAGGCTTCAGTGACCTGTTTCAGCCTTCTGAACATCACCAAACGCAAAGCCAGATACAAGAGCACAACCGCCATGACAACCGCTGTCAATGTGGGGCTGTAAATCAGCATCACAATTAAAACCGTCGTCGACATTACGCCATCAACAACAGTTTCGACCAGCCCTGTCGTCATTCTCTCGCGAATATCAGCAAGAGAACCAAAGCGGGAAACAATATCACCCACATGGCGCGTTTCGAAAAAACTCATCGGTAAACGAAGCAAATGGCGGAGCAGATTCGCCCCCATCTGCAGGTTCAGTTGACTCGATAATCGTAAGATCAGCCAGCTTCGAATCGCGGTCGTGACCGTGCTGAACAGAAGCACCAAACTGAAACCCAAAGCGAGCACAATGAGCAAAACATCGTCGTAGCGAACGATGACCTCATCAAGCACAAGCTGGATATAATAGGGATTCGCCAACACAAAGATTTGAAGCAGAATAGACAACACGATCAGGCTAGTTAGCGCACCGGTAAAGCCCGAAATCTTTGTCCACAGTTGCGTTAAAGACATCTTCTGCCGTTCATCGGCTTTCTTGAAGTCGGATGTCGGCATAAGCTCCACAGCAATACCTGTGTACTTCTCGCTAAATGATGCAACGGATAGCACCTTCGGCCCCGTCGCAGGATCATTGATGAAGAGCTGGTTTTTCTTCACTCCGGTTAATACCACAAAGTGGTTTAAATCCCAGTGGAGAATACAGGGCAAGCTTAGCTTCCCCACACTTTCGAGCGGGCATTTGATGGCTCGGGCGGCAAGATTCAGTTTGTCGGCAGCCTGAATAAGGTGATGAACGGTCATCCCACTTAGGCCTGCAGAAAAACGTTTCCGAACTGAAGGCATATCCAGCTTGTGCCCATGATAGCTTGAGACCATAGCAAGACAGGCAAGGCCGCACTCTGCTGATTCAGTTTGCAAAATAGGCTTGACCGACTTCTTACCTGAGTACTCTATCAATGAAGTGATATGAGGTTCCTGATCGACGACCTGCATACTAAATTTTCCCTAATAACCCGTAGAGTGGCTCAAGAATCCAACCCAAAATACTGCGGCTTTCCAGCACAATGTCAGCTTCCAGCCTGAGGCCATTTTTTAAAGGATATTCATGGCCGCCCTGCTCTATCACAGCTTGTTTCAGGGTCACCCGAATCCGATAAGAAGGTTCCGAAATCGGAAAAACAGCATTCTCTTGTTGAATCAGTACGCTATCAATCAAAGACACTGTGCCTTCTACGTAACCAAAACGCTGATAAGGAAATGCATCAAGACGGATCTTTACCAAGTCTCCCGTTTGAACAAATCCCGCCGAACGCGTTGGTAGCATGAGTTCTGCCACCAAGGTCGCCTCTTCCGGGATGATGCTAATTAACCGATCTCCCTCCCTGACAGCTTCACCATTAGTGGCAAAGATGCCGGAGACATAACCATCCTGGTTCGCCGTCAGCACATGACTATGGTTAGCCAGCGCCATACTGTAGTGTTGCCTGAGTGAGGACTGCTCTTTCTGCCGTTCAAGCAAATTCAATTGATACTCTTCCGGCAACATTTCGAGATCTGAAATAGCAGTATTGCGGTTTTTCCTTAGGGCAAGCTCCTCTGCCAGAATCTGCTGTTGCTGAGTTTGGAGGTCAAGCAACTCGCCCAGTTCAACTCTCATCGATTGTGCAGAGATATGGCCGTCATCGAACAGACGTTGATGCAGCAAATGTTCCTCTTTCGCCAATATCATCTTTCGCTCTATCAGATTTTTTCGCCCTTCGATGGCCGTAAGTTCCGCATTCAAATCTGAAAGCCACTGCCTTTGTTTATGCATGACTTTTTCGTGAAGCGCCTGTTGGTGGGTTATTTCCTGCGAGATCGTAGCAATCTGGGTTTGAAGTTCTTCTAACGTGCTGGCGTTGACATCGACACCATTTTCAAGCTCGCTTTTCGAGCGAATGGTCACCAATGGCTCTCCGTTTATTACGTGCTCGCCATCTGTTACATGGACACGCTCGATGATGCCTTCATTCAGGGAAACAGACTGGATAACACCGAGGTCAGGGACGAGATATCCCTGAACCGTCTCTTTACGGCTGTACTCAGCAAAAGCAAGAAAGAGTGCAATCATGGTCGTGGCACAAACCAAGAGGAAAATAGTGAGGGTCAAAGACATGGGTTGCAGCAGTAACACCTCACCCTGAAGGCGTTGCTTTCGGGCATCTAAGACGGCTTGACGATATAACTGGCTCAAACAATCAGACCTTACGGCGACCGCCAGCAAGCAGGTTTTCGGCAATCGCTTCGCAGATACCCAGTTGCTGGAAAGCATCCATCCAATAGAATTCACCACAAGGGTTAATTTCCAGGAATTTGTACTCACCTTTTGGCGTCACAATGATGTCCGCCGCCCCGTAGTTAAGACCGAGAGCCACAGTTAATTGAACCAGCTTGTCACTGACCTCTTGCGGTAACTCATAAGGCATCCACTTATCTAAAGTATGTTGCCCTCGCTTACGCCAATCCAACTCCATGCCTGAGATTTCATTGGGATTGATCGCCGCACAAAAGACCTTATTACCAACGATGGTCGCACGCAGTTCGACTTCTTTTTCAATGAGTGCCTGAAACACCATAGGGCACAGATTGAGACTCTCTAATTGCTCCAGGTGTGACTCTTCAACCTTGTTGGTAAACACCACTTGCTCTTGCCCGTCTTCCCAAACAGAAAAAGACGTCTGCATCTTGGTGATAATGTTCCCTTGGTTCCCGTGATAAAACTCCCGCACCGCTTTTGGGGAGTTGGTTGTCAGCGTGTTGGGAAGATCGAGACCGACTTTACGCGCCAACATCAATTGAAATTCTTTGTTTGAAGCGTGGCGAATAGACCAGTAGTCATCCAACTTGAAACAATCAAGGCTGTCCATGTAGCCGAGCAGAGTCCTTTTACTCTCCTCAGCGGAAGGTCCTTTAAATGACGCTTCCATGTCTTTGGGTAATCCTTTGGCAGGCTGAAAACGGCGATACCACAGCGCGAATACTTCACCGCTTTCTACTTCAATACCCGCTTCGGTAACTAGACGATTATTGGAGCCTTCGTTGGTTTGGTGGTTTTCTATCGTGACTTGGGTCGGGAATAAGTCGGAATTAAGCCGAACGGCTTGTACGCCCCTTTCTTTGAGGTATTCAGAGACAACATCAATGGATGGGTTATCGTTTGAATGTGTAACGATAACGACTTTATTCTTTTTCACACTACTTCCTTAAACCTCAGTTCACGCACTATGTCTTAACAGGCACTTAGCAATACTTTCCGAAATCGGCATCCCTGTGTCTTTCTCCAACATTCCCCATTCTCCTGCCGGGTTGACTTCCAAAAACTGGTAGTTGCCTTCAGTGTCCAAAATGAAGTCAATCGCACCAAACTTCAGGTTCATGCTGCCCATAAAGCGGGAGATGTTTTCTTTTACATCACAGGGCAAGCTGAATTGCTCCCACTGCCTTATCGGGTCAGCTTTTCTCCAATCCAATTGCGCTTTACTCTGTTCACTCACATCGATGCTGGCTGCAAAACAATCGCCATCGACATACGCCACTCGTATTTCAGTATCTTTACGCACTTCAGCCTGGAAAATCATCGGCGAATACTTCAGGCCATCGAGTTGGCTTAAATGCGCTTCAGTGATTTTGGATGTATAAACAAAGGCCTCAGGCCGTCCCATAGACACGCTGAATGGTGTGTGCATCTTGGCGACCACGTGACGATTTTGGGCAAAATAGAATTGGGTTACCCTCTCAGGATCATTAGAAAACAGAGATGGAGGAACAAATAAACCCGCTCGCTTTGCCATCACCAATTGGCGCCATTTGTTTTCCGCACGGAATTGAATGTCAGGATGATCCAGCCAAAACGCATCAACACTATGAACCAGTCCCACCTTTATGGTTTCTGATTCGCGGATAGACTGTTCTAATAACGCTTCCTCAACATGGTCCTTCAAATCACAATGGCGGTTCTTCCGATGCCATATTGCGGACACACGGCTCGCTTCTATGTCTCCGATACTGGTTTCGATATGTACTTCAATATTTCCTTTATCAAGACATCCGCTCATTTTGAAGTCATGAGGATAAGCATCAGAATTAATCCTTAGGCCAATCGCACCTTGACTATTTAAATGCTCTATTACCCAGTCAACAGGATAAGAATCATCAGAATGCGTGACACATAAAACGATTTTTTTATTTTTCATTGTGTATCTCGCAAAACCAAAATGATGTACAAACAGACAGCTTGTTCATCGAAAGAATTAAACATTAGAGAGGATGAATCATATTCACTTAAAAATAGTGGCTCTATCGAGCCACTATTCAATCGCTTTTAGCGCAGGAATGCTGGCGCGTCGAAGCCTTCATCATCATCTGATGGGTGTTTCATTGTGACGTAAATTGGCTCTTTAGATGGGTCAAAACCACCTGGAAGATCACCTGGCTTAACAAAATCAAGACCGCCAGCCGCTTGCTTAGTCTCTTCTGTAGTCAGAGTTTGCGCTTCCATAAAGTTACTGAAAAATGGTGTATTTTTGCTCATGGTAAGAGTCCTTTTACTTTTACAATCATTTGTATGAAAGACGGCCAATCAGGCCAGTCTACATTTCGTCGTTCTGTGTTAGCACTCTGAATTCCCCTATAAAACAAAAGGTAACGCCTCAGGCGTGCCACATTAGACAATACAAACTTACAATATCTGAATAATCATTCTCTCAATTGTAAAATCTGATTTAGAACCAAACCTTACTTGCCATAAAAAAACCAACCTGAATTTCATTTTTTTGCGTAGCAATCAATAAGTTTCAACATAGTTAATACACTTGAACAAATATTAACCACCCATCGACTGGTTAATATTAAACCAAATAAATTCAACTAAACTTTAAAGAAAAAATAACTCCTTAACATTGCTATTTGTATTTAGCGTGTTTGTTTATATTTTTATTATTTGCCTTACAAAGACATAAGGAACGATCTAAATGAAGCAATTGGCAATATATTATTTTGAATTTTTCTCGCATTCACATCTTCTTACTATGCAATGGCCCTCATATCACCCCAAATCACACTCTTTTTTCCTTCTCTACCGCATGTAAATCAGCCAAGTTGTGCAGCAAACCACCAAACAGACGCCAAACCGAAAAAAAGTCAGGTTTTACGCTTGCGCGCAAAGTCCCTACTCGCTAATATTCATCCCGCTTTCAGGGGAAGCAAGACTGATTATCAGTAAGATATGCGTCTGTAGCTCAGTTGGTTAGAGTACTACCTTGACATGGTAGGGGTCGGCAGTTCGAGTCTGCCCAGACGCACCACGCTCTCTCTGGAAAGAAAATACTTTGCGTCCGTAGCTCAGTTGGTTAGAGTACTACCTTGACATGGTAGGGGTCGGCAGTTCGAGTCTGCCCGGACGCACCATTCCTCCCTGACCAGGATGGAATTAGAATTTGGGTCTATAGCTCAGTTGGTTAGAGTACTACCTTGACATGGTAGGGGTCGGCAGTTCGAGTCTGCCTAGACCCACCAAATTCCAATAAACGCACTACCCTTTCGAAGGCATCCCAAGCGTTTATTCGGGCGATTAGCTCAGTTGGGAGAGCACCTCCCTTACAAGGAGGGGGTCACTGGTTCGAGCCCGGTATCGCCCACCACTTTAAAAAAGCCTGCTTTCGAGCAGGCTTTTTTCGTTTGGTTTGATATCTAATTCGTTAAAACCCATTCCTATCTTTCACACTTGCGCGACAGCAAACTGCTCACAGCTTCAACACATTCATCAGTATTTTAGCTTCCTTGCGAATCTTAGCTTCTACTTTTCCAAATCGACCGATATCTACATCAGGTTGACTGATATGTATCAATATCATCCTGAATTTAAAGTGAAAATACCCATCCCTGAAAGATAAGAAAAACCAAGGATGGTTATGAAACCCTATAAGGATATTATGTTCCTCGCCGTTCCCATTGCTTTGTACAGCGTGTTGTTTGCAAGTCTCGGCTTTATTGACACCTTCATGCTCTCTGCTTTGGGCGGAGATACCGTTGCGGCAGCTGGTATTGGCTCACGGGTGCTGTGGTTTGTGTCTAACGTGATTGTCGGCATTGCTGGTGCCACTACCATTTTTTGTGCCCAGCATTGGGGAGCAAAAGATAATAAGAGTCTTAGCGTTACTGTTCATATCGGCATGATTCACGCTGTGATCGCTTCCGTGCTGTTAGTCAGCGCTGCGCTTATTTTCAAAGATCAGATTGCGGGTTTGATGACGAATGATGGTGCGATTGCAGCGATGGCTAGCAGCTACATTGAAATCTCAATTCTCTGTGTTTTGGTCACGAGTTTCTCCGCGATTTGGGGAGCTGGCCTGAGAGCGATTCAAAAGCCAAAGGTTATTCTGTATCTGTTTGTCTTTGAGCTCGTCCTTAATGTGTCTCTCAACTACCTGCTGATTTTTGGTCACTATGGCTTCCCTGCACTTGGTCTTGAAGGCGCTGCTTGGGGAACGTTGGTAGCGAGAACAACTTCCACATTGATCCTATTTTTCTATGTTCATGCTTTCGAGAGAATACTTGGCTTTACGGCATCTTCCTTTGTTGCAGCAAAGGAGAAAGCTAAGAACGTAGCCTTCGTGAACATTGCGCTACCGATTATTGGCGGTGAAATCATCTGGAGTGGTGGCATGACGGCCTATCACACCATTTACGGCAATATTGATGGCACCGCTCTGGCGGCTATGTCGATTCTCGCCCCACTGGAAATACTACTTGGTTCGTTTAGCTGGGGTTGCGCTGCCGCTGTTGGTGTGTTGGTTGGTCAGAAGATAGGTTCCAACAACCATCAAGAACTCAATGCCTATGTTCGTGCGGGTTTGATTGCTTCTGTCACGGTAGGAGGAACGATTGTTGCCCTACTTTGGATTGGGCGTGATTTGCTTGTTGGGTTGTTCAACGGCATTGAGCCAGAAGTGCTGGATGCTGTGTATCTGCTCTTCCCTTTCATTCTGGCTTCTATATTCCTTCGCTCAGTGACCATGACATCTATGTCGGGCATTCTTAAAAGCGGCGGCGACACCAAGTTCACCATGTATCTGGATATGGTGGCGCAATGGTTTGGGGCCATTCCTTTAATGCTAGTGCTGGCGTTTTGGTTCGAACTGCCCGTGCAGTATGTTTATGCCGCAGTCTTGCTGGAGGAAACACTCAAATTGATCCCTGTGATGCTGCGAATCAAAAACAACAAGTGGATTAAGACGCTCTCCCAAAACAGCACGTCGGCGGAGCCCGTTCCAGGCTAAACAATCTGGTGTATCTCATTCGTCGGCCCAACAAAAAAGCACCTCGTTTTCTGAGGTGCTTTTTTGTGTTGAGTGTAATTCTTATCCCAGAAGGGAAACTGAATTAAAGAATGTTTTTGGGCACAATTCTTCGCAGTTTCACCTTCAGCTGTTTGGAGGTAGACACGGTATCGTCTGGGTTGAAATCTTCAGTGATTCGCCAAGCATTTTCTGGTTCTAACTCTACTTCCATTGCGCGACGAACATCCTTGGTTATCGCCTCTGACCTTACGATGGTAATACTTTCGGTATTGAGGTTCGCGCTTCTTGGGTCGAGGTTGTAGGTGCCAATCACTGTTGTGTGGTCATCAATGGTCATGGTTTTGGCGTGAAGCCCAAAGATTGGCTGGGTAGGCAAACGCTTTACCATATGCTCTGTCATCACCCTTTGTCTGACTTTGGCATCAGGTTTAAATTCGTAAATCTCAACGCCGGTATCAAGTAGTGCTTTGCGGTCTCTTTGGTAACCACTGAACGCTTCAAGGTTGTCATTTGAAGCAAGGCTATTGGTGAGGATTTTTATCGATACACCGCGATCGACAAGCTCTTTTAAAAACACCCTATCGCGCGCTGTTGTCACCAGATAAGGGGTTTGAATCAAAATGCTTTCTTTCGCACTGTCGGCAAGTTCGACCAGCTTATCTTGCGTGATGCTGCCTCCACCCAGGAATTCACTCTTATCGTTTTTGCCCGGCTCATCGTAGATGTACTCAACATCTTCAATGAACCTGAACTTACCCTGCTCTTCTAGATAACGAAATGTCTCAGGTACTTTCTCGATTTCAGCGCGAATTTCAGGGTTAAAGTTTTCTGGATTACATGCATAAGCGTGTAAGCGAGAAAAGTCAGGATTTTCTGGGAAAGTATCTTCAGGGAAAAGCTTTTCAACGCTCACGCTTAAATCGTTATTCCAATACTCTTCAAAAGAGGTTGTCAGCGTCTTCACTTCTTTTCCTGCTAAGAACACATCTCTGTCCCTGAAGTTATAGGCATGGTCGAACCCAAAGTATTCGTCTGCGATATTGCGCCCACCCGTAATCGCCACCTGGTTATCTACCACAAAGATTTTGTTGTGCATTCTTTGGTTTAAACCATGAAAATCAGTCAGCAGTACCTTCACTTTTTCAGCGAGGTTTTTCCCGATATTCACGTTGGGGTTGTATATCTTAATCTCGATGTTTTCATGCCCTGCTAGCATCAACAATTCATCGCCACGGGCTTCAATCATGATGTCATCGACAAGCACACGGACTTTCACACCTCGTTCAGCCGCTTTTACCAGCATGTCGCTGGCAATCAGCCCGATGTTGTCCACGGAGAAAATGAAGTATTGGATATCAATGGATTTCTCTGCACTTTCAGTCAGCCAAGCCCGTGACATCATGGCTTCTGCGCCCTGCTCCAGCACATAAACGCCCGTTTTGGCGCTGAGTTCATCTTTATATGGCGTTAAGTAGGATGAGAGTGACTGACGCTCAATCGATGATTGACCTTCACAGTGATTTTTCTGGGACAATGGCACGCTATCTGGCGGGGAATCACAGCCAAACAGCAGGAAGGATAAAGAAAGCACGCTGATTTTAATTGAGGGAATAGCCAACTGATTCTATGTCCATATAGTCTGATATCTAACCAGTTGTTGAACATACACAAAGGGTTGGTTGTTGTCACTTTTAGCCGCCAATAGCGTGCTGCCTTAAACAACTTTATACATCGCCTTGGCATTAGTGCTCTTCCGATAAACAAAGCCCAATTCATTTCTCATCAACTAATTGAGATTCCTTTTAGGTATGTTCTCCAGGCCTGTCCTAAGCTAAGTGTTAACCATGATTAACACTTATCACAAAAAAAGAGACAGCGCTATGCCACGTTCTATCAAGAGCAAGCTCTCCCTCGCAATTGCGTTCATCATTATTGTTGTTGCCGCCGTGCAGTTCACACGCCAAGATCAGCAGTTAATGACCTATACCCAGAACTCAGTTGCGCAATATATCGACTCTGTGAATATCGCTACAGCGAAGGGTATTCAGAACTGGATTCAACCCCGAATCGGTATTATTCAGAGCGCACAACGAAGTGACCTGAGTGCAAATGGCCAACCTATTTATGCTTATCTCGACCAAGCCAGAGCGTCCGGCAGCTTTCAATCTGTTTATGTTGGCACGTCTGGCGGAGAGATGATTCGCTACAACG
Organism: Grimontia sedimenti; assembly: GCF_011045095.1. Taxonomy (GTDB): domain Bacteria; phylum Pseudomonadota; class Gammaproteobacteria; order Enterobacterales; family Vibrionaceae; genus Enterovibrio; species Enterovibrio sedimenti. The sequence continues at coordinate 191,606 of NZ_JAALDL010000002.1, forward strand.
CAAAACCATCGAAAGCGGGATATGACCCAAGACAGCGCCCTTGGTACATACAAGCCTCCAGTGCTGAAGGCCCCATTATCACCAAGCCATATAAAGACTCTGCGAGCGGCCAACCTGTCGTCACCATTGCTGAAAAGTACACGCGAAGCAACGGTGAACAAGGTGTTATCGCCGGTGATATCAACATTACACAGTTGATTGATTATATTAAGAGCATCAGCAGCGAGAGCACTCAAGCGATTTTGTTTGATAACAACGCGACAATTCTTGCAAGTGTCGACGACGGCATGACGTTGCAGCCCGCGAGTGAGCTAACACAACAAATCAGCGCGGAAACCCTGCCAGTTATCGCCCAATCTTTCGATGTCAGCGAGATGAGCATTGGCAACACCCCTTACCTTTTCAACATCCAAAAAGTTGAGGGCACGCCTTGGTTTGTCGCGGTCGCGGTTGATAAAGCCTTCGCTTTCCAGACCGTGAATTCCGCTCGAACCGATTCTCTGATCTTCTCCGCATTGCAAGTGATCTTGGTTTCTGCGTTAGTGGTGTTCTTGGTGAACAAATTGCTCAAACCACTCTCTCCTATCATGCGCGCGATGAAGAAGCTTGCACAAGGTGACTTAACTGCCCACGTTCAAGTGACGACCAAAGATGAAATCAGTGTGATTGCACGCGGTATCAATGAAGTGTCCCAGAACCTTCGCGATATTGTCGGCGGCATCTCTCAGGCGACAATGAACATTTCCAGTGAAGTGGATCAGGTGAAAAGCCAGACCGAGAGCAATCATCACACCCTCACTCATCACAGTGAAGTGACTGAGCAGGTAGTTGGCCGCATCGAAAATATGAATTCCACCGTAGACTCTGTCGCAGAAAGTGCTTCAGAAGCATTGAGCTGTACTCAACGGACTAATCAGCAAACCTTTGACTCCAAACATCAGGTTAAAGAGTCGGTAAGCAGCGTGAATTCTCTGCTTCAGGAGATCTCTGATATGGAGGCGGACATTCAGGCGATGAGCGCGAATTCAGAGAAGATAGCCTCTGTGTTGGGTGTGATTGGTGATATTGCGGAGCAAACCAATCTGCTTGCTTTGAATGCGGCGATTGAGGCAGCGCGAGCTGGAGAGCAAGGCCGGGGGTTTGCGGTGGTTGCTGATGAGGTTCGCGCCCTGGCGAGTCGAACACAAGAAAGCACCTCAGAAATTAATGAGATGCTTTCCAAGCTTAATGACGGTACGGAACGTGCTGTTCGCGCCATCGAGAACACCAAGAAGAGTTGTATGGTCGCTGTTGAAAAGGCGGATGTTGTTGATACCAATCTCGACGTCATGGCAGCCTCGGTAAACGAAATTAATTCGCTTAACAGCACGATTACTGACATCACGAAGTCGCAAAGCCAGTCTTCAAGCGAAATCAGTCAAAGCATTGCTACCATCAGAGACATGGTAGAGAAGCTCAATCATAGCGGCGAGGCGACACTGTCGAACGTGCAGCAACTGGCAACATCCAACCAGCAGCTGTCTGCCGCCATCGCCAAATTTAGTATCTAAACCACGAACGAAAATTGGGCGAAAGTGCCATTCTCTATAGGCTGTGGAGCAATCTGCAGCCTTTCTCTTTCTTTGCTAAACCAACCACCGCCCGTTTGTCCCTGCAAATAAAGCTGCGTTGTCAGGAGTTCCTTGTTTCCATCCCATAGTTTGACGTGGATATGTGGCGGTCTGCCTGTGTAAGGAACGGGATACAAGGTTTCAAATTCGTAGTTACCGGCTGCATCCGTGATTGCAGCACCGTAACCGCCAAAAGCAGGATCGAACTTTTCAGTGTCAGCCTGCCGCGGATGGTCATAGAGTCCCACACCATCACATTGCCAGATCTCCACTTTTATACCGGCTAATGCTTTGCCGTTACTGTCTAAGACTTTTCCCTGCAAATTCATTACTTCGCCTACTAATGAATTCGCATCCAGAATCAGGGATTTTCTCACAGGGATTTCTTTCACAGGGTAAAAAGGCCCTTCCTGTTGACTTGGTGTTTTTCTGTCAGAGGCCCACGCAGGAAAGGTAATGGCTGCAATTCCAATCCCTTGTATGAAAGTGCGTCTTCTCATTTTTCTTCCTTTTTATTTTTTGGTCACTGCAAACTGTTATGACTACTAAACAGGCAAAGAAAGTTCCCGAAAATATTTGTTTTTTATTTCCCTCAAAAGCACTACTATTGCAGCGTTTTGGGGAGTAGTCACTTCGTCGCGCTGTCGTCATCCCGTAGCTTTTCGCTTCCGGCACGCGAGAACACTTATCGAAAGTGTTTTGACAAGACCAACGCACACACTGGCTTTAACTTTCGATTTTAGCTGTGCGGTTGGTCAGGCGATCCCCCCTCTCCTGTGCCCTCCGCATGCTGGAGGTATCATGTTCCTAAGCGAACTCTTTTCAGGTTATGAAGGCCTGCTCATTCTGACACTCCTGATGTTAGGGATAGACTTATTGCTCACCCGCGGAAAGATCAGTTTCCGTAGTGCAGCAGTTTGGAGTGTTTTCTGGTTTGCACTGGCGTTTGCCTTTGCAGCTGCGATCTTTTTCTTCTGGCCACACATGGCGCCGAATAGCGCTCTGACAAACGGTGAAGCAGCAACGTCCTTTGTCACCGGCTATTTGTTGGAAAAATCTCTCAGTGTCGACAACCTGTTTGTTTTCGCACTGATCTTTGCTCAATTTAAGGTGCCGGAAAGAAACGTACCCCGCATTCTGATGTTGGGTATCGTCGGTGCGTTGGTGTTGCGTGGCATCATGATCTCGCTGGGTGCGCCGTTGATTGCCAAGTTCCATGTCATTCTGTACCTGTTCGGTTTCTTCCTGATCTGGACTGGCGTACAAATGTGGCGTCAACATGGTGAAGATAACGAGTCGTTCTCTGACAGCTTTGCCGTGCGTTTGGTTAAGCGCTTCCTGCGCGTGAGCCCGGATTACCATGGCAATAAATTGTTTATCCGCGATTCATTAGGCTTGCTGGCGACTCCAATGCTGGTGGTGGTGATGGTCATTGCGATGACTGACGTGATGTTCGCTCTGGATTCAATCCCGGCAATCTTTGCCGTGACCCAAGAACCGTACCTAGTATTGGCGGCCAACGTGTTTGCGCTACTTGGCCTGCGTTCTCTGTATTTTGTACTGGGTGGCATGCTGAACAAGTTCGCGTATCTACACCACACACTGGCATTTATGCTGTGCTTTATCGGTGTGAAGATGCTGCTTATTGACACGCCGTTTGCGATCGCAACGCCTGTCTCTTTGGGCGTAATAGTGAGCTCACTGGCGATAGGGATTGGCGCATCAATCTGGAAACAACGTCAGCTAGAAAGACTGGCGCACTAGAAAAACGATGAAGGCACCGTGTGGTGCCTTCTTTCTATTTCGCTGTTACAGCTTGCCAAGATAGTCTCCCAACAAACCGCAGCCTATGCCGAACATGGCGCTGGCAAAGGTTCCCAACATGACATATTCCGTGAACATTCTGCTGCCATGATCTTTCAAATCCCCAAACCTGAAAACGGATTTGGCCGCCAAGACCAAGGCTACGCCCGGCAATTGCCCCCAAAGTACAAAGGTCACAATCAGCGCTCGTTCAAAGTAGCCAATAAAAGTCCCCGCTTCTTTTAAAGGTCGATTAGTTGCTGCATCTTCATTCGCGGTTAATTCCTGCGTCCAGTTCTGCAAAATCAAGGCAATCGCTGAAGAAGAAGGTTTAGCGCTAAAAGATAAGCGAGTCCCCAGCAAAGTAATGTCTGCCACTTCGCTTCAACAACAGTTTCCCATGCCGTGTGTCGCTGCTCCGGCGTAACGACAAAAGCGGTAATCAACGCAATCAAAACGACATGTAGCGTGAGTTTCAACACTAGCCCGCGGAGCCTTTCCGCAGGTATCGCCATGCTATGGCTGATCACCGCATATTGCGCTGTGAGTGCCAAAGCAGCGATGAAGGCGGTAAGAACGGGTATTCCCGCTATGGTGAACGCAACAAAGGCTAAGGCCGCCTGAACGGCGCCAACCAAAATCTTTCCCTGCCTCGTAGCCTCCAACAACGGGAGCACGTAAAACTCTGTGACAATATGGATAACCACCAGCACTAATATTAAGGTCAGCAAAGCACTCAATTCCTTTGATATCTTTCCAGCCTGTCAGCATACCAGCAGAGTGTTTCTTCAATGCGTCCATAATTGGCACGATTGATAATTCTTGTGAACGCGCTTCGGCTTACACCAAATTTTTCGGCGAGCTCAGCGTGCGGTTTCGACGGTTCATCGAACCAAAGCAGCAGTGCTTGTGCCATTTTGACTGTCAACTGGCTTAGATGATCATCGAGAAAAGAGAGAACGAGTTTCACATCGCTCGTAAAAGGCTGATTATCAGAAGAAAACGCCAGTCTGGCATTTTTCATCGCATCCAGGTTTCTTCCCGACAAGGTGAAAGCTTCAGAGTTATTCGCGATTCGTACTGGCAACTCTCGCTCGCTGGCTGCAGCGACCGACAGTGATAATCTGGCATCTTGCCCCAAAGCAATCAGGGATAGTCTCAGCTTTACCGCCATTTCCACCAGCGAAGCGGGTTCTACGGTGTAGATTTGAAAAGCATCTCCACGGTAGATCTCACCTTTCGCTGATTCGCTAAACGCAGAAAAGCACTGCTCTATCGCATCAATGCATTGGCGACGCAGTGCTTCTTCCATTTCTGTTGAACCGACCAAATCTCCGGTAATGACGCCGGCAATACTGATGTTCATGCCCCCCAAGTTACATAAATAGGTAACACTATTAAATGTTACGCCTTTATGTAACTTTGTCAAAGGTTACGCTGTTTTGTCACGCACTGGTTCTTCTATTGAGCTTTCTAATTGATCGTACAACGCCTGAAAACTCTCGGAGAGTTTATGTTTGGGCGCAAAATGAACAAGCGGCTTTTGGTGGTAATGCGACTCTTTCATTTTCACTGACTGCGGAATAAACGGCTCCAACAAAGGCAAACCCAACTCTCTCACATTCTCGATGATTTGCCCTGGGAACTTCGCCTGCGCGTTGAACATGTTGACCACTACCCCTTCCAGCATGAGTTTGCGGTTGTGATCATCACGAAGTTCGGCAAGGTTATCCATCAAGGTCAAAAGAGCTTGGTGAGAGAAGCTATCGCAATCAAATGGGATCAGCAGCTTGTGTGCCGCAATCAGTCCCGCTTTGCTATAGAAGTTAAGATTAGGCGGCGTGTCGATGTAAATGCGCTCATATTCTTTTTCCAACTCATCTAATGCATCACGTAGCTTGTATATCTTGTAGCGTCGCTCGAGCTCAGGCTCTAAGGTAGCCAGCCTTGGACTTGAAGGAATGATATCGAGGTTTTCGTAAGCCGTTGCTTGGGGGAAGTTTTTGATGGGAGTCGAAACAGAAAACCAAGAAACGGTTTGATCGAGAAGATCAGCGATCGTTCTGTCGTTCTTGGCATTGATATCCACACCCAGATAATGGCTGCTATTCCCTTGAATATCGAGATCAATGAGCAGTGTTTTCTTGCCGCTTGCCGCACTCAGCGCCGCAAGGTTAACCGTTATACTGGATTTACCAACACCACCCTTTTGGTTGAAGATGATTCTTCGCATCGTTTTCCCTTCCAATGGTTTGAAAAAGCACGACTACGATCTGTGCATACTCAATCAGTAGCTTACCAACACCAGAGAAAGAAAAAGTGAAGATGTGTCTCGATTATCAGTAGAAACATTCCGCGCCAGCCATATAAATGACTGGCGCGTGAAACAGTTAGGATTTACCCAGCATGCGTTTCAGGGTCTCATCCTTATCGACAATGTGGTGTTTGAGCGCACCAGCGATATGCAGAACCAGCGTGGCAATCACAATGTTCGCCAGCACTTCATGGGTAACATGACCAACCTGACCAAGCCATTCCACTTTGTCGCCCGCAGGAATTATCGGGATACCAAACACAGCTAAACCACGACCACCACCTACTGACATGGCAATACCAGAGATTGGCATCAAGAGTGTCGCTAGTAGCAAAATGTGATGAACCGCTTTGGCGGCTTTTTCTTGCCAACTTGGTGAGCCGGGAATGACGGGAATTGGCCCTTCCTTAAAACGCCAGACAATACGTGCAGAAGCCAGCAGTAAAACGATAAAACCAAAAGATTTATGCAGGCCAATCATCTGTCCTTTGTCTGGGCCGTTAGGTAGGTCTTCAACATACAAACCAAACGCCAGAACCGCGATGAACAATACTGCGACGCCCCAATGAAACATTCTGGTCGGCTTAGACAAAGACGACGAAGTACTCATTTTACCACTCTCCATATCCATAATTAATTTGGGTATATATTGCGCTCAACCTGAGCGCTAAACAATCAGCCCAGTGTAAAGTTAGGTAAAATTAGTACTTTATATTCAACGTGTTTCAGCTAAGTCTTAACCTCAAAATAGCTCCTAGCTTCCAGCCAAAATTTAATCATTCAAATTCCGGATATTCGGACCTCCTTTCATCAGATTTGTCTCTTTCTAAACAGAGCGATGACAAAGAAAGGTTCTAATTTTCATAAGGTTTTGGGATATCTAGTAAAATCTTCAAATGTGAGATCGACATACAGTGCTTGCAGCAATGCGAAGTGCCATACTAGGTTCTGTTAACTAATTATTATGCTGGAGAGATGTTCATGATCCCCCGTTGGTGTGCCGGATTTACTCTGCCTTTTATACTCCTTCTTTCTTCCTTTTCCTTTGCCAGCTTTGTAAACGCCGAAACGGCGCCACCGCAGGCAGAAACACCAAACGCTTCAAGCCAGTGGGAAACCCAAGTTGGCAACCTGAATAGAGAGCTTGGTGAGCTCGTCGCTCTTCAAAACAAGGCCAGCGGTGAAGATAAACTGGCTTTGCAACTGCAAATGTTCCAGAAAAACGAAGAGTTGCGGGCATTGGTTGCCAGCGGTGTGAAAAACGATAGCTTCGATCGGGCTTTTCTGATTAAGCAAATCAAACAGCAACAGAAATATGCAGACCAAGGTATTAAGTATCTGGCTGAACGCTCTTCCAAGCTTTCTGAACAGTTGAGCGAAGCAAAGAGTGAAGACAAATTCGCGATACTTTCTGATTACGAAGAATCCCATAAATACCTAGACAGCATGTATGAAGAGCAATCTCAGAACATCGATTGGCTGAAAAGACTTAACGCTATTGACGAGAAAACGGAAGAAGCATTCAAACTTGAAATCAATCGCCGGACAGAACAGATAGCTGCCAATGTAGAGTACATACGCCAACAACTGAGCGCTGATGACGCACAACTTAAAGTCGCACCGGAATCTGAAAAAGCGACCATTCAGCTGAGGCAGCTTATTACCCAACGTCGCATGGCTATTACCACACGCAGTCTTTCTGTGATGATTGAACTCTCTGATAAAGTTGGAATTGAAACAGCTGAGTACAAACGCCTTTATTTCGAAGCAACTGGGAGTGTGACGCAGGATTTGTTGAGTGGTGATGTCCTGCTTTCCATCATCAAGACCTGGTCGAGCAAGTTCTGGAACTGGTTCGTTGAAAACGCACCACAACATATCTTCCAGCTTATTGTCTTTTTGATCATCCTACTGATTGCCCGACAAATCGCTAACCTAACACGTAAGGTCGTCAAAAAAGCGGTGGCTGCGAAGAATCTTAAGTTCTCGGTGCTGATGCAAGACTTCTTTATTTCCATGTCCGGTAAAGCGGTTTGGTTTATCGGTATTCTAATTGCCCTTTCCCAGATTGGTCTTAATCTGACCCCCATCCTCACAGGTTTCGGTATTGCCGGTGTCATCGTCGGTTTCGCGTTACAGGATACGCTCTCTAACTTCGCAGCAGGCATGATGCTTTTGATATATCGTCCATTTGATGTGGGAGATTTTGTTCAGGCAGGTGGCGTTGAGGGCAAGGTAAGCCATATGAGCTTGGTGAACACCACCATCAAAACCTTCGATAACCAAATCATCATCGTTCCGAACAGCAAGATCTGGGGCGATGTGATTAAGAATGTCACTCATGAGCGGGTTCGACGTGTCGATATGGTCTTTGGTGTCAGTTATAGCGACGATATTGAGTTTGTAGAAAAAGTACTGACTGACATTATCACCAGCCACCCTGCTGTGTTGCGCGCGCCAGAACCCATGATCAAAGTGCATGTGTTGAACAGCTCTTCGGTTGATTTCATTGTTCGCCCTTGGGTGAAAACCGATGACTATTGGGATGTTTACTGGGATGTGACAAGAGAAGTGAAAATCCGATTCGACAAAGAAGGCATTTCTATCCCGTTCCCACAACAGGATGTACATCTCCACATGGCGTCAGGACAACTTCCTCCTTCATCTGACAAACCAGCTTGATCTAAAAATCTTAATAATTTTCAGAGAGCTCCCATTTTGGGGGCTTTCTTATTTTCTAAGGGTATCTCTCCCCAAATCACGACTCTTTTGGCAAGGCCACAAGTTGTTGACTAGGGTTATTTTGTCATATGCATGATTATCAATAACTGAATAATAAACCGTATCGCATATGGCTAGTTAACTGATCTTGTTGAAATTAAAAACTCTTAGTCCCGTTTTCGAGAAGAAAGTATTTCATTATTTTCGGTTAAGCTAATACACCTTGCTCTCATATAAAAACTAAGGGATATAGTAATGCTCAATAACAAAATCAAAGCTTTTGCTTTGGTTGGGGGAATGGCAATTAGTCTCTCTCAACCAGCACTGGCAAAAGATAAAGTCATGCAATCAGCGGGGGCATTGGCATTCGACAGCAAAAATGTTCTTTTCGTTGGTGACAGTAAAGCGGGCGTTGTCCATGCCTTTGACCTGCCAGAAAAGTCTTTTGAAGACCATAGTGGCTACCAATGGGGTCGAGCTCAGAGCTTTGAAGGTAGAACTGTCGTCGAAAATATAGACCAGAAGATCGCAAAACTACTTGGCGCGTCACCAGAAGATATTTCTATTAACGACATGGTTGTGCACCAACCATCTGGTGAAATCTATCTTTCTGTCCACAAAGGACACGGTCCCAAACCAAAGCCTGTCATTCTGAAGGTAGATAACGGCAAGTTAGAGAAGGTGAACCTGAAATCAGCTAAACACACTTCTATCAGTGTCGGTCCAGTACCTACCAAGGAAACGCTGGAATTCGGTCAACCACTGAACTCACTGGCTATTACGGACATTGACTATTACGACGGTGAAATCTTCGTAGCTGGTGTTTCTAATGAAGTGTTTTCTTCGAAACTGCGTCGTATTCCTTTCCCATTCAAGGGTGAAGTCAACACGACATCGATCGAAATCTGGCACGCTGTTCATGCTCAGTATGAGACCCGCGCGCCGATTATCACACAGACTATTCGTGAACTGGATGGCAAGCCTACCCTCATCGCTATTTATGCCTGTACGCCAATCGTGAAGATCCCTCTGGATGAGCTGAAAGATGGCGCGCAAGTGCGTGGAACCATGATTGGTGAGATGGGCTACGGAAACACCCCTATTGATATTGTCTCTTTCACTAGTGGCATGGACAACAACGACTATGTGGTTGTGACGAACACAAACCGCAGTGCTGCGCAAATTCCGTTGCAAGCGATTGCGACAGCGGAAGCGATGCCATCCGGTGAAGGCGTAAAACCTGTTTTCCAGGTTGCAGGTGTCTACCAGTTCCCACTGCCAATGAGTGGAACACTGCATCTTGATCTCATCAACGATCAGTGGGCAGCGACTATCCGTCGTAACCCTGAAGAGGTTGGCGGTATCGATTTGCACACCCTGCCATTACCGTTCTTTTTCGACCGCGCTGACCACGTTGTAGAAATGAACTGGGCTGACGGTCCGGATCCATTCGGCTATAAGTCATTGCCACCTGTTAAATACTAAGCATGACTTTCCTAAACGCAGCAGCACGACAAATATTTTTTGTCGTGCTCTTTTTCTCTTCGGCAGTAAGCACTGCTCAAGCAGCTTTGCTTAGCTACACCCCCTCTCAATCCGCTATTCCTGCCAACACCCTTCGCTTCTACCTTCATTTCTCGGAGCCAATGGCTCGAGGACAAGTCCAAAGTCATATTCGGCTAGAGCGCGAAGACGGCAGCAAAGTGGTCAACCCGTTTCTCAACCTCTACACCGAGCTTTGGGATAGCGAGCAACGCAGAGTCACGCTTTTATTTGACCCAGGCCGGGTTAAACAGTCGGTAGGGCCAAACGTCCATGCTGGTGCTCCATTGGTAGAAGGTAACCAATATAGACTGGTTGTCTCTGGTTCTATGAAAAACGCGGTAGGAAAAGTAATCGGCGAAGACCAGATCATTGAGTTTGATGTAATCGCGCCTGAGCGACAGGCCATCGTACCCGCCGATTGGGAATTGACCACACCACCAGCAAACGGATTGCAACCACTTGTGGTGACATTCGACAGAATCATCGACCGATACGCAGCTCAGCGACTCATTCGATTGAAAGGCCCTGATGGAGAAACCCTTAGAGGAAAGTTGGTCAGCGAAGATCGCACCTGGACACTGACCCCGGAAACGGCGTGGCATAGTGGGAACTATAAACTTATCGTCAGTCCCGAATTGGAAGATATTTCCGGCAATACCATTCGCTCTCCGTTTGATGCCAAATCAGGGACAATGGGCGAAGCCACTAACATCATCGAGCGTGAATTCGTCATCGGTACGCCATGATCAGAAAAGGAGGCGAAACGCCTCCTTATGCTGCTTTACTTTCTTTCGTTCTTATTTGGCTTTTACAAACAGACCTTTAAGCCATTTGTATATAAGAATCAAGCTGTAGAACGGGTTGCTTGATGTGTTGTATTCCTCTAGCGCATAGATGTAATTCGATTTGTACTTCTCTACCGCTTCCTGTGCTGAATCTGCATATATCGAGTCATCTTCTACTTCATAACCCTGTGCCAGCAGAGCATCCTTTTCTTCCAGGAAGGTGTTTGAAGCCATGTCCAAATAAGTAAATTTCTGTCGCTTCGAATTTGGAATGGTGAAGAACTGATATTTGTTAGCCATTAACGTCCCCTAATTTGTTTAATAGGCGGCGAAATCGCGTTGCTCAGTTAACTGCACGTCCTGTGCTTAGGAACGAAACCCAGTCATCACGATTTCTGCTTTTTGCAGCTTCAACGGCTTTGCGAACATCGTAATCGATTCGCTTGTGGTTCACGCTCCAGCTTTTACCCTCACCTTCTACAATTGCGTACGAAGCATGATGGCTAAAGCTTTCCATCGCATGAACCCAAGGTTCGTCATCCTTGTAGGCGGGAAGTCCCACACTGCCAGGGTTAACGATGAGTTGATTGCTGCGCGTCGAAACTGATCTTGCTAAATGGGTATGACCGCAACAAATTAGATGGCTTGGGTTGCCCGCTAATAACGCAACAATGTCGTCGTTATCTCTCAATACAGGACTTCCGCTTGACGCATCTTCCAGCAGGTAAACCAAATCGTTATCCGGTGTACCGTGACAGAAAAATACATCCTCATTAAATTGCATGGTAGGTGGCAGAGACTTCATCCAGTCGAGGGGCGCTGCGCCAAGATCATCCAGAATAAACTGCATCGTCGGGTTTGAAGCAATTTCCGCTTCCTGCGCCTCATAAATCTGCCTGTCCTGATTGCCACGAATAGTAACAATCTCATGCTGCATCAATAGATTAAACGTATCACGTGGAGCGATAGGTCCGTACAAAATATCGCCGAGATTAACGATAACATCGACATTTTCTCGACGAATGTCACTCAGCACTGCTTCTAATGCAAAAACGTTGCTGTGAATGTCTGAAATCAGGGCCAAACGCATTGGAGCATCCTTGTATTTAGCGGTCAGCGGGATGGTTTACGCCGCCATTAGTGACAACGTCACCCAAATCAAAAGGATTAACACCTTCCAGGCAACCCACGTTGTAACCATATTCTGAAGGGTCTGAGCGGCGCTGGTGATGTGTGTAAATACCGCACTCTGAACAAAAATAGTGTTTTGCAGTGTGTGTGTTAAAAGTATAAAGCTTGAGGAGCTCTTTCCCTTTGACGATCTTGATGCCGTCCAATTTAACAGAAGCCACCACGGCCCCCTTTCTGCGGCAAATTGAACAGTCGCAACGACGGGGTTTATCAATACCATTTGGCAAGGAGAGTTCTAGCTCCACCCCACCACAATGACAGGTAAACTTATGTTTCTCTTTTATTTCTGTAGGGCCAACTTGTTTAATCATGAAACGTATCCACTTCCTTGTTATGGGCACCATTTCATGGAAACAAAATATAAAGTTGGATACAAGATAATCACTCTAAGGTGGAGCGCTTAAAGTCTAAAAAGTTGGCTTTTAATTGATTTATTCCCGAAAAATGCGTGTTGCCTTTGAATATACTCCTTTCCTCACTCAAGCTTTGCTAAAATACTCTTATTACAAAACCAAAATATGAACGGAGTTTCATGTCTCAAGCCTTGCCTAAAAACCGTACCGAATGGCTGATTTTCTTTCGTCGTGCAAAATCTATCGACACATTGGATTTGATGCTGGATGGTGCGTTAAAAAAACTAAAAACGCCTTCAGAACAGGCTGATGCGATCCTTGGCCATGAGGCCAGACTGGATGAACTAGAAGGGATTCGTAAAGCGATTTAAGAAAGAAGGCACAATGGTTTTCATTATGCCTTTTAATGTGTTTAGGCTGATTGATTAAATTTCTCAGACTCTTCTGGCTCTAAAGGTTTGACTGGCGCTGGTTCAGTTTGTTCAGGCTCAAGCATTTCTTCGGCTTTCTTTTCTACTTCCTCGACCAGTTCGCTGCCTTTCTCTTTGCCTTTGTTCCACAGCTCAGAGCTTTTCTCTTTGGCGCTGTCCCAAAGGTTGCTTCCACCTTCCTCAGCGTTATTGAGCAGCTCCCCGCTCTTTTCTTTGGTCGCATCCCAAGCATTCTTACCGGCCTCCTTCGCAGAGCCCCAAGCTTCGCTTGCAGATTCTTTCGCTTTGTCCCAGCTACTCTCTTCCTCTGCCTGCGCCGATAAAGGCAACACAAGCATTAATGACAGCACCAGTGCTTTCATTGGATTCATCATGCTCTCCCTGTTTGATTGCTTGGCGTTTGGTTTGAATCTTATACCCAAACCTGCGGTATCGTCAGTCTATTAAAGACAACTTGAATCACATATCAAGTCACCCTATCAGAAATATAAAACAGTGTTCAATATTTGGAGAAAGAAAAACCGCCTTTAAATGTGCATAAAGGCGGTGAAGGTTTGACAAGGAGAATGTCAAATTATCAGATTCGGTTGCTCCCAAGGTTAGTCTTTATTTTTCATGTCCCGTTTGGGGTGGCCATCATATGTCCAAAGAAGATCACGTGGAATAGGGCCTTTGTTGCGGCCACCTTGCTGAGTTTGTTCCCAGGCATGAGCCAAAATTCCTACTGATCGGGAAAGACAAAATAACCCTCTGGCCAACTCGGCGGGTATACCTAGTTCGCCATAGATAACCGCTGTCGCACCATCTATGTTCATTGGTATCGCTTTGCCTTTTTCTTTCAGAAGCTGTTTTTCCACCTGTAAAGCGATGGAATGAAAACGCCCTTCAACGATGCCATCAGCTTTAGCTTCAGCAATCAGTTCCATCAATCTCGGCGCTCTGGGGTCGACAGGATGGAAGCGATGCCCAAAACCGGGAATGAACTTGCCATGCAATTCACGTTGTTTGGCCAAGCCTTCGATCACGGCTTCTTCTATCGACGAATTTTTAGACGCAGCAATTTCATTCACCATCTGGTAGAAGGTCACTGCTTGTTCACCCGCTCCGCCATGAACATCACCCAGTACATTGACCGCAGATGCCATTGCATTATTCAGCCCAACGCCACAGGTTGATGCCATTCGGGCGATGGCAATACTTGGCGCTTGAGGTCCATGATCTACTGCTGACATCAAGGCTGCATCCAACAACTTGGCCTTTTCCGGTGAAGGTAGTTCACCTTGGGTCATTAACCAGATCATTTGTGTGAAGCTCACGTTACCAATCAAGGATTCAATCGGATAACCGTAGTAGCTGATTTCACCCGGTTTCATGTCAATGATGTCGGTTCGCCACCAGTCTGCCACTGCTTTCTCTGGCCCGGATTCAGGGCGTCGAATACTCATACCACGCCCTTCTCTTTCAGTTGTTCAATATCACTCGCTTTATAACCAAGCTCAGAAAGGATCATGTCGCTGTGTTCACTCAGAACAGGTGGTGGCATACTGACTTCGGGTCGCTTTCCATCAACAAGGAAACCTGGGCGAGCGATATGGACATCGCCTTTTGTTCCTTCAACATCCTCAAATACTGCTTCAAATTCGCGTAACTTCACTTGTGGAAGATCCAGCGCTTCAGGCACCGTCATCACACGACCTGCAGGCACTCCCAATTTATTCAGCATATCTTCCCAAAACTCGGCGGGATGCGCCGAAAACGCAGCTTCTAGAAGCTCGGTGAGTGCCGCACGGTTCTGCAACCTAGCCTGACGTTCGGAGAATCTCGGGTCAGTTTTAAGTTCGGGTTGATTGATCGCATCGCAGACAGACTCAAACTGCTCCTGTTTGTTGGCCGCAATGTTGATAAGGCCCGTGGCGGTTTTAAATGCACCTGAAGGACTGGCGGTAAAATTGTCGTTCCCCATAGGTTTGGGGTCTTTGTTGGCAACTAAGTAATTCGAGACCACCCAGCCCATGGTCGCCATGGTAGATTCAAGCATGGAGACATCGATGAAACAGCCTTCGCCACTTTGTGCACGGCCTGCCAAGGCAGAAGAAATCGCAAAAGCAGCGGTCAGGCCGCCAATGGTGTCTGCAATCGGATAGCCGACTCGGTAAGGTGCATTTTCCGGCGCGCCGGTAATCGACATCACACCTGACATTCCCTGTATAATTTGGTCATAAGCGGGAAGGTGCTTCATGGGACCTTCTGCACCGTAGCCTGATATTGCACAGTAGATAAGGTTTGGGTTGACCGCTTTCAGCACTTCATAATCCAAACCCAAGCGTTTCATGACTCCGGGGCGAAAGTTTTCCACCAACACATCTGCGGTTTCTACCAGCGATTTCAAAATCGCCTTTCCTTCAGGGTCTTTGAGGTTAAGCGTAATGGAGCGCTTACCCGTATTCTGCGCCAGAAACGACACACCCATTTTATTGGCATTGAGATCAGGATCTGCACCCAATTGTCGGGCGAGATCCCCACTACCGGGAACCTCGACCTTGATAACATCTGCGCCCATGTGTGCCAACTGGTGGCAGGCAAAAGGGCCTGCCAACACGTTGGTCAAATCAAGCACACGAAAGCTGGATAATGTTGTACTCATTTGCTTGTTCCTTATCCGTCACCGCGATCAACCTGAACATTAGGGCGTTGGTTTTTCGATGCGCCTATCCCTGCCTTTTCCAGTCCTGTGCGGATCACTGGGAGTAGCAGCACAAATACTGAAATACACATGATGGTGAGTGTCAGCGGACGCTCCCATAAGAAGCTCAAGCTGCCATCAGAGATGATCAGTGAACGGCTAAGGTTGTTTTCCATGATGCCACCCAGAATAAAGCCGAGAAGCATCGGTGCCATCGGGAAGTCCAAAAGACGCAGGAATATCGCCGCAATAGTGATGATAACCATCATATTGATGTCGAAGGTGTTAAAGCTGACCAGATACACACCTGTGATCGAGAAGAACAGAATGAGTGGGATCAGTATTGGCCTTGGGATCACCAACAAACGTGAGATATATGGGATCAGCGGCAAGTTCAGGATAAGCAGTACAATGTTGCCAAAGTACATCGAGATGATCACCGACCAGAACACGTCTGGATTATCGACGAACAGACGCGGTCCTGGCTGGATGCCGTAAGCAATCAAAGCACCGAGCATTATTGCCGTGGTACCTGAACCCGGAATACCCAAGGTAAGCAGCGGAACAAATGAACCCGTCGATGCAGCGTTGTTTGCTGATTCTGGTGCTGCAAGGCCTCGCAATGCCCCTTTACCAAACTTCTCTTTCAGGCGTTTCGGTGCCAGGTTACGCTCCAGACCATAAGAGAGGAACGAAGCGATAGTCGCTCCAGCGCCCGGAAGCACGCCGACGATAAAGCCAAAGACTGAAGAACGGGCAACCGTTGGTGCGACCTCTTTCACTTCTTCTTTTGAAAGCTTCATGCTGCCTAGCGCAGCCATATCCATGTCCGGCTCTTCCTCTTTATGCTGTCCTTTCAACACCGTCATCACCACTTCCGCAAGCGCAAAAGTTGCCATAGCCAGCAGCAAGAAGCTGATACCATCAATCAGGTCGATATTGTTGAACGTAAAGCGCGGCGCACCGGTGATTACATCCGTACCAACGGTCGCAATCATCAGGCCGAATACCGTCATTGCCATAGCCTTCAACACCTGACCTTTACCGGCAAATGCGGCGACTGCGGTCAAGCCTAAGATCATCAGCGCAAAATAGTCGGCAGACTGGAAACTCAGCGAGACCTTGGCGAGTGCGGGCGCGGCAAACAGCAGAATAATTGCGCCAATCGTACCACCAGTGAAAGAAGAGTAAGCCGCCAACGCCAGCGCTTTACCAGCCTGACGTTGTTGCGCCAGCGGATAACCGTCGAATGCCGTCACCACTGTACTTGCACAACCTGGTGCATTAATCAGAATTGAAGATGTAGAGCCGCCAAATACGGCACCATAATAAACGCCAGCCATCAGGATGATGCCAGATGCTGGATCCAGACCATACGTAATCGGGATCATGAGTGCTACTGCCGAAATAGGCCCAAGCCCCGGCAGCATACCGATGAAGGTACCGGCAAAACAGCCGACAACCACCATCATAATGTTAAAAGGCATTGTTGCGGTGCTTAAGCCCGTCGCGATTCCTTCCCACATAGCCTTAACCTCCGAACAACTGGGTAAACGCGCGTCCAGGCGCGAGATAGATATCTAGTAGCTTTGCCAGCACAAACCAGATACCGACGGCAAAAGGTACCGACGCAATGAACAATGTTTTAGGTCGGCGTTCTCCGAGAATCCAGTAACCGACAACCAAAAAGAAAATGGTAGAAAGCAGGAATCCAACCCACTCAAGCGCAAAAGCAAACGCCACAATCAACGCTAACAGCTTTGCCACCAGTACGAAGTCCAACCCTGCCAATTGCACTTTGCTGCCAGCATCACGACGACCTGTTACCAACATTAAAATGCCGAGAATGCCACCCATATAGGAAAGTGCGATAGGTAAGGTTTGAGCGTGAAAAGGTTCGTATTCATCGCCTGGGAACATGGGGATTTGGCGGGCGTAGTACCCGTATGCCACTGAAAGACAGAGAAATACGAGACCACCGATATGGTCTTTAGTGACAACCATCTGACACTCCTTGAACTGCAAAGTAAGACGGTAATGTCCGTCTTTAAAAGCGATAAGGCCTTATCCGTAGGCCTTAGGTCATTCGACCAATTGAATTAGGGCTCGGAGAACCGAGCCCTTTTCGTTGAGGCTTAGCGAAGGAAGCCAAGCTCTTTCATCAGTGCACCCACTTCTTGCTCCTGACCTTCAAGGAAAGTCACGAACTCAGCGCGAGGTTTGAAGATTTCAGTCCAGCCATTGCGGTCGCGAACTTCTACCCAAGCATCTGTGGAGTACATTTTTTCCAGTGTTGCTGCATATTCGTCAGCTTGTGCGTCAGACAGGCCCGGTGCACCAAAGAATCCACGCCAGTTAGTGAATTCCGCGTCATAACCCAACTCTTTCAGGGTTGGTACATCATTCGCTGCTGGTGAACGCTCAGGACCCGTCATCGCCAGAATGCGAACTTCACCTGCATTCTTCAGTGCCAGTGCCTCAGAGAAACCGGTGGACAGTACTTGAGTTTCACCTGACAGCATGCCCGCCATCGCTTTACCACCGGCATCATAAGCCACATATTTCACACGTTTTGGATCACCACCAGCGGCCTTGAATGCCATAGCTGCAACTAAGTGGTCCATACCGCCACGTGAAGAACCGCCCGCGACGGAAACTGAACGCGGGTTTTCTTTGTAGTCTTTCATCAGTTGCTCAAAACTCTGATATTTAGAGCTGGTTGGAACAACAAACGCCGCATAGTCACCAATGGTTGCAGCAATTGGGGTCAGGTCGCGGAAAGACTGAGGGAAAACTTTAGAAAGAGAACGGATAACGATAGGTGTCGAGTTAACCATCAAGGTGTTGTCTGCTTGCGCGGCGGTTTCAATCAGGTGTGCGATTGCTTTACCACCACCACCGCCGGACATGTTTTCATAAGAAACAGTTTCAACCAGTCCTGCTTTTGACAGTGCTTCACCGGTACCACGCGCAGTGCCATCCCAACCACCACCTGCACCACCAGGGATCAGGAAGTGAACTTCATCTACGGCAGCGCTTGCCATACCTGCACTGAGTGCAGACGTGAGCGCCAATGCAGCAACGAATGAACGTTTTTTGGCGAACAGATTTGAAATCATAGGTTTTTCCTCGTGTCGTTCCGTCCTTTGGACGAGATAGATTTATGCCGAAACTCCGCTCAAAATGGCGTTTTAGCGCAACGCGCCGTTTCGGTATCTTTGCCCTACTCTTTCAAATTATTTGGTGACCTCGGATCTGGAAAGCTTGTGTTTTTAATGTTTTTTTAAACCTTTAAAAACATTTTGTTCATATTGTTCACTTGCGTGATAAGGAACAAAGAATCATCATTTCAACTAGATAGATAATAGCGAGTATACTTAAACCACGAACTCGCCCTCTTTCGTAAACAAAAGGTTTCACCTCTGGATGTTTTCACTTCGCGCGCTCAAGCTCAAAACCCGCATGATGCTTATCCTCGGCATGATGGCGCTGCTACAAACCGGATTTATCGGCTTCTTTGCTCTCACCTATCTCACTCACTCGCTGGATGAGCAGATAGGTCAACGCGCATTGCACGTCGCCAAAACCATTGCAGGTATCCCTGAAGTGGTTGAAGCCGTAGAAAGTCGTGACAGCGAACTGTTACAGCCTTTGACTCTGGATTTAGCTTCTATTAACGATGCACGGTTTGTAGTGATTGGCGACAGAAACGGCATTCGCCTTGCGCACCCTTCATGGGAGCGCGTTGGCAAGCCAATGTATGATGATGATGGCGATTACAACGAGCCCGCATTGCTATACGGCAAGCCATACATTCAAAAAGCAGTGGGAAGTTTGGGCGCTTCCGTTCGTGGTAAAGCCCCTATCTTTGACAGAAACAACGAGAATGTAGTCGGGATTGTTTCTGTTGGCTTTATGCTCACTTCCGTAGAAGACATCATTAACCGATACCGCACCACCCTTTACATCGTCATTGTGCTCAGTTTCGGCTTGAGTGTTCTGACGGGTATTTGGTTTGCCAACCATTTTAAAAAAGCCATTTTCGGTTTGGAGCCAGAGCAAATCGGTCGACTTTTCCAGGAAAGGAATGCAACGCTAGAGTCAGTCCGGGAAGGAATTATTGCAGTTAACAGTGAAGGCAGGATCACCACCTTCAACCGAGCTGCCGTTGAAACGCTGGGATTAGATGCCAACACCAAGCTCACCGACCGCCCGATTGAAGAAGTGCTGCCAGACAGCCGTTTAATGGATGTGCTTAAATCCGGCAAACCCCATTTTGATAAAGAAATTTGGCTGCAAGACAGAAATCTGATTGTGAACCGTCTCCCCCTGCTTCAAGACAATGAAATCACAGGCGTAGTATCTAGCTTTCGCCGTAAAGACGAGCTCGATGCCGTGAGTAAACAGCTGACTCAAATACAGCAATATGCGGATACGCTGCGCAGTCAGTCCCACGAGTATTCCAATAAACTCCATACCATTGCGGGTCTGATACAAATCGGTGCTACTGATGAAGCATTGGCACTCATTGGACAGGAAACCCAAAGCCATCAAGCACTGATTCATCTGATGGTTGAAGCGGTGCCTGACCCTATCCTCGCGGGCTGTTTGCTGGGGAAATACAACCGCGCCAAAGAGCTGGGTTTACGCCTCGAAATCGACCCAGAAAGCTCA
The DNA here is from genome assembly GCF_011045095.1 of Grimontia sedimenti. GTDB lineage: Bacteria > Pseudomonadota > Gammaproteobacteria > Enterobacterales > Vibrionaceae > Enterovibrio > Enterovibrio sedimenti. Next base: position 211,716 of record NZ_JAALDL010000002.1, read on the forward strand.
ATGAAAGAGATTCCCGATCACATCCCTCGCGAAGAGTTAGTGAGTATCATCGGTAACTTGATCGACAATGCCCTTGAAGCCACGCTGAGCAACAAACGATTGGAAGTCAGGCTATCCATGACCGATCTTGGCAATGACCTGATATTCGAAATAGAGGACGAAGGGCAAGGCATTCACGAAGAAGACCACTCACGTATCTTCCTAAAAGGTGTCACAAGCAAGAAAGGCGAAGGTCATGGCTATGGCCTTCATTTGGTGCAAAAGCTTCTCCAAAAGCTCGGCGGTACCATTTTACTCGAGCCTGGCGATACCATGGGCAGCCGGTTTACCGTGTATATCCCGAAATCCTCTGAAAGTCAGAGCTAAGATAAGAATAAGAAACGAAACAAGGAATAGTTAGTACCTATGGCACAAAACATCCACGTCGTTATCGCAGAAGATGACGTTCAAATCGCAGAGATTCAAAAACGCTTTCTTGAACGTATCGAAGGCGTCGAACTTGTCGGCATCGCGCATACGCTTGAAGATGCGGAAGATTTGGTGGATGTATTCAAGCCCGAACTCTTGCTTCTCGATAACCACTTCCCTAACGGAACAGGCCTTGAGCTTCTCCGTAAATTACGCGCCAACAACAGCGAAACCGATGTCATTCTCATCACAGCGGCCAAAGAGGTCGACACCTTGCGTGAAGCGTTGCGCAGTGGCGTATTTCACTACATCCTCAAACCTTTGGTGTTTGAACGTCTGCAGGATGCCATTCAGCAATATGCCGCATATTTGGAAAAGCTCCATGCAATGGAAGATCTCGTACAAACGGACGTGGATACACTATTGCCACAACGTGCAGTCGCCAGCACTTCAGTACCGCAAGAAACTACCACCGTCATTCAACGTCTACCAAAAGGTATCGATGGCATTACGCTAGATAAAATCCGCACTGTATTTTCTGATTCGGAAGAATCTCTCAATGCAGAAGAAGTCGGCGCGATGATCGGCGCCAGTCGGACCACAGCAAGGCGCTATCTTGAATACATGGTAAGCACTCAAGAGCTAGAGGCGCAGGTTAACTACGGCAGCGTCGGCCGACCTGAGCGCAGATACATTTCCGCATAACCTTATTGCAGACTAAGAGAACAGTCACGCGGCTGTGATCCTAATTGAACAAATGGAAGTGAACATATTAAGTTATAGTGCGTTAAGGCGTTATTTGTCGCGTTCCATCGAATGAACGCTTAGTCTTGATTGTCAGCGCTTTTCGTAAGTTTACAGGTCCTTCTTCTATATGGAGTTAGAAAACATGAGCCACGCTCTTCTTTCAGTGACAACGTCACTACCTGAGAATTTTCGTCATCACGATTTTCTGACTTTTCATCGAAGGGACAAAACCGAGCTTGCGGAAAAAGTTGACGGTAATGAGGTGATTAAAGGCATTACCTTACAAGGCGTTCCTACCCTACTTCATCTTTCTCTCTCTGAAGATTCAGCCCGATTGGATATTCAATCGGACACGGAAAAGTGCTTGATGACAGAGGGCGAGCTAGATCAACTTCTTCAACATATGCTGGGACTAAAACAAGCCACTGAAGATTTTGAATCAAAATACAGCGCTCACTGCGATATTTCCCGCCTGTTGAATCACTCGTCAGGTCTCAGAATTCCTCAAACCGTCACACCCTTCGAAGCCATTACATGGGCAATCACGGGGCAGCTCATCAGCGTTGAAGCCGCAGTTTCCATTCGACGCAGACTGATTCAGGCAACGGGGAAACAGCACAGCAGCGGCATGTGGTGTTTACCCGACGAGACGATTCTCGCTGGAACAGCCATTGAAACCTACCGAAGCTGTGGATACTCCAACAGTAAGGCCGCAACCATTCAGCGCATCGCCCAAGCACTAATTGATGGTTCACTATCTCTTTCATTAGAGGAACAACCTGAACTCATTGGTAAAGAGCTTCTTGCTGTTAAAGGTGTGGGGCCTTGGACAGTAAGCTACACCTTGCTTCGGGGGTTCGGTTGGCTGGACGGTTCACTTCATGGAGACGTCGCTGTACGCAGAAGTCTGCAGCAACTATTAGGATTGGATGAAAAGCCCACCGAGAAAGAAACACAGCAGTGGCTTGCCGCATTTTCACCTTATCGCGCTTTGGTGGCAGCACATTTATGGGCGATGGATTCAGCCAAGAGTTACTAAAAGTCATCCAGAGGGGCCAGCTTTGGCACGCTCTATAGAGTCTTGAATCTCACTTTCAATGTCAGTAAGTCGCTGCTTAAGCTGCTGAGGTGATTTTACTCCATTGAATGGATTTACTTTATCGACGATCCTCAAGTCATAGTCGATATCTCTATTCCTGAATTTTTCTGGCTGAAACATGGCCATTCTTGATAGCGATTCAATCATCATCAGAGACTGGCAGGTGTTGTATCGACTAAACACATTGTAACTGGACAGTAAGTGTGGGTTTTCCAAACAAAACTTAGCCATCTTTTTATATACATCTACACACTCAGTATGAGTCTGAAATTTACCAGTTGTTTGATAACTCACCTTACATTTTTCAAATTTAGCATTCAGTTCTGGATTGCCTGTGTCTGGCGTAGAGAATTCATCATGCTCTTTTTCACAACCACTCAATAGAAATGAACTTCTAACACTGCATGTCTCTTCTTGTGTTTTTGGTTTGACACTCGATTCTGATACTTGCGCTTCAACCGATAAAGACGCTTTTGAGATTAACAACCCTTCAATATCATCTTCAAAAGGCAATAACACTAATAAGATCGATAACACAACACCAAAACCAGAAACTTCCCTAACTGACAGCATACATATTCCTTTTTTCTTATTTTATATGTTTTTGAAAATGCTTTATCAATATGCAACATCTGAGTGCCGAGGCTTTCAATCAACAATTTCTTCCGCTTTCTCAGATGGAGAACAATTCTCTCTACTTAAAATCGTTCATTTCGCTCTCAGATTGACGCAAAAACATGCACTTGAACGTCTTGACGTGCCACAGTTGCGGAACCCTTATGATCATTGCGGTATGCTCCCCGCCCTCGTACCGTGATCAATGACACATTTATGCATTACAAAAACATGTTGGGGTATCGCTACCCTAAAGGGCCTTTCGCCATGTTCAGCGTGTATACCTTTACTGGTGCCGCCGTGGTGACTTCTACGGTCTTTTCGCTGCTGCTATTTCTCTCCATTGATGACAACACCATGATGAAAGTGTTGTTTGGTACTTTGGCGATCATTTTTGAAGCCGGTAAGTTCTATGCTTGGTATGAGTTTGGTGAGCGCCGTGCACACAAAAACTACACAGGCGCAATGACAGCATTGGTCTTCTATCTTGTGCTTGCGGCTATCTCTATCGGCGGCAGTATCGGCGGCATCAACAGCGCCACCAACAAAGCACAGGGTGTTATCTCCATTCAGGAAGCTAAAGTTGCTGCTTATGACAGACAAATCGCCTCCATCGAAAAACAAATTGAGCTCAATAACCTCGCCGCAGAGAAGTACATCGAAATGGAACGCATCGCAACCGGTGTGACGCGAATCCAACAGCAAAACAACAAGCTTCGTGAAGAACAAATCAAGTTAGCAACTGAACGCGATTCGTTGCCGCCTGTGACTCAAGGTTCTGCGATTGGTTTGATTGACAGCCTGGCCGATGCGTTCAGCGTTTCTCAGCAAGCAGCGCAATTCGGTCTCGTCGTATTCCTTTCTATTTTGCTCGACCTGTTTGCGGCTTTCTTTGTCGGTGTGATTGGTGAAGAGTTGCGTTTCAGACGCTTCTATCAACACCACACTGAAATTGATATCACGCCGGAAGACGTTAGCAAGCCGGTTGGCTATCTGGAACATAAACCCGCTTTAGATGAGTCTTTCACCGCGGATGCAGCTTCCGCAGAAGAAGCACTCTCACTTGAAGATAAAGTGAAAAAAGCGGTGCAAGATGGCGTGATCACTTGCTCTAAGAAAGCCGTTGGTAAACATTTCCTACTTTCAACCGATGATGTAGACGCTTTGTTTGAGCAAATGATGCTTGGCGGCCTTATTGCCAAGAAAGCAAACAATCATTATTACTTGGTGGCTTAAACCGCAATCAATGAAAAAGAGCGCGCAACGCGCTCTTTTCTTTATTCGAATAATTGGAGTCTAAAGCCCGTCAGTGGTTTCCGCACTGACTTCTGTCACACTGCTATCTCCCTTTGGCTTGATGGTATCAATCACCATCTTGAGGTCGTCAATCAGCCCTTCGTTTTTGCTGTTTTGCTCTTCCAGTGTCGACACTTGTGCCGTTAGCGACGCTTTCTCCTGCTGCGACATCGATAAATCTGACTGCACTTTATCCAGTTCACTCATCAGCTTCGCCAGTTGAGGATCGACGTCGGGCTTCGACGTCAGAGCGGTATTTAACATCTGGGCCTTTTCTTCCAGTACCAGGGCTTGTTGCTGCATAGGTTGATTGCGAAGATCTAACCCTTCCAGCGCTTGCGCAATGGCATGCAATCGGTTTTCCAGTTCAAGGATCAGTGGTTCAAACCTGCCATCATCAACATTTCTAAACCGCTTTACCTCCTGGCCGATATGCTTCACGTGGTCAATTTCAAATTGAACGGCAGCCACAGCGGCATTGATGGCATCTATGTCCCGAGGATTCGCATTAACGCTGGCGACAGCTTGTTCGAGCGAAGCTTCTGACTTAGTAAAACTGATAGGCGCTACCGACTTAAACCCTTCACGGCGAAGCAAGGTGATCTGATTTTTCAGTGGCTCAACGTGAATTTTGAGAACAACGGCAATTTCTAATTTCTTTGCATTTTCAAGGAACACGACTTGCTTGACCTGTGCATCATCAATGTCGTTATCCGCGACATAAGCGAATAACTTCCTGTAATCAGAAGCCAAGCGGTTATAGCGTGATGCATACAACTCGTCTGCGCCTATCTCTCCAAGATAAGCCATCTCAGCGATCGATTCAGCCAGCAATGAATCTGCAGTCGTTTTGAGTGTTTGCAATTGGTCAAAGAGCCCATCAACGTTTGACAGGCGTTTGTCGAAGATTTCAGCATATGTCCCATCAGAGAAGAGAGAATAGTCTTCTGTTGCTTTCGCTGGGTTTGATGCGAAGTCTTCGTAAACATCCACTGCGTCATCCCATGCATCGAACAGATCATCGACCAAGTCATCGTCGTAAAGCCTCAGTGACTTGCTTTCCTCCATCTTAGCCAGCCAACGCTCGTAGTCTGCTTTTGATGCTTCGTAGATCTTTAGTGTGTTCTGGTTTTCTTGAGCGGGTGCATTGGTTTCAGAAGCGACCTGTCTTGGTTCACTGGTTGACTGACAGGCACTGAGTAAAGATGCAAAGGCGACGGCACAAAAGACCGCATTGAGTTTGTTCATCGGCTAATCCCCTAGGTCACTGAATCTGAGCTGGTTAATATTCAAAGCATCATTGTTTTATTTTTCTTATAGTTAGCTGCCACTAGTTAGCTGCCACTTTTCGCTTTTAGTGATCTGAATCACTTCCCTTAAAGCTAGACCAATGGCTGAATCAGAGTCAGCAGATAAACATGACTTAGATCACACTGATTTTTGTAAGTTTTACACGACGAGATCCCGTATTTAGAAAAAGATAACTTTGGTTTAAAAGAAGCAAAACCAAGTTCACATTTAATTAAAGTCATCCTAATTAAAATCCTTGATGAAAAATAAAAAGGGAAATTAAAGAATCGAGTAATATGTTTTACTTTGGTTAATAAAATTAGCCTAAATATAAATACCATTGTTAATCACGACTCTTATTTATCCAATAACTGTCGAATTTATATCTTATAACTATTGGCAATATAGATCTCGTTTATATGCTTAAGCCTTTGGCCTTATGATTCGCCACAACCGCGCTTGCTGACTGAAACCAGGTGATTTAGAGAGAGTCTCCAAACATGAATGACTCACTCCCACTTGTTAAATATATTTTATACCCAAACAACCTGAAGATGCAGGATTCAGCGAGATTGACTGGTGTCGTGATCGCGGCGTTTCTTTGCAGGTGTAGTCATCTCCATCAAAAAGGAACAACAAAGAGCACGGCATCAGTCAACTCGCCCGAACGGAGGCCCTCAATGCGCCCACTTCTTCGTTAAATTCCACGGAAATAGAACGACTATTCCTCGTGAAATTTGCCTCGAATTGAACGCATTGATGACCTCTGAATACAAGCATCTTCAGGTAGTTTGGGTATATGTTTTTATTTTGTTATTTGTTTCATTTTAGCCCGCTACTTTTTTAAGGATTATTACAAAATGACAATGAGCGTTATATTTAATCTCGCGATATTCATCGCGCTTATCTATTTCCTTTATAAACTCCAAGCCAAATATGTTCCTTTTACTAAACGCGTTTTTGCTGGCTTGGGTTTAGGTGTTGTTTTTGGTGGATTACTGCAACTGTTTTACGGTGCGGGTTCAGACATCATTGCCACCAGCATTGACTACTTCGATATCGTCGGCAAAGGCTACGTTAAGCTACTGCAAATGATCATCATCCCATTGGTCATGGTCTCGATCATTTCGGCCATTCTCAAACTGAATGGTGGCACATCGGTGGGTAAAATCAGTGCGATGAGCATTGGGGTGCTTGTGATCACCACCATGATTGCTGCACTGGTTGGCATTGCATGGTCGCTGCTATTCGGTCTGAGTGCAGATGGACTGACAGCAGGCGCAGCAGAAGTTGCCCGAGGCCAATCCCTGGAAGTGAACTTGGGGCGTGTGGAAAGCTTGTCTTTCGCTAACATGATTCTGGAGTTTATTCCTGCCAATCCATTCCTGGACATGACTGGCTCGCGTAAAACATCGACAATCGCAGTGGTGATCTTCTCCATCTTTATCGGTTTGGCTGCGACAGGTATTTCTACCAAGAAACCCGAAATTTACGCCTCATTCGAACACTTCATCAAAGTCGCACAAGCCATTGTGATGCGCATAGTGACTATGGTACTGCGCTTGACGCCTTACGGTGTATTGGCGCTGATGACCAAAGTGATTTCAGGGTCTAACTACGCTGATATCGTGAATTTGGCTAACTTCGTGTTTGCTTCTTATGGCGCGCTGATCACCATGTTCGTCATTCACTTGTTGATCATTTCACTAGTTGGCCTGAACCCGATTCGCCACCTGAAGAAAATTATCCCGGTACTGACCTTCGCATTCACTTCACGATCCAGTGCTGCAACCATTCCTTTGAATGTACGTACACAGGAGCAAGCGCTTGGCGTACCAAGTGGTATTGCCAACTTTGCAGCTTCATTTGGTGCGACGATCGGACAAAACGGATGTGCAGGCATCTACCCTGCCATGCTTGCGGTGATGATTGCACCAACAATGGGGATTAACCCCTTGGATATCGGATTCCTCGTTCCTTTGATCGCCATCATTACTATCAGCTCATTTGGTGTTGCCGGTATCGGCGGTGGCGCGACATTTGCTGCCTTGATTGTCCTTTCAGCAATGGACTTCCCAGTCGCATTAGCAGGCCTTCTGATTTCGATTGAACCTCTGATCGACATGGGTCGCACTGCGCTGAACGTTTCAGGTTCTATCACCGCAGGCTCTGTGACCAGTAAGCTGATGGGCGAAACTGACATGACCGTTTTCAACGACGACAAGCCGCTGAATTTGGATGGCGAAGACGCCACGGCCTAGGCAATTATCTCTTTATGACTGGGGGCATTACGCCCCCTTTTCCTGTTCTATTTAAAGGTTCACAACATGAACATCGTTATTATCGGCGGTGAAGCAGCAGGCATGAGTGCTGCAGCCAAAGCTCGTCGCGTTAACCCAAACGCTACCATCACAGTCTTTGAAGCTTCAGAAGTCATCTCATTCGGTGCATGCGGCCTTCCCTACTATGTCGCTGATGAATTTCAGGATGCTGGCTATATGTCAGAGTTCACGCCAGCACAGTTTGCTGAACGCGGCATTACCGTGAAAACCGGCCATCGCGTCACCAAGTTGGATGCTGAACAAAAAAAGCTGGAAGTCGTCCGTCAAGGCGAAACGTTCATCGCAGAGTATGACCGCCTGATGATTGCCACCGGCGCGAGAGAAGTGTTGCCTCCAGTTTCTGGCCTCGACAAGCAAGGCGTTCATACGCTTCGTGTCATGCAAGACGGTCTTTCGCTAAAAGAAGCGGTTCAGGATGAATCGTGCCAGCATGTCACTGTGATTGGTTCTGGCTTTATTGGCCTTGAAGTCGCCGAAGCCATGATTCACCAAGGTAAGAAGGTTCGACTGATTGAACGTGCTGAGCGCCTTATTCCGGATGCTTTTGATGCCGAAATCAGCGTCCATTTTTCGTCTGAACTGGAAAAAGCGGGCGTTGAGATTCACACCGGTGAATCTCTGAAAAACATTGTGGGTGAAAGCAAAGTTTCTGGAATTGAAACAGACAAAGGCCAGTACGTCACAGATTTGGTCATCGTGAGTACTGGCGTTAAACCAAACACCGAATTTCTGAAAGAGACTGGTATCAAAATCTTAGATAACGGTGCCATAGTCGTGGATCGCCAAGGTAAAACGTCACTGACCGATGTTTGGGCTGCGGGCGACTGCGCAACAATCTGGCATTCAGTATCCGGTGAGAATGCGTATATCCCACTGGCAACGGGTGCGAATAAACTCGGCCGAATGATTGGTGACAACATCGCACAAGTCGAAGGTGAACCACTTGAGTTTCCGGGTTCTTTGGGCACCAGTTGTGTTCGCGTTCTGGGTTTGGAAGCTGGCCGCACTGGTCTTTCTGAGCAAGAAGCCATTCGCGCTGGCTTTGCGGTGAAAACCGTCACCATTAAAGACAAATGCCACACCAACTACTGCGCAGGCCAATCTGACATGCACATTAAGCTGGTGTATGAGGAAGGTTCAAAGCGTATTCTTGGCGCGCAGATCATTGGCTACAAAGGCGCGGTACACCGCATTGATGCAATGGCTGTCGCGGTAAGTGCCGGATTGACCACCAACCAACTTGGTATGATGGACTTTGCCTACGCGCCACCTTTTGCGCGCACGTGGGATATTATGAACGTGGCAGGTAACGTTGCGAAATAGCATCAACCTGTTGTGATGACTCTGAAAGCCAGCGACTACGCTGGCTTTTTTGTTTCCAAGCGTTCAAAGAGCCACCCGTTCAATATATTGCACAAATCACAATCTCAGCATCTTTTCTTTCACCTTGCTACTGCCTTAACCCCCTATCCTTGCAACCAACTAATCCGGCAGTTAGGCTAATCTCAACTCAACTGATTCGTCGAATGGAAGCCGCTATGGAACAGATTACTAACCGCTTGCTACTCTCGGCAATGTGCGAAAACACGAACACTGCCATCGCTGTTGATAACCCTGCTACCGGAGAGGTTCTAGGTTATGTGCCTAATCACAGTCAGCAAGAGATAGAAAATGCCGTCAGCAAAGCCTCAGAGGCACAAAAAACGTGGGCCAAACAGACAGCGAAACAGCGTAGTGAGATTCTGAGCCGATGGTTTAACCTGCTGATGGAAAATCAGGAAGATTTGGCCCGCATCATGACATTAGAGCAAGGCAAACCCCTTGCTGAGTCCCGTGGTGAAGTCGCTTATGGTGCATCATTTATCCAATGGTTTGCCGAGGAAGGTAAACGCACTTATGGCGAAACCATTCCGACACCGATGTCTGACCGCAGAATCATGACCATTCGCCAGCCTGTAGGCGTTGCAGCGGCAATCACGCCATGGAATTTCCCTATCGCGATGATCACCCGTAAAGCCGCGCCAGCACTAGCGGCAGGTTGCAGCTTTATTGCCAAGCCTGCGGCACAAACACCTTTTAGTGCTTACGCTGTTGCGGAACTTGCTTATCAAGCCGGTTTACCCCGTGATTTACTGGCGATAGTGACAACAACTGATGCAGTGATGGCTGGAGAACTCTTCTGTAGCAGTGATCAAATACAGAAAATTTCCTTTACCGGTTCCACCAATGTCGGCCGTATTCTAATGAAACAAAGTGCCGAGAGAGTTAAACGTGTGTCGATGGAGCTTGGCGGCAATGCCCCTTTCATCGTGTTCGATGACGCAGATATCGATGCCGCGGTGAAAGGTGCCGTTGCCTCAAAATTCCGCAACGCAGGTCAAACATGTGTTTGTGCCAACCGTTTTTACGTTCAGGATGCGGTTTACGACGAATTCGTCGAGAAGTTCTCAGAAGCAGTGAAAACACTGAAAATCGGTAATGGCTTCGAGGATGGCGTAACCATTGGGCCTCTGATTGACGATAATGCCAAAGCCAAAGTCCAACGCCTGATTTCTGGTGCTACTGAACAAGGAGCGAAAGTGGTCGTTGGAGGAAAAGATCAGGGTGGTCGATTCTTTGAGCCAACGATCCTCACTGATGTTACCCACGACATGGCGATTGTTCAGGAAGAAATATTCGGTCCTATCGCCCCTGTCATTCGATTTAGCGACGATAACTCTCTGGTCCAGATGGCGAACGACACCATTTACGGCCTTGCCAGTTATTTCTACAGCAAAGATATCAATCGTATTTTCTCCATTGCGGAAGCGCTGGATTACGGCATGGTGGGCGTTAATGAAGGGGTTATCTCTACCGAGGTTGCACCGTTTGGCGGTGTTAAGCAATCTGGTATTGGCCGCGAAGGTGCCAAGCAGGGTATCGATGAATACCTGAATACCAAATATATCTGCCTCGGTGGTTTGTAAACCTATCTAATACCTGCAGGGCGATAGTGCCCTGCTTTCGTTCCTGCACCTTGAACCCGACCTGTCATTCCGCCTTCTCACTTTTGAACATGGGCGTCTATGCTTCTAATAAACAAAATAATTTAGGAGTGATGGATGGGTATTCGTGAAGAAATCGATGCGGCAGTGGGTGCTCATGGTGCCTGGAAACAAAAGCTTAGGAATGCGATTGAAACCGGCGAGTGCGAATCTACACCCGAGCGTGTCAAAAAGGATGATAACTGCTCATTTGGGAAATGGTTGCATCACCGTATGGATGAGCAATATAAAAAGAGTCCTTTCTACAGCGAAATTCTCTCACTCCATGCCGCCTTTCATCGTGAAGCCGGTGCTATTCTTGAAATGGCGTTAAATGGCGAAAAAGAAGCCGCCAACGATAAAATGAAGCTCGGTAGCGAGTTTTCTAAACTTTCAGCCAGCTTGACAGCCAAGATGCGTGAGTGGCAGGAGTGGCTGGATACGAAAGGCATTCAATAAAGTGACAAACTTTTTACACCTGAAAACACTTTCATGCACTTTTTACCGCATTACATTCACTATCTTTTAACCCTAAATCTCTGTTTCATGCTTCAACAAAGAAGAATTCGCATAAAAATTCAGCAATCAATCTTCCCAAACACCGGTCCTTTCCTTTAATGTGAAGCGCAACAGTGTTTTTTCGTGCCACAGTGCGAAACTACGCTCAATTCAAAAAGAACAAAGGTAAAAAGATGTCTGACGTACCTTCAGCTGTTGTAGAAGTCGCAGCTAATGCACAAACCGTTGCTGAATCTTCCGGTTCCGTATGGCCATATGTGGTTGGCGGTATCGCTCTTGTCGTCGCAGCGGGTTTTTGGGGTTACAAGCTAGTAAGCCGTCCAACTTTCATCATTAAGCAGATCCGCCGCCGTAATCTGAAGGCAATGAAGAAAGAAGGGATTGAAAGCTCAGAAGCAACCAACGATTTGGATAGACTGCTGACTGCAATCGAAGAGCATGCAGTCTCCAACAAGATGTCTGGTGCTGACATGATCAAACTTCTGGCACCACTCAATGACCAGAACCGCATGAAGTCGGCAAGAGATATGTACCTGACTATGCAGCACATCGCTCGCGAAGTTGGCAATACTCGTCTTGCTGGTGAATTTAAAGGGAAATCTTCAGGCGTGAAATCCAGCTCTAAGCTGATGGCGGGCCTGTTTAAACGCGCGGGCATCTAAAACCCCTATCGAAGAAGAACTCAAGGCACCTTAGGGTGCCTTTTCTATTTCATGGCAGTCTTACCGCCAATGATCTTATAAGCAGGTGTTCCCCTTACCAACGTCTCCCTCGCAAACACATTGCCACAAGAAGGACACTCACAGGGCGTATCAGTGTGGTCAATCACTATGCGTTCTTTAAAACACTTCACTAATGACCCTTTCCCGCCTTTCTTGTATTTAAACAACATCGCCTTGCATTTCGCGCAGATGACATCGACTGATCGTTCCGGCAATTTCTTGTTGGGTTTCGCCACGTTACCTCCGGTGATGATTTCGTCGATCTTATCTCAAAGACCGCATTAGACCAAAGTCTTAGGCTGGGAGAAAAACTGAGAGAAAGCTTATGTTTATCACGACTGGTTAACATCTCATTTACAATCTCGGCTATTCTTTGCTGGTTATCTGCGATGCGTCTATCTCACGCTTTGCATCTTATTCCACGGCAACGGATACCTATAACATTGGAGTGTTGTATGAAAATCAAATCCTTGGTGAAAACCCTTTCATTGGCAACTGCCATCGTGACAGCAGGCATGGGCAGTGCCGCTGCGGAAGAAAGAGACTATATCCTCGCCACAGCCTCTACGGGTGGCACATACTATCCAGTCGGTGTGGCACTGGCGACGCTGAGTAAAGTGAAACTGGAGCCTCAGTACAAGTTTTCACTGTCAGCTATTAGCTCTGCAGGTTCCGGCGAAAACGTTAAGTTGCTCCGCGAGAACGAAGCACAGTTTGCAATCCTACAGGGTCTCTATGGTGCATGGGCATGGAATGGTGAAGGCAAAGTTGAGCAGGCTGGCCCGCAGAAGGAACTGCGTTCGGTTTCCATGCTTTGGCAAAACGTTGAGCACTTCATCATGCTAAGCGATTTGGCCAAAACCGGCACCATGGCAGACATGAAAGCGATGGACGGCAAAAAGTTCTCTATCGGTAAGAAGAACTCAGGAACAGAAGGCTCTGGTCTGCAAATTCTGAAAGGTTTGGATATCGATACCAACAAATTCAATATGGCGTACCTCGGCTACGGCGCCAGTGCAGATGCTCTGCAAAACGGCAACATTGATGGCATGAACACGCCTGCAGGTGTCCCTGTCAGCGCTGTGACCCGTGCTTATGCCGCAATGGGCGATAAAATCAAAATCCTCAACTTCACTGACGAGCAGGTTAAAGAAGCGAACGGCAGCTATAACCTGTGGACCCGTTACGTGATTGAACCCAATACTTACCCGGGTCAAACCGAAGCCGTTGAAACCATCGCTCAGCCTAACTTCCTGGCAGTGCGCAGTGACATCAGTGACGAAGACGTATACCTGCTGACAAAAACCATCTACGAAAACCTGGCTTTCCTGAATGGTATTCACAAAGCCACCAAAGCGATGTCGCTACAAAAAGCCATTGGTGGTCTGCCTGTGCCACTGCACCCAGGTGCGGCTCGCTACTACAAAGAGCAAGGTTTGACGATTCCTGATCACCTTGTTAGCAACTAACGGCTAAACCCAAGGCGCTGATCCCGTCAGCGCCGCTTCTTCATTTCCAGCCCAACAGGACGTCGTGTCTTCTTTGCACGCTAGAGGGAATATGACCGATAAATCTTCCAATGCTGATTCGCCTCAGGAAATCGAAACCGAACTCTCCCAATTTGAACTGACGCAGCGAACAGATTTCCCGTTAATCACTCGTATTGTCACCATTTTCGGAATCGCGCTTTCACTTGTTCACATTTGGTTTAACACGTTCGCCACCCTGCCAGAACTCTGGGTCTCTGCTGCGCATTTCGCAGGCTTTTCGGTGATGTGTGCGTTGACCTACCCTGCTGCAGCCAAATGGAGGAATAACCGTTTTGCATTGGCCATCGACATCGGTATCGCCGTCGCCGCGATTGCCTGTCTGGTTTACATCATTTTCGCTGAAGATGCGCTGTATGATCGTGGCGTAACCTTCGTCACTACCGATTGGGTATTTTCTGTCGTCGCTATTTTGATCGCCCTTGAACTAATTCGTCGCACCATGGGCTGGTTTATTCCATGCCTGATTGTTGTGGCGCTCACTTATGTAGTTTGGTGGGGAAGTTGGCTGGATGGCATATTCGCTTTCCCGGGACTTTCTGCAGAAACCATGCTCTATCGTGCTTTCTACAGTTCAGAAGGCATGTTTGGCCCTATCTCAAGAATTTCATGGAGCTATGTCTTCATGTTCATCTTGTTTGGGGCTTTTTTGGTGAAGTCCGGCGCGGGCGATTACATCATCAATGTCTCCCGTGCTGCCGCAGGTAAGATCATTGGTGGCCCCGGTTTTGTCGCGGTTTTGGGTTCAGGATTGATGGGGTCAGTATCCGGTTCCAGCGTGGCAAACACCGTATCTACTGGGGTGATCACCATTCCCTTAATGAAGAAAGCCGGATTTCCTCCCAAGTTTGCCGCGGGGGTAGAAGCCGCTGCATCGACGGGTGGGCAGCTCATGCCACCCGTGATGGGCGCAGGCGCGTTTATCATGGCGTCGTACACCCAAATTCCCTATGTCGAAATCATCGCGGTGTCGTTTGCTCCTGCCCTGATTTATTTCCTGTCTGTCGCCTTCTTCGTGCGCATTGAAGCCAAACGCTCCGGTGTGCATCAGCTAGAAACCGAAACACCATCCATGCTGAAAGTGTTGGCATCAGGTTGGCACTACCTCATTCCACTCGCTGTGCTTGTCGCCTTGTTGATCATGGACTTCACGCCAACCTATGCGGCGGGTATCTCGATCATTTCGGTGGTTGTGTCGTCTTGGTTGTCACCGAACAGGATGGGCATCGCGGATATCTTTGACGCGCTCGCCCAAGGTGCCCGTAACATGGCGACCACTGCGGTATTGCTCACTGGTATTGGCTTAGTCGTCAATGTCATCAGTACCACAGGGATTGGTAATACCTTCTCCCTGATGATCAATGACTGGGCAGGTGGCAGCCTGTTCATCATGATTGTCTTGGTCGCGCTGGCATCGCTGATTTTGGGAATGGGATTGCCTGTCACCGCATCCTATATTGTGCTTGGCACCCTTTCTGCGCCTGCCCTCTATGGCTTGATTGCCGAGCAGCAATTGCTTGAGCTTCTTACGACCGGTCAGTTGCCAGAAGAAGCCAAGACCATATTTATGCTGATAGCACCGGAGCAGCTCGCCGCTTTGGGCTCACCCATGTCATTTGAAATGGCCGTCGATTTAGTAGGCAAGGTACCGGATGATTTTAAAGCGACGCTTCTGGAGCAATCTCTGGGCCCAGTCACCGTTGGATTAGCCCTGTTAGCCGCACACCTGATCATTTTCTGGTTATCGCAAGACAGTAACGTGACACCTCCTGTCTGTTTAACTGCCTTTGCAGCCGCTACCATTGCGCGTACACCCCCAATGGCAACGGGTTTCAAAGCGTGGAAAATCGCAAAAGGCCTGTATCTGGTGCCACTACTCATGGCGTATACGCCACTGGTAGCGGGAGACTTTCAGCAGGTTGTCATTGTGACCCTATTTGCCATTCTAGGTACTTGGGCGCTTGTGGCTGGCTTAGAGGGATATCTTGAAGGTCCTATTAATCCGCTTTTCCGCGTAGCAACATTCGGTATGGCAGCTTTGATGATGTGGCCAGGTTTGGATATTTGGCTTCGCTTACTGGGCGCAGGGCTGTTTATCGCACTGGTAGTGCATTCCTACAAGAAAGCGCCACCGCTGGCGACTGCCTAGATCGCTTAATTAGAAAGAAGAAAAGCGCCTATTTGGCGCTTTTCGCTTCGGTTGAAGGCCGACTAGCCTTCTTTCAATACCAAACTATCCATCAAGCCGACCATACGACCAATTTCTGGTTTGGTGATGGTGTCGTTAGCACCAAGATCCAGCGCTTTACGGCGGTTATCCTCACTCATCAAGGAAGAGAACATAACAATCGGAATATCTTTGTATTCACCGATATCACGTAGTCTTTTTACCAGATGCAAACCGTCCATTTTCGGCATTTCTACATCAGAGACCACACCGTCGACGAACTCGGTAATAGGCAGTTGTTCTTCGGTGCACAGCCGGACAAACTCAATCATGTTGTCCAACCCTTCCTGACCGTCTTTTGCAGTGATCACATTGTAACCCGCCGATCTCAACGTGTTTTCAATCAAGCGCCTGATAAACGCCGAATCGTCGACAACAAGGATGGTTTTTGCTTCACGCCTTGCCACCATGGCATCGTCGATAACGACCGTTTTGTCTTTGGTGACATCGTATTTTTCCATACTGAGTTCTGGATTGATGTCAGCAATGATTTTCTCGAAGTCGAGGATCATGATGAGATTGGATTCCTGACGAACTACCGCCACGACACAGTCTTGATCTGAGGCTTCGAGGAACTGGCTGGGAGATTCCACTTCTTCCCAGGATATCCGGTGAATCCGGCTGACACTGTCGACCAAGAAACCGTTCGACATCTTATTGAAGTCAGTGACGATAACCACTTTTTCTTCGACACAATCCTTGGTTGGCACGCCAAGCCAGCGGGCTAAATCAACCAAAGGGATCAACTTGCCACGAAGAGAGAATACGCCCAGCACGTTAGGCTGTGCATTGGGGTAGTCCGTGGTATCGGGAACGCGGATAACCTCTCGTACTTTGGCTACGTTGATGCCGTAAAAGCAAATTTTCTTAGAGCCATCGGGTAAAATTTTCTCTAAACGAAATTCAATAATCTCTAGTTCGTTTGTACCGCTTTCTGTCAAGATTGAAGTTTTAGGTTCTGTGCTCATACCAGATCTCAATGCATGTGAGGGCAAAAACAATAACGTCCTCTAACAGCATAGTCTTAATCTATCAACAGATGACTCAATTAACGAAAATAGTTATGCCCAAATTCAATACCTTGAGAAGAGAACCTTCAAAGCCCGAACTGATTTCTCCTGTTAGTCCACTTTAAAAACCTGTTGGTCATAGAGGGCATTAATGATTTCTGAAGTACTGGATCCTGCAGCCAGACTAAGCCCTGAACTCGAGATATCCATGCTTTCCAGCACGATGTTTTGCGTTTGACCATTTGAAATCAGTGCAAGCGTGATCGTGCCATCATTAGCGACAGTTGCGTCATCAAAAAATGGCAATAAATCAGACGCATCCGGTGTTGAGCTTAACCCTGTCAGCAAGTCAGAGATATCCAGTTTGTCCTGCCCCAACGTCAGATCAGTCACCCTGTCTGTATTCGCTGGATTGGTCAAAGACGACTCCAGCCAAACGAACAGATCTTCTCCTTCACCGCCAGTGAGAATGTCATCGCCTTTACCCGCTTGCAGGGTGTCATTGCCCCCCATACCAAACAGACTTTCTCCTGCGTCATCGGCGACCAACGTATTGCTTTCTCCATTACCGATATTGTCACCGAGATATAACTGACCGCTATCGATGACAGAGGTCAGGAGCTCTTCCTGGGTCATACCAGAAGCCGTGCCATTAATCATTTCATCCAAACTGACGCCGTTGAAAACGATGTCCTGAACTTTATCTCCGCCAACTGAAACACTCAGCGTTGCGCTGCCACCGCTTTCGGTTAATGCGAGGATATCAGTCAGCGCTGAGAGGCCACTCAGGTTTTGCAGGCTTAGCGCACCGCTGAGATCCACCACATCCGTTGCAGTGTCGAAATCTTCGATGGTATCTGTCGCAGGGCTGCCGGCGGTGCCAAAATCTCCTGCATTCCAGACAAACCTGTCGATGCTGTTGTCCGCTTCACCCTCTTTACCACCCCACAAGCTGTCATCACCTGCGCCGCCACTGAGGATGTCTGCACCAAGCCCGCCAATCAAGGTATCGTCACCATCGCCACCTTCCAGTGTGGCATTTTCCGTTCCCGAAACCACCACATTGTCGAGGGCAGGATTTGCGGCTGCAATCGCCCCTTCGCCTGCGTTAGTCACGTTGATAGAAAGTTCGATGGAATCAGATTCTGCCGATTCCCCCGTCGTTGTCGTTGAAATAGCAACCACTTCAACGGTGTTCGACAGCACTGACGAGCCTGTCACATGCAGTTGTGCGAGATCTGCCGGCGTTAGCGTCACAACACCACCGATAGGGCCTGTCCCCATGGCTGCGCCGTCAGCATCAACGAATGTTAGTCCCGCAGGCACATTTCGAATTTCGATCGAAAGCGTTTCAGATGGGTCCGTCAATGCAGCTGCCAGCCCAAGCAGTGGAATCACGGAAGCGACACTCCCCGCAACCGCAGCGGTTTGTGGCGTATTCAGGGTAAGTGTGGGAATGTCCGGTTTTGGCAGTACATTGATGCTGACCGAATTCGTATCTGTCTTCGCCCCTCCGTCACCGGTATTTCCGTTATCGTTGACCGTTACGGTCAGGGTATCTTCACCACTGAAATTAGTATCTCCCGTGTAAGTGACGCCATTGCCCAAAGCTTCATTAATGGCATCCAGCGGCCCCTCCAAAGTCATGTTATTGGTGCCCTGCCCACTCACCGTCACGCCCGAAGGCAATGGTGGTGAGTCTGGTAAACCAATCACACCGTCAATCGCACTCAAGCGAATAGAAATGGCACCACCAGACGTTTCATTAGCATCAACATCTTTCACCTGTATCGATTCAATCAGTAAGGTGGTTTCTTCTTCCGCTTCCAGTGAAGTTGGCAAGGTTAACTCTGGCTCGTCATTGACTGGTGTGACGGTAACATCGATCACCTGATTCACCCACAGCGAACTGTCCGCTTCTACGCCGTTGTCTACCGCGCGAATCGACACTTCAAGCTGCCCATCCCAGTTATTTTCATTGGCATCTCCCGGCGTGAAAATAAGCGAAGACAGCGTGGTTTGATTGGCGATAACGACCCAACTTCCATCGGGTTGTTTTTCCGCACTGCTCCCACTGGCAACACCCGGCGGCAGGCTGATCGTTGCGGAATCCGGCACATTGGTCAGCACCACTTTCACCACTTCTGGCCCATTCTCAGTCACTGACAATCCCGAACCATCATATGACGGCGCTTTGTCGATCACCGTGACATCCAAAGGCAACTCAATGTTCTCGTCTTCCGTGCCGGAGACCGACGTGGTGATTTCAGTGTCTACTCCATCGCCAATGGGGTTAACCACAACGTCGATGGTGGTGCTGTATTCTTTCGGTGTGCTGAGTAGATTCTCTTTGGCGTAAACCACCATGACAACCGTCATTGAACCACTGAAGTTTTTGGGTGGAATAAACGCAATATCATCAAGAGAGAAACTTTGGCTGTTAGGTGGCACACTGATGGTCCAGTCGCCGCCGCCACTGTTCTGCACCAACTGGCTTCCATTAGAAACTAACTGGAAATCATCAGGCACACCGGTGAGTTTCACCGAAACAATCTTCTCAGAACCATCAGTGTCCTGCAGCGTTGCCGTGACTCCTGTTAGTGCGATTTGCTCATCTTCGTTGCCCGCAATCGCTGAAGTATTACCACTGAAGGTAACCGGATCGTTAACTGGCAAGACTTCGAACGACACATTGGTTGATATGGTTTTAACGGTGACAGAGTCAGGTAAGCTCGTCTGGTCATTCACTGCCCTATCTTCTACCGTTGTATCGACTTTAATGCTGACATCACCACTGAAATCCGCTATCGGCTTGAAGTAAACCTTGGAAAGATCAGCACTGGAAACAGTGATGGTGCTTTGCGGGTTCTCACCACTTTCATCAACAAAAAAACCTACGGAGCTGTCAACGGTCAATACAGCCTGAGTGATGGTTTCAACACCGGAATTGGGCGACGTATCGGGGTCGATTAATTTCGACGTGAAATCCAGCTCGATAATGCCATCTTCTAATGCTTTATCTGGTACGGGAACCCATTCTGATTGGTCATCTACAGGCTGTTCTTCATTATTCAGACCATCGGTTTGAATCACTTTCACTTCAGTTGAAACGCCGTCGACGACAGGCGTCACGAGCATCGCAATCGTGGTATCTAACTCTTTGATATTACCACTGAGTTGATCCGTGGTGACCAGCTTGATGGGTAAGGTGACATCCCCGGCGAAGTGCTTTGGAAGCGTCAATGTGATGCCGGAAAGATCGACGGAACCATCGCTACCAACAGGCACTTTCGCGACGTATTCACCGGTCTCGTAGTTGAATTCCATCCCAGATACAGATGCACCAATAGCCCCCAATGCAGCAGCATCGATGACCAGAGAGAGCTCATCATTGGGCGCATCCACAGCATTTATCTGGATAAAGTCGTCAATTTGCTCTCCAAATTTAATCGATTTATCTTCAGCACCTGTCACATTCTGCAAGTTGACCGATATATCACCTGCCAACTCGGTCTGATCTGTCTCACCCTGAAAGTCCAGTGTCAGCACAATGGGCTTCTGCTCGACGGGAGTACTTACGTCTCCCTCAGTTCCGTCCCCCTGATCCTGAACCTGCGCTGTGATTTGCGCATATACAGGCGCCGTTGTTTTAGCAGACGTCGTAATGGCCAATGTATCTAATGCATTCGCAGGAACAGTCCAACTGCCGTCACCATTATTGATCCCACCTGTCACGTAGAACTGGTCATAGAGTTCAAGCTGTTCTTCTGTCAGTGGTGTTCCACTGGCATCAGCGACAAAAGTGACCACGACCTGGGTAATAATTTCCTCGCTGCTTCCGTCTGTGTTTACGCCTTCAGGTGTTATAAATGCCAAACGTCTATCAGGACTGGAAAGTGATATTGAGCCAGTACCCTCCCCGACAATGGTCGTCGAAAGAATATTATCGGAAGCATCAATTAGCTCGATGTCTCCAGTATTCTCTAAGGTCGCGATGATGAGGACATTCAGATCCCCCGTGATCTCTTTGGTATCAACTGCCGCTGAATCAGTATCTTTTTGCTCAACCGTCAGTTTCACGCTCAGGTCGAGATCACGGTCAAGGTCGACATTCTCGGGCGCTCTCAACAGCAAATTGGAACCAGACAACAGCTTGGTGATCTGATCCGCTGTCAACACGACTTCTCCACCAGCGAACGTCAACGGTGCGGATTCACCTGCAATCGTCAGCGTATACCCATCGTCAATCGCTGCCTGAGCCATCGAAAAGGTAATAGCGGTAATAGATTCTTTGTTATCAGTGAATCCTTCATCCGTATTTGGACGCCAATTAACGACCACATTCTGGTCTTCAAATCCACGGCTGTTGAGCGTGTAATCTTGCGCATCAATTTCCGGTTCGATATGTACAATGACATCTTTATCGACGGTCAAAGAATCGCCATCGTCTTCAGTGACGATAATGGTGACAGTCAGCGTGATATCATCTGTGCTGCCAGGAGGAGGAACCAGTTTAACGTCTGAAAGCCCATCTACCTTGGCCTGATATTGGGGTTCACCATTAGCACCCAGACCAGCATAAACTAGGTTGATTTCGTCATCATTGGTATCTAATAAGGTCACGCCTTGGGGAATATTGGTGACCAGCGTAGACAGTGTTTCAGAGTCATCGTCAGGCAGAGAACTCCCTTTCTCACCAGATTTAATGGTAAACGAAAGTGAAACTTCTCCATCTTCCGGAATGGTGGTTTCAATCCCCGTCTCCACGCCATCTTCGATGACTGGCTGCCAAACATTACCTAAATCTGCTTCAATATCTGGCACATCAGCCACGCCTTTCAAAGCCACGTTGAGGATTTTGCGCCAGTCTCGTAGATATCAGTCACCGTCTCGGCGACACCACTGGCATTGGTGACTGTGATCGTGTCTTTCACCACGCCCCTGACACTCAATGCGAAATCCACATTGCTTTCCGGTGGTGGCTGAAGCTTCAAACCAGTGATGTCTGAATACGCAATTTCATAGAGACCACCGGTTTCCGGTACTTCAGTGCCATCACTCAAGAGTAATTTCGCCCCTGTCGGCACGCCAGTGATCCAGACATAAAGCACTTCAGAACCGTCTGTGTCGGCTGAATCTGTCAGTGAGATATGCGGTGCGAGGTCAATAAGCTCGTCTTCCAGCCCACTGGCACGGGTCACTTTGAGGGTCGTAGTATCCGCAATGGGGTCAACTGCGATCGTGATGGTTTGAGATTCAGAGTCCGCCGTTTGCTGACCGGACGCAAAATTGTCCTTCTCTTTACTTTGGGCAATCGCTGTTAGCGTGATGTCACCAGAGAAATTCTCGTCAGGTTTCACCACCACATTGTTAATATCTGCAGCTGCGACGATGTATTTGCCATCTGTCGGCGTCAATTCTGCGCCATTAAGCAACAAGGTGGCCCTGCCAGCGTCGAGTGTCAGGATGTAGTTCAGTTCTTCCGAGTCATCCCTGTCTTCCAATTCGGCGTTCAGGTTGAGTGTTGCGCCGTCACTGTCTTCATCAATCCGGTAGTAAAGCGTTGTCGTTGAGTTTTCCCAAATCGGCACATCAGCAATACCCTCAACAGTGATGGAGAAGGTTTTGTTATCCAACTGACGTTCTGAGCCATCTCCGTTGGCCACAAATCCCGTCACGGTAAACGTAGGCACACCGTTAGATGCGGAGTAATCCTGATCAGGGACAAAGGTCACGCCTTGTAGTGTCCAAAGTTCATTGGAAGCATTGGGCGTGAACAAGTTGCCCGCAAGCTCAATTTGATTCCCTGTGATGGGAAGCTCCGCACCGTTCGCATAGAAAGTGCCGTGAGCGTTGGATGGCAAGGTAATCAAAACGCGATCAACCGTTTCACTTTGGTCATTATCACCAACGTCGACAGTCATATTGATCGGAATACCATCTGCCGGATTGCCGACCAGATCATCATTAGGATCTGGCTCCCTTCCCTGATCTTCAATGCCAGATGCATTTTGGACGACAAGTTGCGGCTGGGCATCGACAACCACAATTTCCGTTGTGCCGACAACGATGTCTCCATCGCCGTCAAGAATTTCGTAGCTAAAAGATTCTGTGATGCGGTTGCTGGTTGAGCCGGTGTGTGTGATGTCATCGTTGGCGATGAACTCCACCGTACCGCGGCTATGAATCACCAAGGTGCCGAGTTCTTGCCCGCCACTCCCCTCGGTGACCGTAAACCGGTTATTAATGCCCGGTGTCAGTTCATGCTGTTCGCCATTGATGGTGACTGACTTGATGGTTGCATCATCAGCGCCTCGATTGCGCGCAGGCAGAATGGTAATGCGTGAAGATGAATCCCCTTCTTCCGTCACCAAACTTCCGCCGCCTGTTCCGACGCCGTCGGTCTCCAACGAAAATGGCACATCATCAAGGACATTCACGACGATATTGGCTGTCGCTTTGTCGCCATCAGCATCAGTCACTTCAACAGGGAAGTTAATCGCGAGAGAATTTTTCTCTTCACCTCGCGGATGGTCAAGTGCGCCAAGCAGTGCAAAGGTATAAGTGCCATTCGGGAATACGGTTAGCGTAAAGACTTCTCTTGCGCCCGCCATACCGGTGTAAACCTTATTGGCAGATGTATCACTGGTCAGCTCCAGCGTGACTGCGGTGCCTTTTGAACTCAGCGGAATGGCAGTACCAGCCGCATCTTCACTATTGTCGCTATTTACTGAGGCAAAGCCGCTAACGTTTATCGCTACATCAGCAATTTCATCACTGCCGCTATTGATTTCCAGTTGTCCGGTCGCGGTATCCTGATCAGTGCCCACACCACCAGGCGTGGTACCGGGTCGGTTCTGATTGGGGCTTGAGCCATTAGCGTTGATATCGCTTTCTTCTACATTCAACACAGGCGCGTTGGTAATCACTGGCGCTTCGCCATCCTGAATATCAACGCTAATCGCTGCAATGCCACTTATCACATCACCATCAGAATCCTTGGTGTCGAGAGAGACTGAAATAACAATGCGATCACCATTAATCGTTACCCGTGTGTTTGATGTCGCATCAGCATTGTGGTCAACAGGTTTGTGAAGCGTGATAGAAGGTTCGATGACCAAACCATAGCCATCGACGCTTTGGGTAGCAGGAAAGCTCAACGTCATGACCAACTCACCATCAA
Source organism: Grimontia sedimenti (assembly GCF_011045095.1). GTDB lineage: Bacteria > Pseudomonadota > Gammaproteobacteria > Enterobacterales > Vibrionaceae > Enterovibrio > Enterovibrio sedimenti. The sequence goes on from NZ_JAALDL010000002.1 coordinate 235,744, forward strand.
CCCGCCCAGACAGGACACCTGTCGTCTGATCGTATTCGAAGTCGATGGGTTCACCGTTACTGGTGAGTACCTCTTCCATGTCTTTAATCAAGTCATCCAACTGAGCACTGCTGATTCTCACGTCGTCCGGGATCAATCGGTCAGTTCTCGCATTGACTGTCAAACTCACGGTTGAGGTATCGGGATAGCCAACTTGAGCGCCCTCAGGCGTTAAATCTGGCTCAGTGATCGGCAAGGTTTTGTCAGTAGACGGAATGATCGCCGAGTCATCATCCTCAATGGTGATGGTAAACTCGCCCGTCACTTCATCGCCATCAATATCCGTCACTTTTACGCCAATTGGCAGTTCAAGGTCGCTGCCAGCCTCATCAACAGCCAAATCCAAAACAACGGAGTATTCACCTGTTGGCTTACCCGAAGCATCAGTATCAAGCTTGATGGTCAGCACCGTGTCACCATTCGCAGGTGAAGAAGACGCGGACAAGCTTGGATCATCGATAACTACGATGATTTCGTTAGTGAGCGAAGAAAATGGCTGTGGTTGAACACTGGTTTGATAGCCACTGCTGGTGATGGCATTAAGTGCTGCTTCCAATCCTGAAGGCGCATAGAACTCGATGGACTGAATCGCATCTGTTCCTTGGGTAATGCCAAGGCTGATATTCTCTTGCGAGCGCATGCTGCCAATAATGGGGTCAATGAGTGTTGAATCGACAGGATCGACACTTGCCGCGCGCCATCCTTTATGGTGAGCGTGAAATCAGATGTCGTTGTGTCACCGTCATCATCCGTGACTTTAAGTGAGAGCGGCAACTCTACCGACTCACTGTCTGGCTGTTCAATCGGACGGTTTACGGTTGCGGTGTATTGGTTGTTCGCTTGATCGATAGCTACCGTCAGAACAGTTATAGTGGCGCCAGACCCGTCGATATACCCCACTTCGATGGTTTTGTTTGAGCCATTGAGTTCGTTCAATGGGGTTAGCAAAGTCAGCGCATTGCCTTCGCTGGTTAGCCCTTCTATTTGGGTAGCCAAAGCAGCCTCTAAATCCCAAACCAGCGAGGTGATGTCATCACTTCCCACCTCTAAGCCCAGAGATTCAGTTGTCGAAACCGGTGTATCGCCATTGGCTGGTTCAGTGAGTTCAGCATCCGCGACTTCCATTATCGCATTAATGCCATCTTCCACTGAGTAAGTGACTTCAATAGGCGTATTTAGCGGGTCGTTATCCGTATCGCGTGCCTGAAGTTGAACCTTGATAGCGAAGATTTCGTCATCGCTACCAGAGGCTGGCTTAACTGTCACCCATTGGTTGTCAGCAAACTTGCTTTCTTCAATGTGATCAAGTGGCTCGCTGAGCGTAAAGACAGAAGCAATAGACAGGCCTTGCGCCCCCGTACCCGCCGATGGGGTTGTGGTCAACGTTAAGCTAATCACTTCTGTGCCGTCGCCCTTTTCACCCACTAGCGTGATGACGTTATCTGCGGTGCCCGCCTCAATGCGGAATGTCAGCGCATCACCACCTGAAGTCAGTTCATTCAACTCTTCAATCAATGCAGTCAGATTGGCGATGGAGACAGAATTGGGTAGTAGCCTATCCGCAGCGGCATCTAATGTGATCGTGCCGTTGACGGTTTGAGCAGGTTCGTTAAGTTTATCCTCGGTGATTTCATACTCACCACTCACTGTCGCTGATTCGCCCGACGCGTTACTGCCATCATTGACGGTAACGGTAAAGTCAGAGGAATCACTGTCACCATCGTGATCCGTGACTTTCACAGAAAGTGGCAGCTCAACCTTTTCATCTGATGGCTGGTCGATAGATTGTGACAGCGTCACTTTATATTGATTGTTACCCGCATCCAGCTCAATCGTCATCACGGTAACTGTTGCACCAGAGCCATCGGTATAGCCAATCTCTATCGGATTATCAGAATCATTTAAATCGCTGACTGGACTCAGCAATGACAAGGTATTGCCATTGCTGGTTAGCTCTTCAACGATGGTCTGAAAATCACTGTCTAGCTGCCAAACCAGTGATTCAATATCATCACTCCCGATATCCAGTCCCAGCGAGCGAGTTTCTATCGCTGTTGAACCGGAATTAGGGTCAGTCACACTGGCATCCTGAACAGCGATTTCTGGATGGATGCCGTCTTCAAGCGAATACGTCACTTCTATCGGCGCATCCAGCAAATCATCATCGGTATCTTTCGCTTGCAGTTGAAGCTTGATATCAAAAATCTCTTCGCTGCTGCCAGATGCAGATTTGATGGTGACCCATTGATTGTTAGCAAACTTGTCTGGTTCAGCATGGTCGAGGGGGAGGTTGAGCGTGAAGACTGAATCAATCGTGATGCCCTGCGCACCGCTGCCCGAGATTTGCGTGGTAGTCAGCGTGAGGCTAACCACCTCAGTGCCATCCGCTTTTTTACCGACTAGCTCAATGACGTTATCAGCCGTGCCCGGTTGAATGGTGAAAGTCAGTGCATCACCACCGGAAGTCAGTTCGTTGAGTTCGCTTTGAAGAGCCGACAAGTTGGCGATAAATACAGAATCCGGCTGAAGCCTGTCTGTGGTGGCATCTAATGTAATGGTGCCGTTGGCGGTTTGAGCAGGTTCATTCAGCTGGTCTTCAATTAAGTCGTAATTACCGGAGACACTGACATTGACGCCATTGGCGTTGTCATTGTCTTCAACAATCACCGTGAAAGTAGAATCTGCGGTGTCACCATCTTTGTCCGTCACCCTCACGGAAAGTAGAATGTCGATTTTGTCGTTACTGGTGGTTTGATCGATTGGCTGGGACAGCACTACATCGTAATCATTGTTCACCTGATCCAGCGTGACGGTCATCACTGTGATTGTGGTGCCCGTGCCGTCAACATAACCAATCTCGATCGGTTGGTTTGAATCATTGATGTCGCTGAGTGGTGTTAACAGCGAAAGGGCATTGCCATTGCTGGTGAAGCCTTCGATGGTGGTCTGGAATGTGCTATCCAACTGCCAAACCAGCGATTCAATATCATCACTGCCAATAGTAAGGCCAAGCGAACCCGATACCGTTGATGCGCTCCCCCCTTTAAGCGGATCGACGAGTTCTAGGTCAGCGGCATCAATCACCGGATGAATGCCATCCTCAATCGAATACGTCACTTCAATGGGGTCATCTAACGCATCATTATCTGTATCAAGCACCTGAAGCTGAAGTTTGATGTCGAAGATTTCTTCGCTGCCACCGGATGCAGGATTAATCGTCACCCACTTATTGTCAGTAAATTTGCTGTCTTCAATGTGGTCTAGCGGTTCGTTGAGTGTAAAAACAGAAGCAATCGAGATCCCCTGTGCGCCGGAACCCGGCTGTTGCGTCGTGGTCAGCGTCAGACTGACCACTTCCGTGCCATCGGCTTTTTTACCCACCAACTCGATAACGTTCCCTGCCGTGCCTGGCTCTATCGAGAAAGTCAGCGAATCACCACCAGACGTCAGTTCATTGAGCTCGGACTGTAATTCCGACAGATTGGCAATAGAGAGGGAATCAGGTTGCAGACGGTCAGTTTTCGCATCCAGCGTAATCGTGCCGTTTGCGGTTTGCGCCGGTTCATTCAACTGATTTTCTGTGATTTCAAAACCGCCACTCTCCGTCGCGGACTCGCCAGATGCATTGCCCGCATCGTTAATCGTGAGGGTGAACTCAGAGGTAGTGCTGTCCCCATCGTCGTCTGTCACTTTAACCGTTAATGGCAATTCGACCTTATCATCGGTTGGCTCATCAATCGGTTGCGACAACCTCACCTTATATTCATTACTGGTTTGATCGAGTTCGATAGTGAGCACGGTAATCGTAGTGCCAGACTCGGTGTAGCCAATCTGAATGGGATCACCATCGGCGTTGAGTTCACTTAAGGGGGTCAGCAATGATAAGGAATTCCCGTTGCTGGTGAGGCTTTCAATCAAGGTTTGAAAACTGCTGTCGAGTTGCCATGTGAGTGAGGCAATATCATCACTGCCTACCGCTAACCCTAGCGATTCAGAGGTAATCGAAGCAGGCTCGCCAACCATTGGATCAGTCAGCGTTGAATCTGCCGCGTCGATTAGTGGCGTTATCCCATCTTCCACTTTATAAGTCACGCTGATTGGCGCATTGAGTGGGTCTCCATCCGAATCTTGTACCTGCAGATCGACTTTAATGTCGAAGATTTCCTCGTCCGTACCCGAAGCCGATGCAATAGTGACCCATTGGTTATCCGCAAACTGGCCGGGATCAAGGTGATCCAACGAACCATCCAAGGTAAAGACTGACGCAATGGAAATACCTTGCGCGCCCGTACCAGAGGTTTGACTGGCCGTTAACGTGATATTGACGATTTCGCTGCCGTCCGGCTTAGTTCCTGTAATTTCGACAACATTGCCCGTTTTAGTGAACTGGAAAGACAGCGCCTCACCGCCAGAAGTCAGCTCACTAAGCTCGGTTTGAAGGCCGGTGAGATTTGCAATTTCAAGGGTGTCAGGAACCAATCTGTCTGCCGCTGCATCTAGCGTTATGGTGCCATTTGCGACCAAAGCAGGCTCTTCCAGCTGGTCTTCAGTGAGTTCATACTGCCCTTCTATGGTTGCGTTTTCTCCCGAAGCGTTATCACCATCTTCAAACGTGACGGTAAAGGTGCCAACGCCGCTGTCCCCGTCCCTATCTGTTGCCTCAACGGTCACCGGAATCAAGGTGTCATTGGTCGCTTCTGACTCATCAATCGTGGCATTTTGGGTGACAACGTAGGCATATTGATCTGTCGACCCCGCGACAGGTTGGAGGGTGATGCTAAGCACAAGGGTGGAAGGGTCGCTATCGAGGCTAACGCGGATGTCGTTATCTTCGATAACAAAGGAAGTCGATGCACCGTTGCTGGTAATCGCACTCAAGGCATCGGAAAGTTCCGTGGTCTCTACAAAACGAATCAATGCCAGTGCATCACTGTTTACATCCAGATTGATGGGAATGGGCTCGGAAACATACTCCACGTTGTTTTCATCAATGGTGATGCTGTCAGGGCTAAGTGTTGGATCGGCACCATCTAACACGGCCACTGTGGCACTGACGGGGGAATCCAGCGCATTGCCGCTAACGTCTTGCCCTTGGATCTCCATCGCTATGTTGATGGCATCCCCCGCCACTGTCACCAAACCCGCACTGTTACCCTCCGCGTTGTGGTCCAGTGGTGCATTCAAGGTAACAGAGACCGTCAATGACACATCCCTGCCAACCTGTTCGCCTGCCACTTCAATAATGACAACGGGTTCGCCATTTAGGCTCCCAGTGATGGTTTTGCCATCTGCAGAAAGACCATATTCCAGTGGCTCACCGCCGCTTTGTGTATCTGCGGTCAGCTCAGCGATTAACGCTTCCGCTACCGTCGGCTCAATCACAAAGCTGGTCGCATCCAACGGTAAAGAGCTTGCAGTGATCAACACACTGGAAATCGTGTTTACCGGGTACTGATCTGGCTGTAAGTCGCTCTCGGTGATGGTGAGAGACAGAGACTCACCACCGAAGGGGGAAGAATAGGAAGTGGATCGTCATCGGCTGGAGCGGCTGCGTTGGAAGAAAAGGTAGTATCGAACCCGGCCTGTGCCAGCACGCTGGTATTGTTGTACTGAATAACCGCAAAGTCGCCGATAGACGAGCTGGTTCCGGCTGCACCACCTGCTGCCGGCGCTTCGAAATCCAACGTCGGATCTGCACCCGCCAAAATCGCTTGTTGCAAGGCGGCAATATCACCATCTAGCAGCGCGATTGCGTCTTCACTGTCTGCCAGCGTGACGTTTTCATCCAGCCCAATGATCTGAATGCCCTCATCATCGAGCTTGATACAGGTGGCACAGGGCTCTGTAACCAAAACGGGTTCGCCATCTTTAATGACAATGTAACGGGCGTTGGGTGACGCGATAACTATACCTTCAGCACCCACATTTCCACTGCCGCTGACTGGCGTTGCCAGATTGTTTTGAACAAGGTAGACCTTGCCTTCTTCTACGGTGACTGACGCTGATAATTTTTCTATGTTTTCCGACGTCTCTGAGCCGGTATTTGCTGTCTTCATCGATATACCTATAACGTTTACGAATCACCCAGCCAGCTGCCCCACTGTCTAGATTTACCAACTAAATTGCAGTGAGACGGGTTTTCGAAATTGTTTGCCTATCGGATTTGGTGCGAAGTACTAATCGATCAAATTGGTAAAAAATTAATGCCTCCCAGACAGTTTGGCCTTTAGAAGTTTGCTTTGACCTGTCTCATTTCCGATAGAAAAGCGATAAAGCCCGTTTTGGGGGGTCAAATACTTTCGAACATGCCCTACTTTTTACGTTGCTAAGTCAAACATGTGATTTATCGCAATTTGTGGTCACACACCTGTCCATATATCAATGCATCCAAGCAGTTTCAGGAGAAGAATAACAGGTGAAAAAATGGCAGTTGGTTCCAGTTTTCTTTCCACATTTTGACGTTTTGACTTTTCAAATTTTACGCAGGGTCTAATTTCGCTTTGAGGGAGCATTCATGAAGCAACGTAACACCCACTCTAGACTGCGGTTTTTGGCAAGAACATCTCGTTTCCCTACAGCTTGGAAACCAACATTAAGTGTTATCGCATTTGCACTTTGTAGCACCGGTTTAGCAGCAACCGTGCAGGCACAATCGTTGGAGCAAGCCGTTGCAACGACACTTTCACAAAATCCGACAATCAGAGAAGCCTATAACGAGTTTAAAAGTCGTGAAGCGGACATCGATGCATCACAAGGTGGTTACCTGCCTTCCGTGGATCTAGACGCCGGTATTGGTTATTCCGAATACGACAGTGACAATAACGATGGGACTTATCATCCCAAGGACGTACGGTTGAGCCTTCGACAGTTAATTTGGGACGGCTCTATTACTTATAACGACATCAAACGCACCAAAGCAGAAGCTGAAGCACAGCGCTTTCAACTGTTAGCAGATGCTCAAGACACCGCGCTCAGCGTGACAGAAGTCTATATCGAGGTCTTGCGCTCTCAGGCGATCATGGATCTTTCCCAAAAGAATCTGGAAACCCATGAGCGTATCTTTGGTGATATCAAAAAGCGAGCGGATTCGGGCATCAGTTCCACCGCAGATCTTTCTCAGGCGCAAGGTCGTCTGGCACAGGCACAAACCAATTTGCTGTCTGCAATGAGCAATCTCGATGACGCTGTTATCGAGTTTGAACGCATTGTAGGCGCATCTCCTCTCGATTTGGTCTTGCCGGAAGTTGATGCGCTTTTTATCCCACCAACACTGGTTGAAGCACTCACCATCGCCAAAGAAAACAACCCCGTTATTCAGGTTGCAACGAACGATGTAGAGGCCGCACACCGTCAGTACAAACAGGCTAAAGGCGACTTTCTCCCAACGTTTACCATTGAAGCCTCTCAGGAATGGGGTGAAGAGTTAGATGGTCAGCCAGGTGATACCGACGAGTTTCAGGCCATGCTGCGCATGCGCTACAACCTGTATAACGGTGGCACCGACGCGGCGGAAGCACGCAGCGCCGCATACCAAATAAATAAAGCGAAGAACATTCGCCATAACGCACATCGTCTGTTGGATGAAAGTACGCGTCTGGCATGGACAGCGAAAGAGTTGGCAGAGAAACAAACACAGTTCCTGCAACAACACGTTGATTCAGCCTCTAAGACGCTTGAAGCATACGAAAAGCAATATTTGATTGGCCGTCGTACATTGCTCGATCTGCTCAACACAGAAAACGAGTTGTTTGATGCGCGCCGCTCATACATTGATTCTCATTACGCCGGTATTTATTCAAAGTACCGGGTTTTGAATGCCACTGGCCTGCTGCTCGATGAACTGCGCGTTGATACGCCAGAAGAGTGGCAAGCTTCGGTCTACGGCAAGGACGGCAAAGATAAACAAGGAGACACCGAATGATGAACGCTTTTCAGCGATACGCTGGCATGTCTCGGCAAGCTCTCAGCAGTGTATTTCTGATCATCGCGGCTCTGGTGCTGGCGGGTTGTTCCACCAGCGCTTCACAAGCCCCTGTTGCCAAACAACATGCTGATTTGTTGGATGATGACAGTGATGGCGTGATTAACGCCCGGGATGCCTGTGAAGGCACCCCTCTTGGTGCAGTCATTAACAATGATGGTTGTTCCGAAGAGCTGGAAATCAGTGCCCGTGATGACCTGCATATTCTGTTTGCTAACGATTCAGCAAAGATCCCAGCAAGCTTTATCACCGAAGTGAATGACCTCGCCCGCTTCATGAAGTCTTTCACTTACATCGTGGTTGAGCTTAACGGTTACGCGAGTGTGGTGGGCGACCCAGATTACAACCTAGCGCTTTCAGAGCGTCGAGCCAATGCCGTAAAAAGCGCACTGATCAAACAAGGCATTAGGCCGGATAGGGTTCGAATCATTGGTTATGGCGAATCCGATCCCGTTCCTGCCCAGTCTCAGGAGCAGTCGGACATACTCAGTCGCCGCGTGACAGCGAGTGTGAAAGTATCGGAAACCGAAGTGGTTAACAAATGGACGATCTACACGTCATCATCCGCAGAATGAGATGACATCAGAAACAGAAAAAGGGCCGATTTGGCCCTTTTCTTTTATCACTTTTCTTTTATCGCTGATTGACTCATTAACGGCTTTTAGTGCAGGACAACCGGATCAAGCGTTCCCTGGTTGGTCGGTAACGCCAATAATAACCAGAAATCCAAATCTGTCTCGGTACACTTGTCTGGCGTGACTCGAATAACGCCTTTACAGCGCTTGCCGCTGGGTTGTTCAAGCAACGCACCGGGTCTTCGTAGTGCTTCTTTCATACACTCATCGCCAACAATGAACTGCAAGCCGTCATCATCTACGATGCTGAACAGTCGACCATGCTGGAAAAAGTAAATGCGCTCATTGTCGACTTCTTCCCGTATACCTGAAATGCCCAGCAACGCCCGGCGAACGAAGCCCGATAACTCTTGACCAGTCACACTCATTGGATTGTTCCGTATTAACTTCAACGATAATCATTCCCAATATAGTGATATGAAACGATCTGTTAATCCTAAGGGGAGCACATTGGGACGAAAACCGTTAAAAAGTCTGACAGACTTATAATCAACTTCGTAAAACTGTACTCATAAATATCCGGTGTTTCGAAAAAAGTATCAATCTTGAGTATTAAATCCTCTCAACCCGAAGTCACCGTGTAATGCGGGATTAAGGCGTGAACCCGCTTTAAGCATCAGGTTGATCTCGCACACATTTCATTCTCAAGGCTTCTTGACTTTATCAACGCTGGGCTACGCTTTAACTGTGAGACATCCATCTCACCTATTTAATCGTCTGCACTCCGTTGACGTTTGATTGCGTACTTATGATTTAGGAGGTGAATCGACAGCTAGAAACCACCCTTCTGTTCGCAATGACCAATTACAAAGGAGAGACGGTATGAAAGGGCTTCTATGGTTTAGACACGATTTACGATTGGCAGACAACCCTGCGCTCGTCGCCCTCTCCCGGCGCTGTAACCAAGCCCTCATGGTTTACGTGATTGACCCTGAATGGTTTCGACCCGCTCATTTTCAATCGCGTCACTTGGGAAGATTCAGGGAGGAGTTCTTATACCAATCTCTGCGTGCACTGGAACGTGAACTCAAAAAGCGTAAGCAACGTCTGGTTGTTAAAGTGGGTAATCCCCTCCAGGTGATACCAGATCTTTGCAAAAAGCACGGTATCGATCTTCTGGCCGTGACTGACCACCCCGGTGTATATGAACGCCAACAAGTGGCTTACTTATCACGAACTCTCGGTTGCGAGGTCAGTGTCAGCGAGAGCTTCTCACTTTTCCTTCGTAGCCAACTCACATTTGATAAAACCACCTTCCCGCAAACTTTCAGCCAGTTCAGAAAACATGTAGAAAAGCAGAACATCCTCCCCTGTATCCCTATTAGCGCACCTGAATCACTGCCTAAGCACATTGATGAGCGTCGTGATATCTGGGGTGGCCAAGAGTTTGTTTACGACCTGACGCCGTATCATGGCGGTGAAGATTCCGGCATGGTCCAACTGAACCAATTCTTCTGGAAAACCCAGGGGCTGAAAAATTACAAAGAAACCCGCAATGGATTGGATGGATGGCAGTTCTCGTCCCGTCTATCCGCATGGTTGGCAAACGGTTCAATATCTCCCCGTATTGTCGCTGCGGAGTTGGACAACTACGAGTATCGTCACGGACGGTCTGATTCCACCGAGTCCATGTATGCTGAGTTGCTGTGGCGCGAATACTTCCAATGGATGATGCATTACCATGGCGCCAGCATGTTTGCATTTGAGGGCATTAAGAACAAACGCCCTCTTACCACTTACTATTGTCAAAACTACAAGGCCTGGGAACGAGGCACCACAGAATATCCCATTGTGAATGCCTGCATGCGTCAACTGAACCAGACCGGGTACATGTCGAATCGAGGACGTCAGATTGTTGCTTCATGTCTGGTCAATGAGCTGGGTGTGGATTGGCGATTCGGTGCAGCCTACTTCGAACAGCAGCTGATAGACTTTGACGTCGCAACCAATTACGGCAACTGGCAGTACCTGGCAGGTGTTGGCGCAGATCCCCGTGGTCAACGTCATTTCAATCTGGAGAAGCAAACCGAAATTTACGATCCTGAAGGCTCATTCGTTGAGAAATGGGCCAATTCGAAATCGTCAGAAAGCTTGTTGAAGTATTGAATATCAACTAATGCGACGGGCGGCCTTAGGTCGCCTTTTTCTTTGCCACTGAAATCAGTAATGACTAAGTCATGCCCTTGCCTACCGTGGCCCGAACCGGAATTCCCTCCGAATAAAATGCTTCCAGACAAATTACATTCACACCAAAATGGGCAGGCGTTACGCACTTACGAGGGAAAGGATAACCGTCCCTTTATTGAGTGTTGGTCTTTACTCAAGAATTTCCAAAATGCGCTCACTCACTCGCTTGGCAAAAATCAGTGCTGAATGGGTTAATGGAAAAACTTCATGGCTTGCCATTCCGTCTATTTTCGTTTCTTCAACAAGCACGGTGCCGTCTGACTCCTCATCGCGAACCAACACCGTTGCCGGGCCAATACGCATATCCCCGGCAATACTGTATAGCGTTGAGCCTTTCGGCCATGTGGGTTCTTGTTCCGGCATCAGAAAGCGGCTGGACTCCTGAAACATAAAGTCACCGATCCCTATGTCTTTAAAAAACGCGGCGACCTTTGAGCCTTTGTGTGGGGTGCCCAAGGTAATAACCGTTTTTACACACCTAGACATGTCGCTGCCGTTTTCGAGATAAGCGCGCGTAATTACACCACCCATGGAGTGCGCAACAATTGCGATGTCATCACCATCAATAAAGTCATCCATCGCCCTGAACAACCCGCTCAGATCGGGCATGACGGTGTTGTAAGACAAATTCAAAACCTTGTGTCCTACACTTTCCAAGCGTTTTTCCAAGGGCAACATGGCAACACCATGCATGTACAGTCCGTGTAATAGAATGATTTTCATAATGTTCTTCTTATTCTCATTGAATCAGCCATTTTCCGTCATACCCGCGAGGTAATCATCAAACGGAACACCAGATTCATCATAACCTCAGAACAAGTCTTTCAACTGAGACACTGCGTACACTCTTTGAATAGGTACTTTATATCGACAAACATCGTCCATGGGCAATGTATTAACACTTCGAAGGACCGACATAATGGATTTACGACACCTCCTCATTTCATCAGTTTTTGTTGCTTTACCTTTTACCGCGAGCGCAGACGATGCGTCAAAAGAAGCGGCAAAAATTGAACAAGCGCGAGTTCATGAACTAAAAAAACTTGAAGAAGCTGCAAAGCGTGATCTGGCGGAAATTGAGCGGGAGTCGGCTAAAGACATTTCTGAAATGGAGCGCGAAGCGCAGAAACAATCTCAAGAAGAAATGGTTGAAAGTAAAAAGAAAGCCGCCGAGCAAAAACGCGAAATGATGAAAAAAGAAGCCGAAAAGAAACGTGAGCACCTGAAAAACAAGGCGAAGTGTAAAGGCAAAGAAAAAGCCTGCGAAAACGTAAGTTAAATCTACTTCTTGAAGATGAAAAAGCGACCCACAACGCGGTCGCTTTTTTCGCCCTGAATTTGAGTGGGATTGCCGACAATGAGACGCTCTGATATTCCTCTCGCTGCATACTCTTATACCCAAACAACCTTTAAGTGCTGGATTCAGGTTGTTTGGGTATATCTGGCTGCATAAATATCTCACATGGAGAACGTCACAATGAAATCATCCAAATTGGCCCTTCTCAGCATGCTGTTTGTTGTCGCTCCGTTTGGCTCTCAAGCCACAGAAACTGCCGGGCAACAGGCTGAACAAGTCGCACAGGAACGCGTAGCCCAAATGGAAGCGGTAGCCGACTCTGCCGAATCCGAAGCAAAGTTGTTGTTAGAGGAAACCAAAAAAGAGACGGAAGCGATGACCGAAGACGCAAAAGAAGCGGTCAGTGAGTAGTATTGCAAAGAAACAAAAAGGCGGTCAACTGACCGCCTTCCTACTGATTTATTTTGTTTTTAGAAGATAAGGTGCGCGACACCGGCGATGACTGGCAGAGTCACTAAAGTACGCAGGATGAAAATCATTACCAATTCCCAAACCTTCACCGGGATCTTACTGCCCAGCAGCAGCGCTCCAACTTCAGACATGTAAATCAGCTGGGTCACAGACAAGGTTGCTACAACAAAACGGGTCATTTCGTTGTCAATGTTCGCCGCCAGAACCGCGGGAATGAACATGTCTGCAATACCAATCAGCATGGTTTCAGATGCAGCGACCGCTTCGGGGATTTGCAGTAATTCCAGCAGAGGAACAAATGGCATACCCAGAATGGTGAATACTGGCGTGTATTCCGCGATGATCAGTGCAGAAGTACCAATCGCCATCACCACAGGCAGAACACCAAACACCATGTCAGCAGCGTTCTGGAATCCCTCTTTCAGTACATCACTCAAAGAGCGGATATGAGATGCGCGGTTGACGGCACTTTTCACACCGAAGGAGAACAGCGTTTCACCTTCTGGAAGAGATTCATGCTCAAAGGTTTTCTCTTCGCCATTCACCAGGGTGTTCTTTTTCCAACAAAGTGGAGGAAGACGCGGCACAACAACCGCAGCCACGAAGCCCGCCAGACACACTGTCAGGTAGAATGGGACAAACATGTGCTCCAGACCGACCTGTGCAATAACCACCAAGCTGAAGCTGATTGAAACCACCGAGAAAGTTGTACCAACAATGGCAGCTTCACGTTCGGTGTAGTAACCCTGCTCGTATTGCTTGCTCGACATCAGAATGGCTACGCTACCATCACCCAGCCAAGAGCTGGCACAGTCCACCGCAGAGCGGCCTGGCAAACCAAACAATGGACGCATGATTTTGGTCATGAAGGTACCAATCAGTTCAAGAAGGCCAAAGTTGGTCAACAGCGGCAGGAACAGACCTGCAAAAACGAAGACAGAAAGCAGAGTCGGAAGAAGATCGCCCAGGACGAAACCGCCGGTAGCACCGCCAATCACGTGTTCAGGACCAAAACCGAAAAACGCCATGACGACAAACGCTGCCCCCAACAAACGGACTGTCAGCCAAACAGGTGTTGCCAAAAACAGGCCTGACAAGAACTTTGAATCTGTAATGAAGCGTGGCTTTGTCGCCAGCGCCAGCACTGAACCCAATGCACTAATGAGGATGATGCTAGTCACCACGATAGTCGCGCTCTGACCAAGAAGCCCCAATAGCGACTTCGCCAGCACAGCGATAGGGATCGTAAAGCCACCATCAATCATAATTGGCGTCATAAACAGCAGTACGCCCAGCAATGATGGGATCAAGAACATCAACAGATTCCGTGTTGATGAAGACGATGTTTTTAGTTCTTCTGTTTTTTGCATGGCAATACTTCCTGAGCAATGCGTTGGCGAAATAGATATTCACTAAAAGTGACTAATTGAGCGCAAGGTTAATGCAACCCGTTTTCCATGTAAACAATAAATAGTCATATATTTTGAATAATTTCACCATATTGGCTCAATTGACTATTTTGAATTCAAATATTGTATATATTTAACGCATTAAGTGTTAATAACATGTAAATACAACTAATGGGATGCATAAAAAAACCGGCTTTAAATAGCCGGTTTACGATGGACTTCCCCTAGTCACAAAAGTGAATAGCTATCCTATTTTACGATCGATCTTTGCATATTCGGCTTCAACCCATGCACCGAAGCTGTCCATCAGGGCAACGACAGCGCGTTTTTTCACGGGCTTACGTTCAATCAAATAGAAAAGTCGCTCTATTTCTAACGATTTATCAGGGTAGTGTTGAAGAAAAGCCTCAGAAGCGGGCTTCAATTCAAACTGCCAGTTCTGCTCTTTATGCGCGACCAACCCAAAGCTGGCTCTGATTAACCGCTCGGCGGCTTCCTGGGCGGCGTCGAGTTGCGTCCCCCATTTGGTTGCGACCGCGATTTTCTGCCGTAAGTCTTTAAGTCTTGGTGCCAAGTCATCATTCATTGCCTTGGACACTTCCCAGCTCACCTCGAAATGTCCGAAGCTCTTGCTGAGGTTTTCTCCTGCCAAGTTCACTGAACAATGCTTCAGGAAGAAACCCCAGCGGAATATATTCGCTAAATTGGTCACTTCTTTCAGTGGTACGACATCAATAAGCACACGCTTTAGGGCATCGCTGGATTGTTCAATGCGCCAACGAACGGTATTCAGCGCTGCATACTCCTGCACATTTAAAGCACGTGTGCAGACCAACAGCAAGGTGAGGTCGGCAGTCTCCCCTGCTTCCCTTCTAGCAACGTCGCCAGACAGATAAAGGCTATGAAAAAGTTCGCCACCCATCGCTGACTGAATCTGGCGGACAGAAGCCGCTATCGGTTCAACATAATCAGGTTGAAACGGTCTTTCGTTATCCAACTCAGGTAACAGGCCACCACGCGGCTTGTTCTTGTACAAAGGCATGTCCTCGTTCGGGCAGCTTTAGTTTTCTATATTCTATACCCAATGAGGTTCAAGATGCTGGTATCAATATGAAATCGAGTGATTTATCGCTGCCTTTCTAAGCAATCTCGTGTTGTGATGATTGGGAAATCGCTAACACCGTGGTGTAATGACACAAATTCAGACATCCTGAGAGACCTCCATGGAAATGCCTTTACTGTCAATTGACGAAACACTCGACACTGCCTTTGAAATCTTCTACGAAATGGCAGAGGACAATCTCGAATACGATGACATGCTGGCTTATCAAGAGCGCTTCGATGAAGAAGGCGCCGGCGTTGCTGTAGAAGCAGAAAGCGATTGGGAAGGCCACGTGGCGTTTGACGTAGACCGCGAAGTGTTTGTTGAAATCCGCATCGGCCTAACTTCAGGCGATACGCTGGACGATGTGTTGGTTCGTATGCTAATCAGCCGTGACCCGGAACAGAAGTTCTGTCATATGCTGTGGAAGCGTGCAGCAGAATAAAAAATGGGGGCCAGCAAAAACGACCGCTGGCCCGTTGGCAAGTTAAAACTGAAAATCTTTTGACGCGTCGTGGTTCCTTGGCAGCTTGTGCGCAATGCCCTTGTGACAGTCAATGCAAGTCTGCCCTGCTTCTTCCGCCTTGTCGTGCACACTCGCCGCCACTGATTTCTGGGCGCTGAAATCCATAAACTCGAAATTGTGGCAGTTTCTACATTCTTGAGAGTCGTTTGCCTTCATTCGGTTCCACTCTCGGGTTGCCATTTCCAGTCGATGATCTTCAAATTTTTGAGGTGTATCAACAATACCAAACGCTTTTGCATAAAGCTCCTTACTCGCTTGGATTTTTCGCACCATTTTCGGACCCCATTCTTTAGGCACGTGGCAATCAGGACACGTAGCCCTTACACCGCTTCGGTTGCTGTAGTGAATGGTACCGACATATTCCTGGTACACATTGTCTTGCATCTCATGACAGCCGATACAAAACTCCTCGCGGTTCGTCATTTCCATTCCGGTGTTAAAACCACCCCAGAAAATGATCCCCGCAATGAAGCCCAGTGTCAGCACCGTACCGATAGCCAAGCCGCTCGGTGTTCTGAACCAGGTCCAGAATTTGGTGATGAATCCCGGTAGTTTCATCATCACCTCCTACTGTCCAAACTTACCGGCTGGAACAAACTCGTTCTCAACCAGCGCTTCAGCCTGCACTTGTGGAACATGGCACTGAAGACAAAAATAACGGCGTGGTGACACCTCCGTCAGCACCTTGTTGTCACGATCCATAAAGTGGGTCGGACTAACACGTGGCGCGCCCGTTTTACGGTAAACATCCACGTCATGGCACTGCAGGCACGCGTTGTTGGATTGATTGACCTGATAACCATCGACCGAATGGGGAACCATCGGCGGCTGGTTAACATAGTTGAGCGCAAAGCGTTCCTGATGTTTAGGTACCGCTTTGATTTTTGGCACTTCATTGTTGGCGCCTATCTCCTGATCGCCACGCAGTGATGTGACTTCAGCGATGGCGACAGAACTGAGTAATGCCGCAACAATCAGGGAAATGGAGATTTTCTTTTTCATTGTCGGATCCTTTCGAATCAAATTCTTTCAGTGTGCTGCGGGGCGTTCCCACAGCACTGCCCGGATAAGTCGTTACGCCTTTACAATCTTCACAGCCGCTTTCTTGAAGTCGGTTTCTTTAGAAAGCGGGTCAGTTGCATCCAATGTCAGCTTGTTAACGAGCTGTCCGGCGTCGAAGAACGGCATGAATACCAGCCCTTCCGGCACACGGTTACGCCCGCGTGTTTCCACATGCGTCGCCACCTCGCCACGACGGGAAATCACTTTCACCGCATCGCCACGACGCAAACCACGGCGTTTTGCATCCAACGGGTGCATGTAAACCACGGCATCCGGATAGGCTTTATAGAGCTCAGGGACGCGGCGGGTCATGGTGCCTGTGTGCCAGTGTTCCAACACACGTCCCGTTGACAGCCACAGGTCGTATTCTTCATCCGGCTCTTCTGCAGCAGGTTCGAAAGGCAGTGCGAAGATGACTGCTTTCTTGTCAGGTTTGCCGTAAAACGCAAAACCTTCTCCGGCATTCACATACGGATCGTGACCTTCTGCGTAGCGCCACAGGGTTTCTTTGCCATCTACCACAGGCCAGCGCAGGCCACGAGCCTGGTGGTAGGTTTCGAAAGGTGCAAGGTCATGCGCTTTACCACGGCCAAACGCCGCATACTCTTCAAACAGACCTTTTTGGATGTAGAAGCCAGCGTCTCGCGCGTCGTCGTTCAGGCGGTCAGCCGGGATTTCATCAAGCTTGTACTCGTTGACTTGCCCATTGGCGAACAGAATGTCGAACAGGGTTTTGTCTTTGTACTCTGGCATTTTCGCAACCAGGTCCGCAGGCCATACTTCACCCACTTTGATACGTTTAGACAGCTCAACAATTTGCCAAAGGTCAGACTTAGCCTCACCCGGCGCCTTGATTTGCTGGTACCAGAACTGGGTACGGCGCTCGGCGTTACCATAGGCGCCCTCTTTCTCTACCCACATTGCCGTTGGCAGAATAAGGTCAGATGCCATCGCTGTTACCGTTGGATACGGGTCAGACGTAATGATGAAGTTTCGGGGGTCACGATAGCCTGGCAGACGCTCTTCGTTAATGTTCGGACCTGCCTGCATGTTGTTGTTACACATCACCCAATAGACATTCAGCTTGCCGTCTTTGAGCATGCGGTCTTGCAGAACAGCGTGATAGCCCGGCTTCGATGGTATCGTTCCTTCAGGCAGTTTCCAGATTTTTTCCGCCATGGCGCGGTGTTTAGGGTTAGCTACTACCATGTCCGCAGGAAGACGGTGAGCAAAGGTACCCACTTCACGCGCTGTACCACAGGCCGAAGGTTGACCGGTCAGGGAGAACGGACCACAACCCGGCTTAGAGATTTTTCCGGTCAGCAGGTGAATGTTGTAGCAAAGGTTGTTTGCCCATACACCACGAGTGTGTTGGTTGAAGCCCATGGTCCAATAAGAAACTACTTTGGTTTCCGGATTGGCGTATAGCTCTGCCAGTGCAATCAGTTGATCTTCGGGTACACCAGACAACTCAGAAACCGACTTCACGTCGTAATCAGCAACAAATTTAGCGAAGGTGTCAAAGTCGATCGCTTCCGATGCACCACTACCCGCGTTCTCTGCAGATTTTTCAAGTGGATGAGTAGGACGCAGACCATAACCGATATCGGTCGCGCCTTTGCGGAAGTTCACGTGTTTTTCGATGAAAGATTTATCGACTTTATCGTTTTGAATAATGTAGTTGGCGATAAAGTTCAGGATCGCAAGGTCTGTCTGCGGCGTGAAGATAATGCCATTGTCAGCCAGCTCAAAACTGCGGTGTTCATAGGTAGAAAGCACAGCGACTTTAACGTGATCTGCTGACAAACGGCGATCTGCCAGACGCGTCCACAAAATCGGGTGCATCTCTGCCATGTTAGAGCCCCAAAGTACAAACGCATCCGCTTGTTCCAGGTCGTCATAACAACCCATTGGCTCATCCATACCAAAGGTACGCATAAAGCCCACTACCGCGGATGCCATACAGTGACGTGCATTCGGGTCAATGTTGTTAGAAAGGAAACCTGCTTTCATCAGCTTGGCTGCGGCATAACCTTCCCATACAGTCCATTGGCCTGAGCCAAACATGCCAACAGTGGTTGGGCCGTTTTGCTGAATGGCCGTTTTGAACTTGTCTGCCATGATATCCAGCGCTTCATCCCAGCTCACTGGCGTGAATTCACCTTCTTTGTCGTAAACACCGTCTTTCTTACGCAGCAAAGGCTGGGTCAGACGGTCGCTTCCGTACATAATTTTTGGCAGAAAGTATCCCTTCACGCAGCTCAAGCCTCGGTTAACCGGGGCTTCCGGATCACCTTGAGACGCAACAACGCGCCCATTCTGAGTGCCTACTAATACGCCACAGCCAGTGCCGCAAAATCGGCATGGCGCTTTATCCCATTTTACCTGCTCATCAGATCCCGCCGCTTGCGCGATTGAAACGGGCAAGGTCACGCCTGCTGCGCTTGCAGCCGCAGCAGCGGCATTTGCTTTTAAAAATTTACGTCGTGTCAGGTTCATCGTCCCACTCCTTCCAATGCATCCTCAGGCTCTTCTTCCTCGACCTGATGAAAAACCAGTGTCGCTGCCAGTACGCCAGGCAACGCTTTAATCTGTTCAAATTTATCCAGTAAACCGCCACGGCTTTCGCCTTCAATCACCACGACCAGCTTTCCAACTTCACTGGAAGCTGGCACTTCCGCGCCGGGGATCTTTTCAATCTCTGAGGTAACGCTTTCTATTTGATCAGCAGCGGCATGAACCACCAGACTGCTTACGTGATATTCATTCATTGCCAGTGTTCTCCATGGCGATGGCATTGACAGGACAAGGCGAGATGCAAGCACCACAGCCGGTACAGTCGTGAAGGTTGATATTTGGCTGGGCGACTTGCCCTTGTGTCAGTTGGAATCGGATGGCGCGCGTATCGCACACATCGCTGCAACTGCGGCATTCCACCCCTTTGAAAGTGAGGCAGGTATCCTTGATGGTAATGACCTGTTCCCAGGGCTTTTCGGTTTCTGGGGCGAAAAGTTTCTCCGGACACTGTTCAGCGCAGGCATAGCAGAAGGTGCATTCGCCTTTGGAGAAATCGATAGAGGGGAAACCGCCGTCGCCATTCACGATCACTTGCTCCTCACACACGAGGTGACATTCACCACAGCGGGTACATTGATCAGTGAAATTGTCGCGGTCAGCAATCCATGGCAAAGGCTGAACCTTGGCTTTGGCTGCGCTTCTCAGAAAGAATCGGCGACGAGTATCGACCATCTTGGACCTTAATCCTTAAAGCTCACATTTCATGAGCTACTTCTTAATTAAGGCCACGTTATGAAGAATTGAGAGGTGTATATATACCTCTTAGGGGGTATATAGGGGGTGGTATTGCGCTAGATCAATTTATCGAATTGATTTGGCTCACATTATGAAATCAAAACCGTAAGCTTGAATCTTAAGATGAGTGCTCAAAAGAAAGATATAGCTGTAAAACAATCCGTTACCACCATCGTCGCCCGTTCTCTTATTGGCATACTCTTTCTCGCGGTGATTATCACGGGTTTTGCAATCTTTACCTTTGCTTCCAGCCTGAATGACGCTGCGGCGATCAATACCTCTGGCTCATTGCGGATGCAAAGCTACAGAATTGCTTACGACATCGTACTCGACTCTCCTCGTCTGCCTGAGCATATCGCAAGCTTTGAAGCGTCACTGCTTTCGCCTGAACTCGTTATTCTGGATAACTTCGCCGTTCCCATGGAAATACGGGACCGTTATAACTCGCTCATCTCTCGCTGGGTCTTGTTGCGCCCGGAGTTGGAGAGCCAAGATCGAGGTTTTTACGTTGAGCAAGTCGGTTTATTCGTAAATGATATCGACCGTTTTGTGTATGCCCTTCAGCAGCATTCTGAAAACAAACTACAGGTGCTCGCCATGGTGGGAAGTGTCGGTCTTGGGCTGATCTTGGCGTTGGTGCTGTTTCTGATTCACTACACTCAACGCCACATCGTGAATCCTCTCAACATGCTGGTGAAAGCCAGCCAGAAGATTCAAAACCGCGAATTTGATGCAGAGTTACCGCCTGTTATGAACAATGAATTGGGTGTGCTTTCCAACAGCTTCGCCTTGATGGCCAATGAACTAAAAGGCCTCTACAACAACCTAGAGCAGAAAATTGAGAGTAAAACCCAAAAGCTCACCAAGGCCAACCAGTCACTCAATGTGCTTTATGATTGTTCAACCCAACTCTCTTCTACCTTCCTTACGCGGGAGAGCTTCGAGAAAATCTTAGCCATCACATTGAAAGCAGACGGTGTAAACGCGTTGGCATTACAGGCCCATAACGAAAACCAGACTGACTGGGAAATTTCTGCAGGTGAGCCATCAGAAGAAGAATGGCGTTCCCTCCCATTAGAGCTTGATGGAGAAACGCTTGGAACCCTCAAATGGCAAGGGAACATAGACATCGTTGACCATGCGCTTCTCTCTAATCTGGCCGCTATTTTTGCCCGTGGGGTTTACTATAATCATGCGCAGAAACAGGCCATGCACCTCGCAGTGATGGAAGAGCGGGCAACATTGGCGCGTGAGCTACATGATTCAATCGCTCAATCGCTCTCTTACCTGAAGATCCAAACGAGTTTGTTAAAACGCCATCTAAAAGTTATTGATGCGCCTGACTGCAAAGAGATTGCTGACGATATCAGCGAACAATTGCGCATTGCTTACGATCAGCTGCGGGAACTGCTAAACGCATTCAGACTGTCTTTGACTCATGCTGATTTTGGCCTTGCCCTTCGCGAAATGATTGATGCCTTACAATCGCAGACCGATGCAAAGCTGTCTGTTTCTGCTGAAATGGATACCCTTTCTATGGATGCACAGCGCCAGATGCACATTCTGCAAATCATCCGTGAAGCCTGTGCCAATGCCATCAAACACGCACAGGCAACTAACATCAGGGTTCGCTGTTTCCAGTATAATCATCAGGCTTATGTGGAAATCGTCGATGATGGCGTTGGCTTCTCGCTACGCGAAGAAAAGCCAGACCACTATGGGCTGAACATCATGCTGGAACGCTCTGTCATGCTGGGTGGCGAGCTGAAAATCACCACAGCGCCCTCGAAAGGCTGTCAGGTAACACTAACCTTTGACCTTAACTAACCCGGAGTAACTTTCACATGGAAACATGGAGTGTCTTGCTGGTCGATGACCACCCGCTGATGAGAAAAGGTCTTTCGCAGTTACTGAAGTTTGAGCCTGAGTTTTCTTCCATTGCAGAAGCCAGCAATGGTGCTGATGCTATTGCTGAAGTGCTACGCAACGAACCAGACCTGATTATTCTGGACCTCAACATGAAAGGCCTTTCTGGTCTCGACACGCTCAAAGCACTGAGAAATGATGGCTGCACGTCCATCATTGTTATTCTGACAGTATCAGACAGTCCAAGCGACATTCACGCCATTGTACAAGCGGGTGCTGATGGTTATTTGCTTAAAGACGGTGAGCCGGAAGAGCTAGTGGACCAACTGAAGTTCGCCATGACAGGAGAAAAAGCTTATAGCGAGCAGGTCCGCCATTTTCTGGAACAGAACCGTGACCAAACTTCGCCGCTTAGCGTGCTGACAGAACGTGAACGCCAAATTCTCCATCAAGTTGCCAAGGGGCTCAGAAACAAGCAAATTGCTGAAGCGCTATATATCTCTGAAGCAACCGTGAAAGTCCACCTGAAGAACCTCTTAAAAAAACTGGGGGTAGAATCGCGCGTTGCTGCCACCGTACTCTATTTGGAAAACGAGCCGGGCGCTTGATTGAAGACTTAACAAACAAGACTAAAAGCCAAGCATAAAAAAAGGCGACCAAATGGTCGCCCTTCCTTTACTCAATTAGACATCGACTTAGAACAGGTCTTCACCGTTCAGGGTAACTGTCTCTGCGTCAGTCCAAATTGTGATGGTGCGATCCAGCGTTTCGTGCTCAAACACGTAAGCATTCAGTTCGCCAACCTGAGTATTGTTCAGTCCCATCAGGCTGATCATTTCTGCTGAGATTGGTGCGTTAACAGTACCGCCGTCAACAAACTCCCAAGGCACGCCAGATACATCAAGTGCATCATCACCTTCGCCCAGGTAAGCAACAAAGCCGTCCCAGTCATCAGGTGTGCCCAGATCTTCACCAGCAGGTACGTCTGACTGTGCTTCGATAGCATTCGGGTTGATAATAACCGTCTGGTCACCTTCATCACCAATCACTGCTTCGATTTGAGCCATAACATTGCCCGTTACAGTAGAATCTGTCTGGTAAGAAACGCCTGTGAAATCGACAACGGCATCACCTTCTACCAGCATGGTATCGAAACCGGTATCACCGTAGTACATGTGCTGATTGATCACTTCACCACTGCTGTTTGTTGTGGTGAGGCCAACAAAGTCGTCTTGGCCAAAGATAAGCACATCGTCACCTTTACTACCACGGTAGCTGTCGACACCTTCACCACCGTCGATGGTCACATCATCGCCTGGTCCGCCGTGCAGGAAGTCATCACCGGCACCACCCAGCAAGGTATCTTTACCAGTACCACCGAATAAGGTGTCATTACCTTCACCACCTTCAATGATGTCGTCGCCTTCACCACCATAGATAGTGTCATCGCCAACACCACCCATGATGTGGTCAACATCGTCACCACCATAAATGGTGTCGTTACCTTCACCACCGTAGATAGTATCGGCGTCGCTCTCTTCAACAACCTGAGTCGCATTCACTTTCATCACAACGTCATTGAAGTCTTTGTCACCCAGACACCACAGGTCTTCCCAGCAAGAGTTCTCGCCAGAGTTGATTTCGTGATCCTGACGGTCGCCGTTTTTACCTTGCTCAGACACATAGCCACCAGCAGACAGACTACCTTGACCAAATACTGGGCTACCGTTAGCAAAACTCAGCGTTACTTCGCCCTCGTCAAAGCCTTTGGTATCGCCGTCTGGAATGATGAACAAGCCAAGGCGATCTGCACCTTCAACATCGATAATTGCTTGCGCTTCGTTATCCAGTTTCGCGTTGTCAGCCATGATCACGGCTTTCAGAACGTTACCATTCTCATCCAGCACGTAGTAACCCACGCTGTTGTTGTAAGAAGCACTAGAGGTGATGTGTGACAGATCTAACGTGACAGCGTCACCATTGCTGATATCCCAGTAACCATCGTGGCCACGGTCAAGCTCCAGTGTTTGGTGACCATAGTTACCACCGTAAATGACGTCGTCGCCTTCTCCACCGTAAATTACATCGTCGCCCCATTGACCGTAAATGGTGTCGTTACCTTTACCACCGTCAATGTAATCTTCATCGTTAGAGACCTGAGTTTGCTCTTCAGCAATCTGGTCGTACTCGATGTAGCTGATGTTGCTGTAAGAATTTGGCACCAGTGACAGATCAGTAGCATCTGTGATTTCAGGGCCGCTCAGTTGAAGCAGCAGGTTACCGTTCTCATTCAGATTGTTGTAGTGGTGGCCATTACCATCCAGATCCACATCAATCACGGCAAATTCGTAGATGTTGCCGTCTGAATCACAGTACTTCAGGGTATAATCCAGGTTCACAGAATAAGTGTTGCCATCGATGGTCACTGTTTGTGATTTGTCATCTGAATACTCGTTGCAGTAGTCGTCACCATTCAGCTTGCCATCGTCATCCTGGAACGTCACATTGGTAGAGCCGCCATCGAAAGACAATTTGTTCGGGAAGCAGAAAGTATGGAACTCACCGCCTGAAGGCATAGTGAAGTCGCTGCCCATTTGGAAAACGTTTACACTCGGGTCGTCGCTAAAGTTAGGAGATGCAGTGTTGCCATAGATGGTGTCATCACCGTCACCACCGAAAAGCTGGTCCTGACCATTGTTGCCTTCAATGTAATCATCACCGCCCTGACCATACACAGTATCGTCACCGTCACCTGCGTAAATCTCGTCGTCACCACCAACACTTGGATCAACTTCTTCTGGAGAAGTGAAAGAAGAGTAGTCCAGGCTGCTGATGTTTTCGTAAGAGCCCTGAACGTAAGACATGCTGGTTGAAGAAGTGATTTCTGGGCCATCCAGTTGGATCAGGATTTTGCCGTTTTCACCAACGTTGTGGTAGTGACTGCCATTGTTGTCAGCATCGATGTCTACAACAGCAAACGTGTAGACGTTGCCGTCTGAATCACAGTACTTCAGTTGGTAGTCAACGTTTACATCGTACTCATTGCCATTCAGTTCAACTGTCTGCGTTTTATCGTCTGAATACTCGTTACAACGATCGTCACCGTCGAGCTTAGCGTCGTCATCATTAAACGCTACGCTGGTCGTAGAACCTGAGAAATCAAGTGTTGGTGGGAAGTTGAAAGTGTGGAATTCGCCACTTGAAGCAGTGAAGTCATCGCCAAGTACAAAAACAGCGCCAGTGTTGCCATTGCCCGATGAGCTACCTACATCACCATAGATAGTATCGTCACCACCACGACCCTCGATGTAGTCATCTCCCAAAGTGCCGTTAAGTGTCTCGCCGTTTGAAGTACCGATAATATTAGACATTTGTTGTCCCTCTTTTAGCTAACCAAAGCAAGAGGCAGTCCGGCCGTCTCAGTACCACCAACAACCCTGAGACCCGAAACTTTCCGTCCCTGTTTCACAACAGGTATGGCTTTAACTCCGAATAGTTGTCCTATTGATGAATCTCGAATGATGGGCACCTTTCGTTCGCAAAGCATTGGTGCCGCTGTTTCAAAGCGATATCAGGTTGGCCGAATGAGGGCACCACAGCAAGCGTCTGAAGTGCAATTAGTACTTAATATAAGGCTGAGGGTGGAAGTGGTCTTAACTGATTTTTAGAAAATGACGAACAGGCATTAGAAAAGCACTACGTGAAAAGCAGTACTCTTGAGTGATTATGGTATGAAACCGTACGCCGTATGTGACGTTTTCACAGGGCTGTACGGCGATATCAACAGAAAAGCCATCGACCGATGGCTTTTCCAGACATGCTATTGGCTTAGTTAATATTAGGCCGCGACAGCGGGCTTTTCTGTCAGGCTTTCGTCAGAATCCTGTTTGTTTCCTTCCGCACAATGCATCCAGTCTATCAACTTGCTTGAACATAGGATTAGAAGCAGGCCAGCAATCGCTGAAGTGACCGCAATACCACCGAAGATTGCCAGTGGGCCAGCATCGCCAACATGGCTACCAATAAAGCCTGCCACATAGTTTGCTACTGCATTGGCACAGAACCAGGTTCCCATCATCACAGACATCAGGCGAAGCGGCGCCAGTTTAGTGATCAGGGAAAGACCAATTGGAGACAGGCACAACTCACCCAGCGTGTGGAAGAAATACGCCCCTACCAGCCACCACATTGAGGCTTTCACTGACATATCACCGCCCTGCTGCATTGCCGCCCCTACCATGCAGACAAAGCCCAACGATAGGAAACCCATAGCCATCGCGAATTTGATTGGCGAACTTGGCTCGTTGGCACCCAGTCGACGCCAGAATACTGCCAGCAAAGGGGCAAGAATGATGATGAACATTGGGTTCAACGACTGGAACCAAGCCGCTGGTACTTCAAAGCTACCCAACATACGGTTAGTGTATTCCTGTGAATAGATGTTCATCAGACCACCGGCTTGTTCAAAGCCCGCCCAGAAGATGATGACAAACAGGCTCATCACGACGATCACTTTGAGGCGATCACGTTCAATCTTTGTTAGCGGTTGTTTTCCTTGACCGCCATTCTTGTCGCGATGTGCTTTTGCCGCGGGTTCAATACCAATATTGCCCAAATAACGGTTTGCAAAGAACAACTGGATAACCAGCGACAGCAACATCCCGATACCCGCGCAGAGGAAGCCAGCTTTCCACCCGTAATGCATGGAAGCGGTACCGGCAATGATACCTGCCAGCAATGAACCCAGATTGATGCCCATGTAGAAAATGGTAAAAGCACCATCACGACGGTTGTCACCTTCGTTGTAAAGATGTCCTACCATGGTGGAAATGTTTGGCTTAAACAGACCGTTACCGATAATCAGAAACGCAAGACCGACATAGAACGCCTGAAGTTCAAACGGGTCGATAAAGCTGTTTGGCAATGCCAGTGTAAACTGACCAATTGCCATGAGCGCACCACCGACTATGATTGAGCGTCGTTGGCCAAGGAAGTTATCAGCAATCCAGCCGCCAAGAACAGGCGTCAGGTAGACAAGTCCAGTGTAGATACCGTAGAGGTTCAGCGCGTCTTGTGTCGTCCATCCGAGACCGCCGTTAATGGTTTTATCTGTGAGGTAAAGCACCAGGATGGCGCGCATTGCGTAGAAGGAGAAGCGTTCCCAAAGCTCTGTGCCACAGAGGAGGAACAGACCGCGAGGATGACCCAGCCATTCAGACTGTCTGCTTGCATTCATTGTGTGTTTACCGCCTTTATGATTATTAAAGCGGGAGTTTCTAGGTCCTCCTTTTCCTTTCCGACTCCGCTACAGGCGGTACACATTGCACCAATTTGATGTTCGTCGCAATTACTAAATAAACAAATTTTATATTTCCGAATTTGCTTTGATCTCTATCAGGAGAGACCACTACAGAAAAAGGCAGGAGATCCTGTTGGATTTCCTGCCTTTTTGTCCATTTCGCCTGTATTTTATACTTTACAGCGCCCTAGTCTGTTAGCGCCGTCACGGGTGTATCTGGCGCCATATTCTGACGGCGACACAGCAGCAAACCCAGTCCTGATACCACTGCCATGGCCAGCAAAATTGCGCCCAGCGAGAACTGATCATTCACGTTCATCTGTGCCGCCAACAAGGTAAATAAGCCTGCACTCATGTTTTGAACACCGCCCATCACCGCACCCGCCGTGCCTGCATGACGTGGAAACGGCGAGATAGCACCTGTGGTTGCCGCAGGGAAAAGGACACCCGCGCCCATGAAGTAAATAAATGCACCGCCAATCAGCGTCTCAACGGTCACAGTGACAAAATAGCCAGGGATCACTACGGTCAATGCGCCCGCTAACAAGATCACCGAACCGACTAGCAGAGATTTCCCTGATGACTTTCGCTGCTCGATCACGCTTGAAAGCCAAGAGCCCGCCATAAAACCCGGCAAAGGCAGTACGAATAGCAGGCTCACTGTCGTCGCACTCAGACCCAGTGTGCTTCCCAGCAACACCCCTGCTGCCGCCTCAAACACTGAGATACCAGAGAAAACCGCAATCAGGCAGATTAAGTAACCTTGAAACTGTCGGTTACTCATCACATGGTGATAGCTCTTCAACACAGAGTCTTGGCGACGTGCTTCAGGTGGCAATGTTTCCTGAAAATACAGCGACATGATCAAACACACCACGGCCGCCAACATGAACAAGAATCCATAACTCGCCTGCCAGCCAAAATAGGTGCTGAGTAAGCCACCAATCACAGGTGCCATCAGCGGCGAGAAAATCAGACCAATGCTGACGAGACTGTTCGCTTTGTGAAGACGGCTACCGTCAAAGCAGTCTCTTGTCAGGGTACGCGCCATAGCGCCACCACAACCAATACCAGCACCTTGAATCACACTGCCCAGCAAGAAAATGCTGAAGCTCGGCGCCATGAGCGTCACGATGGTACCAACAAGATAAATCGCCAAACCGACAAGAATGATGGGTTTACGACCAAAACGGTCAGACAGCGGACCATAGATAAACTGGGAAAGACCGTAAGGGATCAAGTAGCACGCCATGACCGCTTGCAGCCATGCTGGCGGTACAGCAAAACTGTCAGCCATCATGGCCATGGAAGGCACATACATGGTCTGGGTCATCTGACCAACAGCAGCCAGAATGATAATCATGAGTAAAATTTTGGATAAAGGCGTTGTCGATGACATCACCGGCACTCCCGGAAGCAAATAATCACTAAGAATCTTTTATGCGAGGAAGTGGACGATAAAAGGGATATTTAACGCTTTCGTTGAATAGTACGCCACCACCTCTAATTTTTCGCAGAGTTTAGTGTCGTGAGAGGCTTCAAACAACTAATTAAACGTCATTCAAGCACGATAAGAAATCATAGAAAGGATTAGTTTTACTAATGTTTATTTACAACCATTGGCTTGCCTGATTATTCGTTAACCAAGAATATACCCGAACAACCTTAAGATGCAGGATTCAAGCATCTTCAGGTCGTTTGGGTATAGCTCTCCAAGATCAAAAAAGCAGCGCCAGAGCGCTGCTTTTCATGAAGATAATTCGCGGAGGGCGATCAGATCGTCAACTTGTGCTTACCGTGAGAGACTTTAGCCTTCAGATACATTTTGTTGCCGTCTTTGAGGTGAGCCTGAGTGCCGACCACTGCTTCCAACTGGATGCCGTGCTCTTGGATTTCACGGATTTTCTTCGGATTGTTGGTGATAAGGCGGATGGTATCAACATCAAGCGCCTTCAGCATCGCTGCCGCGTCTTCAAAGGTTCGCAAATCATCGGGAAACCCAAGATGATTGTTGGCTTCATAAGTGTTCATGCCTTCGCTTTGCAGCTTATAGGCATCCAGCTTGTTGTATAGACCAATTCCACGACCTTCCTGGCGAAGATAGAGAATGACCCCACCTTCTTCACCCATTTTCTGAATGGTTTCTTCCAGCTGTTCGCCGCAATCACAGCGAGAGGAGTGGAATACATCGCCTGTCAGGCATTCAGAGTGCATTCTGACCAGCGGTGCGCCCTGCTGCTGATCTGCACTTTTGAAGATAATAGCGACGTGCTCTTTATCTGAGCCCAAACCTTCGAACGAAAGAATCTCTGCAGGGATCTTACTACCTACACCCACGTTCAATGGAACTCTTGCTCTAACTTTTGCCATCGACTGCAATTCTCTTTTTATTCAGCTTCGCTGAATGGTACTGCCCTGTTTATCCGGGTTGAGCCGCTTAGTGTTAAGCGCCGGATACATATCAACATACTCGTATTAGAATTGTTATAATATAACAATTGTAACGCTGTGGCGGGCAATCGTATCAGAACTCTAACGGGACTGCCAACCTCTCAGCGGAGGCGGCGTATCACGCTTGCAGGGTTTCCAGACACCACGGAAAACGGTTCGATATCACCTTCGACCACGGAACCCGCTTCAACCACAACCCCTTCGCCAATCGATACCCCGGCTTTGATCACACTGTTACCACCAATAACAACGTTGTTGCCGATAATTATAGGCAATGAAATTTCCATCTCACCATTCAGTACCTCCAACGGCAGGAGACTTTGGGTAATGGTGTATATACCTACGCCAGGGCCGATGAGGACATTGTTCCCTATTTCTACGTGTCCACTGTCTATGATGGTGCAGTTTGGACCAAAGGCCACGTTGTTACCCACATTGACGTTCATGCCGTAGGTGCAGGTAAACGGAGCCTCTACCACCACGCCTTTGCCGCGAATCGCAAACAGCTTAGTGATCACCATTTCATTGGCATCAACGTCTGCCGGGTCAATGGTATTGAATTGCTGACAAAGCCGTCTGGATGCATAGCGGAATTGAGTCAGTTCCGGGTCTGCGGGGCTATATGGCATTCCCTGCTGCATCTTTTCAAATTCAGTCAATCTTTCTTCCTTGAAAACATTGTGATTTTTTAAAGTTAGCCCGTTACTGATGATACGTCATTGAACGCTGCTGCATATTGGTCAACGAAATGTCGGCCTGCTTCGAGACCATCCTGATAATCATGTTCCAGTTGGAAAGGCTTACTCAGTAACGCACTGCTTGAAAGAGGCTGTTTTGGCGCGAGTTGAATAAGCTCAGTGCGGACAGGAGGATGGGACATAAATTCAATCGCTTCCTGATACGTTTGAAAATGCCGTGTTAGCATTTCCAACATATCCGCATTCAATTTCTGTCCAGATAAAGCGTGAAGACGATAAATCGAATCACCGCCAAATAGCCAACGGCCACCATTCTGGCTTTTATGCTTTGGCATCATGTCTTTGAGGCGATGCCAAATAGGTTCTGGCGTCTTCTCTCTATACCTCTCCCTGATTTCTTCCAACCGGTGTGAAAGTTGGTCATGGAAGTCTGAAAGTTTCTCCATGCGATCTTCAATGTTCAATCTCGCAAGGTACTCAGGAAGCCGTTTTTCCATTCTTCCCCGTAAGTTTTCTGCAAAAGCTGAACTCATTGGCGATTTATCTTCGACAACAGGCTCGGTACGGATCACCACAACAATATCTGCGCCACGGTTGAACGCTTCTCTTGCGGGAATAGCACCAGTGACACCACCATCAACAAAGAATTGGTCTTCAATGCCCACCGCTGAGGGATACAACATGGGGATCGCGCAAGTGGCTTTCATGACATCAAGCCAGTTGTCTTCAAACATACGGAAGAAGTGCGGTTCGAGGGTGTGTGTATTCGTCGCGCAGGCGTAAGCGCTTCGGTTAGACAAGGTAGTCAGTGCATTTTCTAAACGTAGCCCTTCCGGGTGGTTTGGACTCGCCATTTCCAGCGCCCAGTCCAGATCCATGAATTGCTGCCGACGCACATACTTCATCAGGTTGAAGAAGCGATCGTGCGTGGTGTACTCAGTAATGAAATGATGCCCGAAACCGCGTTGGCGGGTGATATAAGAAGCAAGGTTGAGTGCACCGGCAGAGGTACCGATATAGATTTCAAACGGGTCGAAACCTGCATCGAGAAAACTGTCTAATACTCCTGCTGTGAAGACGCCTTTCTGTCCCCCACCTTGCGCAGCCAAAGCAATGCGCTTTTTGCGTTTAAGGGCGTGGTCAATCATAGGAGTAGCGGAAACGCTGTTGGATGGATAAGACGCTGAAAACGCAGTGTCTTTAGGGCTCTGCACAAGCACCTCTCGGTGTCATCATAGAATAGGCGCTATCTTACGCCTTCTCACTTGCCAAGAGCCAATGTTTTTATACAACTGAACGCTATGAGAAAACGATAGCGACAGTCGCGAAGGTAATGATGCCGCTCAATGCACAAAATACGGTAATCAGCGCAATTTTTAGATTAGTGTCCATTCTCTGACCCCTTAACGATAACACTTACGTTACATATACATAATGTAGGGAGATTATCACTGCAAGGCCTAATATTCAGTTTCCTATCTAAGATCGTTAAATCATTGAAGCAAATGTTTCATTATGTGACACAAAGCAAAGCCCCTGCCTATAAAGCCTCAACAGAATCTTTCACTGTCTTTGCGAGAGACTTAGCAAACACATTGAAACATCTCTTCCTCAAGGGAGGATTGAATAAATTTGATCTTAAATCCCAGCACATGCCTAAAAAAAGAACAATAAACTTCAATTTATCACCATATTTTATTTAACAGACCATTAACTAGCACTATTAGAGACACTTTGAAAATAGTTGCAAATTAGCCCTATTTTTTAGTGGATTAGATTTAGATAAAACTCATTAATCTTGATATTACCGATCGATGGGCGACAAGACCCTGTGCAGTTTTAACGACTTTTTAAGCTTTAAACTTCAAATTCGAACCAATACGCATTTTTGTTCATTTTTCACTCAAACAAACACGGGAAATAGATCGCAACTTTCTGCTAACAGAAACATCATCAATAGTTCATATCACTATCAATACGTCATTTACATCCAGAAACACACCACCCACATACACTTATACGGAATGATAACCAACAAAACAGCACGATCATAAGAGATTCACGCTATTGATTTAGTTGAAACCAATGCTTAATCTGCCTTTAACCTCACAGGCAGAAGATTATTTTGCCAAATCGTGAAGGGAAAAAATTCCAAACACAACATGGTTGAATCAGCACCCGCAACCAAGCGCTTCCAGAGCAGTAACAAAACCATTCAAATCTGTTCACGTCGACGCTAATAACACAGCGCAGCACAACAAGACGTTGTCTGCGTACATAAAAGGACGGGTGTTATCACCAACAAGGAGAAGTTATGACTAGAGAAGTCTGGGGCTCTCGCGCAGGATTTATCCTCGCGGCAGTAGGCTCCGCAATCGGCTTGGGGAACATCTGGCGTTTCCCATATATGGCTTACGAAAACGGCGGCGGCGCATTTTTTGTTCCTTACCTTTTCGCCATGCTGACCGCGGGTATTCCATTTATGATCATGGAGTTTGGCCTTGGCCATAAGCTTCGTGGTTCTGCACCGGTTGTCTTTTCAAAACTGAACACCAAGTTCGAATGGCTGGGCTGGTTCCAGGTAGGTATCGCAGCGGTTATCGCGGTTTACTACGTGGCGGTTATCGGCTGGGCAATGTCTTACGTTGGCTTTGCATTTGACCAAAGCTGGGGCACAGACACCAACGCCTTCTTCTTCAGCGAATACCTGAAGCTAGGCGAAAACTCACCAAGTAATCTGGGGAGCTGGCAGCTTCACATCGCGATTCCTATGACTATCGCATGGGCGATCACTTTTGCGGCAGTATTTACCGGCATCAAAGGCGGTATCGAGCGCGCAAACAAGATTTTGATGCCTGTACTCTTCATCATGGTTATCTTACTGATTGCACGCGTAGCTTTCCTGCCAGGTGCTGTTGAAGGTCTGAACTATCTGTTCACTCCTGATTTCAGCAAACTGACTGACGCGAAAGTTTGGTCAGCGGCTTACGGCCAGATCTTCTTCACACTGTCTGTTGGCTTTGCCATCATGCTGGCTTACTCGAGCTACCTGCCTAAGAAATCTGACGTGACGAACAATGCGTTCATGACCGTTCTGATCAACTGTGGTTTCTCCATTCTGGCCGGCGTACTTATCTTCTCTATCTTGGGCTACATGGCACAAGAGCAAGGTAAAGCGCTCACTGAAGTGGTAAGTGGCGGTGTTGGTTTAGCGTTCATTACGCTTCCACAAGCTATCAACCTGCTACCAGCACCTTACATCATTGGTCCACTGTTGTTCCTGGCACTGGTTGTTGCGGGTCTGAGCTCACACATTTCAATCATTGAAGCGGTGACGTCAGCGATTATCGACAAGCTGAACATCAGCCGTAAAGTCGCCGCCTCTGTCGTTTGTGGTACTGGTTTCGCGGTTTCTATGGCGTTTGCAACTAACGGTGGTCTGTTACTGCTGGATCTGGTTGACTACTTCATGAACAACGTCGCTCTGCTGGCAAGCTGTCTGATTGAGCTGGTTATCTTGGGCTGGTTGATCAAAGTGTCTGACATCCGTGACCACGTGAACAAAGTCTCTGAGTTCTCTGTAGGCGCTTGGCTGGAAGTGTGTGTACGCTTCGTAAGCCCACTGATGCTGGCTTGGATCGTCGGTACTAACCTGGTTAACACATTCAAAGAAGGTTACGGCGGCTACGAGCAAAGCGATCTGCTGATGCTGGGCTGGGGTCTGACAGCTGCTCTGGCTATCGTAGGTATCATCGTAAATATCGTATCTCGTCCTGCTAAGGATTCAGCGGAAGAAGACGCACAGGAGGCAAACGTATGACAACAGGTGCAATCATTATGATGCTGATTGGTTTCGGCATTACCTGGGGTGGCGCAGCATACTGCATCAGCCGCGCAATGAACTCGGATAAATAATCCGGACCCAGAAAGTACAGAACCCCGGCCAATGCCGGGGTTCTTTTTTGTCCAAATCAACCATTTGTTTGATCCCATCCACTCAATTTGGGCGTGCCTCGCTAGAATCAAGACATTTTCTCTAAGATAATAACGTGATACTTGTCGAGAATAAGGGGAAGACCTTTCATGGTTAATCAGAAGCGGATCCTGGTGGTGGATGACGATTTAGAAATCCGCGAACTGCTTCAAGAGTATCTGTCCAAAGCGGGATACGATGTCACGACCGCGCAGAACGGGCAGGAAATGAAAGCGAAACTCGCCGTTCAATACCCAGATCTCATCCTTCTCGACATTATGCTGCCCGGTGATGATGGATTCACGCTGTGTAAATATGTTCGACAAGACTCGAGCGTGCCTATCATCATGCTTACTGCAGTTTCCGATGAAACTGACCAGATCATTGGTCTGGAACTTGGTGCGGATGACTATATTGCCAAGCCGTTCAGCCCTCGCCAATTGGTTGCCCGAATCCGTGCCCTACTTCGCCGCACCCAGCAATTGCAGGAAACCACCATGTCCAAGCCAAAAGCGATTCGTTTCGCGCAGTGGCGCTTGGACCCTGTCACACAACGACTCAATCATCAGGTCACCGGTCAGGAAGTAGAAATGACTTCAGCAGATTTTGCCCTGCTGATGCTGTTTATTGAAAACCCCAACTCGCTGATGGACAGAAACGCGATTTCTAACGCGACACGTGGCCGCGACGCACAACCTCAAGAACGTGGCATTGATGTTCAGGTCAGTCGACTACGCCAAAGACTAAAAGATAACGGCCGCCAATCCACCATCATCAAAACCGTTCGTGGTAACGGCTACATGTTTGTCGCAGACATTACCTATGAGTCTTAACTTAAAATCTTACTTCTGGCCGCGTTCGCTGCTTTCGCGGACCTTGTTACTCACGGTACTGTCAGTGATCCTTGCACAAAGTGTGGCCAGTTTCTTCTGGTACACCCAGTCCAAGGAACGCGAAGTGGAAGGTTTGAAATCGGCATCTGAAAGCATGGCGCAGATGTTTGCTTCCACCACTACCTTCTTCCAGTCATTGCCACTCGAATACCGACATATCGCTCTGGACCAACTCCGTAATATGGGTGGTGCACGCTTTTTCGTCTCATTTAACACGGAAGAAATCCGCATCACGCCAATGCCGGATACTCGTTCAAAACTCGAGGCGATTAGCACCATTGAAAGCGTGCTAAAAAAAGAACTGCCCAATGTTGATCAAATCAAAGTGGATTTTTCCCGCCCTGAAACCTTGCGCGTTTTGAACAACAGCTTGTTGCTGTCTGACCTTCCGAAGTCCTGGGCGCATCACACGCTGAGCTTGGAACCCCTAAATCCGCCGATTCTGGTTGTGCAAATTGAACTCACCGAAGGGCAATGGGTATACATCGCTGCGATCCTGCCCGCTCCGTATGTGACTTTGGAAAATGATCTGATTAACGCGGATCAAATCGTCTTCCTGTTTGCGATTACCACGCTGCTTCTGGTCTTTACCTTTACGCTGATCCGCAATCAAACCCGGCCATTAAAGCGACTCGCACAAGCAGCAAACCGACTGAGCACCGATATCGAACAGCCAGAATTGGTCGAAGAAGGTGCCAGTGAAATTACAACAGTAACCCGAGCTTTTAACCTGATGCAGAAACGCCTTCAGCGTTACATGCATGACAGGGAAAAACTGTTTGGTTCTATCTCTCACGATTTGAAGACGCCAATCACCCGTTTACGTCTTCGTGCTGAGTTGATTGACGATGAAGTTCAGGCTACCAAGATCAACAAAGACCTTGATGAACTTGAGATCATGGTAAAAGGCGCTCTCCAGACGGTGAAAGACACTGACATTCATGAGAACGTATCGGCGCTTGATGTCGTGCAAATTCTGAACACTATCGCCGAGGTACATAACCAGCAACGGTTGAGGGTAAACATTACCGGCGAACAGCTGCGTCCATTTTACTGTAAGCCTTTGGCGTTCAAGCGCTGCCTGACTAACCTCATCGATAACGGAGTGAAGTACGGCGATGAGGTTATGGTTTATGTTCATGATGGCGAGAAGTCTCTCGATATCACTTTGATGGACAATGGCCCGGGCGTTCCTGACGAATTCCTCAAAAAGGTTTTTGACCCTTATTTCCGTCTACATACAGATTTGCACGGAACTGGCCTCGGCTTAGGTATCGCAAAAAATATCATTCGCGCACATGGTGGTGAAATCATTCTTTCCAACCGCAAGGAAGGCGGTCTGCAAATCGACATCGCTTTCCCCAGGACCTGAATTATGAAGAGATTTTCCCCCCTTTTCTTGGCACTCGGCCTCACTTTTTCTGCTCAGGCAAGTGACGGCAATGATGTAGAAGTTCTCCACTGGTGGACAAGTGGCGGCGAGGCCCGCTCCGTCGACACGCTTAAAGAGATGATGAAACGCGAAGGCCATGTCTGGCGTGACTTTGCTGTCGCAGGCCGTGCTGGCGAAAGTGCTATCAACACCCTTCGCATTCGTGCTCTATCAGGCAATCCGCCCGACGCGGCGCAAATCAAGGGCCCTGAAATTCAGGAGTGGGGAAAGCTGGGCTTCCTTGCCAGCGTCGATGATGTCGCCAAGGAACAACGTTGGAACGAACTGGTTCCCCACCGCGTCAGCGATTACCTTAAAGTAGATGGCCACTATGTCGCAGTGCCTTTTAACATTCACCGCGTCAATTGGTTGTGGGCCAATGCTGATGTTTTGAATAAAGTTGGTGTTCAGCCACCGCAAACACTCGACGAGTTCTTTTCTGTTGCCGAAAAAATTAAAGCTGCAGGCTATATCCCACTGGCACTTGGCAATGAGCCCTGGCAGGAAACCACGCTTTTTGAGCTAATCGCACTCGCTGTGATGGGCACAGATGAATTTCACAAAGCCTTTATTGAACAGGACAGCGACGCGCTAACCAGTAACAAAATGCGCGAGACCCTTGAGGTTTTCCGCCGCATGAAGCAATACACAGACATTGATTCGCCGGGGCGCAACTGGAGCGACACCACGTCTCTAGTGATCGATGGAAAAGCGGCGATGCAAATGATGGGGGACTGGGCAAAAGGCGAATTTCTGGCCGCAGGGAAGCAGGCTGGTAAGGATTTCCTTTGTATTCCTGCGCCGGGCACTGCCAATCAGTTTTCTTTCAACATCGACAGCTTTGTTTTCTTCAAAAATGGCGCAACGCAGACCACAGAATCCCAGAAAATGCTGGCGAAATTAATTCTCGACCCAGACTTCCAGCGAGAATTTAATCTCAGTAAGGGCTCCATCCCAGTGCGTGTCGATATTGATATGGAAGGTTTTGACGCCTGTGCACAAGACTCTATGCAGGCATTTTTGCGCGCCGCGGCCACCGACAATCTGGTTGCCAGCCTGTCCCACAACATGGCGATTGGCCGTGCGTCCCAAATTGCGCTGTTTGATGTGATCAGCCGCTTCTTCAACGACGACAATGTCGACATTGACGAAACCATGCGACACATTCGCGCAGCCGTTTTGGCTGATCGACTGTAACAACGCCACCTTTAGACTCCACTTTTCTATTCGTGCCCCTTATCACAGGGGCACTATTCAAAAGCTGTTGATATAACTAACCTGCTCACACTACACACTTTCGACACCGAAACTTAATCTCTTTGTCAAACCTGGCATCTACTCTTTGCGACGCGTTCTAAGTTGGCGGGAACTCACACATTTTATTTGCGAGTAAAGACACGCAAACTAGGCGGTGCTATAACAAAACCGCAACATAACGCTCATATGCTCTAACCTCCCGCTCGAACGAGCAAACACACTTTCTAAATGGAAAGCCGATACGGCAATAGAAGTTCGTCAGACAAGGAGTAAACCATGAAGCTAGGTCAATTAGCAGCACTAACCTCTGTATCACTGCTGCTGGCATCCCCATCTTACGCTGCAACAGAAATCGAGTGGTGGCACGCGATGGGTGGCAATCTCGGTGAGAAAGTGAACGAGATTGCAGATAAGTTTAATGCAAGCCAAAGCGATTACGTTGTTAAGCCTGTGTACAAAGGCAATTACACGGAAACAATGACAGGTGCTGTTGCCGCATTCCGTGCAAAACAGCAACCAGAAATTGTTCAGGTTTTTGAAGTTGGTACTGCGACCATGATGGGCGCGAAAGGTGCTATCTATCCTGTGTACCAATTGATGGAAAACACCAAAACAGAATTCGACCCTTCTGCTTACCTAGCATCAGTAACCGGTTATTACACCGACAGCGACGGCAACATGCTGTCTATGCCATTTAACAGTTCTACCCCAGTGCTTTACTACAACAAAGACCTGTTCGCTAAAGCAGGTGTCGAGCCACCAAAAACGTGGGAAGAAATGGACGCCGTAGCAGACAAGCTGCTGGCAAACGGTGCGAAATGTGGTTTCACCACGGGCTGGCAATCCTGGACACAAATCGAGAACTTCGGAGCGCGCCACAATGCACCTATCGCTACTGCTAATAATGGTTTCGACAGCACAGATGCCAAGCTGCTGATCAACGATAAAATCTTCGTTGACCACATCGCTCAACTGGCAGAATGGCAAAAAGACGGCACCTTTAAATACGGCGGCCGCCGTTCAGACAGTGCGCCACTGTTCTACAGCGGTGAGTG
The DNA here is from genome assembly GCF_011045095.1 of Grimontia sedimenti. GTDB lineage: Bacteria > Pseudomonadota > Gammaproteobacteria > Enterobacterales > Vibrionaceae > Enterovibrio > Enterovibrio sedimenti. The sequence continues at coordinate 274,689 of NZ_JAALDL010000002.1, forward strand.
TGCCATGTACATCAACTCTTCAGCGTCTTACGCGGGCATTAAAGGCAACGTGAAAGACTTTGAGTTCGGTGTGTCACCATTGCCTTACTACTCCTCTAAGATCAAAACCCCACAGAACTCCATCATCGGTGGTGCAACCCTGTGGGTACTGCAAGGCCATGACAAGAAAGACTACGACGGTGTCGCTAAGTTCTTCAAATTCATGTCCAGCGCGGAAAACCAAGCCGACTGGCATCAGTTCACAGGTTATCTGCCAATCACTCACGCAGCGTACGACCTGAGTAAGAAACAAGGTTTCTACAACGAAAACCCAGGGACTGACGTGGCGATTGTTCAGATGACATCTGTTGAGCCGACTCCTGCTTCCAAAGGTATTCGCCTCGGTAACTTTGTGCAGATCCGTGATGTGATCAACGAAGAGCTGGAAAACGTTTGGTCTGGCGAAGCCTCTGCACAAGATGCAATGGATAAAGCCGTTAAGCGCGGAAACGTACTGCTGGCAAAATTCGCAAAAGCGAACAAGTAATACGCTCACCGTAATACCGGGGGGATATATCCCCCCGCTGATCCACATAATTACAATAAGCAGGTTGTTATGGATAACAAACCCGTCTTTCACAACGTCTGGTTACCCGTACTGCTGCTCGCCCCTCAATTGGTCATCACTTTTATTTTTTTCCTGTGGCCAGCGGGACAAGCAGTATGGCAATCCACGTTATTGGAAGATCCCTTCGGGTTAAGTACAGAATTCGTAGGCTTAGAGAACTTCTTTGAGCTTTTTGAAGACAGTGCTTACTTCTCGTCATTTGGCACCACCCTATTCTTCAGCTTCGCAGTCGCAGCATTAGCGCTTTTCGTCTCTTTGCTGCTGGCGGTCATGGCCGACCACATTATCAAAGGCGCCACTGCCTATAAGACCTTACTTATCTGGCCTTACGCGGTTGCACCCGCGGTTGCAGGTGTGCTTTGGCTGTTTATGTTTAACCCAACGGTAGGCGTATTGGCACATGCCATGGCAGCCGTAGGGATAGACTGGAACCCCTTTATCAACGGGGGCGATGGCATGTTTATGGTTATCGTCGCAGCAACGTGGAAACAGATAAGTTACAACTTTCTGTTCTTCCTCGCCGGATTGCAGTCTATTCCCCGTTCACTGATCGAAGCGGCAGCGATTGATGGTGCAGGCCCGGCGAAGCGATTCTTTACCATTGTGTTCCCACTGCTTTCGCCAACCTCTTTCTTCCTTCTGGTCGTGAACTTGGTTTATGCCTTCTTTGACACCTTCGGCGTTATCCATGCAATGACACAAGGTGGCCCTGGCGACTCGACCACAACGCTGGTTTACAAGGTTTATGCCGATGGCTTTGTGGGACTGAACTTAGGTTCGTCTTCCGCACAGTCTGTCCTTCTGATGATTCTGGTCGGCGTGCTGACCGTCATTCAGTTCAAATACGTTGAGAAGAAGGTGGCTTACTGATGGTAGAAAGAAGACCGTTACTGACATTCTTCAGCCACTTCATTCTCATTCTGGGTGTGCTGGCCGTCGCCTTGCCTGTCTGGCTCGCATTGACGGCAGCAACACACGACAGTAAAGAGTTTGTGAGTGGCATGACACCGCTTTGGTTCGGTGATCGTGGTTTTGAGGTTTTCCATGAAATCCTCACAGAAGGTACATCACGTGAACTGGATATCAGCGTAGCTGGGATGCTATGGAACTCGACGTTGATGGCACTTGGAATCGCCTTCGGCAAGCTTTCCATTTCCATTCTGTCAGCCTATGCCGTGGTGTACTTCCGTTTCCCTGGCCGTATGCTGGCGTTTTGGGTGATCTTCATGACCCTGATGTTACCTGTAGAAGTTCGTATTATGCCGACTTTTCAGGTCATCGCCGATCTCAGCATGCTGAACACCATGTCTGGCCTGACTATCCCGCTAATCGCCAGTGCTACCGCGACTTTCCTGTTCCGCCAGTTTTTCATGACGGTACCGGGCGAGTTGTTGGAAGCCGCTCGAATTGATGGCGCAGGGCCGATCAAATTCTTCTTTGATATTCTCCTGCCGCTTTCGAGAACCAATATCGCAGCACTATTCGTGATTACGTTCATTTACGGCTGGAACCAATATCTATGGCCTCTGCTGATAACCACCGAAGATAACTACTACACCATCGTGATGAGTATCCAACGCATGTTGGCTGTCGGTGATGGCGAAGTGGAATGGAACAAGGTGATGGCAACGACGCTACTCGCCATGATCCCGCCTGTACTCGTGGTGCTTGGCATGCAAAGGCTGTTCGTGAAAGGCCTGGTAGAAACTGAAAAATAATAAAGAATTAAGCTTCACACAGAGGATGCGTGAATGGCGACAATGACACTCGACCAAATTAAAAAAGTTTACCCCAACGGTTTTAAAGCAATTCACGGGGTAGATTTAGACATCGCAGATGGCGAAATGATTGTGCTGGTAGGCCCAAGTGGCTGCGGCAAATCCACTCTACTCCGCATGATTGCTGGGTTGGAAACCATATCGGACGGCGCCTTATCAATAGGTGGAGACCGCGTAAACGAAAAAGAACCCGGCGAGCGCGACATCGCCATGGTGTTCCAGAACTACGCACTATATCCGCACATGACAGTGTTCAATAACATGGCGTATGGCCTGAGAAACCGTGGCGTTCCTAAAGATCAGATAGAAACATCGGTCAACGAAGTGGCAAAGATGCTGGAGCTTGACCATCTGCTGACCCGCAGACCGTCTCAGCTTTCCGGTGGTCAGCGTCAACGTGTGGCTATGGGGCGTGCCATTGTGCGTCGTCCAAAAGCGTTTTTGTTTGATGAACCGCTTTCCAACCTCGACGCCAAACTGCGTGTGCAAATGCGCTTGGAAATCAAAAAGCTCCAGCGCTCGCTGAATACCACATCTATCTACGTCACCCACGATCAAGTGGAAGCTATGACACTGGCGGATCGTCTGGTGGTACTAAGTGCTGGTAACGTCGAACAGGTTGGCACACCGCTGGAAGTTTATGACACCCCTGCCTCTCTGTTCGTAGCGACATTTATTGGCAGCCCGTCGATGAACATTCTTGAAGGCTCAGTGAATGGTGGAAAGCTGACCTTGAGCAATGGGGAATCCATTACGGATTCGAATCTTGAAGATTGTAGCCTTTACATCGGGTTGCGTCCTGAGCATCTCCAGATTGCCGAGAACCCGGACAACAAGCAACTCACGATGAAGGTAACACTCACCGAATCTTTGGGTGCAGACTTACTGGTTTACGGTACGCTGGGTGATTCTGACCAGCAAATGACGCTGCGTGTTGAGGGGCATGTGGTGGTTGAGGATGGCGCATCGTTACCTCTGAATATCGACACTAAAAACATTCACCTGTTCGATAGAGAAACTGAAAAACGCATCGAAAGCTAACCCCTCTATTTGTCACAATCTGAGCAACTGAGAGATCTCTCGCTTGGATTGTGACAATCCACTAATTCCAGAGAAAATTTTCGTTTTTATTCTTCGGTCGCTAACATTACCATTACGACTATAAAATATCTGTAGCGTCAATGCCAAAGAAAGAACGCCACAGAAACAACCTTCGACCAAAAGGATTTAAAAATGCGTCGTTCAGCCCTGATCCTCATCGCCACTTTGGTGCCTGGTATTTCGTTTGCGAAAGACATCGAACAACTGGACAAGCTCTGTGTTAGCCAGAAGTATCACAACTATGTAGATGCCTCGATCACCTGGTACGAAAACCTTGTCGACCTGACTATTAAGAAAGACCCTAAACTGGAAGGCGTTGCGGGTTGGTTCCTTGAAGGTCGCCGTAACCACTTCATGCTTAACGAAGAAGCGTTTGACTACTATCTGGAAAACGACCCAAGCAAACTTAACTTTGATGCTCCAGTGGAATCTTGGTTGGATTTGTCTCAAGAGGACGTAAAGATTCTTAGCAGCTCACAAGGCGAACTAGCGGATGCAGCGAAGAAAGTCTTCGAATTCCGTCAGGGTAAAGCCCACGAAGGTAACTACGATCTTCGCTCGGCTCTCGCATCCCTGCTCAGCCACCCCAAAGAAATCGATGTACCGTTGACTCAGTACAACGATGCGATGATGAAGCTGGCTGAGACCAGTTGCGATAAGCAATAACAACCGCGCGCTAAGCTTTACAAAGGTCACCTAAATGGTGGCCTTTGTCTCAACTCCCAAGATTTCTACCCTTTGATATCGACCAAGCCCACGTCTTTCCTGTGTTGTAACTTCGGCGAACATCGTGTAGAAAAGCCCATTATTAGAAAATAAAGAACCTCGGATGGTTACAGAAACTAAGACGGCGGAAGCGTCCCTGGAAAGCCTCCACCGTATTTTTACCGTGCCCGAAGCGCCCGATTCCACCTTGGGCAAAATCGAGCAGGAAATTTCCCAAAACCTGAATCGCTTTTTGCAGAATCATATTGCTGCGACAGATTCATCTCTCACTGATATCGAAAAAGATTTCAGCAACCCGTTGATCCCTGAAAAACCAACCTTCGTTTCCGAACACACCGAGTTTTTGCTGGATAAACTGGTTGCCCAATCGGTTCATACCTCATCGCCACGCTTTATTGGTCACATGACATCAGCGCTCCCCTACTTCCTGATGCCGCTGTCCAAGATCATGATTGGCCTTAACCAGAACACGGTCAAGATCGAAACCTCAAAGGCATTCACGCCACTCGAGCGTCAGGTGCTGGGCATGCTCCACAACCTGATTTACGACCGTGATGACCCGTTCTATGAAAGCTGGATGCACAGCGCTGAACACTCCCTTGGGGCATTTTGCTCCGGCGGGACAATCGCCAATATCACGGCTTTGTGGGTAGCACGCAATGCTGCACTGAAAGCGGATGGCGATTTCAAAGGCGTGGCTGAAGAAGGTCTGTTCCGCGCCATGCGCCATTATGGCTATGACGATCTGGCTATTCTGGTCTCTGAGCGCGGGCACTATTCCCTGAAGAAGTCTGCTGACGTGCTTGGTATTGGGCGCCAGTCTCTGGTTGCGATTCCAACCGACGAGAACAACCGAATCCGTATTGATAAGCTCAAAGAGAAAGTTGCTGAGCTGAAAGCGAAAAACACCAAGGTATTTGCACTGGTTGGCGTTGCTGGCACGACCGAGACCGGGAATATCGACCCGCTTGACGCCATGGCAGAAATTGCTGAGCGTGAAGGCATTCATTTTCATGTGGATGCAGCCTGGGGCGGTGCAAGTTTGATGTCCAACAACCAGCGACAAAAACTCAAAGGCATTGAACGCGCTGATTCGGTGACCATTGATGCACACAAGCAGCTATATGTGCCAATGGGTGCGGGCATGGTGATTTTCAAAGACCCTTCTATGGTCTCTGCGATTGAGCATCACGCCAACTACATCCTGCGTAAAGGCTCTAAAGACCTCGGCAGCCACACGCTCGAAGGGTCTCGTAGCGGCATGGCAATGCTGCTGTATGCAAGCTTGAATATCATCGGACGCGAAGGCTACGAGCTGCTGATTGATCAAAGCGTCGACAAGGCTGAGTACTTTGCTTCACTTATCGCTGAGCAACCAGACTTTGAAGTGGTAAGTAAGCCGGAGCTTTGCCTGCTCACATACCGCTTTGTACCAGAAGCAGTTAAGAAAGCGTTCGAAGTTGCCAATGACGCCCAACGTGAAATGCTCCACCAGCACCTCAACGATCTGACGGTTTTCATTCAAAAGCACCAACGCGAAGCCGGAAACACTTTCGTCTCCCGAACCACGTTAACGCCAGTCCAATTCGACAATCGCGCCACTATCGTATTCCGTGTGGTTTTAGCCAACCCGCTTACCACCAAAAACATCCTAGAAGAAGTGTTAGAGGAACAGAGAGCACTGGCAAAACAAAGCACAATCGCGTATCCCAAGCTTCTGGAACTTGCCGAACAAATCCTGAATTAATCTTCACAAAAGAAAGCCGCGAAAGCGGCTTTTTTGTTTCTCACTGCTTACGACTCATTGCTGCAACATGCTGATTTCAAATCGCTTGGCTAAGTACTGTTTCAAGAATACGGCTTGAAAGAAATCTGGCAGGAAGCCTATGACGAGGTCAAAGGTGTTGGCTGGGCTGACGTAACCAACTACTTCCTGACCAACAATATCTCCGGTGCCTGGTGTGGTTCTTTCTTTGCCAACACGGAGCGTTGGAATGCGCTGCCTGATCACTTGAAAGTGCTGTTCAATATGATGATGGATTCGTCGCACTACTACCGTCAACATTGGTACTGGGGCGGTGAAGCGAAGCTCAGAACCACAGGCACGAAAATGCAGCTGACCACGATTCCGGACGAGGAGTGGCGTCAGGTTGAACTGGAAGCCTATAAGTTCTGGGACGAAGTGGCTGAAACCAGTCCACGGGCAAAACGTGTAGTAGAAATCTTTAAAGAATATGCAGGGGTGATGGAGAAAGCAGGTAAACCTTACCGCTATTCCTGAGAATTGCGATACCGGAAATGAAAAAAACCAGCGTTGATAGGCCAATACCGACGCTGGTTTTCCTCGAGTTTTTACGTTGGCAGATTTAGAGTTCTGCCCTCTCATTAGTTTCCTTCAGCTGATAAAACCAAATGAAAGAAATGAAAGTCTTTTGGTTCAGAATCAGTCTGTAAGTGGCGGCCTTGCATTACTGACTGATTTTGAACACAGGGGTAATTTAGTACCTGATGAATAAGAAAACTGTGAGGTAAACAAGAAAGTTCCTTTATGTTTTATGCAGATGCAGCAATTTTGCGAGTCAGGTAATACTGTGGAAATAAGATCACAGTTGTGCTGAAAAATATGTACACCATTGGGCATTAACCCCTACGTAAAATCCGTGCTACACTCCGCTCTTCCGAGCTCATAGAGCCTCTTTTCACGTATTTCGCGGCGCGCTTCATTCCATTCCATGATCACTTGCTCCCGGCTTTCACCCCGCCCCATGTCACTGAATAGAAACCTATCAACCGTGTGATTAAATGCTTCCAGATCCATTTTTTCCTGATACACGACACCCATAAATTCAAAAGCCTGAGACTTCTCTTTATTACTGCCGATAACGGTAAACTGCTGCAGGGTATCCAGTGCCGCTTCATACTCACACTTGACGATTTGTTGCTCTGTCCCCAGCAACTTGCCATGCACACCATAGGTAGACACATAGCTGCAGCCGGAAACCATGCCCATTGTCATCAGACTCAGCAGTAACTTTTCATGAAAATCCTTATCAAAATGAGGCGGCAAATTTTTGTCGATGACTAAAAAACTTGCAATAATCAGGCCGATAAAACAAAAAAGCCGGGATTCAATCCCGGCTCTTCACATCTGATAGTTTGGCACTAAGGCAACTAAGGGCGCTTACCCAACTTCACTGTGCCATTTTGTTCGAACATCGCCGTTTCTTTGCGTTTGCGGCCTATCAGCAGTGGCTTGTCATCATAGAACAAGAAGTTTTTCCAATACTTCTTGAACATTCCCCAGCGGGTTTCAACGATGTTGCCTTTGTCGTAACAGAAGTAAACCACCGCATTGTCTTCCCATGGGAAAAACGCCAATACGTCCTCCGGCAAATCGCCTTCTTCTTCCCAAGGGTGTTGCCAGTCAGATTCTTGCTCCCACACATCACGCATGATCGCCCAGTCGCCTTTACCAAAGTGATCCGGCGTTGGGCTTTGTTGGCTGACAAAATCGCGCCATAGCTGCCCGCCGCGTTCTTCGGTCATCGGTTTGATGTGCTCGCGGTCTTCTTCGGCAACAGGCATAGACTGGTGCGTGAAAATCCACTTACGTTTGTATTCTTCAAAGGGAATGTAATTCATAGTTCTCTCAGAATTCGCGGGAGTTATCTCCCCGCGAACATGTAACCCTCGCCATGGACAGTAATGAACATTTGCGGTTTTTTTGGTTCAACTTCGATTTTGTTGCGTAAACGTCGAACTAATACATCAATGGTTCTGTCATTTGGCGCATCGACTCGATGGCTGATCAAATTCAAGATTCGCTCCCGACTTAATACACGGTTGCGGTTCGCCGTAAACGCCACCAGCATCTCATATTCTGCTTTGGTGAGTTTCACTGCGTTGTCGCCTTTACTCAGTGCGCGGCGCTCAATGTCGAATGTCCAGCCATTGAAGTTCACGATGTTACCACTTTCTTTTACTGAACTCTGCATATCAGGCTGAGTATTCGCTTTGGAAATACGCCAGAGCAAATTGCGCACTCGCACAAGAAGTTCTCGTAATTCAAGTGGTTTGGTGCAGTAGTCATCTGCCCCCATCTCCAAGCCAACAATACGGTCAATACTGTCAGTTCTCGCGGTGATGAGAATAATACCGACATCGGATTTGCTGCGCAGTTGGCGCGTCAGCATTAACCCATCCTCACCAGGCAGGTTGATATCAAGCAGCACCAAGTCAACGTGCTGCTCATTCATAATCTGGTGCATTTCCTTGCCGTCAGCGGCCTGACTGACGTGATATCCCTGTTTTTCGAAGTACGCGCTCACCATAGTGCGAGTCACTGCTTCATCATCTACGACCAAGATGTGATGCGTCACATTTACCCTGTTCACATATCGTCATGAGGAGGCGCACTGTACCACCTAAATTGCTAACAAACTTGATTTATCTCATGGTTATTGCAATTTTTTGTGCGCCAAATCAACCATGTTTTTTAACAATCACAAGGGTATTTTTGCGAGATAGGCGACAATTAAGTCATTTTGGGGACATTTAGAAGCACATAAAGCCCACATTTCACGTTAACAATCGATTCTGTTCACATCTGTTCATATTCTCCGCTCACCTGTTCATTTTCTAGATGAACCATATTCATATCCAATCGCTACTATGCCCACCTCTAAATAACGCATCAAAAACATGTAGCTATAGTGCGCTGGCTTGCTTCCAAACACGCTACCGGAATGGGCCCAAACACTAACTACAAAAACTTTATGGGTGTATCCACTTTTATGAAAAAGCTATTGCAGAAGCTGAACAAACCAAGCGCGAAGTACTCCATCCTTGCGCTGGTTCTGATCGGTGCTGTCATCACGGTTGCCGGCGTGGTCGTGATGAACAAGTCTCTCGACTACTTCTCTCAAACCGAGTTCTGTGTGTCGTGCCACACGATGCAGCAAAACTACGAGGAATATAAGCAGTCGATTCACTACAGCAACGCAAAAGGCATCCGTGCTGAATGTGTAGACTGTCACCAGCCTAAAGATTTCGTAGGCAAAATCTGGCGCAAAATGGGCGCTTATAAAGACGTTTACCACCACTTCGTGACGGGCAAGATTGATACCCCAGAGAAGTTTGAGGAACACAGACTCGAACTCGCCCAGAAAGTCTGGGATCGCATGGCTGACGAGAACTACAAGACCTGTACAACCTGTCACTCATACGAAGCGATGGATCACGACAAGCAGTCTGTTCAGGCGATGAAAGAAATGATCCCTGCTGCGAAAGAAAATATGGCGTGTATCGAGTGTCACAAAGGCATTGCTCACGAACTGCCAAACATGGCCGGTGGCTTCCGTAAGACATTCGAAACCCTGACTGCTTCCGCAACCGCTCCTGCTGGCGCGAAGAAACTGTTCTCTATCGAAGAGAAGAGCCTGTTTGCTACCGCTGATGCAAACGGCAAGGTTGAAGGCCAGCTGCTGCCAGCTTCTGAAGTAGAAGTGGTTGGCGAAGAAGGCGACATGCTAAAAGTGCGTGTTCAAGGTTGGATCGAAACCAACGGTAAAGGCCGCGTGATGACTGAGTACATGGGTAAACGTGTATTCAAGGCGACCGTTCGTGGTGACGTGAAAGCGACTGAGACTGTGATTTCTGAAGAAGTGGATCCAGCAACCAACATCGCTTGGAAACAAGTGGCTGTGAATGCCTACATCACCAAAGATCACCTGGTTGAAAGCATTGACCCTATCTGGGACTACGCATCAGAAATGTACGCATCTTCTTGTAACTCTTGTCACGCAGCACCGGCCCCTGGCCACTTCACTGCAAACGGCTGGATTTCAAGCCTGAAAGCGATGAGTGCGTACTACCGCCTGAGCAAGACCGAAGAGCGCACTCTGCTGAAGTATCTGCAGAACCACGGTAGTGATACCGGCGGTGCAGGCGCCCACTAATCGGCCAAAAGAATACTAAGCGGCAGATGCGCCCTCGTGCATCTGCCCTGATGAATTAAAAACTATAAGGACTTCTACATGGCGACTGAAAAACAACAAGGCATTTCCCGCCGTCGTTTTCTCTCTGGCATGTTAACCGCCAGTGCGGGTGTTGTGATTGGTTCCAGCCTGCTGGCACCACGCAAAGCAATGGCCGCGACTGAAGCGAAAAACACCTTCTCTGGTGAAGTTATCCACGGTTCACACTGGGGTGCATTCCGCGCGAAAGTTGAAAACGGTATCTGGGTTGACACTGTAGCGTTTGAAAACGACCCACATCCAACTTCAATGCTGAACGGTGTGCGTGAAGTGGTTTACAACCCATCTCGCGTTAAGTACCCGATGGTACGCATCGACTGGCTGAAGCACGGCTGGAAATCAGACACCTCACAACGTGGTGACAACCGATTTGTACGTGTGCCATGGTCACAGGCGCTGGACTTCTTCCACCACGAGCTGGAGCGTGTTCAAAACACCTATGGCCCAAGCGCACTGTACGCAGGTCACTCTGGCTGGCAGTCATGCGGTAAATTCAACACCGCCGGTACTATGATGCAGCGCGCTATCAGCCTACACGGTACTTACCTGGCAAAAGTGGGCGACTACTCGACCGGTTCTGCTCAGGTTGTTCTGCCTTACGTTGCGGGTGCAATGGAAGTTTATGAGCAGCAAACTTCTTGGCCTCTGGTTCTGGAAAACGCGAAAAACATCGTGATCTGGGGTTCTGACCCAATCAAGAACCTGCAAGTGGGCTGGCTGGTTCCAGACCACAGCGTTTACGGTTACTACCAGCAACTGGCTGAGAAAGTAAAAGCAGGCGAAATCAACGTGATTCACGTTGACCCGGTGAAGAACGAATCATACAAGTTCTTCGGCGGTTCTCAGGTTGCAGTTAACCCGCAAACTGACGTACCTCTGATGCTGGCAATCGCGCACACTCTGTACACTGAGAAGCTGTACGACGAGCAGTTCCTGGCTGACTACACCACAGGTTTCGACAAGTTCGTTCCTTACCTGACTGGTGAGAAAGACGGCGTAGCGAAAACGCCTGAATGGGCAGCAGAAATCTGTGGCATCCCTGCAGATCAAATCCGCGAACTGGCGCGCACCATGGCAAATGGCCGCACCCAGATCATCGCGGGCTGGTGTCTGCAGCGCATGCAGCACGGTGAACAATACGCGTGGATGATCGTTGTTCTGGCAGCCATGCTGGGTCAAATCGGCCTTCCAGGCGGTGGCTTTGGCTTTGGTTGGCACTACAACGACGCAGGTACTATTACTTCTGCGGGTCCACTGATGTCTGGTTTTAGCTCAGTGACTGGCGTTGATCCAATCCACAGCGGCAGCTACAACGGCTACTCAAGCTACATCCCTGTTGCACGTTTCGTTGATTGTATCGAGAACCCGGGTACCACTATCCAGTTCAACGGCCACAGCGTGAAATTCCCACACATGAAGATGGCTATCTTCTGTGGTAACAACCCATTCCACCACCATCAGGATCGTAACCGCATGATCAAAGCGTGGCGTAATCTGGAAACGGTTGTCAGCGTTGAGCACCAGTGGACAGCGACTTGCCGCTTTGCAGATATCGTTCTGCCAGCAACCACCACTTACGAGCGTAACGACATCGAGCAGTTCGGTAACCACTCGAACAAGGGCATCATCGCGATGAAACAAATCGTTGAGCCAATGTTCGAAGCGAAAGACGATTTCGATATCTTCCGTGAGCTGTGTACCCGTTACGGTCGTGAAGAAGCCTTCACTGGCGGCAAGACCAAGATGGAGTGGATTGAAGAGATCTACAACGGTGCACGTCTGCAAGGTCGTGGTATCGGCGTTCGCATGCCTAACTTCGTTAAATTCTGGGAAGAAGAGCAATTCATCGCATTCCCAGAAGGTTCAGAGTGGGTTCGTCACGCAGCGTTCCGTAAAGAACCGGATCTGGAGCCACTGGGCACCGCGTCTGGTCTGATCGAGATCTACTGTAAGACTATCGCTGACATGGGCTACGACGACTGTCAGGGTCACCCAATGTGGTTCGAAAAAGTAGAACGTAGCCACGGTGGTCCTAAGTCGAAGCAGTACCCTATCCACCTGCAAAGCTGTCACCCGAACCACCGTCTGCACTCGCAGCTGTGTTCGTCTGACGACCACCGCGGCACTTACGCGGTAGCAGGTCGCGAACCTTGCTACATCAGCACTGCTGACGCGAAGGCACGTGGTATTAAGTCTGGCGACATCGTGCGTGTATACAACGATCGCGGTCAGGTACTGGCTGGTGCAGTGGTAACAGACGATTACATGTCTGGCGTATGTCGTATCCACGAAGGTGCATGGTATGCGCCGCTGGAAGGTGGCAAACCAGGTACCCTGTGTACCTACGGCGATCCAAACGTGCTGACCGTTGATATCGGTACTTCTAAGCTGGCTCAAGCAACCTCTGCACACACTGCACTGGTTGAAATTGAGAAATACACCGGCAAAGTGCCAGCAGTGACAGGCTTCAGCGGCCCTATCGCGGTTGACGACGTTAACCCACTGTTCCCGGCGATGGATATCGCATAAGAGACAGTGTGAAGAAAAAGGGCAGCTTGGCTGCCCTTTTTTACTCTAAGCTGGTTAGAATTAACGAAAAACATCCCTCACTTACGGAATGACAATGCAAGAATTTATCGCCATTAACGAACAACGTGCCGAGTTTTACTGGTGGATGTCTTCACTGTTTGCGACGGAGTTGACCCAGCAAGATCTGGACAACTATCACGGCGGCGACATGGATAACTATTACTCCGTGTTGGCGATGACTGACGAATTGAAAGCCCCGATTGCCGAACTACGTGACGCTTTGGCGAAACTGAAAGTCAGAGAAGATGCGCAGCTTGAATTGGCGGCAGATTTCTGTGGCTTGTTCCTGAGCACACCTAAGTCAGGCGCCCTGCCTTATGCCTCCATGTACATTGGCGAAACCGGTTTATTGAACGACAAGCCTGCGGTTGAAATGGGCCAGTGGATGGATAAATACGGCATTGCACAGCGCAAAGATTTCAATGAACCGTTTGATCACTTGGCGGTAGAACTCGACTTTATGGGCAATCTGGTGATCCTCGCGAACAAAGAAACAGGTGAGGAAAAGCAGGAAGCGATGATGCAAGAGCAGCAACGTTTTCTGGAAACCATGATGCTGCCTTGGATTGAGCAGTTCCAGCAAACCGTGCATCAGTTCGACAAGTTCGGTTTCTATAAAGCGGCAGCAAATCTGCTGGTGTCCTTTATCAAACTGGATAGAGCCTTCCTGAAAGGCGAATAATCGCAAGCACACTGTTATAAAGCCGGGCTTGTTCCCGGCTTTTTTGTTTCTAACCGTTCAAAATCACCAAGCTGGCGCTCAGTTAGCTGAAACTGAAAGTACGCACTATGTGGTTAGCATGATGCGCATCAACCTTATGCACGTCTCTAAGACACAATAATTGCGGCGTAGGACCATTGACATTAAACTGTGAACGCAAGCGATTGGCATTGAGAATTTTCTGAAATCTTGCAACAAACTCATGTAAGTGCCTCGCGCGTTTCTTCTCCTCTGCGTCAATAACGCTCAGACTATTTGGGCATTGCGTCAGATTACGCGTCAGTAAGAGAAAGAAAGCACACATAATTTGAACGAACCTGATACGCCGCTTATACCGTCGGATTGAATCGAAAACATTCAGATCGGTTAAGCGGCGTAAACTTGTGCAGTCCGATATGACAGAGGCTGCCAATGAAAACGATAAGAAGATTACCGAATGGCAACAATTAAAGACGTCGCTCGACTCGCCGGTGTCTCTACAACAACAGTTTCGCACGTGATCAACAAGACACGTTTTGTTGCAGAGAATACGACAAAGAAAGTATGGGCAGCAGTCGATGAACTGAATTACGCACCAAGCGCAGTGGCTAGAAGCTTGAAGTGCAACTCTACCCGCACCATTGGCATGCTGGTGACCAAATCAACCAACCCATTCTTCGCAGAAGTGGTGCATGGTGTAGAAGAATACTGCTACAACGAAGGCTACACGCTTATCCTGTGCAATACCGAAGGTAATCTCTCCAAGCAGCGCGATTACCTGCGTATGCTGGCGGAAAAGCGCGTGGATGGCTTGCTTGTCATGTGTTCTGATCTGAACGAAGAACTGCTTTCTCTGCTTGAGAAGAAGCAGGATCTGCCAATGGTAGTTATGGACTGGGGTACGCAGCACATCAACACTGACTGCATTCAGGACAACGCAGAGCTTGGTGGCTACATTGCCACTAAACACTTTATTGAAAACGGTCATACCAAGATTGGCTGTATCTCAGGCCAGATGGATAAGCTGACTTGTAGAGAGCGTCTGGACGGTTTCCGCAAAGCGCTGGAAGAAGCAGGTCTGACTTACAACCCGGATTGGATTGTAGAAGCGGATTTCGAATGTGATTCTGCGGTAGAAGCCGCAAATAAGCTTGTCGCGCTGGATGACCGCCCTACTGCCGTATTCTGTTTTAACGATATTATGGCATTGGCTGCGATCAGTACCTTCCGTCAGGCGGGTCTGGATGTGCCGAATGACATTTCCATCATTGGTTATGACAACATCGATTTAGCTGGCTTCTTCTCGCCACCGTTAACGACAATTCACCAGCCTAAAAACCGTTTGGGCAAAACGGCGATTAAGCTACTGATGGAACGTCTGGCAAACAAAGAGAACCAGCAACAGATTTTTGAAATGCAGCCTGAATTGATTGTGCGACGCTCTGTAAAAAATTTAAATCAGTCATAGCCCAAAATCGTCGCAAATGTCACCAAAAAGCCTGAGCTTTACGCTCAGGCTTTTCTTTTACTGACAAGTTTTCCAAATAAATGCATCTTGTTATTGCGACGAACCTCAAAATCAATAAAATGCCCAGATTTCTAGTGCTACCCTTATTTCATACTGTAAAAGGGGTGCGATGGTCGAAATTTCTTCAATAACAAAGAGAACGGAATAATTACAAAGAAATCAATAGAGTTCGTTCTGAACTAAGATCACACTTTGTTCGACCAGCAATAACGACAAAAAGACGCGATTCGGTTAAGCTAAATCTCGTCAAGAAAAAGGCAAACCAAGGCGAAAGCCTGGGACGCAAAGCTTCCGGCCTCACACCGTTGAAAATATTCATCAGGTGTTGGTAGCGGAGCTACCGATGACGTTAGCATTTCACATCCGGTTCGCCCGGTGCGTTGACAATTCTCTGAATTAGCATTGCTACGTTACTCCTTGACCATTCATCCAGGAACGTATTGATTGAGAATAAGTCACATGGATAAACCAACCCTAAAAAACACACTGAAGTTCTTCGAATGTCTGGGCAAAATGAAATCGCGCTCTATGTTTGGCGGTTTTGGTGTTTTCTGCGACGAGACAATGTTTGCACTTGTCGTGAATAACCAGCTTCATCTTCGCGCTGGCCCAGCCAACGAAACAGAATTCAAAGCACTGAATATGGAACCCTACGTCTATAAGAAGCGTGGATTCCCAGTTGTCACTAAGTACTACGCCGTACCACAAGATTGGTGGGATCAGTCCGGCCTAATGATGGACCACGCCACCAAAGCCCTTGCTATTGCCAGAGAAGACCAGCAAGAAAAGAAGACTGCGGCGCCTTCACGTATCAAAGATCTTCCGAACCTTCGCCTTGCGACGGAACGTATGCTGAAAAAAGCAGGTATTGAATCCGTCGAAGAGCTTCAACGTGCCGGCGCAGTAGGTGCTTATCAAGCACTACAAAAATCCCACAACGATACGTTAAGCCTGGAGTTACTTTGGGCGCTGGAAGGTGCGATTGAAGGCAAGCATTGGTCGGTGATCACGCCCCAACGCAGAAACGAGTTGCTCGAGACCCTTCGACAGTAATCCACAATTACTTCGTTATATACCCAAACAACCTGAAGATGCAGGATTCAGCGTGTTTGTGTATAGAAACAGCCAACGTGCCCTTCTCCGCCGTTGGCTGTTTTGCTTTCTGATATTCCATACTGTAAATCCGTACTAATTTACAAATTTCCTGTCGATTTGATGCTGTTTTGGAGAGAGATAATGGAAAGTCACGTCATGAACCATTGCTTATTTGATAAGGCTTTGTCAGAGAAAACTGATGAAAATCCGATGATTTTGACTGTCGTACAATCAACCTCAACAAAGCACTCCTAAAATCATTTTTGTGACATATGTCACATATGAGACACACAAGAGCCTTGCCCGCTTACCAGTGCATGCAAATCTGAACTATGCCAAAAGAGAAGACAGACAAATGGCAACAGAAAAATGCACTACACAAAGCCGTTTCCAGACCAAATAGACAGAATTTTCCGCGACCATTTCAGAAAATGGCCGCGCAGATTCAAGTGGACGGTTTTTCTTTGCTTCTTTTTTCCCGCAGCCTCCTATGCAGCAAATACGCACGGCACCTTTGACCCCTCGTTTCTCACCATCATTGTTATCCTCTTTTGCGGTATCAACGCTCTGGTTGTGATTTGGGGCCTGAAGTTGAACAGTTTTGCTCAACGCTGCTATTGGCATCGTAACTACCACATTGGCGGCGCAACGACGCTGGCACTCATCCCTCTCGGTATTTTGGTACTTCAATACACTAAATACTGTCTATGAATTCAACTTGTGATTCTTCATTGACACATCCAGACTCTATTCAATCCCATATACTCCCTTTTTTATCATATAGTTAGTCCTATCTCGACGGCTTTTTATATACATATTTGGACATATAACATCGAAAAAATTGAAGTAGTTTGTAATTTTTCCCAGTACCTGTCGGTCATATCCCACAAGCAAGGAAAAGGAAAAGCGCGCAAATCCACGTATTGCTTTCGTCAAACTGAACCTCGTTTACTCCCAAGGTCACAGTTTTGGCAATAAACCTGTTTAACTCTTTGGTAATGAAGTGCATTTCGTCCAGACAAAAGGAAACTTTTGCCATAGTTAGAACTGTGCTTTAAGCAACGCTGTTATCCAAATTTCGATTGAACAGACTCGTGGAACAACGTCACTTATAAAGGATCAGAAATGAACACAAAGAAGTTAGCTGTTCTCATTGTCATTGCAGCCATATTTGTCACATGGTTTGCCTTCGACCTCGGCGCACTGTTTACGCTTGAAAACGCCAAGGCCCAGCATGAAGCATTAAAAGACACCATCGCGAGTAACTTTGTTACAGCAAGCATCATCTATTTCGTTGTCTACATCGCGATGACCGCACTCTCACTGCCCGGCGCGGCGATTGCTACACTGCTCGGTGCCGCATTGTTCGGTTTCTGGTGGGCGTTGCTTATGGTTTCATTTGCCAGTTCCATTGGCGCGACCCTTGCGTTTTTGGTCAGTCGCTTCCTGCTGAAAGATTCGGTTCAGAACAAGTTTGGTGACCGTCTGGCGACGATTAACCAAGGCGTGGAGAAAGATGGTCCTTTCTATCTGCTCACACTGCGTCTTATCCCGGTATTTCCGTTCTTCCTGATTAACCTGCTGATGGGCTTAACGCCAATTCGCACAGCGACTTTCTATATTGTTAGCCAAATCGGCATGCTGCCGGGTACTGCGGTTTACATCAACGCAGGTACGCAACTGGCGCAAATCGATTCCCTAAGCGGCATTGTCTCTCCGGGTGTGTTGCTGTCACTGGTTCTGCTTGGTGTGTTCCCAATCATCGCCAAGATGATCATGAACGTGATTCAAAAGCGTCGTGTCTACGCCAAATGGCAAAAGCCAGCCACGTTTGACCGCAACCTGATAGCGATTGGTGCCGGGGCTGGCGGCTTGGTGACTACCTACATTGGTGCAGCGGTAAAAGCCAAAGTCACCCTGATTGAAAAACACAAAATGGGTGGCGACTGTCTGAATACTGGCTGCGTGCCATCTAAAGCCTTGATTCGTGCAGGCCACGCCGTTCATGAAATCAAACGCTCGCAAGAGTTTGGTGTGAACGTTGGCGAACCTACCGTGGATTTCCAACAAGTGATGGGCCGCGTACACAAAGTCATCGCAGACATCGAGCCGCACGATTCTGTGGAGCGTTACACCAAGCTGGGTGTGGAATGTATCGAAGGCGAAGCGAAAATCCTCTCCCCATGGGAAGTCGAAGTGAATGGTCAGCGCCTGACCACGCGTAACATTGTTATCGCAACCGGTGCGCGTCCTTTGGTTCCGGGTATTCCGGGCCTACAAGAAGTGAGCTACCTGACCTCAGACAACGTCTGGGAGCTTCAGGAGCAGCCTAAGAAGCTCTTGGTACTGGGTGGTGGTCCAATCGGTAGCGAACTGGCACAAAGCTTCTCTCGCCTCGGTACAGACGTGACCTTGGTGGAAATGGCAGACCAATTGCTGATCCGTGAAGATGCTGACGCTGCTGAGCTGGTCGTTAAAGGCCTGAAAGAAGACGGCGTGAACATTCTGCTTGGCCACAAAGCTACACGTTTTGAAAAAGACGGCGACGTTCAACGTGCTTACCTTGAGCGCAATAGCGAAGAAGTTGTCATCGAATTTGATTATGTGATGCTGGCGCTCGGTCGCGTCGCAAACACGAAAGGCTTTGGTCTTGAGGACATCGGCGTTGAGCTCACGGAGCGCGGCACCGTCAAAGTGAACGAGTATCTGCAAACCAACTACCCGAACATCTTTGCGGTGGGTGATGTGGCAGGTCCTTTCCAGCTGACCCACGCTGCAGGACATCAGGCTTGGTATGCGGCAGTGAATGCGCTGTTTGGTGATTTCAAGAAGTTCAAAGCAGATTACTCAGTGATGCCAGCGGCGACTTATACTGCGCCGGAAGTTGCCCGTGTCGGTATCAATGAGAAAGAAGCGATTGCACAAGGCATCGAGTACGAAGTGGCACACTACGGTATCGATGACTTGGATCGTGCGATTGCAGACGGTGAAGACCATGGCTTTATCAAAGTCATCACGCCTAAAGGCAAAGACAAGATTCTGGGTGTTACCATTGTGGGTTCACATGCTGGCGACTTGCTCGCAGAATTCACCCTCGCGATGCGCCATGGCCTTGGATTAAACAAGATCCTCGGTACAGTGCACCCTTACCCAACCATGAGTGAGGCCACCAAATACACCGCAGGTGTTTGGAAACAGAATAACGCGCCTCAAGGATTGCTCGCTTGGGTAGAGAAGTTCCACACTTGGATGCGTAATGAATCCAGTGCAAACAAATCTCAAACCATGATTAAGGAAGATTGATCACCATGAATTTGAAATCCATCGTCGCAGCTTGCGCCCTCGCCTTCACTTCAGCCATTTCGGCGGCTGACCTCTCCAACTGGGAGAAAATTGAAGAAGGTGCTCAAGGCCAAACGGTTTACTTCAATGCCTGGGGCGGAAGTCAGGAAATCAATGCCTACCTGCGTTGGGCAGGCGATGAACTAAAAGATCGTTACGGCGTCACGCTTCAACATGTCAAAGTATCTGACATTGCAGAGACCGTTAACCGTTTGGTCGCTGAAAAAGCCGCAGGTAAGAACGAAGGCGGCAGTGTAGACATGGTTTGGATTAATGGTGAAAACTTCAAGTCTATGAAATCAAACGGCCTGTTGTTTGGGCCGTTCGTTGAAAACCTGCCGAACTGGTCGATTGTTGATAAATCCTTGCCAGTCAAAGAGGACTTTACCGAGCCAACAAATGGTTTGGAAGCACCTTGGGGTGTGGGCCAGTTAGTTTTCATCCACGATGAAAAGACGCTGGCAAACCCACCAGCCTCTTTCAACGAGATGCTGAGTCTGGCCAAAGCGTTTCCGGGAAAAATCACCTACCCGAAACCACCGGCATTCCACGGCACCAGCTTCCTGAAAGCCGCTTTGCTGGAATTGAGCATGGATACTGCCCCGCTCTACAAACCTGCAGATCAAGCTGATTTTAATGCAGTGACAGCGCCGCTTTGGAAGTATCTGGACGAACTGCACACAGTAGCTTGGCGTCAGGGGAAACAATTCCCGGCAGCCAGCGCGGAAACCATGCAGTTGTTGGATGACGGCGAGTTGCTGCTCGCCATCACATTTAACCCTAATGCCGCTGAAACGGCAGTGAAAAACGGTACACTTGCGCCTTCCGCTAAAGCCTTTGCTTTTAACGAGGGTGCGCTGTCCAATATTCACTTTATGGGTATCCCTTGGAACGCCAATGCGAAAGAAGGCGCTCTCGTCGCGGTCAACTTCCTGATGAGCGAAGAAGCGCAGGCTCGTAAAGCAAACAGTGATTACTGGGGTGACCCAGCGGTCGTGAAATTGTCTGACAGCAAGCCATTGTTCAAGTCGCAGCCTGAGCCACATCCAAGCTGGCAAGGCGCGCTCGAGCAAGAATGGCTTAAGCGCTATGGTCAATAATTAGAGTAAATGTTGAAGCGATAAGCGCTTCATGCGAAATGAGGTAAACATGTTACGCCCGCTGTATTTAATGACATTAGTCGTGTGCTGTTTACCTCTCCTTCCTGGACTTGGCGGCGTATTACTTTCTGCCGTCAGTTATCTTCCCGTTCTTGGATTGAGCGAACCCAGCCTTGATGGTTGGCGCGCGATGCAAGAGTGGCCCGGCACTCACAAAGCCATTCAGCTTACCCTGTTTACCGGTATTGCCGCCTCATTCTTTGCCGCACTGTTTACGTTTCTTATTCTTCAATCCTGTTGGGGAACCCGTTTCTGGAAGCGCATCGAGCAATGGCTTTCGCCTTTGCTGGCCATGCCTCATGTCGCCTTTGCGATTGGCTTTGCTCTTACCTTTGCCCCATCAGGCTGGTTATTCCGTTTTGTCGCGCTGTTTACCGGACAAGAACAGCCCTACCACTGGTCGCTGGTTCAGGACAGTAGCGGTATTGGATTGATTCTGGCACTGGCTGTGAAGGAAACCCCTTTTCTATTGTTGATGAGCCTTTCTGTACTGAAGCAAATGCAGTTAGACCGCTTACTCGCAGCCTCACAAAGCTTGGGCTACAACCGTACCGCGGCTTGGTTGAAAGTGGTGTTCCCGCAGTGGCTACCAAAAATGCGTTTCCCGATTTATGCCGTGTTGGCTTACGGGTTATCCGTCGTTGACGTAGCGATGATTTTAGGACCCACTTCGCCGACTACCTTCGCCGTATTGGTGTGGCAATGGTTTAACGACCCTGATTTATCGATGTTGCCGCGTGCGGCAGCGGGAGCCATTTCGTTATTCGTCCTCTGTTTCGGCACTCTACTTTTGTATCGCCTGTTCGAATATGTGCTGATTAATGTTTGGCAGAACTGGCAGTTCAGCGGTAGCAAAACCTACTCTCTGCCCGGGCGACACCTGTTTAAGCTCATCGCCCTGTTGCCATTTATGATGATTCCCCTGCTGCTGGTTTGGTCGTTCGCCCTTCGCTGGCGCTTTCCAGACATTTGGCCGACACGCGTCAGCACGCGGTTTTGGGAACAGGAATCCAGTCATCTGATTGAACTGGCGACCAACAGCCTGATTCTTGGCCTGATATCCGCGACGGTTGCGTTGATATTTGCCGTCGGCTGTCTGGAGTATCGCGATAAATACCACAAATCACTGCCGCAATTAGTTATAGCCGTGCCTATGCTGATCCCACAGTTATCGATTCTGTTCGGTATTCAGGTCGCGATATACATGTTACCGGGGCAATGGCACGTCCCTGCTACCATCTGGGCGCATATCCTGTTTGCCTTCCCTTATGTTTACCTCGCATTGGATGGGCCTTGGAAATCGTTCGATCAGCGTCTTACACAAACCGCGCGCAGCTTGGGACACAGTCCGTTTAAAGCCTGGTGGCAGGTGAAGCTGCCTATTGTCATTCCTGCGATTTTGCTGGCTTGGGCTGTTGGTCTCAGCGTCAGTTTTGCTCAATATCTGCCTACCCAACTTCTGGGCGCGGGACGTATCACCACATTAACTACCGAAGCTGTTAGCCTTGCCAGCGGTCAGGACAGACGTATCAGCGCCGTGTATGGTTTGATTCAAGCCTTTCTGCCGCTTGTTTTCTTTGCCCTTGCGCTGGCTGCCAGCCGGTTGGCTGACCCGCGCCGTCGCCTCGCCCGACATGATGAATCCAGAGAGTCTGTGAATGAGTTTGTCCGTACAAAACCTGACTATAAAATCTAATCAAGCCACTTTGGTCACTGGCATGTCATTCCTCGTCGAAAATGGGGATGTACTGTCCATCATGGGACCCAGTGGCTGTGGTAAATCCACGCTACTCAGCGCAGTTGCCGGACATCTTTCTCCAGAGTTTGATTGCGAAGGCGATATTCTGGTTAATGGCCAAAGCATCCAATCACTCCCGGCAGAAAAACGGGCAGTAGGGATTCTGTTTCAAGATGATCTGCTCTTCCCGCACCTCAATGTTTGGCAGAACCTTGCGTTTGGCTTGCCTGACGCCATGAGCGCTGCGGAGAAAAAAGAACGTGCGCTGGCAACGTTGCAAGAAATAGAACTCGCAGATATCGCTTTTAAAGCGCCAGACCAAATCTCCGGTGGTCAACGTGCGCGTATTAGTTTGATGAGAACCCTGCTCTCCCACCCCAAAGTCATCTTGCTGGATGAGCCTTTCAGCAAGCTGGATAAGCCACTTCGAAAGTCATTCCGCGCATTTGTGTTCAAGCAAATCAAAAACCGTAACATTGCGGCGGTGATGGTGACACATGATGAGGATGACGTGCCCATGGAAAGCACCTTGCTGCATTGGCCAAGCAAAGAAAGGGAAACGACCTCGAAAGTGGGTTTTAATGAGACGGAGCAGAACAATGCTTGATCGCTATTCCATCGTCGTTATCCGTTGGCCCTTAAAGCAAGCGGCCAAGATCCCTGACAAAATCGGCCTCACTGCTAACCAAGTCACGGTGAGTGGCTTTCTGATTGGCTTGCTGGCGCTACCTACTATCGCTTACGAGTATTACTGGCTTGGGCTATTGTTTATCGCTCTAAACCGTATTTTTGATGGGTTAGACGGTGCGTTGGCCCGCCGACAAGGGATTACAGATGCAGGTGGATTTCTGGATATCACGTTGGATTTCCTTTTCTATTCGATGATCCCCTTTGCTTTTGCGTTGGCAAATCCCGAACAAAACGCAGTTGCAGCGACGTTCCTTGTTTTTTCCTTTATGGGAACAGGATCAAGCTTCCTCGCATTTGCCATCATGGCGAGTAAGCGCAACATCGAAAATCCCGTCTATCAAAGCAAATCGCTTTACTACATTGGCGGGTTAACCGAGGGAACAGAAACCATCGCCTGTTTTGTCCTGTTCTGTTTGTTCCCGGGTTACTTTGCAGAAATCGCATGGACGTTTGGCGCACTTTGCTGGGTTACCACAGCCACACGTATTTGGGCGGGTTATCAAACACTGAAAGAGGAGCCACCTCAGGATAACGCGGGATGATCACTCCCGCGCCAGATTATTAATTGCAAATGCCAGCACGTCGATATCAACTTGACCGAAGAATCGATAACGACCGGAATCGAAAACCCACGCCGGGCTACCCGGGATTTTGTCTTCCTCTGCATGTTTGATGTCACCATAGACATCTGCCAAGGCTTTCCCCGTCAAAAAGTGCTCCATGATGTCTGGCGTCGCAAGGTGACACTCCTCAAGCACATCTTTTAACACACCATAGTGGCTGATATCTCTGGCATCGCGAAAAAACGCCTCACGGAGTGCATGTTCGAGTTCAACCGCAACCTCATTACCTGCAACAAACTGCACCGCTTTCAACGCCTGATGCGGCATCAAAGAACTTGATGGCCGGACTTTTCTCCATAAGTCAGGGTGGACGTCCAAACCATCAAATTTCGCCATTAACCTTTCGGTGATGTCAGCATATTTCATGTACCCGCGTTCACCAGCACCTATGGTGCTCATTCTCTCTGGAACGTTGGCATACAACCCCAAGTAATGATGTTGCCATTGCACATGGGAGGTATCCCAAAGGTGCATGATCTTGTCGTTGTAATGTTGGCCAACCCAACCCCAAAAACAAAGCAAATCACTGTAGAAGTTAACCTGTACTGTCATGGAAAACTGATCCTTGTCACTGTGAAATGTTAAAGAACTCGTCTAAGTAATTGATTCAGTGCTTGGTTATCCCCACCTAACGTCAGCCTTTCAATTGCCGCGTATTTTCTCAGGTAGATCTCAGGAGCCAGATCCCACTGGGTTCTGCGGGACACCCTTTCTTTGAGGAAGCCTTTTGTTGTTTCCAAATGGCCTTGCTGAGCTTCAGCGTTGATCAGGTATTGATGCAGAATATCTTGTTGGGCATGGCTTCCACCCAGCTTCGCCATATCGTATCGAATTGGCGTTATCAAATTTGCAGCTTGGGCAAAATTGCCATCTTCAAAGGCTTCAATACCCGTAACCAGCTTTTGGGAAAGCTCATTTTCAGTCGGGTAACGCAGAGCATTT
Source organism: Grimontia sedimenti (assembly GCF_011045095.1). Taxonomy (GTDB): domain Bacteria; phylum Pseudomonadota; class Gammaproteobacteria; order Enterobacterales; family Vibrionaceae; genus Enterovibrio; species Enterovibrio sedimenti. Next base: position 299,343 of record NZ_JAALDL010000002.1, read on the forward strand.
GGGTTACCTAGCTTTCCCTTCAATAACGAGATTGCCTCTTTTTCACCCGCACGATGGAGCACCATGGCGGAGTGAAGTTCAGTAAACAGGTAGATATAGTCTCCATAAGCATCCCGCACACCTTCGTAGAGCCGCTGCCAACGTTCACCAACATCAATACCTAAAAACTCCAAACGCTTGAGTAATGAAGCGCCGTTTTGAACACTCAAGTAGAAATTGGAAGGTTCAGGGTAAATATGGTGGTCAAGAAGGGAGAACACTTCGTCAATGTTGCCCTGCTCAAGGTGAAACAGCGCAAGGTGCCACCAGAGATGGCCGACAAACGCGTTATGGGTAGGTAACTGTTCTCTGCGTGACTCTATCCAATCTATGCCCTCATCAGTTCGTGCATTCATTTCCAGTACATGAGCGAGAGAGTGGACAACCCATACATCTGCAGGGTTTAGCTCAACCGCTCTAAGGGCATAATCTTCAGCCAGTTGGTACTCCCCAACCTCTTCAAGCGCAAAGCTGAAAGCACCGATAAAATAACCGTAGCCTGAAATATCTTCTCCCCAGTGAGGTGCGATTTTCGCGGCAGTATCAACCAATCGTTGTCTTTCACCAAACCAGAAAAGGTTACCTGTAGACTGTCGAAAAGCGACCAGATCCAACGGCCACTCATTCAAAATACCTGCCCATACTTCCAGAACAGCTTTGATATCTCCCCGCTGATAAGCTTCTAGTGCAGAAATATGTTGTTGCTCTCGGCTATTGGTTTGTTTAACGAGGGAACGAATGGAAGCCAACACATCAGAAATGCCAGCCAATGATGAATAGCGCCCTTCACTCGCAATGCTATAACCCTTCAAGACATGGGCCATCACAAATTCTGGGTGTGTTTCTAGGATGGAATCTATTTTTTCCATGGCATTTGGGCGATAGTCGAAAATCCATTCCAATGCAGCTTCAAACTTTTTAACGCCAGCGTCATCTGTGCCTGTATATATCAATCCTCTGCTGTCTGTACCCATTGTTTTTGTTCTCCCTAGTCAACGTTTAAGTGAGACTAGCGAGCACAATGAAGGGTGACAAACTAGGATAAATTGCCTGTAGGGAAACGATTTGTTTGTGTCACTAAACTTGAGTGACAAACAAAAACGCCCGGGATTTCTCCCAGGCGTTTGATTTCAGATATTGGTTTAGAAGGACTGCGTAATTAGCTTGCTCTCTTCGATCATGGCGTTAATGACATCCTGACCGGAAGAATCACTATCCAATCCGAAGGCGTTAACCATGTCTTCAATCGAGGTTGATGCAAACACCACTTGCTGGTCAACTGCATCGCCGTCTGTAGCAAGAGACAATACCGCTTCGCCTTCGTCGTTTTCTTCCAGTGCAACAAGATAACTGCCAAGGTCTTCATCGCTAACCTCACCGAGTACGTCTGCAAAATCCAGCACGTCCAGTTCAGGCTCATAGTCATGGATTGTATCTACTGTTCCAACAGCCGCATCACCTTGCAGGAAGATGAAGGTGTCTGAGCCTTCACCACCGTACATGTCATCAGAGCCTGCTCCGCCTGCGATCAGATCGTTGCCTAAGCCACCATCAATGATATCGTTGCCGGCATATCCGTAGATGTCGTTGTTTGCTTCACCACCATTCAGGTTGTCGTCCAATTCTGAGCCTTCGATAACTTCCATCAGGTTTCCGAGCGGGACATCGACATCTTCACCTGCATTGATATCCAGAGACATGTCTGCTGTATCACCAAAGTCATTTTCCAACTTCAGTTCAAAGTGTTCGATCTCTTCGCCCAATGAAGCATCAGACGCCAGTTGGTAAACGTATTCACCTTCGGCGTGGCGATCGTCGTCCGAGCCATAAATGGTGAGCTCTCCGCGCTCAGTCTGAACAACCAAGGTACCTTCCGGAACTTCATAGACTGCGCCATCAATCTCGACGGTCTTCATGTTCCAGTGGCCGGAGGTTTCCGCCTCAGCCAGCAGGTTGCCTGACACCAGGAAGTTACCCGCTGATTGCTCAACAATGCCTTCTTGGCTGAAGGTCGCGCGCCGTCGTTATTGAGTAATGCTGAGAAATCTTCTTCACTGACAAACTCGAAGTTATCTTCCGAGAGATTTTGCAGCAGAGTGTCTTCCAGCGTCAGGGTTTTGCTGCCCATAGTGATAACCACATCAACGCCGACCTGTGCCATCGCAAGTGCGCCGAATGACAGCACATTCGTTGAGCGCGAAATCACGACTTTGTCATCACGGGTGCTGAAGTCTACGACAGTGTCATTACCTTTGCCGTCATAAGCGACGGTATTGTTGCCGCTTCCAAGCTCTAGGCTGTTATCACCGCCACCGCCGTATACGATATCGCTGCCGCTGCTACCAGAGAGCGTATCGTTACCCCAACCGCCGAGCATGATGTCATCATCACCGCCGCCGTTCAGGGTGTCGTCGCCGCTGCCACCGACCAGCACATCAGCACCTGAGCCGCCATAGAGGGTGTCATTGCCGTTATCTCCCCAGACAATGTCGTCACCATTGCTGCCATAAAGGGTGTCGTTACCTAAGCCACCTTTAACAAAGTCATTCCCTTCACCGCCGTATGCCAGGTCGTCGCCATCGCCACCTTGGATGTTGTCGTTGCCATCATCACCCCAGATGGAGTCGTTACCGTCACCACCTGAGAGAGAGTCGTTACCGATACCGCTTTTCAGAATGTCGTTGCCGTCACCGCCATTGAGTACGTCGTCACCCTCCGCACCGTACAGCTCGTCATCTCCATCACCGCCGTTAATGACATCGTCGCCGGTACCAGCTTGCACGATATCTGAGCCCTCGCCACCGTTTAAGGTGTCATCGCCTTCGTCGCCGTACATGACATCATCGCCAACACCGCCATTCAGGACATCGTCGCCGATGCCTGCGATGAGTTCATCGTTACCGTCGCCACCGTTTAGCGTATCGTTACCGTCTTCCCCCATGAGGATGTCAGCACCAAGGCCGCCGTTCAGGACATCATTACCAATGCCGCCTCGTAAGGTATCATCACCCTCGCCGCCATTGAGCACATCATCGCCGTCGTCGCCTTTGACATAGTCGTTGCCATCGCCACCGTTGACGATGTCGTTGCCATCGCCGCCGTAAAGCTTGTCAGCGCCCACATCACCGTTCAGTACATCAGCACCAGTGCCGCCATAGAGGCTGTCATCACCTGAACCGCCGTTGACCAAGTCATCGCCCGACCCGCCGTAAGCAAGATCGTTTCCGTTTCCTGCATGTAAGGTATCGTTACCGCTGTCGCCGCGGAGCGTGTCATCGCCTAAGCCGCCATAGAGCTTGTCGTTGTCAGAACCGCCATAAAGCGTATCCGCGCCCCTGCCACCGTATAAAGTGTCTTCACCAGAGTCGCCTTTCAGGACATCGCTTCCTCTGCCACCTTTAAGTGTATCGTCGTCCTTACCGCCGTTTAGCTCATCATTGCCTCTGCCGCCGTGCAGTAAATCTGCTCCATCGCCACCATTTAAGACGTCGCTACCTCTACCGCCGTTTAGTGTGTCATCGCCCAAACCACCGTTGAGTACATCGGCACCTCTGCCGCCTTTGAGCGTATCTTCTCCTGCCCCGCCATTGAGAGTGTCAGCACCTCTACCGCCATGGAGAGCATCACTTCCGTCGCCACCATTGAGTGTGTCCTGTCCTCGGCCACCAAACAGTGAATCCTCGCCATCACCGCCGTCTAAAACGTCAGCGCCTCTGCCACCTTTCAAGACGTCGTTTCCGTCTCCACCGTTAAGCGTGTCTTGTCCTCGACCGCCGAACAAGGTGTCATCACCAACGCCTCCTTCAAGGATGTCAGCGCCTCTACCGCCTTTGAGAACATCGTCTCCGGTGCCACCATCCAAAATATCGGCACCTTTACCGCCGTGGAGCGTGTCATCACCAGACTCGCCGTACAATTCGTCTTTTCCGTTACCGCCATAGAGGGTGTCGGCATTACCTGTAAAGGTGACGGTTTCTCCGTCAATCTCTACCGTTTCATAAACTTGGGCCAGAGAAATGTTGTCGATCAGCGCGCCGTAGCTATCAGACTGCCCCTCACCGGAGAAAGCAACCTTGATGCTTTCTGTCCCTTCAGGGAGCAAAAGTAGACTGCTAAAAGATTCGTAGGCTTGATTTGATTGGTCGTTATCGAAGTATTGGTAATACAGCACCTCACCATCTTGATCCGTCACACTGACCGAAAAAGCACTGGTTGTGGTGTTACTGCCACGATATCGGTTGGCATGGTCGAAACTGATTTCCATCGCCGCGTCTTGTTGCGCCGAAATAGATGAAACATCGAATTGTTGGAAAACAGTCGCGTTTGCGGTGGAGTCGAGCTCCATCACAGTGTTTGTCACATCATTGGCAGGGCCGCCCCCAAAGCCACCCTGCTGGAATTCCATCTTAATGTTGCCTTCGCTTTCCCAGCCAGGTACATCTTCATCGTTGACGAGGCTCCACATTCTTCTGCCGTCGTCACCATAAGATTCGAACCCACCATTGAGAACAAGGTTTGGCCCACGTGTCGCACCATCACCGTCATCGCCGTAGAGAACATCAGCGCCCTGATTACCGCGCAGCACGTCATTACCCATGCCGCCTTTTAACTCATCACTACCTCTGCCACCCGAGAGCGTGTCGTCCCCAGCGTCGCCTTTCACGTAGTCATTGCCGCGACCGCCATTAACGACGTCGTCACCATCACCACCGAACAGACGGTCTGCGCCGCGATTTCCATTTAGAACATCATCGCCGCTGGCACCATAAAGTTCATCTGCGCCTTTGCCGCCGAAAAGCTGGTCATCGCCCTTACCGCCTTGCAGCAAGTCTGCGCCTTGATTTCCTTTCAGGACATCATCGCCGTCACCGCCCCAAATTGCGTCGTTACCACGACCACCTGAGAGCTCGTCATTTCCCGTACCGCCCTGAATTTCATCCGCACCACGGCCGCCATTGATAGCGTCATTACCGCTACCGCCGCTTAAGAAGTCCTCGCCCTTACCGCCATATATAACGTCGTCACCTTCATTACCATAAACCTCATCGTCACCCTTTCCAGCGCGAATGGTGTCGTTGTCGGTTGTCTCAACAACTTGTGTCTGGGTAACTTCAATTTTAAACGTGACATCGTCGTAGTCTCTGTCACCTAAGTTCCAGAGGTCTTCCCAACTGGAGGTTTCGCCGTCAAAACGTTCGTGGTCTTGGTCGTTATTATTGAGAGGAGCTTCTGTGAGATACACCCCGACAGTGACGTTATCTTGTGTCACCGTAGGGCTATCATTAGATAAAGCGAGTGTGACGTCACCAACGTCAAATCCGCGGCTGTCGCCATTCGGAATGAGGAACATGCCAAGTTTGGCAGCATTCTCTGGTGCGGTAATCTCGAGAGTAGCTGTATCGGCATCTTTGGCGTTATCAATCAATACTGAAGACTGAATGACCATGCCATTGTCATCGACAATGTAATAACCGATGCTGTTTCTAAATCCTGCTGCAGAAGCGATATCAGACAAAGTGACCTTGAGTGCGGTCTCGGCTTGAATGTTGTAGATAGTACTATCTGCACCGCCGTCTATCGTTGAAGTGAAGGTAGAAGAGCCTGTCGTTCCGTCGGTGCCGTTACCAAAAATAACATCATCGCCTTTGCCGCCAGTGATAATGTCATCACCCAGGGCGCCGTTGATTGTGTCCGCAGAATTCGTCCCGTTTAAAATATCGTTTCCGTCTGTCTCAAAAAAATTAGATTCGGACATAATAACCCCTCGTGAAAAACAACTACCACTTGGGAAAAACTAGAAACAATTAGCTAATGACTCAAATGTGAAATTTGCGTCTCAATTTGAGAACTCCGACCTGACAAGAGAGCGATAGGTAACAAGGGGGATATTATTTTGTTTTTTCTGTATTTTTTTCAAACAACGAAAGCAGCCTTATTTAACAAAATGTTATGCGCTAAAAACCTTTTTATTTTGGGAATGAAGACGACGCTTGCTTTCTATACAAATCTTCGCAAACACTATACACATTTGGTTAAAAAGCATGATGTAAGAGTGATCACCTAAATATTGCGAATTTTGTTTAGCGTGTGATCAATTCTTATCTCCATTTCATCCTTGGGAATAGATAAGCCCAACATCTTCCGAGTGGCGTTAATGTCCAATAAATTCAAAGCCATCCAAGACGCAAGATACTCTGCGGCCAGACACCCTCCGGCGGTGGCGATGTTGCCTTTAGAGGAAAATGATGAAGAGGAGAAAGAAAGCCCGGTAGCACTCGCCAGAGATTCTGTCTTTAAATCTGTCGAAATGGAAACATCGCTTCCAATTATTCCCTTAGCAATAAGCAGTAAAACACCTGAGCATTGTGCACCTATATATTGGCGCTCTGGATCAAGTTGAAAAGATGAAATAAAGTTTGAATTTTCAGCGTATTGATTAGAAAGCTTTCCGCTCCCAAATATCACACCGTCATATTCTTCTAGCCTTTCTAACGTTGGATTAGCTTGAATGCACAAACCATTCATTGAATTGACATCTGAATGCGTTGAAACAATTTCCGCAACCAAACCAAGATTGTTAAGTCGGTTCAGCATCGTAAAAGCGATCATCGAATCCATTTCGTTAAAGCCATCCAAAGTGACGATAGCAACTTTTTTCAAAATGGCTTCCTCTCCAGCTATTTGACTTATGACTATTAATGATTTTGTACTGACAAACCTAAGATGAAAAGCTGCCCAAGCCTTTCTTTTCGAATACTCTTTAACCTTGGACAACAAAAAAAGGCCGCTATTGATAGCGGCCATTGGTTTCAGTCGGTGTCGGCTTATTTGCCCATTTTCGACTGAATGTAGTTTTGCAGACCAACCATATTGATCAAGCGAAGTTGCTTCTCCAGCCAGTACATGTGGTCTGACTCGGTATCATCAAGAAGCTTCAACAGGATTTCACGGGTCTGATAGTCCTGTTTTTCTTCACACAGCGCGATCACGGTGCGCAGCTCTGCAGCCACCATGTACTCGTATTTCAGATCGTTCTGCATCATCTCTTCGACGTCAGCACCGATCAGCAGCTTTTCACGAGACTGAACATCCGGCGTGCCTTCCAGGAAAAGAATACGGTTGATCAGAATGGATGCATGCTCACGCTCGTCTTCAGACTCGTGATTGATGCGCTCGTAAAGCTCATCCATACCCCAGTCTTCGTACATGCGGGCGTGAACGAAATATTGATCCATCGCAGACAGTTCATTTGTCAGCAAGCGGTTCAGACCATCAATAATTTCTTGATTACCTTTCATGATTATTTCTCCATTTTCGCTTGCAGATAATTTTGTAGACCCGTCAGGCCAATCAGTTCAAGTTGAGACTCGATCCAGTCCAGATGTTCTTCTTCATCTTCAAGGATGTCATTCAACAACTCACGCGTTACATAGTCTTGCTTCTCTTCACAGATGGCGATCGCTTCTTTCAATTGAACCAACTGTTCTTCCAGCATAACTTTATCGCATTCGATCATTTCCTGGACTTCCTCGCCAATGCGAAGACGTTCAAGGTGCTGTAAGTTTGGTAAGCCTTCCAAAAACAGAATACGCTCGATCAATTTATCGGCGTGCTTCATGTCCTGAATAGATTTCTTGTATTCGGCTTTATTGAGCGCTTCAAAACCCCAATTGCCCAGCATTCTTGCATGGAGGAAGTACTGGTTAATTGCGGTGAGCTCGGAGGTGAGAATCTTATTCAGCTCAACGACAACGTCTTGATGACCTTTCATCGTGATGATCCTTTTATAACGCTGGTAATCCCAAAAGATGTGCCACATCCTAAGTGAAATTGAATTCAACAACAACCAGAAAAAGTCTTAATTTTCATGGCATTAGACAATGATAACGATTCCCATTTTTATTCACCTTTAGGTTACCTATTCGCAATAATCCTTATACATTACATGTCTTTAACTGCAAGTATTTGGAAAGGCGGGTCTTATTCGGTTTAAGCCCTTAAAGACAGTTTGTCTTTCCTCTGGTATCCCTCCAAAATGCCGGGGTTTCCCCTTCCGTGTGTATTCAGAGAAATTTCATGAAATCCGACATGTATTCAAAATTTGCCCAGCAATATGACGAAGCAGTTAAAGACAATATCTACAACGCTCTGTTTGAACGCCCGAACCTACAAGCCATGCTTGGCGACATCGAAGGAAAGAATGTGTTGGATTTAGGTTGTGGTTCCGGTGTGTATGCGGATTACTTCCTGAGTGAAGGCGCTGCGTCAGTCACCTGCCTCGACTTCTCTGCTGAAATGGTCGACATCGTGAAGAACAAGTTTGGTCAGCGTGTTTCGGCGTATGTTCAGGACCTATCAGAAGGCTTACCCAAAGAAGCTGATGGGCAATATGATGTTATCGTGTGTCCGTTGGTCATTCATTACCTGAAAGACCTCACCGCTCTATTCAGCGACGTCTATCGCGTGCTAAAGCCTGGCGGATACATGGTGTTTTCGACCCATCACCCGTTTGCTGACTTCGAGTGTTCAACAACGGGCAGCTACTTTGATACCGAGCTAGTGCAAGAAGAATGGAACACGGTCGGTACACCGGTTCAGGTGACGTTTTACCGCAGACCGCTGGTGGAGATTTCCAATGCAATCACCAGTGCGGGGCTGTCAATCACTCAGATTTCAGAGGGTCAGGTTTCAGAAGCGATTAAACAAGCATCACCAAAGACCTATGAACGCTTAAGAAAGCACCCCAATTTCATCTTTATCAAGTGTAAAAAGTAGAATGTACAAAGTGGAGCTTTAGGCTCCACAACTCCCTACCACCACGCTCACCACATGCTCAATCTTCTCATCCAGATCTTTCCCTTCAGGAATTGGCTGCATGTCGAATACTTGGGGCCATACAAACATGCCGTTGAACAGGCTTGAGTATGTCTGAGTCAGCAGTTCCAATTTGATGGCTTTGATTTCCCCAGCCTTCTGCGCTTCATCAAACCAATGGTTCAGCGATTTATTGTTGTAGATTTTTGAAATGATTTGGCTGGCCATATCTGGCTGACGCAAGAACTCCATCAAGATGGTTCGGGTGAAAGGAATCCCATACGTGCCATAAAGGTTTTCAACCTCATTTCGCGTAATCGTAGTGAGTTGCTCACTCAGGCTTTTTTCGGCGTCAAATTCGTATCTTAGGCTTTCATCAATCGAAGACTGAATGATGGTCAGCACAGATTCAAACAGCACTTCCTTGCTTTCAAAATGACGATAAAGCGTGCGCTTTGATACTTCTGCGGTTGTGCAGACGCGGTCCATATTCGCAGCCGCGAATCCATGCTGGATAAACTCATCTTTGGCTGCAGTAATGATCGCCAGGCGCTTTTGCTCTGAACGTGTCATGGGCTCTCTCCTTTTCTCAACGCGACAAATCTACCAAGTTGAAATCAAAAAGTACACTTTTGAGTTTACCTCAATACAAAACACGCTTAAGATAAACTTCAGAGTTTACTTTTGGTTTTAACACCAACCCCAGAATTGTCTGATCAGACCGGCTTTGCAGGCCGGTCTCTTTGTGGAGTGGAACTACATGGTCGTCAACACGTTCGGCAAACCGTCATTCAAGCGCGGCGCTATTGCTACTTTGATCATCTCTTCTTTTCTTCTGTCAGGTTGTGGCGAGAAAGCGGTTGAACAAGTCACTGCGCCAGTCATCCAGCCAGCCCTGACGGAAATCGTCGATACACAACAAGCCGCTGATCTCAGCTTTAACGGTGTGGTGCGCGCTGCTGAACGCGCAGACATGGCTTTCCGCATGGGTGGCCGGCTGACCAACATCTTCGTCAATGAAGGTGATCAAGTAATAAAAGGCCAATTGCTCGCAACGCTGGATTCACGCGATGCCAAGACAGCTTTGGAATCAGCAGAGCTTGAATTGAGAAACACCACGCTGGAATACGAGCGTGCACAGGCGATTTATAAGAAAAGCCAGGCGATCTCCAAAGCCGATTTAGATGCGATTACCACACGCTTTGATCTGGCAAAGAACCGCGTTTCTGAAGCAAAACGCCAGCTGGAATACACCGAACTTCACGCACCGTTTGATGGCATTGTTGGCCGCAAAATGGTGGATAACCACATTCAGGTTCAAGCCAATGAACCAGTGCTGACCGTGCATGACCTCAACGATTTGGAAGTGGTGATTAACATTCCTCATCAAGTCATGTTGTCTGGCGGTAACCGCACTAAAGCCATCGCAGAGATTTCTTCGATTCCGGGGCAAGCCTTCCCGCTGACACTTCGCACTTTTGCTACCCAGGCAGATTCAGTGTCCCAAACCTATGCCGTCGTTCTCGGGCTTGAGCAGGTGAATGGCTTCCGCGTTTTGCCGGGTATGGCCGTGAAAGTCGTACCCGAAATAAATGCTATTGCTGACGAAAACACCCTTATCACCCTGCCACTGAACGCCGTAGTTCCAGATAACCAAGGCAAGCAGTTCGTCTGGGTGGTTGGCGACGATAACAAAGCTGAAAAACGTTATGTGGACGTGGGCGCGCTGGTCAAAGACCGCATTGTCGTGAAACAGAACTTGGCTCTTGGCGAACGCGTCATCATCGCGGGCGTATCCAGCGTGAGAGAAGGCATGGAAGTCCGCCCTTACACTGACGAACGTACTGGAGCATAACAATGGATATCGCACGTTATACCATTGCCAAACGCACCAGTGTTTGGGTGCTGATCGCCCTCACCCTGATTGGCGGCTATATCAGCTACCTCAAACTCGGTCGTTTTGAAGATCCGGAATTTGTCATCCGTCAGGCGGTGATTGTCACTCCGTATTCCGGCGCAACAGCGCAGGAAGTCTCTGACGAAGTGACCGATGTGATCGAAGGCGCGGTGCAGTCGCTCCAGGAACTCAAAGAGGTGAAATCCGTCTCCATGCAAGGCATGTCTGAGGTGACGGTTGAAATCAAACTCGAGTTTGCCAAAAGTAGTGCCGACCTCCAACAGGTTTGGGACAAACTGCGCCGCAAGGTATCAGACGCCCAAAGGCAGCTACCTCCAGGCGCTGGCCCCTCGATTGTTAACGACGATTTTGCGGATGTGTACGCCCTGTTCTTTGCCGTGACCGGAGAAGGGTTCAGCGATAAGCAACTGCAGGATTACGTCGATACCCTTCGCCGTGAAATCGTGCTGGTACCGGGCGTGGCAAAAACCGCAACCTTGGCGGAGCAACAGGAAACCATCTTTGTCGAGATCTCCAGCGAACGTCTTGCAGAATTTGGTGTGTCTGCAGAGAAAGTCTTCCAAGTGCTGCAAAAGCAAAACCTGGTGACGATTGCAGGCACCATCGAAACCCAAGCCATGCGTATTCCGGTGATCCCAAGCTCCAGCATTGATTCCGTTGCCGACCTGAAAAACCTGCAAGTTGCGGTCGGTGATAACAACACCGTGCTGCGTCTGGGTGATATTGCCAACATCATGCGAGGTTACAAAGAACCTTCCACCATGCTGATGCGATACAACGGCGAGCGTGCGATCGGCTTTGGTATCTCGAATGTCACCGGCGGTAACGTCGTGGATATGGGTGACGCAGTAAAAGCGCGTCTGGCAGAGTTGGAAAGCCAGCGTCCGCTCGGCATGGAGCTTAATGTTATCTCCATGCAGTCTGATTCGGTGCGTGATTCTGTCGCGAACTTTATCGACAACCTGATTGCCGCGGTTGCCATCGTATTTGTGGTACTGCTGCTGTTTATGGGCGTCCGCTCTGGTGTGATTATCGGCTTTGTCTTGCTACTGACTGTCGCAGGCACGCTCTGCATCATGCTGATTGAAGATATCGCCATGCAGCGTATTTCGCTGGGTGCGTTGATCATCGCGCTTGGCATGTTGGTGGATAACGCCATCGTGGTAACAGACGGTATTCTGGTGCGATTGCAGCAAGAACCGGATGCAGACCGCAAGGTTGTGGTTTCAGACGTGGTGAACGCCACCAAATGGCCTCTGCTTGGCGGCACTGTTGTCGGTATCTGTGCATTCAGTGCGATTGGTTTGTCGCCATCAGACATGGGCGAATACGCAGGCTCCCTGTTCTGGGTGATCCTGTATTCCATGTTCCTGAGCTGGGTGTTTGCAGTTACCGTCACACCAATGCTGTGCCATGACTTCCTCAAAGTGAAGCCGGTAAAAGCCGATAAGAAGCCGGGTCGTATGGTGACAGGTTACAAAGCTTTGCTGACCTGGGTATTGAAGCGCCGCATCATCAGTTGTGCCTTGCTGTTCGGTACAATGGCCGCCGCGATTTGGGGCGTGCAATTTGTTCCACCGGGCTTTATGCCGGAATCTCAACGTCCTCAGTTCGTGGTTGATGTTTACTTGCCGCAAGGCTCAGACATCAAGCGCACTGAAGCTGTGGTCGCCGACATTGAGAAAGACGTGAAAGCCAAAGAAGGCATTACCAATATCACCAGCTTCATTGGCGGTGGGGGCCTTCGTTTTATGCTGACGTACGCGCCGGAAGCCCGTAACCCAAGCTATGGCCAATTGCTGATTGATATCGATGATTACACCAAAATCGCCCCGCTTCTCGGCGAACTGCAAAGCGAACTGGATGCGAAATACCCTGACGCTTCTATCAAGGTATGGAAGTTCATGCTTGGCCGCGGTGGCGGTAAGAAAATCGAAGCTGGCTTCAAAGGCCCTGACAGCGCGGTGCTGCGTCAACTGGCAGAACAAGCGAAAGCCATCATGTTGGCCGACGATAACCTGATTGCGGTGCAAGACGATTGGCGTCAGCAAGTGCCAGTGCTTCGCCCTGTTTATTCTTCCGAAGAAGCGCAGCGTTTCGGCCTAACCACGCAGGAAATTAATCAGGCGATTGCCCAAACCTGACGGGGCGTAACGTGGGTGTTTACCGCGATGGCGATGACTTGATCCCGATTGTGGTGCGCGCGCCTGAAAGCGAACGCAATCACCAGCGAGCAATTGAGAACACCGAAGTATTCAGCCCAGCAACAGGCTCCTTTATTCTGGTAAGCCAGTTGGTCGATTCAGTCGACGTGGTGTATCAGGACGCGATTCTTCGCCGTATCGATCGTGTGCCAACCATTCTGGTTCAGGCTGACCCTGCACCGGGCGTGCTGACTGCGGACGCGTTCAACGATGTGCGCGGCAAGATTGAAGCCATTGAATTGCCTGTGGGTTACGAGCTTAAGTGGTACGGAGAATACAAAGCCTCGAAAGATGCCAACGAAGGTCTGGTGATTTCTGCGCCTTACGGTTTCGCAGCCATGATTCTGGCCGTTGTCTTTATGTTCAACGCCCTGCGCCAACCACTGGTGATTTGGCTGACTGCCCCACTGGCAGTGGTGGGTGTGACGGTTGGATTGATCGTGTTCCAGACACCGTTCGAGTTTATGGCAATCCTCGGCTTCCTGAGCCTGATTGGTATGATGGTGAAAAATGCGATTGTACTAGTTGATCAGGCAGACGTGGAAATCCGCGATGGTAAAGCGCCTTACTTTGCGATTATCGACGCCGCCCTCAGCCGCGCCCGTCCGGTATTGCTTGGCGCATTCACCACCATTCTGGGTGTTGCCCCACTCTTGATTGATCCCTTCTTCAAGAGCATGGCAGTGACCATTATGTTTGGTCTGCTGTTCGCAACTATCCTGACATTGGTAGTGATACCGCTGTTCTATGCGATGCTCTTTAGGGTGAAGGTGGAAGCTGCTTAAAGCAAGTTGAAAGGAAATACGAAGGGAGCCGAGTGGCTCCTTTTTGTTTTGTTGGCTTGTGCCCTTGCAATTCTCAGCTTCGTTGTTTAAACATCAATCAATCAGAAACTTCGGCAGACGTTAAATGGCAAACCAGCTAACAGAAGATGATTTGATAGAAGCCCTTTCCGGCCTTTTCATCGACAACGAAATTGACTATGAATTCATCGCGTCAGTTGCTCGAGCATTCCCATTGGAAAAAGTAGAACACACCCTTTTCTCTGTGGTTGCACCTATCTGCCACACGAACCTTTCCACACCCGCCCCAGAAGTTTGGTTGGCGTTTGACCGAGAGCAATTACTTGAAAGTGTTAAAGCCCTCAAAGCTCAAAGAGAGCGAGCAGGGTTTTTATCGAAAATCTAACATATGATTTTGGATAAGTGCCTCAAGAGACAGTTCTCATATGAATGGAGTCAGTTAAAAAGCCAGCTATAGATTCGTTTGGGAAAACGATGCTAACTGAGTTTTGGACAAAAAAGAGTTTGGCGCATCGGGCGAAATCTACCTTTCTAGTAACTTTTCATGTCCCCAAATGATGAATGGCACCACTTTATGTGATGCCGAATCCGAAAGCATTTGGACAGTATCTTCCATATGAAAACCTGTACTGGTCTACTAAATTTAGCGGCCGTCATGTTTTTTCTCATGTCCTTTTGGTTGGTATACCTACTTTAACCGCATTATTTTCTAAATTGATATTTTGCAACTACAGCCTCACGATTGGTGGAAAGTTCTTTTGCAAGAAGCTTATCCTCTTCTGATACGTGATCATGTAAATGTTTACTTCCCCACTCCAAAAGGTCCAGGATTACAGGTGCTAAATCTCTGCCTTTTTGTGTAAGTTTATAGAAGAAAACCTTTTTGTTTGTTGGGTGGTTTTCTTTTGAAACAGCCTCTATTTCTTCTAGTTTTTTTAACCTTTCACTCAGACGAGCGGAAGAGATTTTTTCTTTATTACTCATGAAGTCCTTAAAGGTTAAGGCATCTTCATTGAGTAAATCTCTCACGATAATAAGTGTCCACTTATCACCAAACAAGTCTAGTGTGCTGCTTATAGGGCAATGAGATCTAAAGTGAGCCTTCATATTTTTGCTTTCATTTTGAAAGTGATCTATTATCAGTTTGGTCTAAATTATAAGGTTAGTTCACCAGCATCCGCAAAAGGAACATTATGGGAATTACAAAAAAATCACTGCTTTCATTGACGACTATATTCGGATTGATGGCTGTCGTTGGCTGCGCACAGCTTTCACCTAAATCTGACTTAGCATCTAAAGCTATTGGACAAGAACTTGCAGCATCACAATTAGCTGCGGCTCAAGCTTCAGGGCTAACTAAAAAAACCGTAGATATTAAAGGTTATACTGCCCATTTCTACGAGGGAGGAGAAAGCAATGAACCTACTTTGGTACTGCTACACGGCTTAGTTGATAACAAAAACTCCTTTGTTCCAGCTGTTTCTGAATTAACTAAAAAATATCATGTCGTTTTGCCTGACCTACAAGCTCATGGCGACAATGCTCAAGTTAATGAAAGAGATCACAGCATCGAGGGGCAAGCTGCTTTTATTCGAGATTTGGTTGAAAAGTTAGGTATTAAGTCCTTGTATATTGGTGGTAATTCAATGGGTGGACATACTGCAGCTGCTTTTGCATACCGTTACCAAAGTATGGTTAAAGGGCTTATCGTTCTAAACGGAACAGGTGTTTGGTTAGATAAGCCATCAACTTATTACCCTTTTCCAGAAGAAGTTGATGGTCCATTCATGAAAGAAATGTGGGGAAGCATTCTGATCAATCCTCCTCAGTTACCTGATGCGGCGTGGAATTTTTTAGCGACTGATTTTCAAGCTAAAAGTCCATTCTACAATCAAGTGGTTGTTCAAATTGAAAACAGTTTAGATTTTCGATTGGATGAAAAATTAGCAACAGTTAAAGTACCTGCATTAATCATATGGGGCAGTGAAGATAAAATAGTACCTCTATATCACGGTAAAGGTTATCACGCTAAACTACCAAATTCAGAATTTAAAGTTCTGAATGCGGGGCATGGACCTCAATTGGATATTCCTGATGTAGTACAGGATGAAATTGCACAATTTCTTAAAAAACAATCAGTTTTATAATCTCCAACAAGTAATAAGCGTCCCTAACCAAAGGAGAACTTATTGCTATTCAAACACCATGAGAACCTCTTGATACAGGCTTCTCAGCAAAACAAAAACCTGTATCAAGATTTTCGTAACCAGTTCGCTCTGACAATCTATTTAGTCACCAAATCTATCACTATCGCATTAGATCTAACGCCGCAGTAAGTAGAAAGACCTGATATAGTCTGGTTAATGCTGTGGAATACAGAACAACCCCTAGTGATTTATTACCAATTTTTACAAGTAAAAATCAGCAGCCTAATCACCTTTCTCTATTTGATTGAATCGGTATTACGTTCAGGTTTCTGTCACGCTTTGGGGCAATAATGACCCAGTCCTAACACAAAGGGAGTCAGTTGACTCCCTTCGGTATCAAAGCCCACCTCCCCTATATCTGGAGTCTTAAAATCGCAGGCCTGTCTCATCAATCAAGCCTTAGATTTAAGTGGTGAGCCAAATGACTTCGGTTTAAATAGTGACAGTAAGTGGAGGCTCCGGAACCTCTAAGAAACAGGCAATCACTCGATAGAGTTCACCTTCTGCCACTGTGATTTTACCGTCAGACTCGATGGCTAACCGGCAAGCTTTTACAAACTTACGTCTATGTGGCGGTCTAAGTTGAAGCAACGTCTCTAACATCGCTCGATTCAATCGCCAGTTATTATTAGCATCTTGGAGTGTGGTTTCAGCGAAACCTAAAGACGTAAGCGCTGTATTGAAAGCGCGTTCTGCACCATCTTGCTCTGAATGAGTCACCCAAGCTAACTCCCGAAGTAACCAATGCACGCTGTCCTTTAGTTGTTTCAGGCTTTTGTTCTGGCGAGTTGTGCCAAAAGGACCAATGAGATGCTTTTCCACCAAGTTAATGACACACCATTCCGACAAGGAATAATGATCATCCGTTTTGGAAAGCTCTCGAAGCACTTCGCAGAGCCTGTTCTTTTGCCCATCACTCAAGGCTTTCAGCGCAGGAATCGCTAACTCTAAAAGAGGAAGCCTCAAATGAAGTGGTAGATGGTAGTCCAACCAAGGTAGCAGTGCGGCTTGAGAGACCATTGGGACGTGCCCTTTGATCATCTTGCGCTGTATGTCACTACCATCAAATATCAGCATCAAAGCAATAAAACGCGAACTGTATGGCTCACGAGCTATATCAACCAGTTCGTCAGGTAGTTGGCTAATGAGCTGTTTACCGATTTCGCTCATCTCAGTTGAAGTTGCAGCAGTTTCTTGTGGAGCAGAGCCGGTACTTGAAGCGAACCCACTGACTTGTTCATTCCCAAACGCAGATACTTTTTGCTGGCTGTGAGCAAAACTTCCGTCCCAGTTTGGTTCGATACGACGAATACGCTCTTCGAGTGGAGGGTGCGTGGCAAAGAATCCAGTGAAACCGGACAGTTGACTCTGCCCAAACATCATATGACTCATTTGGTTACTTGCTTTGGCATTCAAACCAGATCCAGACGAGTGCCCGCCTATCTTCTTAAGCGCACCGGCGATTCCGTGGTCATTGCGGGTAAACTGAACAGCGCTGGCATCTGCTAAGAACTCGCGTTGACGTGAAATCGCGGCTTTGATCATGGACCCAAACAAGGTGCCAACCCAACCCAGTATCAAGCAAACAATCGCAATTAGCATGATCACTGCAAAAGCTTTACCCGAATCTGAAGAGCTTCTCGATGAGGATCTTGCATGGTGCGTATTGTCTAAAACCAAGTGACCCAAATGCGCAATACATGTGATACCAAACAATACGCCAATCAAGCGTGTATTTAAGCGCATATCTCCATTCAAAACGTGGCTAAACTCATGCGCGATAACACCTTGAAGTTCATCACGGGTGAAGTTATCTAGCGCACCTTGTGTCACCCCAATAACGGCATCATCAATACTCATTCCGGCGGCAAAGGCATTAATACCGCGCTCGTCCGCTAAAAGATAGACAGGAGGAACAGGAATACCCGAAGCGATTGCCATCTCTTCGACAACGTTCAGTAGCTGCCTATGTTTGGCATTTGTCGTATTCGAAGAAATGAGCTTCCCACCAATACTCTCTGCGACACCATGCCCCCCGTGTGAAGACAGCTCATAAAGCCGAATCATGGAGCTGACTGCTACGACCAATATGACGCCTGCAAAGCAAAATAAGGCATAGATAATCGCGGTTCGTTCGTCAAAGGGCTCCCCAGTCACCGAATAATAGATGCCAATGGATAACACGCTGACTAGGCCAGTGATGATTAATACTGCTAAGGAAAACAGAAACACCAAAAGCCCGGTACGTCGCCGCGCGGTATCTTGATGATCATAGAAATTCATTAGAACTCTACCTTTGGCGCTTCTTGGATTGCTTCACTGTCCGCAAATTCCAGCAATTTGCCATCCTGGAAACCAAACATATTCGCAAACAACACTGGAGGGAAAGTTTGCTTGTAGGTGTTGTAAGTGGTGACAGCGTCGTTAAATGCTTGGCGAGCAAAGGCGACCTTGTTTTCTGTACTGGTGAGCTCTTCCTGCAGCTGACTCATGGTTTCGTTGGCTTTTAGCTCTGGGTAAGCTTCGACAACCACATTCAACTTACCTAACGCGTTTTGTAACATGCCCTCGGCTTGAGCCAGTTGGCTAATTGCAGCATCACTGTCTGGCGCGTCACTTGCCGCTTTCAAGCCAGAGATTGCTTGATTACGCGCCTGAATCACACGTTCGAAGGTCTCTTTTTCATGTTCCATGTAGCCTTTCGCGGTGCTCACAAGATTCGGAATAAGGTCGTAGCGGCGTTTTAGCTGAACCTCAATTTGAGCAAAACTGTTTTTAAAACGATTACGCAGTGTCACGAGCTTGTTGTAAATGCTAACTATGAGCACTGCGACAACCAAAATAATAACGATAGAAACAATAAGTGAAGTCATAACAAGTTCCGTTTTGTTAATGTGTAGAGAATTTATCTATATATGAAGCAGAAAAAATACTGTTCGATCTGGATATTTGTTTGTCTTTTTCAACAAAGACTCAGCCAGACCCTCCGCAAGTTCAGCACGGTAAAATGGTAAGCCAATCGATGCCTCTGTGGTAATTCATGCATCACATTTGCGGCCAAGTGCCATTCCTAAACAGCTCAAACATAAACAAAATCAATCGGTATTTTTCGACAGCGAATTTCTCAAGCTCTCAATTCAACCAACAATGCCTGCATCTGGGGATTTCATCGCTCAGTCAAAAATCACATTGCCAATGAAAGTAACGCGAGGGGAATGACAATCACAGAGAAGTGCAAAATGTTGAACCACTTATCACGGTTCTGTGCGCGCTTGAACCCAACCACCGCCAGTAATGCATCTACCACAGGCATTTTGTATCGCGTGATCAATAAAACAATCTGCAACACGATGCCTGAGATAAAGATATATTTCGCTGCCACACCATAAGGCGTCGCCCACATCGCATTCAGGCTTTCAACTACACCCTGCTCTACCGCCATATCACTTTTTCCCTGTTTGTTTGGCTGATTATCTATTGGGCATCCTGCCCTGCTGAGCCACGCATAGCTCACTTTTGATTGTCAAAAAAGACTCATCAGACTATAGCGTGGATGTAAAGCGGGATGCGTGTCAGTTTTGTGGAAAAAGCAAAGATAGATAGAAGGTTAAAGCGCTCTGTGCTCGAAGCCATCATGATTTTTGGTAGTCGGCTTCTTCTCACTTTTGTCGATAACTTCGTCTCTTCTGAAAGGTCATTAAACAAGTTAGAAAGAGAACCATCTCTGTCACCATTCCCGATAAAAGTAGACTTATCAGTCTGAACACGTATGATCTCGGGTAATGTTTAATAGAAACAAACTAAATGTTTGTTTATAAAAGATTTAATTATGGTCAGAGAAGCAACACTTACTCCATACAGTAGATGGGCCAAGCCTTTGGTGTCAGAAGTGGCCGAAGTGATCAACCTATTAAAAGACAGCGGCTACGATTCCAATCAATTGGTTAGCGTAACAGGCATCCAGCAAAAGAACATTAATGCATGGACGGCGCGTTATAAGAACGAACCTGACAACGTTTCAACCATCCCTTACCCATGCTGGTGCTTCTTGTGCGCGCTCGCTGGTAAGCCGAATATCCAAAGCGCCGGTGAAGTGATTGAAGTTAACGTAAGAAGAGTGCTTTCTTATTTTAAACCGACGGCTTTCAGGCCTAATGACAAGTTTGTGTGCCCCACCAGTGAGCAGTTCAGTAATTTGATTGATAACGACAATTACGAAGCGCTGACCACTGAAAAGCTGTCAGAGGTGTTTAATTGGAATGCCAATAACTTTGCGCGCGGCATTGATGACGGCTCATTGCCGTTCCTGAACTGGAGCCTGATCGTCATGAGCATGGGCATCGATATTCAAAAGATGATCCTAAAAGAGCTGCAAGGTCCAGTCTCCCTCGACGAATGTGATTGAGCCTCGGCCAACGATTCAATCACCGCAAAAACAAAAAGGCGCTATCAAACCCTCGTTTGATAGCGCCTTTTTGTTTAGGACATCATAAGCCCAGCAATCACATTTGGCTTACGGTCAGGTTTCGCGCTTAGTCGATGTCGCAATCCGTACAGCTTTGCAGCGCGACTTCATGTTCAAACACGGCTTTATCACTGCCGTCAGCAAGAAGCTCTGCGATTTCATCTTCAACTTCTTGCTCATCTTCCGCTTTAACTTGATTCGCGAGTTCTTCTTCCGAGTAGCCAAAGAAGTTCAGCAGCAAGTAATCACGCGCTTCTTCTTTTGTGCAAGTCACGTTTACTGAAAGATCAGGTTCAACCTTGCCTTGCGCTATAATCGCTGCGATTTGAGCGACAACATCGTCTTTCATCGCTAAGGTTAACCAACCAAGATCAGTGCTTACTGTGGTGTTTTTGCAGTTAAAACAAGGCAGTTGGTGAAAGTAATATTGAAAATCAGTCATGGTCATTTTTCTTCCCGTGTTTTGTCGCACGATTATGATCATTTTCTGGCAAAATACTACTTGTATATACCCAAACGACCTGAAGATGCTCGTATTCAGGTTGTTTGGATACATCCCAATTAATAAGGCCAATCACAATGTCTAATGTCGTTCAGTTTTCTCAGTTCGGTGGTAATAAGAAGGCTAAAAATTCCCCATCAGCCAATTCCCCTAGTCCGAAAGAATTAAGGGAACAGGCGGCATTGAAACAAGAGAATCAATGCTACTTCTGCGGCACGCGTAAAGAACCCAAAGACTTGCACTGGCTTAATCAGGTTGGCTTTAAGCCGAAGACCCATGTTGTCTGCGGTACATGCAGCTCTGAGGCAAAATCGCATTCAATGGATGAACTGCGGATCATCCTTGCGCTGAAGGCCATGGACTTCAGAACCATTAAAATGAAACAGTACCTTGAGTTAAGGGAAAAAGGCGTTCGCATAGACGGTGTCAGTGAATACAAGTTTCACTTTGAAACGCTTGAGTGATGATGACCAAAAACAAAAGGGAGCCAATCGGCTCCCTTCCCTATTCCAAATGACCAACCGTTCCTAACGCTGCAACACCCTTTCAATCTCACTCAGGCTGGATGGGTCATCAATCGTCGAAGGCACCACATACTGCTCACCATCGGCGATTTGGCGCATGGTTCTGCGCAGAATTTTACCGGAACGTGTTTTCGGCAATCTGTCGACAACCAAGGCCAGTTTGAAACAAGCCACTGCACCGATTTCTTCCCTTACTTTGGCGACAAGTTCTCCAGCCAATTGGTCTGAAGCTATGTCGACGCCGTCTTTCAGCACCACAAAGCCGACGGGAAGCTGCCCTTTTAGCTCGTCGTGAATACCGATAACCGCGCATTCAGCTACAGCAGGATGTGCACCGACAATCTCTTCCATTTCTCCGGTTGAGAGGCGGTGCCCGGCGACGTTTATCACATCATCAATGCGACCCATGATGAAGAGATAGCCCTCTTCATCTAAATAGCCACCATCGCCAGAGACATAGTAACCGGGGAATTGACTCAGATAGCCCGTTTCGAAACGGTCATGATTGCGCCATACCGTCGGTAAGCAACTTGGTGGTAATGGGCGTTTCAGTGCCACATACCCTTGCTGGTTGGCTTGAAGGCTATTGCCAAGCGCATCCAGTATTTCGACTTGATAGCCCGGTGTTGGCTTGGTCGATGAACCCGCTTTAACTGGCATCACCTCAATACCCATTGGGTCACAAGCAATCGCCCAGCCTGTCTCGGTTTGCCACCAATGGTCAATTACCGGTTTTCCGGTTTTTTCGACCACCCAATCGTAGGTCGGAGGGTCGAGCCTTTCACCTGCCATAAAGATGGATTTCAGCGAACTTAAATCGTACTCATTGACGTAGTTCCCTTCCGGATCTTCTTTCTTGATGGCGCGAAAAGCCGTCGGTGCAGAGAAAAGCACATTCACCGCATAGTCTTGGCATACACGCCAAAAGGCACCTGGGTCCGGCGTTCGAACAGGCTTACCTTCGAACAGTATGGTGGTACACCCATGAATAAGCGGCGCGTAGACAATGTAGGAATGCCCCACTACCCAGCCGACATCAGACGCTGCCCAGAACACGCCTTCTTGCGGCATGTCGTACACAGCTTTCATAGAGTATTTCATGGCGACTGCATGGCCGCCGTTGTCACGTACCACCCCTTTGGGTTTGCCCGTGGTACCTGAGGTATAAAGGATATAAAGCGGATCGGTGGCAAGCACAGGAACGCAGTCATGGGGCTGCGCCGCTTCATAGGCGGTTTGCCAATCCACATCGCGTTCTTGGTCTAACGTTGCAGCACTCTCTGGACGTTGTAACACCACCACTTTTTCAGGCTTCCAGCGGCTGTCCATGATGGCTTTGTCGACCAGAGGTTTATAGGGAATCACTTTGCTGACTTCGATACCGCAAGAGGCCGTCATCAGCACTTTTGGCTCTGCATCTTCAATGCGAACCGCCAGTTCGTTAGGTGCAAATCCACCAAACACCACAGAGTGAATCGCGCCCAGTCTTGCACAAGCCAGCATCGCCATGGCGGCTTCCGGCACCATCGGCATGTAAATCACTACGCGGTCGCCTTTCTCAACGCCCATTCCGGCGAGCATACCCGCGATTTTTGCCACTTGGTCACGCAGTTCAAAGTAGCTATAGGCTTGTCTTTTCGCAGTGACTGGAGAGTCGTAGATCAGCGCGGTTTTATCGCCACGCCCGTTTTCACAATGGTAATCCAAGGCCAGCCAGGCGGTGTTCATCACACCATCCGAGAACCAACGCTCAATGCCATTTTCGTCGTTGGCCAGAATGGTTTCCGGCTTTTCAAACCAGTCCAGTTGTTCTGCTTGCTCACGCCAGAAGGCTTCTGGTTCGGTTTGCGCTTTCAAGTACTCCTGTTGATAGCCAGACATATTGATTCCTCCAAAATGTCTTTCTGAACGCGTTAGCTTTCGCCGCGCTTGTTCGCTTCTAGAACGCTGGAAGGCACATGAACACGTCCCTCCATCAAAATGCGGGCGCTGCGGCTCATGATCGCCTTTTCAACCCACCAGCCTTCGGGCTTAAGATGTGCCTTCGCGCCCACCTTTAAGGTGCCGGAGGGGTGACCAAACACCACGTTTTCCCTTTCTCCACCACCTGCCGCCAAATTGACGATAGTGCCCGGCACACAGGCAGCAGCCGCGACGGCCACCGCGGCGGTTCCCATCATGGCGTGGTGCAATTTCCCCATCGACAAGGCGCGAACGAGCACATCGATATCGGCGGCCTCCACCATTTTCCCGCTGGAACTCAGGTAGCTTTTAGGCGGGGAAACGAACGCAATCTTCGGTGTGTGCTGGCGGGTTTGGGCATCTTCCACGGTTTGGTTTAAACCCATTTGGATAGCGCCATAAGCGCGGATTTTTTCAAATCGCCCCAGAGCTTCCGCGTCATTATTAATCGCCTCTTGCAGCTCTGTACCTTCATAGCCAATCTCAGACGCATCAAGGAAGATGGTCGGAATACCCGCATTGATAAATGAGGCTCGGAACGAGCCGATTTCCGGCACTTCCAACGTGTCGATAAGGTTGCCCGTCGGGAACAGCGAACGCGGTGCGCCCGCAGGATGAAGAAACTCCACCGGCACTTCTGCGGCAGGAAAGGTCACGCCATCGAGTTCGAAATCGCCCGACTCGTCTACTTCCCCGTCGCGCATTGGCACGTCAACCACCAAGGTTTTACCGATATTGGCTTGCCAGATACGCACCGAAATAACACCGTTGTCGACCATGCGCTCTTTGGCAATCAAACCTGCATGCACCGCGAATGGCCCGACCGCTGCTGAAAGGTTGCCGCAGTTGCCGCTCCAATCGACGAAGGGTTTATCAATCGCGACCTGACCAAACAGGTAATCGACATCGTGATCGTCGCGGCTGCTTTTGGACACAATCACTGTTTTGCTGGTGCTGGACGTTGCGCCGCCCATGCCATCAATCTGTTTGCTGTAAGGATCCGGGCTGCCAATCACCCGCATCAGAATGGCATCTCGCACCGCGCCCGGCGATTGCGCTTCAACAGGCAAATCTGTCATCCTGAAGAAGACGCCTTTGCTGGTGCCACCTCGCATGTAGGTGGCAGGAATTTTCAAATTTTTACTCATGCTCACCACCTATTGCGCCAGGAAATCTTGCGCGAAGCGTTGAAGCACCCCACCCGCTTGATAGACCTTCACTTCATCTTCGGTATCAAGACGGCAGGTCACAACGACATCAAGCTTTTCACCATTGGCTCGGGTGATAACCAAAGCCAAATCCGCGCCGGGTTTGATCTCCCCTACTACGTCATAAAGCTCAGTACCATCAATCCCCAAGGTGTTACGGTTAACACCCGTTTTAAACTGCAAAGGCAGCACACCCATGCCGACCAAATTGGTGCGGTGAATGCGCTCGAAGCCTTCTGCTGCTATCGCTTCAACACCCGCCAAACGAACGCCTTTCGCCGCCCAGTCACGTGAAGAGCCCTGCCCGTAATCTGCGCCCGCAATAATGATGAGCGGTTGTTTACGCTCCATGTAGGTTTCAATCGCTTCCCACATGCGAGTGACGCTACTTTCTGGCTCAACGCGCGCCAACGATCCTTGCACCACTTCGCCGTTTTCCTTCACCATTTCATTGAGCAATTTCGGGTTAGCAAAGGTTGCACGTTGAGCAGTCAGGTGATCGCCTCGGTGCGTCGCATAAGAGTTGAAATCGACAGGTTCCAAGCCCATTTTCGCCAGATATTCGCCCGCTGCGCTGGATGGCAGAATGGCATTGGAAGGCGATAGGTGGTCAGTGGTGATGTTGTCGCCCAACACCGCCAGTGGACGCATGCCTTTCAACGTGCGCTCACCTGCCAATGCGCCTTCCCAATATGGCGGTCTGCGAATGTAGGTACTCATAGGACGCCAGTCGTAAAGCGGATCGCTCAGGCTTGCGCTCTCATCTTGCTGGAACATTTCGACGTAAATACGCTGGAATTGTTCTGGCTTGACGGACTTGCCCACCACCTCGTCAATTTCTGCATCGGTCGGCCACAAATCGTTGAGGTAAATCGGCTTGCCATTGGTATCAGTGCCTAACGCATCACGTTCGATATCAAAGCGCATGGTGCCGGCAATGGCGTAAGCAACAACCAACGGCGGCGAAGCCAAAAACGCTTGTTTGGCATGCGGATGGATTCGGCCATCAAAGTTACGGTTACCGGAAAGTACCGCTGTCGCATACAAGTCGCGTTCTATGATTTCCTTTTCGATAGCTGGGTCTAACGCACCGCTCATGCCGTTACAGGTGGTACAGGCATACGCCACTATGCCAAAGCCCAACTGTTCCAATTCAGACAACAGCCCTGCTTCTTCCAGATACAGCTTCGCCACTTTCGAACCTGGGGCGAAGGAGGTTTTCACCCAAGGTTGTCGAACCAAGCCAAGTTCATTCGCTTTTTTCGCCACCAAACCAGCGGCGACCACATTGCGCGGGTTACTGGTATTGGTGCAGGACGTGATAGCAGCGATGATGACTGCGCCATCCGGCATGCTGCCTTCTGAGTCTGCTGGCGGCTGTGCTGACGCAATGCCGCGCTCAGCGAGTTCACTGGTTGGCAAACGACGATGTGGGTTTGAAGGGCCTGCCATGTTACGTGTCACACTGGAAAGGTCGAACTCTAGAATCCGCTCATAGCGTGCGCTTTCCAAATCATCTGCCCACAAGCCAACGGTTTTGGCATAGGTCTCGACCAAGGCGACTTGCTCAGGCTCGCGGCCTGTCAGCTTGAGGTAGTTGATGGTCTGTTCATCTATATAGAACATCGCGGCGGTTGCGCCGTATTCTGGCGTCATGTTGGAGATGGTCGCCCTGTCTCCTATAGTCAGTGCACGTGCGCCTTCGCCAAAGAATTCCAGATAGCTCGACACCACGCGCTCGTTACGAAGAAACTCGGTGAGTGCCAACACGATGTCGGTGGCAGTAATGCCTTCCTGACGTTTGCCTACCAACTTCACGCCGACGATGTCCGGCAGTCGCATCATGGAAGGTCGACCAAGCATGACTGTTTCCGCTTCAAGGCCACCGACGCCAATCGCGATGACGCCCAAGGCATCAACGTGCGGGGTATGGCTGTCTGTGCCGACACAAGTATCGGGGAAGGCGACGCCCTGTTGGCTTTGGATAACCGGTGACATCTTTTCCAAATTGATTTGGTGCATGATGCCGTTGCCCGCAGGGATTACGCTGACGTTTTTAAAGGCGGTTTTACACCACTCGATAAAGTGAAAGCGATCTTCATTGCGGCGCTCTTCAATGGCGCGGTTCTTTTCAAAGGCATCGGGTTCAAAACCCGCATGTTCGACGGCCAGTGAATGGTCAACAATCAGTTGGGTTTCCACCACGGGATTGACCCGTGAAGGGTCCCCGCCCTGATCTGCAATGGCATCACGAAGACCTGCCAAATCCACTAATGCGGTTTGCCCAAGAATGTCGTGACACACCACGCGTGCGGGATACCAAGGAAAATCCAATTCCTTTTTGCCTTCCACAATTTGGGTCAGGCAGGCTTGTAAATCCGCCGGATTACAGCGGCGCACCAGTTGTTCTGCCAATACACGCGAGGTATACGGCAGGGTGTCGTAAGCGTCCGGCTTGATGTCATTAACGGCTGCGCGAACATCGAAATAGTCGATTCCGGTTTGCGCGAGCGGCCTTCGGTATTGGGTATTGTTTTGCGTCATCGTCTGTTCCCTATTTACGCCCATTAACGCTGCTCAATCGGCAACCAATCACGGGATTCTGGCCCGGTATAATCGGCGCTTGGACGAATGATGCGGTTGTTTTCGCGCTGCTCAAATACGTGTGCCGCCCAGCCAGTTAAACGGCTCATCACAAAAATCGGTGTGAACAATTTGGTGGGAATATCCATAAAGTGATAGGCAGAGGCGTGGAAAAATCCGCATTACAGAACAAGCCTTTCTCGCGCTTCATGACGGCTTCAACACGTTCTGATACGGCATAAAGGTGGGTATCGCCGACCGCTTCAGAAAGTTCTTCTGACCAGCGTTTGATGAGCGCATTGCGCGGGTCACTTTCACGGTAAATCGCATGACCGAAGCCCATGATTTTGTCTTTGTTTTCCAACATGCGCAGAATGTTCTGCTCAGCTTCATCGGGCGTTTGCCAGTTTTCAATCATCTCCATAGCCGCCTCGTTTGCCCCACCATGCAGAGGACCTCGCAAGGTGCCGATGGCCGCAGTAATACAGGAGTGCAGGTCAGACAGCGTTGACGCACACACACGCGCCGCGAAAGTAGAGGCATTAAACTCGTGCTCAGCGTAAAGGATCAGTGAACAGTGCATCACTTGCTTGTGCAGGTTACTCGGTGCTTTGCCTGTCAGCATTTTCAGGAAGTAACCGCCGGTGCAATCTTCACTGGTGTCTTCGGTATCAATACGCACACCGTCGTGGCTGAAGCGATACCAGTAACAAATGATGGCCGGGAACAGTGCCAGCATGCGCTCGGTGGCGTTCAACTGTTCAGAGAAATCCTGCTCTTGCTCTAGATTCCCCAGAACCGAACAGCCAGTGCGCATCACATCCATGGGGTGCGCTGAAGCGGGAATGAGTTCCAAAGCCTGCTTCAGCTCTGTCGGCAAACCGCGCAGACTCACCAGACGCGTTTTGTAATCGTCGAGTTCTTTTTGATTGGGCAGATGACCACGCAATAACAAATGCGCGACTTCTTCAAACTGCGCGTTGTTCGCCAGATCGGTAATGTCATAGCCACGGTAAGTCAGCCCTGTGCCTGATTTTCCAACAGTACATAGCGCTGTTGTACCTGCACTTTGACCACGTAGCCCTGCTCCACTTAGCTCTTTGTTTGGCATGTTGAACTCCTTTTCAGTTCGCGGTTGCCCTCTGTCGGGGCGTTATTGACGAACGGTTTCACGTATTGGATTTAGTTTTTGTATTCAAGCGTGAGTCTCAGCAAGCGCTTGTTAACGGGTGTTCTTTTTAATCATCACGATTTGTCTTGTGCGAACAGATCGTCCAGTTTGTTTTCGTAGTCGTGATAGTTGAGGTAGTCGTAGAGCTCGGCGCGGGTTTGCATTGAATCGACCAAGGCCTCTTGGTTGCCCTCTTCGAGCAGGTGGCGATAGACGTTTTCCGCCGCTTTGTTCATTGCCCTGAACGCACTCAGCGGGTAAAGCACCATGTCGACGTCCACTCCGGCCAATTCTTCACAGGCATACAATGGGGTTTGACCGAACTCAGTGATGTTGGCGAGGATGGGCACAGGTTTGCCAATCGCACTGCGAAGCGCGCTTGAGAATTGCTGGTATTGTTCCAGCTTGTTCATCGCTTCCGGGAAAATCATGTCAGCACCCGCTTCGATACAAGCAATCGCGCGTTCGATGGCGCTGTCCATGCCTTCCACAGCCAGCGCATCAGTGCGTGCCATGATGACGAACTGATCATCAGTACGGGCATCGACGGCGGCTTTTACGCGATCGACCATTTCCTGCTGGCTAACAATCGCCTTGTTCGGGCGATGACCACAGCGTTTTTGTGCCACCTGATCTTCCATGTGCACCGCTGCTGCGCCTGCTTTCTCCATCGCTTTGATGGTGCGGGCGATATTGAATGCGCCGCCGAATCCGGTATCGATATCTACCAGCAAGGGTAAATCGCAGGCATTCGTGATGCGTTCGACATCGACCATCACATCATTCAGCGTGGTGATGCCTAGATCAGGCAGACCGTAACTTGCGTTGGCGATACCACCACCAGAGAGATAAATGGCTTGATGGCCGAGACGTTGTGCCATCATGGCGCAGTAAGGATTGATGGTGCCGACAATTTGCAGTGGGTTGTTCTGCTCAACGGCTTGTCGGAATTTGGCTCCAGGGGAGAGTGTCATAGTCAGGTCCTTCTAATCTTTTAAGATTTGTTGTTCGATTGCCTTTCGGCTGCCCGCGATATGGCGACGCATTGCCAGCTCTGCAAGCTCTTCGTCTCGGTTGCGGATCGCGTGCAAAATAAACTTGTGCTCTTCTAACGCATGATTGGGTCTGGATTGAGTCTTGGGCGATTGGTAGCGGTACATGCGAAGCAGGTGATAAAGCTCGCCGCAGAGTAAGTTGATCAGCTTTTGATTGCGGCTCGCCATGATCACCCGGTAGTGAAAATCAAAGTCGCCATATTGATGGAAGTAAGATGCGCCCTCGACTTCGTCGATATGTCTGGAGTGCTTAGTGAGCAAATCTTCTATGCCCTGAAGCTCATCCTGCTTGATGTTTCTGGCTGCCAGTCGCGCCGCCATGCCTTCCAACGCTTCACGCACTGCATACAACTCAACGAGCTTCTCTGGCGTTAAGGTAATGACACGCGCCCCAACATGGGGAATACGCTCAATCAGCCCCAGCCCTTCCAAGCGCATAATGGCTTCGCGCAGCGGCCCACGGCTGCATTCATAACGGCGGGCGAGTTCTGGTTCAGAGATTTTGCTTCCCGACGCGATTTCACCGGAGACGATGGCCTCGACCAGCAAGGCTGTCAGATTTTCCGACTTGGTGTTTTCTTTCGATGTGGGACTCACGCTTTCCAGCGTCTCGCTTAATGCGTTGTTTTCGCTCATTGTGTTCCTTGTCCAATGGCTGTGTTGACGGTTTTTGTCGTGGTTTCCTCCAACACTTTCATAAGCATTTGTGGAGGAAATTGAGGCATCGATACAACCCCAACATTGTCTACAATTTAATCTTATGGACATACTTTAGACATTAAAAAGGGATTAGATCAAGAGGATTGTCGACAATTAAGACCAAGGTATAAGGTAATCAATAAGGAAGTTAAAGAAGCGTTAAGAAGTGATAGATTTGTGGGACAGGCAAATGAGAGACACAGTCTTGATAGCATGGCTATTGAGTATTCACGCATAAATAGCGTAGATTTTAAGTAACCCCTTCGCAGTCGAGATGAAGAAGAAAAATGGCTAACATCATGGAGCAATTAGCGTTTTCCCTTTCTCTCGTCGCGCCGATCTTTTTCATTATTTCCCTTGGCTATATCTTCAAAAGACTAAAGTGGACGAACGCTAACTTTAACGATGTTGCCTCACGTCTGGTGTTCAATGTCGCCCTGCCAGCAATGCTGTTTTTAAGTATTGCCACGGCTGACCATAACTTCTCGCAAGCCACAGAATTTCTGGCTTTTTCCGTGGTCATGACGGTGATTTTTTTCCTGTTTTGTATCGCGTCCACCAAACTGGCTTTAAAAGGAAATCCAGATCACGGCGTACTGATACAAGGGAGCTTTCGTGCCAACACCGCCATCATAGGCATCGCTTACGTTGAAAATGCCTATGGCAGTCAAGGACTGGCCCTCGCGGCAATTTATGTGGCAGTGATTACCGTGATATACAACATTCAAGCGGTGATCTGCTTGTCGCCGCGCTCGGCGGGTTCCAAGCTGCAGTCCACGAAAACTATATTTATCAATCTCGCCAAGAATCCGCTGATCATTGCGATTGCACTTGGCGTTGTTGTTTCACTACTGAATATCACTCTCCCACCCGTGATTGTCGACACGGGCAACTACCTTTCCCGAATCGCACTTCCACTCGCGCTCTTGTGTACGGGCGGCAGCTTGGATTTCCGGATGATGAGAGAGGAGAAAAAGCCCACCTGGTTTGCAGCATCTAACAAGCTCATGGTTGCGCCTTTCGCCTTTACCTTGATTGGTTACCTGTATGGATTCAGAGGGCTGGAACTGGGGATTCTGTTCTTCATGAACGCCGCTCCAGTGGCAGCAGCAAGCTATGCAATGACACAAGCCGCCGGAGCCAATACCACGTTAAGCGCCAATATCATCGGTCTCACTACCCTGTTTTCCAGCGTGACGGTTTGTGTGGGGTCCTTGGTGTTGAAAGTGTTGGGGTTGATATAGCGCTAAGCCATCCCGAGACTCATTGCTTATTAGGGACGTTAATCAGAGCAAACAAAGAAAGCCGCTTCTAACAGCGGCTTTCTATTTCGCTTTGTACAGTGAGTTACAAAGCACCCCGAAAATCAAACAGCTCATAATGGGTGTTGTTCTTCGGCATGCCGAGTTGTTCTAGCCCTTCCTGCATTGTCTTTCTGACTTCAGGGTTGCCGCAGAAATAGAGCGAAACATCACCGATGTCGCCATTAATATCTTCGGCAATTTTTTCTGGCGTTAGACGCCCTTGCTCTGAATAGACAATGTTTAGATTGACCGTCGGCAAGCCTGCGACTAATTCACCAAGCTCCTTTGCAAATATGGCAACTTCTTCGTTTTTCACGAGATAATAAAGCGTGACTGAAGGGTGCTGTTTGCTTTGGCTGTTAAGCGATTGCAACCAGGCGATAAACGGGGTGATGCCAATGCCTGAACCAATCCAGATTTGCTCTTTCGCTTTCATATCCAAGCGGAAGCGCCCGTAAGGCATATCCAGTCGAATCATCTGGCCGTTTTCCAAATGCTCATAAAGCGTTTTGGTGTAATCACCCAATGCTGCAATCGAGAAGCTTGGTTTACCGCCTTGCTCGCTACTTGCAATGGTGTAAGGATGCGGTTCGCTTTTGATGTTGTCGTTATGAAGCACAGAGACAAAGGCGAATTGCCCGGCTTCCCACTTCGGCTTGCCCTGCAAAGGCTTGGCATCAAAACTGACGATACCATTTTGCTTTTTCACGTTTTCAACTTTGCCGATGTAGTGCTTACTGGTGTCTTTGCCAAAGGCATAGTAATACCAAGCCCAAACACCAATAACTGCTGTCAGATTCATAGCGATTCCCGCTGGCGAGAACAACTGGAAAGGCCTGACGGCAAAAAGATAGTGGAAGACGGAGATGAAGAAAACCAACCCCATCAAGCGATGGCTCCACTTCCATAAGTGGTAAGGCAGCATGCGCATAAAGCTGATCACTACCAAGACCAGCAGCAGCCAAGTTGCCCATTCTCCGGTGTCGGAGCCAATCTCAATCAGACTTGTTTCTTCACGAGCGACTTCAGATTGTGGCACTAACCACCAATGCATGAAGATAGAAAAAACCGACCAAATACCCGCCCATCGGTGCGCTTTGTAAACCCTGTCCAAACCACCAAAGATAGATTCCAGAATTTCCATGCGCGTCGAAAGCAGAAAAGCCAATGCCATTCCCACCAAGGCATTAGCAGCAAAAAAGGCTGCAATCCAACGTTGAAGCGTTAATTCTTCCGGCAGCAAACTGCCTATGCCGATGAAGCTAAGTAATACTGCGCCGGCAACTAAGATGTTTTTCCGGTTATCCAGTGCGAATTTCAATTTCAAAAGACTTGCCTGTCGTGTGTATAAAATTGGTTTGAATTAGAAAGGCTTCCTCTTGTGAAATATAGTGCTTCGAATGTCGAATTGTTGTGAAATCTAACTATCGAAACACTGTTTTTAATCCTCTTTCTCGGCTAGTCCACACGAACAGGTCGTTTCAACGAAAAGCGTCGGAGTAGTCCCCATCCAATCCAAAAGAAGACTGAGAGTGCAATCGCGGTAAGAATAGCCGGTTTTGGGTTTTCGAGACTGCTGATGGAACCCGCATACGCAGCGATAAAGGTATAGGGCAGGTTAACTGCGCACCAAGCCAGTAGGAAAGTTGTGAAATTCATGCGGCTGATACCTGACATACATGCTGTGACTTCTGGCAAGATCGGCATGGCGCGGGAAAGCAAAATCATTAACACA
The DNA here is from genome assembly GCF_011045095.1 of Grimontia sedimenti. Lineage (GTDB taxonomy): Bacteria > Pseudomonadota > Gammaproteobacteria > Enterobacterales > Vibrionaceae > Enterovibrio > Enterovibrio sedimenti. The sequence goes on from NZ_JAALDL010000002.1 coordinate 332,536, forward strand.
CCATGCTGACGGAAGTGACCGCGTAACTCAGCACGCTGTTTCTCATCTTTCACGACGACATTCACCAGCTTATCGCCAAACTTCGCACTCAAGATATACCCGGCGATTCCCGCCAGCAAAGTACCTATTAAGGCTGCCAAGGCGCCAACATATGCCCCTGCAAAATAGCCACCGAGAATCATGATGGAAAGCGTGGGTACCGCGATGAACAAATCCAAAAACAACAATGAGACGACAATAATTGCAACAGTCAATGCACTCAGTGACTGTGCTTGCTCAAACCACAACTGAATCTGCTCTACCGTTAACCAGCCCATCGCATTCACCGCAATAAAGGTCGATGCAAAAAACAGGGCCATGATTCCCATGAGTTTAAAAAGTGATGACATAAATCCTCCTTACGGATAGCGGATGGTGATTTCGTGGGGAGAGGTGATGCTTGCGGCTTCAAGCTGTGCACTGGAAAAACTTGGCGCTTTGAATGTGATTCGCGCACCGTTGGAGAAACCCAAACCTTCTTTGGGCCAGACACCTGTCCAGTTCTTGGTGACTTTCCCGTCCTCGTCTTCGTCGTGTAGAACCTTGACAGCAAACTGCGTTGGCACATTTTCGAAGGTGACGTTCCGCTCTGCTTTGTCAGCGGTGTAACTAACGATCCTTAGCGCTTTATCGTGCTTCTTTGGAAAACCGTCTTCAGCAAATAGCATCACCAGAACATTTCCTGGCCTTTTTGTATCTATCCCCTTCACAACGATGTCTACGCGGTTTTCTGTCGCCGTTGCAGTCATTGAAATCACTCCCCAAATAAATCCCAGCCAACTGTGTTTTGTGACCATTTATGACGCCTTCAGTAGTTTGCGTGCTGCGAAAGGAGCCAAGGCATTCAGCACCCGTAAAAATCGGGTCGCACCAATGTCGAAGTCGTCCTCGCCTTTTTCGATACCAGCGATAATTTCAGTAGCTGCCACATCCGATGAGATTTTGTTCTTGCCCCTGCCTTTAGTCATTGCGGTATCTACCAGAGGTAAAAAAGCCTGTTGTACGCCAACAACGGAGCCTTCCAGTTGATAGCGCAAACTCTGGGAGAAAATGTTGAGTGCGCCTTTCGTTGCGCAATAGACCGCAGAAGATGCCTTTGGCACTAATCCAAGTGCAGAATTAATGTTGATGACGCGAGACGATTCCGATGCAAGAAGCGCAGGCAATAAGCCATGAATTAGCGCGCAAACAGAGGTGAAGTTGGTATCGACTTCCGTTTTCACTGTGTCGAATGTGAACGCCTCATCAGTGAATTTCGGCATAAACTGGGCCGCGGCGTTATTGATGAGCAAATCTATTTCGGGTTTCGCGGAGGCAATAGATTGGGCGATGAGATGAACCTGATTCACATCAGCCAAATCAACCTGAAAAGTGATGATGGAAGGCCATTTTTTCTTTAATGTGCTGAGTTTCTCTGCATCCCGCCCAAGCACTATCAGTTGGTTATCACCGACGAGTTGTTCAACTAACTGGCGGCCAATGCCGGACGTCCCACCAGTAAGCACAATGGTTTTATTGAGTAGTTTCATCCTGACTCCCTTTTTAGATAGTTCGGGAGTCAGCTTATTCGGCAGAGGCGGCTAACACTTTAACAAGAGTTAAAACCACCAAATTTCTTCTTTTTTACTGGCGCTGATAAGCGTTTTGGACGCCGAGTTTTGCTCGGATGCGGGATAGTGAGACTTCAGTGATACCAAGGTAGGACGCGATATGATAGTTGGGCAGCGATTGCGATAATTCAGGGCAGGATTCGACAAACTGAATATAGAGCTCGGTAGGCGACAGCATCAGTAAATCAGCTTCCCTCGCCTCTTTTTTTAAGGCTAATGCGGTCACCATCTGCAGGAAGGCATCTTTCCATCCCGGTGTTGACTCACTTAAACTTCTTAACGCCTTAGCAGGCAATTCGAAGCACACTGAATCGGTTAATACTTCACAGCCAAAGCGCGCTGGCAGCCCTCTTGCGAAAGACGACAAACACGCAGACACCTCGCCCTGCTGGAGAAAAGACTTGTTACGTCGGTTGCCGTCTGGCGTGAGATAGAAATTGCACAAGGTACCCGCACAAACAAACCCTACTTTGTCGACAACATCTCCGGCGCTGAACAGGACATCCCCCTTGCTGTAAAACTTGAGTTTTCCCTGATCGATAAAAGACTGCCATTCGTCATCGCTCAGAGCAAAATGCTGTCTGAAGCCCGCTTCAAACTGTGCCAGTATCTGCCTTTCTTCCATCCACATTTCCGTTCTTCATCGGTTTACCATCGGCTAATTCATTACGCATTACAGCGAGTTGCAGATCTTACTTATCCCAATAAGGTGTGCCTTCAAATCGGGCAACAAGAAAATCAATCAAGGTTCTGACTCGGCGTGATAAATGCCGTGTTTGCGGGTAAATCGCATAGGCGTTGAGTTCACCAAAGGCATAGCCGGGCAGCACCACTTCTAGACGCCCTTCCCTGATGGCCTGATGGACAACAAATGTTGGCAGATGGGCAATACCCATCCCTTTTTCTGCCGCAGAAAGCAGAAATTCCCCGCTGCTACCCTTCAAAGCGGGCTTAATCTTCACTTTTTGCAGCTTACCTTCCGGTGTGTTTAGCCTCCAATGACTGGCATCTTTGCTCAGGCTGTAGACCAGCGCTTGATGATGACTGAGATCGGAAAGGGATTCAGGAGAGCCATGTGTTTGTAGGTATTCTGGGCTGGCACAAAGCACATGTCGAACTGTAGCAATTTTTCTGGCGAGCAACGTAGAGTCAGGCAGGTCAGCAATGCGAATAGCGAGATCGTAGCCTTCCTGAATCAAATCAACCTGTCGGTCATTGAAGTCCAGTTCAAACTCAATTTGTGGATGTTCTTGAAGAAAGTCGTTAATGGCTGGGCCGATATGTAGCACGCCGAATGTTGAGGGAACAGCAACCTTTAACGGCCCTTTCAGCACGCAATGTGCCTGAGAAGTCATTTCCTCCGCTTCACGCAAGTCTTCGAGAATGCGCAGGCAATGCTTGTAATATTCCGTGCCTGTTTCCGTGGCATGCATGGTGCGTGTTGTGCGGTGGAACAGTTGAGCATTCAGGTGTTCTTCCAGCTCTTTTAAACGTCGGCTGACTGCGGATTTGGCAATGTTCATGCGGTCTGCTGCACCGCTGATACTGCCGATCTCTACCACCCTCACAAAGGTTTCCATATTGGTGAACTTGTCCATCGACTCTCCAATCGTTCTCTTTGGGAGAACACTGAGTTACTTCAATTGCTGTTTTTTCTTTATTCAAGAATTCCTAGAGTGAACACAAATGGACGACAAGTAAAGGAAAGCAAGATGAAAATAACCAAAACAACAGCGGCAGTGCTTGCTGCGACTTCACTCTTGAGTCTCTCAACGCAAGCTAATGAGCCCGTATGGGATGCCAACAAGGTTCAGCTCGTCGCTGAAAAACTCGATGATGGGGTTTACGCCTACTACCCAACCGATGCCAAAGAGTTGGAAAAGAAAGGCCTACCTGTTGCCACCAGCGGCGGTTTCGTAGTGGGTGACAAGGGTGTGTTGATCATCGACACCATGCTGAATGAGCGGTTAAACAAGCAGGTTCAGGGCATGGTGAGGAAGGAAGCGAAAAAACCGATCATCTACGCGGTGAACACCAGCTTCCATGGCGACCACTCCTACGGCAACATGTACTTGCCAAAGGACACCAAAATCATCCAACACGAAGTGACGCAAGACTATATCGACACCCACTTCGAGCAAGACACACAGTTTATGATGCAGAACTTTGGCAAAGGCCGGGGTATTGAGGAAATCGTTCCTACCGACGCAGATATCCTTGTCGGTAAAGGTGGCACAATTAAACTGGATTTAGGCGGAAAGAACGTCGACATCATCGACTTTGGTTTTGCCCAAACTGGTGGCGATCTGTTTGTATGGGAACCGGAATCAAAAACGATGTGGACAGGTAATCCTATTATCACAGTGAAGCCTTCACTGCCTTGGCTCTTGGATGGACACCTGCTGGAAACGCTGGATTCTCTGAAGAAAGTTAAAGCTTTCCTTCCAGAGGATGCAACAGTGGTTCCGGGACATGGTTCGCCAATGTCACCTGAAGATATTCAGTGGCACATAGACTATCTGGAAGCAATAAAAACTCAGGTTCAACAAGCTATCGACGATGGCCTGTCGCTTGGTGAAACCGTGAAGAAAGTGCAGCTGCAGAGTTTACTGGTTACGCTTTGCGTGATTGGGTTCACCCTGCGCTGAATGTGCCAGCCGCTTATCGAGATTTGTCTAAGCAGCAGTAACCTCCAGTACCCGTTCTAACAACAAACAGCCACCTTTCGGGTGGCTGTTTTGTTGGGTCCTTTCCTAAACCATTGCGGCGCAACTCGAAGAATGGGCGCCAGTCTGCCTTGTCTGAATCATCAAGGGGTATCCTTTCGCCAGACGGTATATGGAGAAAGGAGAGGATAATGAAGGGAAAACTCATCGCGATGGTATTGGGTACCTTGGTAGCCACTGGTTGCGTCAACAGGGATGAAATTTATGCCAACCCGCCTCAGGAGTTGATTGACGGCGTTGAGCAACTGATGCCCGCTGCAGCCAAGTTCACCCACGAAGCCGAGGCAGAAGCACTGGAGAAAGGCATTCCATTAACACCGCAACAGGTGCTTATCGCGGAAAAAATGGGTGTTAAACATCCCGAAAAGGTCCGTGTTTACTATGTAGATAAACTGCCTGCACCAACCGACCCGGAGTTATTAGAAATCGCCAGACGCGTGGGTTACACCAATCCTAATATGGCAGGGTACACCTTTGGCTACGGCATTTGGATTCAAAACCGCTACAAATCCCAACGTGATCTGCTGCCTCACGAATTAGTGCACGTGATGCAATCAGAGAGAGCAGGACTCACCGCCCAAACCCGCGAGTACCTGATGCAGATGTTTGTTTATGGCTACTACAACGCGCCCATGGAAGTCGAAGCGCGAAAACTCACCTCTCACTATAACTAATCACGACAAAGGGCGCAGTTAAGCGCCCTTTCTTCATAAACACTTCCTCAAAACCCAAATCACCTTCGATCCATCGTCAGCAAGTTTCCACCTGACACGCCAAGTACAACCGCACACCCGCGGTTAAACCAGCGCGCCATTTTAGGCTTACTAAACCATTGGCGAAGATAAATACCGAAGAGCGCATACATAGAAATAGCAACCACTTCCAGCACCAAGAATGTCAGACCTAGAATAAAGAACTGCTGATTGATGGGGGCGGACGGGTCAACGAACTGTGGCAGAAATGCAGTAAAAATAAGGATGGCCTTTGGATTACCCGCGGCGAGCGCAAACTCTTGTTGAAGCAATGCTTTCACCTTTTTATCCGTTTCAATGTCATTAACCGGGCTCGAGGTTGACCGCCAAAGTTGGAAAGCAATCCAGAACAGATACATGGCGCCAACTAGCTTAATCGCCAGAAAGACCTTTTCTGATGCGTAGAGGATGACCGCCAAACCAGAGGCGGTTAAAGCAATCATCACCGCAAAGGCCGCTATTCGGCCAAAGCTGGCAACCAGCGCAGGTTGAAAGCCATAACAACGGGCATTATTCATCGCGAGCAGGTTGTTTGGCCCCGGCGTCATGTTTAAGGCAAAACAGGCGGGGATAAATAACAGAAAGGTGATCAGTTCCATGAAGCGTACCTTCAAATCCTTTTTGGTGACATTTCACCCTATCTAGAAGCGCACTGCGCCGTCAACCAATCATAGAAATGATTCGCCACAGGATGATCATCACAGGCGGCGCTTCGATAAAGATAATATCCGCCACTTTCAACCTGATTCACTGAATCGTCAGGCCAAGGCACCAGTTCACCACGCTCCAAGTAATCCTGCAGGAGGGAAATCCGCCCTACCATTGCTCCTTGCCTGTCCAAGACTGATTGCAACAATAAAGCATACAAACTGGAGCGGCGCGTTCGCGCTTGTATGCCACTGAACTTGTCTTGCCAGAATCGCCAATCATCATGCCAGTGCATGTCTTGGTAAAAAACGGGCTCATCCTTCCCTACATAATTAGGCGCACTGACTGGCAACAGTCTCTCGCTCCACAGTTTTTGCCAGCGACGGCCAGGGTCATGAAGGAAATAACCCAGCGCAAGATCAGTTTCTTCCGGTTGACCGGAAACGGTCGACACAGCGGTGATTTCCAATTCATGTTCAGGGAATTCATGCTGATAATTTCCCAAACGTTTTTGCAACCAGAACTGAGCAATCGCATGCTGCGTCGACAAGCGAACTGGTCATAAGTTTCCATGGCGAATCCGTTCGACATTTTCCTCAAAACCATTGAGCGCTTGCTTAACCAGCACTAAAAATTCTTTGCCTTTGGGAGTCAGTGAAACACCTTTTCCGTGCCTTGCGAACAAAGAGACGGCTAAATGACTTTCGAGCTTTTTGACCTGATACGCTACTGCAGATGCAGTCAGGAACAGCTCTTCGCCCGCTCGCGCAAAGCTTTCATGTTCAGCCGCAGCTTCAAAAGCCACCAGCGCATCTAAAGGAGGTAGGTGAGGAAAGCGAACAGAGCGCATGAGTTAAGCCCAAAATTATTTTTGCCTTATACGAAAAATAATCCATTTGAGCGAAATGGTCTTCCGCGTTGAGATAGATACATCACGAAACAGAGCAAGGACGGCAAAAATGACATTTCATAAGAAGCCTTGGGTAGCAGAAAGCATCAATGATTACGCGCAAGACACCATAGGTAATATCAGCGCGCTGAACGAATCAGGTGTCATTGCGGCAATTTATGCGCTTTCCGATGAGAACCGGAACATTCACGAAAGGGAGTGCATCAACCTCAACCCTGCCACCAATATCATGAACCCAAAAGCGGAAGCGCTGTTGGCAACAGGTATTGGTACGCGCCCTTCTCTCGGCTATCCCGGCGACAAGTATGAAATGGGACTGGAAGCCATCGAGAAAATCGAGATAATTGCAGCGCAATTGGCGTGTGATGTTTTCAATGCCAAATTTGCTGAAATCCGCGTCGCCTCTGGCGCAATGGCAAACCTTTACGCCTTTATGGCGACCGCACAACCGGGCGACACCATTCTCGTTCCACCCGCTTCTATCGGTGGTCATGTCACTCACCACAATGCAGGTGCAGCAGGATTGTATGGGCTCAATATTGTCGAAATGAAAGCAGACGCCGAGCACTACACTGTCGACTTGGATGCACTAAGAAAGCAAGCGCACGCTCTCAAACCTAAATTGATTACCATTGGTGGAAGCTTAAATCTCTTGCCCCACCCTGTTTCAGACATACGAGCCATTGCCGATGAAGTGGGTGCCAAAGTGCTGTTCGATGCAGCACACCAATGCGGAATCATTGCTGGTAAAAGCTGGCCAAACCCTCTGAATGAGCGCGCTCATCTAATGACCATGAGTACCTACAAAAGCTTGGGTGGACCTCCAGGTGGGCTGATCGTGTCGAACGATGCCGAACTGATGGAACGTATTGATGCCATCGCCTTCCCAGGTTTGACCGCTAATTTTGATGCCGCTAAATCTGCCGCACTCGCAGTGTCGCTGCTGGACTGGAAGACGTTCGGCTCGGATTATTCCAATGCCATGATTGAAGCCAATCAAGCGCTGGCTCGTGCATGTCAGGCTGAGGGACTGCCGGTTTTTCAAGTAACTGGCCCGAATGGTCAAACTCCCTCTGAGTCTCACCAGTTCGCGATTCAGGCAGCACCTTTCGGTGGTGGGCAAACCATGGCGAAGAAGCTGCGCCAAGCGAATATCCTTACATGCGGAATTGGTCTGCCAATTGAAGCGGTAGAAGGTGACATGAACGGCCTTCGCTTTGGTACACCAGAGATTGTTCGGGCTGGTTTTACTGCGGAGCACATGCCTGAAGTGGCTAAGCATATTGCCGATTCATTGTTAGACAGAAAGCCTGATGAGGAAATTGCTAAAGCGGTCTCAGCATTTCGCCGAGAGTTCACGACGATGCGTTATGTTCACAGTTAATATTTGCCAGTGTGTTGGGAGAAGCGATTTCTCCCGACGTATAGTGTCAGCGAGATCGGCGTGTATTTTCTGCTTGCAGGCATTAGCGGTTTTCAGGCGCAATATGTTTAAACTGCTCGCCAAATGCTTTGAGCTCTTCAATGGTGTAAGACGTATGCACCCGCTTAGTTGAAGGCAATTGATGATGAATACTCAATCCTTCACGCCGCGCTGTTTTAGGACGGATAGGCCTAGGCATAAATCCACCGCCACAGTTTGGACAAACGTTAGAAAGGATGTCTTCCACACAAGTGACACAGAAAGTGCACTCGTAAGTGCAGATCATTGCCTCGGTTGATTCTGGTGGCAGGTCTTTATCGCAGCATTCGCAGTTAGGTCTGATTTCCAGCATAGGCAGTTCCCTTTTGTCAACGTGGTGCGTCAGTGCAATCACTTTCATCAGATACTACCTACTGGTGCTTCTTAATCCACGGAAAGAAACATCATTTTTTCTGCAGGGTATTGATAAGAAGAATAAAAACTGCAACCCATGTCATTCATCAGGCGAATTATAGAGCCGCTTATCATTCCTCCCGTTACGTTGCTTACCGTATCCGCAAAAACGCCTCTATCTCATTGAATCAATGAGATGAGTTCCATATAGATGTCACAGCACAGTTTTTAATCATTTGAATGAGAGAAGTGAAATGACAACTGCACCGCCCAACCCAGCAGAACGAATACTCAGTCTCGATGTCATCCGCGGTATCGCGATTCTTGGCATTTTGTTTATGAACATTTTCGCCCAGCAAGCTTTGCCGGCTTTAGCGCTACATGCACCAGACTGGCAAGGAACGGCGACTGATATGGACATGGCGGTGTATACCTTCCAATCCATATTCCTTGATGGACGCTTTATGAGCCTGTTCAGTCTGCTATTTGGGGTTGGCTTGGTCATTCAAACGGAGAGTTGGCAGCGCAAACAGCAATCTGCGGGCAAGTGGATTTCACGACGACTGTTTTGGCTTGCTGTAATTGGTTTACTTCACGCAGCTTTCATTTGGCCGGGTGATATCCTGTTTGTTTATGCCGTCACAGGTCTTGTTCTCTTCCGCACCGCTAACTGGCGAGCCCGCACCCAGCTCATTTTGGGTGTTTTCTTCGTTTCATTAGCCGCATTGCTCTTTTTAGCGCTTTCCGCAGCTATTGCATTTGCGCCGCCGGAAGAAATCCCGCCTCCTATTATGGGCACCTACCTTCCCATTTCTCCAGGCAAAGCTGGCGAACTCATTCAAGCCGCCACAGGCAACTACTTTTTTGAACAGCTCCCTTTGCGTTTAGAAATGTATTTCCGCGTTTATATATCGGGCTTACCCGTGCTGATGTTCCACGTCGGTGGTCTGATGTTGATTGGTATGGGGCTGTATAAAACAGGTTTCTTCAATTCATCAAAACGTTTAATTGTCTGGTGTGTAATCGGCGCTTTAACCGCTTTTGCATCGGCATTTTTAGTGAACTTCAGAAGCGAAATTGGCTTCAACGAAGAGCTAGGTCTGGCGTTGCAGTTGCTCAATATGTCCCTGTCTCCGCTCCTTTCGCTGTGCTACGCCAAGTTACTCATTTGGATGGTAGAAAGACGGTCGGTCATTGTGCAACCTTTCGCTGCCTGCGGGCGCATGGCATTTACGCTATATCTTTCGCAATCATTCATTGCCGTAGCGATTTTCCAGTGGCTACTTCCAGACCTTTACGGCACGTTAAACCGTGCGCCACTGATTGGCATCGTTGTGATAATGAGTGTGATCCAAGTGCTGTTTGCCAACTACTGGCTGCAACATCACCGAATGGGGCCACTTGAGAAGATTTGGAGACGGTTGGCGCTGGGTAAGAAAATGACCCGTCAGTTGGACCAAGCCAAGGCGTAATTTAAACGGCTAAATCGGATACCGCCGTCAAAGAGAGATCTTTGCCGGCGGTTGTTTATATTTAACTCACTCCAACCATTCACGATGCGCTTTCTCTGCATCGCCCAGATAATCCAAAATCCAATTCACCGCCGGGTTTTCTTTGTCTGAACGCCACGCAATACAACAGGGGCTTTTGGCGGGAGGCTCCACCAGTGGTTTCTCAACCAACTCGCCACTTTCTAGATACGGCTGAGCCATATGTGATGGCATGGCTCCGATCCCTAACCCTGAGCGAAAACACTGAATGGCGCTATGCCAGTTGGGTACAGTGAGGCGACGCTGGTTGTCGAGCAGCCAGGTGGCGCGTTTGGGAAGAATACGGGAAGTGTCTTCAAGACAAATTGCAGGGTAAGCCAACAGTTGTTCATGTCTCAGAGGCTCAGGCTCTGCCGCCAGAGGATGGTCTTTCGAAACCACAAATCGCCAAGTGAGAATACCCATATCGCGATAACTTAGGTTTCCGCTGACTGGCACCGCCGCTGTCGCACCTATGGCAATATCTGCCCTGTCGTATGCCAATGCATCCCACACGCCATTGAACACTTCCATGGTCAGCAGTAGTTCTACGTCAGGGAAAGCATCGTAGAAGTCCCTAACCAATGAATCGACACGATCTTCACGCACCACGTTATCCAGTGCCAGAGAGACACTTCGCGTCCAACCGTTGGCAACACGCTGGGTTTGATCGCGTATCTCATCCATCCGCTTCATCAAGTCTCTCGCCTGTTGCACAAAGAACTCGCCAGCGGGGGTGAGTTTGACTGAGCGGTGTAATCGCTCAAATAAATTCACAGCAAGTTTCTCTTCCATCTGTCTGACGGTATAGCTCACCGCACTGGGAACTTTGTGCAATTCTTCGGCCGCGGCGGAAAAGCTACCACGACGCGCAACAGCATCGATAACTTGTAGATCTTGATAGGAAAACATACGAATCAAATTTTTTGAAAGCAGTGTGGAAATTTTAGCGTTTCACAGGGCTTTTCGCTAGCAGTAGACTGCGCGCATATTGCAACAACGGATAAGTAAAATGAAAAATACTGTTCCTATGACAACAATGATTTGGTTTGCTGGTTTGAGCATGCTCGGTTTTCTGGCGACTGATATGTACCTACCCGCTTTTGAAAACATCCGCCTTGAGATGGGTACAACTCAATCCATGATTGGTTTGTCGCTGACCGTGTTCCTATTGGGCATGGCGCTGGGTCAAATCGTTTATGGGCCCCTGTCTGACCGCATCGGCCGCATCAAAGTGCTGGTCGGCGGTATGGCGCTGTTCAGTGCTGCTACCGCAGCCTGTTTTATGGCCGACAGCATTGAAGTGTTCCTGGCTGCACGTTTTGTACAGGCGCTGGGTGCGTGTTCTGCTTCTGTGATTTGGCAAGCGGTAGTTATCGACCGTTATGACAGCAAAACGTCTCAACGCGTGTTCGCTACCATCATGCCATTGGTCGCTCTGTCTCCTGCCCTAGCGCCACTGGCGGGGGCGGCACTGGAATCTCAGTTTGGCTGGCGCAGCATTTTCATCGCGCTGGTTGCTTTGGGCGCGGTGCTGGTGATCACGACTCTGCGTCAGAAAGAAAGTGCGCCAGCAGTCAACAGCGATGAGAAGCTGGGTGCGAAACTGGTTAGCGATTACAAGAACATCATCAGCTCGCGCAAGTTCGTTGGCAACATGCTGGTATTCGCAGGCTGTTCTGCAGCGTTCTTTGCTTGGCTGACTGGTTCTCCGTTCGTGATGACAGAAATGGGTTACAACGGCGCTGACATCGGCATGAGCTATGTACCACAAACTATCGCGTTCATTGTCGGTGGGTACAGCTGTCGTGCACTCTTGAACAAGTTTGATGGTTCTGTGCTTCTGCCGTGGTTCGTGGGCCTGTTCATCGCGAGTGTTTCAATCATTTTCGCGGTGTCTTGGCAGACTGATGTGACTAACATTTGGCCGGTACTGATCCCATTCTGCTTCCTGGCAGCGGCGAACGGTGCGATTTACCCAATCGTAGTAAACAAAGCGCTGGAAGAATTTAAAACCTGTAGCGCAACGGCAGCGGGCCTGCTGAACTTCCTGCAGACGATGATCTGTTTCGTAGCAAGCGGCGTGGTATCTGCATTGGCTATCCACGGTCTGTTGACGGTATCAGCAGTGATGATGGGTGCTGGCGCAAGTGTAGCGCTGGGTCTGATGCTGAGCTGGAACGTTAACCGCGTAGCGATTGAAGATAACGCACAAGCGGCTTAAGAAGCTTCCCAATTTAAAACACCGCCTGCGATTACGCAGGCGGTGTTTTTGTTTCTGGGTTTTAGCTTACTCTTTCTTTATTCGTTCCACTCTTTGAAATGCTCGAGCAGATGGTCGATCGCGAGACGGGCCTTGAGGGGCAAGAATCGACGGTTTTGATACACCACCCATGAGGTAATGTTCTGCGTCCAGTAAGGTTCGAGAACAGGCACCAAACTCCCCTCTTCAACCGCCTTTTGAAAGCTGCTTTTTGGCATATAGCCAATGCCTAGTCCCGCTTTACAAGCTTCAATCATGGCATTCGCATTGTTACACCGGAAACGGCCAGATACCTTAATCGGCATCTCTTTACCATTCCTTTCAAAAAGCCAAGTGTCGTTATTGGTGATGAGGCATGAATGCTTTGCCAATGCTAGAGGATTCTCTGGCGTCCCATTTGCTAAAAGGTATTCTGGTGAAGCAACCGCCATCAAGTTTCTGTTTGCCAACTTTCTTGCCACCAGCCCAGAATCCTGCAAGCGACCGTAGCGAATGGCAAAATCAAAACCATCTTCAACAAAGTTCACGTGACGACTACTGAAATCCAACTCGACGGCGAGTTCGGGATGAAGTTTGGCGAATTCTACCAGTGCTGGCGCAACAAATTGTTCAGCAAAGGAGCCTGCCATACTGATCCGCAACGTTCCCTGCAAATCAAACTGCGCGCCTGTCACCATTTCGTTCGCTTGAGAAAGTCCACTTACCAACTCTTGGCATTGCAAGTAATACTGCTGCCCACTTTCCGTCAGTTTTACGGATCTTGTTGAGCGGGCAAATAACGCCGTTCCCAATCGCTCTTCCAAACGGGAAACCTGCCTTGATACATGGCTTACAGAGCAGTTCAGCCGCCGTGCAGCCTCACTGAATCCCTTTGCGTCAGCCACGGTGACGAACTCAACAATACCTTCAAAACTGAGTGAGCGTTTCTTCATTGATTATTGCCATATAGCAAAGTCGGTTTTCCATATTAATGGATTATCACCTAATTGGCGAAAGTATAGAGTATATCCATCGAGCGAACTGAACCCCGCTCACCGATAAAAAAGGATTACAGCATGAAAAAGATTCTGATCATTGTTACGAATCACGCCACACTTGGAACCACAGACCAGGCAAACGGCACATACGCACCAGAGTTGACTCACGCACTGGACGTATTTCTAAAAGCTGGCTTTGCCTATGACGTTGCCTCTATCAATGGTGGCGAAGTGCCTTTCTATGGCGAAGATATGGAAGGTGACGACGTTAACAGCCGTGTTTTCAACAACGATGAATTCCAGTCTCGTGTCAAGAACACTATTCCGGTGAGCCAGTTGAATGCCGACGACTACGACGCGATTTTCTACCCAGGTGGTTTTGGTCTGCTTTCTGACCTTGCACAGCATGCACCAACGGCAAACCTAGCAGCCAAGCTTTACGAAAATGGAGGTGTTGTTGGTGCAGTTTGTCACGGCCCTGCGGCTTTGTTGCCAGTCACGTTGAGCAATGGCCAGCCGTTGATTGCAGACAAAACAGTGACCGCTTTTACCCGTGAGGAAGAAGTAGATTTCGGCACCATCACGGATATTCCGTTCTTGCTGGAAGAGTCTTTGACACGCAAGGCTGCAAAATACAGCAAAATCCAACCTTGGGGCGTTCACGTGATTACTGACGGCAAGTTGGTGACAGGCCAAAACCCTGCAAGTGCGCATGGTGTAGGTGAAGCCATGGTTGAGCTTTTGAAATAATCATTCCTCGGAAGCGATAAGCAAAAAATCAAACGTCAGTGAAGAGCAATACCACTGCCTGCTCGACACTGGCGTTTACTTTTGCATACGCTTTGGAGTAACTAATTAGGCTTCTCGCTGCCCCACAGCCATGATGACCCTCATGTCTCCCATGCAGAATGGCTGGGTAATGGAAACCACATTAAGCCCTGCACTTTCGTAAGCCTCTTCAATTTCAATTGAAGAGAAGCCCACGCTGGAGTCACCCACTTTCTCCCAATCCCACTGAACCAACACACCTTTATCGGCGAGTAGCATTGTCAGTAATTCAATGGTTTCAGCATAATCAGGGACAAAAGCCAGCGCTGAAGAGGCTACCACCACATCAAAGCGTTTACCTGATTGGCGACAGTCACGAACAAAATCTTCGTCTACCTCACCCACCACTGTGGTGACATTGCCAAAACCCTTATCCTCCAACACTTGGATCATTTTGGTGGCAGGATCAATTGCCGTCACTGACGTGACACGAGGGGCGAGTTGCTCAGTCAGCAATCCGGTACCACAACCGAAATCCAGTACTTGTGCGCCGCGGATCTCGATGACTTCACAAAGGGTGCCGAAAGCTTTCTCTGAATAGGCAATGACGGCTTCGTTTTCATCCCATCCCGCCGCCAGATCATCCCAGCTTTCGCTCATTTTAGTACCCTTAATACGTAGTGAATCTATGGAAATGGTATGGCATTCTATAAAATGAATCTATTCAGTTGGGCCAAAACCCTTTCTAATTTCGACATTTTCATCGGTTCTGATGATTTTTCTCTGGCCCCAAAACGAAAAAGCCCGCTACTGCGGGCTTTGAATAGAATGAGAAGAGGCTTATGCCATTGGTCCGCCAAACCGGTGGAGGTTCGGGAACACAGTAGACAATCCCGCATTATTCATTCCCAGCCATTTCACCATGTGCGCAGCATATTGCTCATGGGCGATTTTAGGAATCAAGCGACCTTGACCGTTGTCATCCTGCCCACCGCGGGTGAAGTCTGGGTAAGTGCCGAAGCAAGTCCCCGAAGTAGTGCCACCACCAAACATGAAGTGACCACCACCCCAACCGTGATCGGTTCCCTCGCGCGAGTTATCGTGCATGGTGCGGCCAAACTCGGACAAAGTACACGTCAGTACGTTATCAGTGAGCCCTTCCTCATCCAATGTGGCATACAGTGCAGCAATCGCTTCAGAAAACTCTCTCATCAGTTCATCCTGACGACGAACTTGATTGTCATGAGTATCAAAACCACCCAGCGACACATAAAATACCTGGCGGTTATGACCCAATAACTGCGCACCTTCAATCATTTGCTTCACCGCACGCAGCTGCATACCCAGATTGGAGCCCGGAATACGGGTGTCCATTGGGATGGAATCGACAACAGGGCTCATCTGATCCTGCGCGTACATGGCTTGTTTTACCGCTTCGGCATAACCTGCCGTCAGTGGCGAATCATAGTATTGGTTGGCATTGTCTTCGTAACTGGAGCGCATCGCTGCATTTTGAAGCATCTTAAACGACTCAAAACCGTTCTTGTTAACGAAGATCTTGTCGGAATCGTAGGCATCTAACAGGGTATTCGGGCCAGTATGGAACGCGTTCGGCAAGCCACCATAGCTACGCGACAGTACAT
Organism: Grimontia sedimenti; assembly: GCF_011045095.1. Classification (GTDB taxonomy): domain Bacteria; phylum Pseudomonadota; class Gammaproteobacteria; order Enterobacterales; family Vibrionaceae; genus Enterovibrio; species Enterovibrio sedimenti. The sequence goes on from NZ_JAALDL010000002.1 coordinate 348,217, forward strand.
CCATCGACATACCCAGCCAACCGTTTTCACTGTAGTCCTGCCCCATCCAACTGTGCTGCCAAACTTCCTGTTGTTTGTTGTGCGCAAACAGGAAAGGAGGAAGCTCTGCGCGGTCTGCTGCTATATCATCCGCAGTAACTGGAGCAAGAAGTGGACCCACATTCAGGGCGATATTCGCTTTGCCTTGGTTAAAGAGGTGCATCAGGGGTGACATCGCTTTGTGCAGGCCAAACTGCACACCATTGGCATCCTTGATATTCAAAGGGTTGATCTGGCTACGCGAAACTAATGTGGAGTTACGTGACGACGCGTACTTATTGTAGTTGGTGCTGTCCAGTGGCAGTACCTGGTGGAAAAAATCGTTACCGCCAGCGAGGAAAACGCAAATTAGAGCTTTGTAATCTTCTGCGCCATTCGCTTTTACGCTGAAACTCATTGGAGCGGCAACCGTCGCACCCGCTGCACCCAGAGATTTGATGAAGTGTCTTCTTGTCAGTTTCATGCGCGGTTCTCCTGAACGTGGAAGTATGGTGATGCCAGAGCAATAAACAGTAAACGCTGTACCCATTTGCCCGGGTTCAAGTCCATCCCGTTATAATGTTTACGAAGTTCCTGTTTTAGTGGAGTAGGCATCGCGCCATTGAAAAAGCGTTCTGATGTTTCTTGGATAAAGCCTTCGATATTTTTAGCGGCAATCAATGATTTAAATTCTTCAACATTGATATAAAGCTGTTTAGCTAAAGGCGCGCTTAATTTCTGAAGGTTCAGACGAATAAGACCGTAAATAAAGTTGTGAACATAAATAATATGTGACCAGTCAACGATTTGTAGTTCTGGCGCAACCAAATTATTCTCTTTCACTACGCCTTTAGGTGCATAGTCTGGCAAGAAGAAATTAAATACCGATGGTGAACCCAGTGGATATTGATTACAGGTTTTCAAATAAACCAAATCAGTTTCCACCACTGCACTGCCAGCGCCCGGTTTAACATCCAGGGCTCGATATATAGCCACCAGAGACAACCAAGGCTCACGTACCTTACTCATGGTCGTCGGTGTTGCGGTGTAAACATCAGGGTCTGTCAAAATGGCCCAAACGACCGCTTTCAAGTCACCCGTCACGCCCATACCGTTATCGAGGAATACCTCAGCCACACGGCGAACGTAGTCAGGAGATGGGTTTGAGGTGGTCATTCGTTGAATCAAACCATGACAGATATTAGGTGCAGTCGATGGATGATGAAGCAACATATCCATGACCTGATCCATTTCCTGCTCTGCTGGCATGTTTTTCGGGAAACGATGCCCCAGCACTGATTTTTCACCGCGATCATGGTCAACAGCGTTATTCACCATTGGCACCATCAGATCCGCATCAGCGTGGTTCCAACCTGTGAAGACGCGTGCCAGCTCCTGAATGTCCTTTTCGGTATAGCAAGGAATTGGCTTGCCGTTACCATCCAGATAGTAGGTGCCATCCAGATCACGCTCATAAAGTCCGATTGAAAAGAGCTGCATGATCTCGCGGGCGTAGTTTTCATCAGGGCGGCGACCTGAAGCTGGGTCTCCTTTCTTGTTACCGACCATAGACAGGTATTGCCCCATCACCGGTGACACGGACACATCTTTCAGGAGGTCACGGAAGTTGCCAAACGCATGCTGGCAAAGAAGGTCGTTGTAGTTCGCGATAGCTGGCGCATGGTTGGCCAAATTCGGATCTTGATCCGACGCGACGAAGATTTGTGACAACGCATAGGCGACACGTTGGCGAAGTTGGTCTTTAGAGTAGAACGCGACATCCAGCCAGGCTCTTACACGGGTGGACTTTGAAGGTCTCTTCCCGTAGCCCTGCGCCACAAATTGCTTCTGGCATTGCTCTACGTGGGATGTCGCTGGAAGTGCTACTTGTTCATCAAACCAAGTTTTAGCGCGCTTATTTATTAAAATGTTTGCTTCGCCTTTCTTAGGACCGAAAGTCGCGAGGTCCAACCAACGCGAAGCATGTGCAAAAGAATCAAACTGCATATCAAATACCCTCAATTTGCCGAGGCAAACGGACCACTCTCCTTTGAGAGGCTGTCCGACTTTAACACCAGGTGTTATGCAAATGAGAATATTCATACTTTTCTAATCGAAAAATGTTTTGGTCTTAATTTTGGACTACATATTCAGAAAATAAATATTTTCCAATAAATGAGCCATGCGTTTATTTGATTTTTTACACCAATATGTTCTATGGGTTTTCATTCCCACAACTGGTTGTTGATAACGAATACAATGAATATTATTGATTAAATTCAATTGTTTTTGACGAGAATTAAGATGTCGTTATTTTTTACAGTTAATCAATATTACTTTAATATTCATTTGTTTATATTTGTATTTATCATTAAAAATAGACTAATTAGACATTAATTTTGTCGAATTTCACCGATTCACTGGATCGGTGTCTGAGGTTGAAAAGATATTTGATGGATAGGCGTGCCAGGTAACAGCGGCGTAAATGCATTATTTACATAATTTTCAAAGCCTTCACGATAAAAAGGCGATAATGGATGACCACTTTGCCCTCCTGGAAGCGTCAGAACCCCATTGACTTCGTCTCCTGGCTGAACAATAAGACGTTGAGAAGCACCAAAGGTTCTCCCCTGCACCGCAGGCATAAATCGGTCGCCAAACCCTGCCACGGGAGGCATATCTAAAATACCGCCTAAAATGGGGATTTGCTTGCTGAACGGATGCTGCACCTTTAGCTGATTAACTTCTCCCCATTTCAATGCTTGCAAAGAGCCATCGGCATGGCCTGTTATTTCAATCATGAGGGCATCGCGCATATCCAAGTAGACTTGCTTTAGAAAGGCATTCCAGCTTTCATGACCAGCAGGTAGCCAAGTCGGAGGCTGTTCCATCATCAGTTGCCAAAGTGCTGGTTCAATCTGTCGTTCAATGAGGGAAAGTGAAAGTTGCTGAGATTCAAGCTTGGTTTCAAGGGGTGCAAATAACGCATCAATAAGTGCATCACGGTATTTTCGCACCAAGGTATAACCAACAGAATCTGCACAGGCGCAGTTATTCCAACTGTTAAGCGCAACGATATCTTCCTGAAAAACGCCGGCATCCTGTTCTAGCACCTCAAGCAAGCGTGCATGCCAGCGTTTTAAGAACACGGCCTCATTGTCCAACTGGATGGCGTAGAAATCTTCAATATCGAAAAGATCTTTTTCCATCAATCTTTGTTTTATTTGTGCACTTCTCGCCCCGAGCGCGTATCCACCATTGCCAAAGCGTGGATCCTGCTTGGCACTAACGACACGGCTATTGCCTGTCCAAATTCGATCAGTTTTCGGGTTCATGGAAAAAGGGACATCCTTCGCTTGTTGCCACCAGCGTTGGTCGAATCGCGAAGAGGCTTCCGGCCTCGAGAGCGGTTTGCGTCTATCAGGTAGGGCTCCCGTCGCCTGCCAAGCGATATTGCCGGCAGAGTCCGCCACCACTAGATTCTGTACCGGTATGCCAGTATTTTTGCTGACCCCCAAAGCTTCCTGAACCGTTTTTGCCTGTTCCAGTTTCATCAGGTTCAAATTGACGGCATAGTCTCGGTGCGCCACCCAACTCAAGGCATATTTAAGGCCATTTATCACCTTAACTGGCCCATACTGACTTTGCTCGAGCAGGTACTTGTGTTCGCCTTCTTTTAGGGGAATGGTTTCTGTTTCCAGCGTCGTTTTCTCTTTGGGGCTCAACAGATACCAGTCTGCCGTATCCATATATCCATTGGTAAAGCCCCAAGCCACATGACCATTTGTTCCCACCACGACGGCCGGTGCGCCCGGTAAGCTCACTCCCGTGATTTGGGTTAGGTCATCACCTGAAAGGAGATTGATTTGGGTGCGATACCAGATAATGGGCACATTCAAACCGAGATGCATGTCATCAGAAAGCATGGCTTTGCCATTTCGGGTTAAAGAACCGCGTACCGCCCAGTTGTTACTCCCCACCGCCTGCGGTTTTTCTATTGTGATCTGCTGGGCATTCGCCAATAAAGATGGGTTCAAATCTGGAACAGACTGGGGCTTTATTGTGGTGGTTGAGCCATCCAATGCAGCCTGAAACGGCGAAGGTTGAAGAATGAAGCGGGCGATTTCGTCACCAAAATTGTTGTGTAGCGCGTCGATCAGTAGATCACGTTCAAGACTTCTTCCCTGCAAGTCCAGATACATACTGAAGATTGCCAATACCGAATCTTCTGGCTTCCATGGCAAGGGTTGGGTTTGAGTGACCAGATATTCAAAGGACGGCAGTGAAAGCTGGGCTAACGCATCATTCACGCCATTGGCGTAGGTTTCTAACGATAGCTGATCTTCTTTTGACAGTTGTTTAAAGGCGGCTTCACTTCGTTTGCGGAACTGATGGAAACGACGGTTTTCATCAATGGGCAATGCCGCCTCTCCAAACAAAGCAGACAATTCTCCTGCTGCGTTTCTTCTGAGTAGATCCATCTGGAAGAAGCGATCTTGCCCATGGGCATATCCAAGCGCATAGGAAGCATCAAGACGGTTCTCGGCGATAATAATAGCAGTGCCTAATTCATCGCGCTGCAGATGAACTGTATCGCTCACACTGTTTGAAGAGGCACTACCAGAGAGTGTTGGAAGGCTGAGCGTGAGCGCGCCGTAAAATACAGCGGTCGCGAGTAGCGCCAGCAAGATAGCACTATAGATGACAAATTTAATTGCCTTGAGCATCAGTCTTCCATGACTCCTTAGTTTTCTTGAATGTAGTCAACACTGACTGGTTTATTAGACTTCGTGAATAGTAACTGCACGCATTGAGTGTCATTTCAACACATTGAGGGCGCTGAAAAAATAACCACTCAAGCAAAAGCGGCCACAAACGTGACCGCAACGCCAGATTTTTTACAACTTGTCGCTTAAGTGTGACTATGTATACCTATTAAGTTTCCTTCACTGTCACGAAGCTGTGCGAAAAAGCCAAAGTTTTCACCAATTGCTGTTTTAGGGACAACAACAGCTTCTTCCGTTACGCGGCCTAAAACATCCTCAATGCTGTTTACACCAAAGTAGACAGTAGTCGCTGAAGCACCAGGCTCGCCCAAGACCAAAGCGCCGGTCGCACCATAGGCTGTTTCTTTTTCAACGGGGAACCAAGCCATTTGCTGCCCACCCACTTCTTGTTTACTTAGCGTCATGCCTAAAGCGGCTTCGTAAAATGCCATTGCTCTGTCCATTTATACCCAAACAACCTGAAGATGCATGATTCAGCGAGATTGACTGGCGTTGTGATCGCGGCGTTCCTTTGCAGGTGTAGTTCATCTCCATCAAAAAGGAACAACAATGAGCACGGCGTCAGTCAACTCGCCCGAAGGGAGGCCTTCAATGCGCCCACTTCTTCGTTAAACTCCACGGAAATAGAATGACTATTCCTCGCGGAATTTGCCTCGAATTGAACGCATTGATGACCTCTGAGTGCGAGCATCTTCAGGTCGTTTGGGTATAGCTAACTGCAATTTCAAACCAACCAACAGGATTCATCTTCCTTTCTCCTTCTGTGTTTTCTTGAAATCTAGCTGATGATTGTCTTCTTAGCAGAAAAAGAGGGGGATAAAAAAACGCCCCCTTAAATAAGGAGGCGTTTTTATCAAAGTCAGGACGATTTCCTGTTACAGATGCTCACCTACGCGCAGTGATGCAATGCGCTTATCTAATGGAGGGTGAGTCATGAACAGTTCGCTAAGCGATTTCTTGCCATTGATGCCGAAAGCCATCATAGAACCTTCAAGGCGGCTCTCATGGCTCATTTTCAGGCGCTCCAGCGCTGCAATCATTTTCTCTTTACCTACCAGCTTGGCAGCACCAGCATCCGCTTTGAACTCGCGATGGCGGCTAAACCACATGGTCAGGATGCTTGCCAGCAGGCCAAACACGATTTCCAGAATAGAAGATACGATGAAGTAAGTGATAAAGCTGCCGCCACCTTCACCCTCTTCATCACTGTTGTTAACACCACTAATGGCGCCAGCAATAAGGCGGGAAATGAAGATAACGAAGGTGTTCACAACACCTTGCATCAGAGTCATAGTCACCATATCGCCATTTGCGATGTGGCTGACTTCGTGCGCCAGAACTGCTTCTGCTTCATCACGGGTCATGTTTTCCAGCAGACCGCTGGAAACCGCAACCAGTGAATCATCGCGCTTCGCGCCTGTCGCGAAAGCATTGATGTCGTCTGAGTAGTAAACAGCAACAGTTGGCATACCAATGCCTGCTTGCTGAGCCTGACGGCTCACTGTGCTCATTAGCCAGTGCTCAGTCTCGTTACGTGGGTGTTCGATAACTTGGCCGCGCACTGAACGTAGTGCCATAGATTTCGACATCATCAGCGAAATCAGTGAGCCACCAAAACCGAACAATGCTGCCATCACCAATAGTCCAGACAAGCTGCCAGGTTGCAGACCGGTAACAGCGTATACGATGTTTAGTACGATGCTGAAGACAAACAGTACAGCAAGGTTTGTCATCAGAAATAATGCGATGCGTTTCATTGCGTCAATATTCTCCGAATCATGAAAGCGTATTACTCAAGCTACCTCAAGTCGCTGATCGCAGTGACCTCAGCTAGCTTGGGTATACAGTTCGAATAGTAGGGTCGAAATGTGGAAAAACAAGCCTGTGTAACAATTTAAAACACAAATCACAGGAATTTGTTGTTTTTGTTCTCTTGGTCAGAGGGTTAAAAGAAAAACCATTCACTCCTACTCGACCTTGAAGCCAAAGCATTCATCTACGTCATGTGCTTTGGAGTGGGTCAGCTCTGTACACTCTGCTATGGATTAACATCTCCACTACTCGTTATTTGCGAGGGAGCACAGTTTAAAACGCAAATTCTTGCAAACATACGCCGTATGCTATTTTTAAACCGTACAAATAACCATCAATAGATAAGGGTGTACGACGAGGGTATTAGACTTTTGTCGAGTTGTAATTATCGCTATTGAGGAATAACGTACGCACAAGGACGAAATGCCGAAGGCATATATTGTGGCCCTGCAGGGACGCGATTCTAAGGAGAGAGAATCATGGCTGACAAAGAAAACTATCGTATGGCAATCGATATCCTTTGCTGTCACTTGGGAATGAGCTTTGACGAAGCTTGTGCCGAGTTGGGGCTTGCCGACGATGAGAATCAAAAGCTCAAAGAAGTGTCCGATGTTCAGCAATCGCTGATGGGCTTGCTGCCGGAAGATAGCAAATAAGCACCAAACCAAGTTCCAAAAAAGCCAGCTTTAAGCTGGCTTTCTTTTTGTCACAACCCCAGTGGTGAGATGTCTATGTACCCACTCAAGTCACGCGACTTGATGGATGGCATGTAAGGGATCTCACCCAGCTTAGGCACTTTCAGGTGATGTTCCAGTGTTTTGACGATATCACTGTAGTGCTCTGTCCCCGGGTTAACGCGGTTCGCGACCCAGCCCACGATTTCCATGCCATCTCGGCGAATCGCTTCAGCGGTCAGATAAGCGTGATTTAAACAGCCCAGCTTAATACCAACAACTAGAATCACGGGCAGCTTCTCACCCACAACCCAGTCCGCCAGCGTAGTGTCATAAGTGACAGGCACTCGCCAACCTCCAGCACCTTCTACTAATGTGAATTCCGATCGCGCCTGCAGATTCTTCAAGCCATCTGTTAGAAGACTAAAATCGACCGTTTCATTTTCCAATTCAGCAGCAATATGCGGTGAACAAGCCGCATGCAAAAGACACGGATTCACGTCTTCGTAGCTAACTTCTACTGTCGTACATTCACGCAGACGAATGGCGTCTGAGTTCATTGGGCCTTGTTCTGTTTCCTTACTGCCTGCAGCCACAGGCTTGTAACCTGCCACACTATAGCCAGCCTTGGAGACGGCCTGCATCACCGCCATTGATGCGACGGTTTTTCCAACTTCGGTATCCGTACCTGTGACGAAAAAGCTTTTATTCATTATTTATAGCTCCAAAGCAAACCTGATACGTAGCGGGTACGGTGCCATCTTCGTTTCGGTAAACGTCATATGCGCTTTCCAATTCAATAAAGGCACGTCTGCCAACTAATCCCGCACTTCTGCCCTCTTGTAAATGCGTAGCACCAATCCCTTTTAGGTCTTTCATCAGTGCCAACGCCGAGGGGTAATACTCCGTAATCGGCTTACATTCTATGTGGTAGTGGTTGCAGTGAGCTTGAGCGAGCGCAATGTTTACCTGCTTGTGTGATAAAAAGGTATTAACGTGAGACTGCCCGTTCACTTGACGCCACGATTGCTTCAGCTCTTCCAGCGAACCTTCTAACAAGGTCGTAAATAGGATTTTGCCCCCCGGCTTCACGACTCTTTTTAACTCATTCAAAGGGACAGAAAGGTCATGACACCATTGCAATGCCAATGAACTGAAAGCAATATCAACACTGCTATCTGCCAATGGCAGTGCTTCGGCATCGGCGGAGACATAGTCCACGCTGTCTCCGCAACGTGACCTCGCCTGCTCAAGCATCTTGTCGGAAAGATCGAGCGCAATCATGTTTGCGCCCTGCTCCAGAATTTGTTTGGTGAAATAGCCAGTGCCGCAGCCCAAATCAAGGACAGTCTTACCTTGCCAATCCGTATTCATGTCCATCAGCAAATGGCCAACACGTCGCTGAAATGAAGCGCTGTTGTCATACGTTTTTGCCGCACGGCCGAAGGCGTCTTTGATGGCTTTCTTTTCGTCATTCAGCATGGTGAATGCACCTTGCTGAAGATCCATAGCCTGACTCATGATGCCTCCTGCAAAATCTGGCTCAGTGTCGCTGCTAACTCTTTCACTTGCGATTCGCTTTGGTTGACTGACAACGTAATTCGAAGGCGGGAGGAATTTGCTGGCACCGTCGGTGGACGAATCGCCCCCGTCCAAAAACCAGATGCTTTAAGGGATGTTGCTGCAATTTGCATACGTTCTACATCGCCTAGTACAACGGGTTTGATTGGCGTTATCGTAGGAATGACTTCTGAGACGTCAGCTAGCGAAGAGTGAAAAAGCTCAGAGAGTGCAGTAAGTTTTTCACGACGCCATGATTGTGTGCTGATGACCTCCACCGCTTGTGTTAAAGCATGTGCCTGAGCAGGAGGCATCGCAGTTGAATAAACGTAGTGACGGGCAAACTGCGTCAAATAATCGTGGACACTCTCACTGCAAAGTACGGCCGCGCCCATCATTCCGAAGGCTTTACCAAAGGTCACGATCAGTATGTCAGGTTTAATACCTGCATGATTACTACTACCTCGACCATCTTCGCCTAGAATCCCGCAGCCATGCGCATCGTCCACCATCAGCCATGACCCGTGAGCTTCACATTGTGCTTTCACATCAGCCAGTGGTGACAAATCACCATCCATACTGAAAACGCCTTCTGTGACCGTCAACGTTGGGCTGTCTGCTTTCTGGAGAAGTGCGCCAAGTTTAGTCACATCATTATGGGGAAAGCGTTTCATAGTGGCTTCAGACAGCATCCCTGCTTCCATTAAAGAGGCATGATTGAGCTTGTCTTGAAGCAGCAAATCTCCCTTTTCTAGCAAAGAGAAAATCACCGCCTGATTGGCAGAGAAACCACTGTTAAACAATATTACTCGATCAAAACCCAGCCACTCGCAAAGCTGGTCTTCCAAGAACTGGTGGGCTTTAGAGAAGCCAGTTACCAACGGCGAAGCTGTGCTTCCCGTGCCGTAAAGGGAAAGCCCCTCATGCCAGGCTTTGATGAGGGATGCGTCCTGAGCGAGGCCAAGGTAATCGTTGCCCGAGAAGTTCACGAACTGGCGATTATCTTGGTCCGTTATCAGTCCGTCTTGGCGGCTGAAAGCAGCCACCTGACGGTGAAGGCGTTGTTGCCGCCGCGCTTCGAGCCTCTGCTCGATACGGCTTTGCAGCTGGCATTGTTCACGCATTGTCGAAGCACGCTCCTAAACGTTCGCTTCGTAGAAGAGATCGTCTTTGCCCGGACGAGAAGCTACGCGTTCTGCCACTTGAGTCAACAGCGTTTCTTCCTGAACCTGATCCGGTTTTTGAACAGCCTGCTCGCTGTTAATGCCCAGCTTCTTAAAGAGCATCATATCTGAGTCTTCATCTGGGTTTGGCGTAGTCAGTAGCTTACATCCGTAGAAAATCGAGTTCGCACCTGCCATAAAACACATGGCTTGCATCTGTTCATTCATGTTTTCACGACCAGCTGAGAGACGAACGGCAGACTTTGGCATCATGATGCGCGCCACGGCAATAATACGAACGAAGTCAAAAGGCTCAACGTCGTCGACGCTTTCCATCGGCGTACCTTTGACCTTAACAAGCATGTTAATTGGCACACTTTCTGGGTGATGTGGAAGGTTCGCCAGCTCGACAAGCAGACCAGCACGATCTTGTTTGCTCTCGCCAAGGCCGATGATACCGCCGGAACATACTTTCATGCCCGCTCCGCGAACATGAGATAACGTGTCCAGACGATCCTGGAATGTACGGGTAGTAATAATGTTGCCGTAGTGCTCGCGAGAGGTATCCAGGTTGTGGTTGTAGTAATCCAAACCTGCACCTGCTAGCTCATTCGCTTGATCCGAACTCAACATGCCAAGCGTCATACAGGTTTCAAGGCCCATACCTTTCACACCCTTGATCATGTCTTTCAGATAAGGCATGTCACGCTCTTTCGGGTTTTTCCACGCTGCGCCCATGCAGAAACGCGTCGCACCTGAGTTCTTCGCTTTTTGCGCTGCATCCAGAACACGCTCTACCTCCAACAAACGCTCTTTCTCAACGTCTGTACGGTAATGTGCGCTCTGGGGGCAGTACTTACAGTCTTCAGGACACGCGCCAGTCTTAATGGAAAGCAGTGTGCTGACTTGCACTTGGTTAGCGGGTTGGTACTGTCGGTGAATCTGTTGCGCTTCAAACATCAGATCCATAAAAGGTTTTTCAAAAAGGGCCTGTACTTCCTCGACAGTCCAGTTATGGCGAACGTCCACCTGTCTTTCCTCAAATTGATTAAACGATAACTTGTCCAGTCTAAGGTCGCCCTTTACAATGTCAACAGCAAACACTTTACATAGTTTACATCTGGATATTTTTTAAGCATGGATATCGCATTCGACCGCAATCACATTTGGCACCCTTATACATCCACCATTAACCCACTGACTTGTTATCCCGTTAGCCGGGCGGAAGGCGTTCACATTTATCTGGAAGATGGCACCGAGCTTATTGACGGCATGTCTTCTTGGTGGGCAGCGATTCATGGCTACAACCATCCTGTATTGAATGAAGCTGTTACATCTCAGCTAGCCAACATGTCTCACGTGATGTTTGGTGGCATCACACACGAGCCGGCGATCGAGTTGTGTAAGAAGTTGGTAGCGATGACTCCGCCTTCGCTTGAGAAAGTATTTCTGTGTGATTCAGGCTCTATTTCTGTAGAAGTCGCGCTCAAAATGGCGCTGCAGTATTGGCATTCAAAAGGAGAAAGCCGGGCGAAGTTCTTGACGCTTCGCCACGGCTATCACGGCGACAGTTTTGCAGCCATGTCAGTGACCGATCCAGATAACTCGATGCACAAACTCTATAAAGGCTTCCTGCCGGAACACATCTTCGCGGACTCCCCGCAATGCGGTTTCCACGATGAGTGGGACGAAAATGACATTGCCGATTTCAAAGACAAACTAGAAAGCAATGCAAAGCAAATAGCAGCTGTGATCCTCGAACCTATCGTTCAAGGAGCAGGTGGGATGCGGATTTATCACCCAACCTTCCTCAGACGCGTCAGGGAGCTATGCGACGAGTTCGGCATCCTTCTAATCTGCGATGAAATCGCGACAGGTTTTGGCCGCACAGGCAAGCTTTTCGCTTGTGAACACGCTGGTATCGAGCCCGACATTCTCTGCCTAGGCAAAGCCTTAACGGGGGGCTATATGACCATGGCGGCAACTATCACTTCCAAGCATGTTGCAGACACAGTGTGTGGCGGTGAAGCGGGTTGCTTTATGCACGGCCCAACCTTTATGGGAAACCCTCTCGCTAGTGCTGTGGCCAACGCCAGCCTCCAATTACTTCAAGACACTCCTTGGCAGGGAAAAGTACTTGGTATCGAAGCAAAGTTAGCTGAATTACTTCCAGCATTGATGGAAACGCCACACGTAAAAGATGTACGTTGGCTTGGTGCTATCGGTGTGGTGGAAACGCACTCACCCGTCGATGTCGACACCATACAAAAACACTTCATTAACAAAGGGGTATGGATCCGTCCATTTGGTCGATTGGTTTACATCATGCCGCCATACGACATGAACAGTGTGCAATTACAGCAACTGGTTGAAGCTATTCGTTCTGGCTTGAATGACTATTTTAATAGCAAAGGTTAAAAAGCGGTGATCGCACACATTGTTCCCTCCGTAAATTTCTACGTGATTTTATGGAGGTTTCAATGCACTTAGGTCTTTTCCCATTACCACTGTTTTTATTGCCAGGCGGTGTGACCAAGCTGAGGATTTTTGAGCCGCGCTACGTGCGTCTGGTAAAAGAATCTATGGCGACCGACAGCGGCTTCGTTCTGGCAATGAAAGACGGTGATGCAATATGCCGCTTTGGCACGCATGTGAAGATCGTCGATTTTGAAACCCTGCCAGACGGGCTTCTTGGTATAACTATACGAGGCCAATCCCGTGTCAAACTCGACAACATAGGACAGGAAGAGGATGGATTATGGATTGGCAATGCCGAGGCACTACCTGATTGGAATGAAGTCGAAGTTGCCGGCGTGTTGGGCGAAGCGCTGGAAAACCTGTTTGATGCGCACCCTGAACATGCCTCCCAATACCATAGCGAAAAGCAATTTGATGATATGTTGTGGGTCTGCCAACGCTGGTTGGAAATCCTTCCGCTGGCAAACAATCAACGCCAATGGTTTTTGGCACAGCAAGACCTACAAGAAGCAAAACAATTCATTTCCTTGCTCCTCACAGAAGAAAAAATTTGATGTATTAGTGATCCAAAATTGAATTTAATTCGTTTCGACTGATAAGACATTTAAAGGACACAATCATCATGGAACTGGTCGAAAGCACTTATAATTCAAGCAACCAGAAGCGATCAAACAGTCGGTCATCTATGTCTACACCTACTCCTGAACATTTGGCGGAGTTACTCACACTCGTTGCGAACAACAGAGACGATAAGGCTTTTTCAAGCCTCTTTAGTCATTTCGCTCCGAAAATCCGAGCTTATGGTCTTCGCCATCTCAGAGCAGACGGCCAAGCGATGGAGTTGGTGCAAGAAACCATGATACTGGTATGGCGCAAAGCACACTTATACGACGGTTCCAAAGGCGGGGCTTCCACCTGGGTCTTTACGATCATGCGTAATGTGAGTTTTGACATGCTCAGAAAAGTGAAGAGTAACAGAGAAGATTGTTTGAGTGGCGATATTTGGCCGCTTATTGATGGAGAGGTCGGCGACCAAGAAGACGAAGCTCTGCAGGATCAGATCCAAACTCAGCTTCTCTCTTACATCGATTTGCTTCCTGATCTTCAGCAGCAAGTCGTGAGAGGCGTCTACTTGAAACAACTGACACACCAAGAACTCGCAGATCAGCTCAACGTACCACTTGGCACAATTAAGTCGCGTTTAAGACTGGGTTTACAAAAACTGCGTAGTCATCTGGAGGTAAACAATGATTAAGTACCATCCGTCTGAAGCTTTACTAGCGTCGCACGCGGCGGGTGAATTACCGGCGTCAATGTCTATCGCCGTAGCAGCTCACTGCGAACTGTGCCCTTGCTGTGCAGAAAAGCTCACACATTATGAGGCAAAAGCCGCAGACGCAGCATTTAATGACGACAATGTTATAGAGCAAGATAACGTCCAAGAAGACATTTTTGCCGATATGATGGCGTCCATCATCAGCGGAGAAAGCGCGCCATTGACGAAAGTCTCCGCATCACCTGTTTCGGAGATCGAGGTCGCTGGTGAGCGTTACAATTTGCCCACGGCACTTCGCCGCTACCACCATCTAGGTTGGAGTTCGATCGGTGCTATAAGCCGAGCCAGGCTTCCATTGAATGAGGGCGACACAAGAGCGAGCCTGCTTCATATCGGTATGAATGGTAGCGTTCCAAGCCACACACACAAGGGCATGGAAGTAACGCTGCTACTGAGTGGTCATTTCGAAGACGAGCACGACAAATATGTCCCAGGCGATTTTATCGTTCTTGATAGCTCGAATCATCATACGCCACAGACCCATGATGGATGCCTATGCTATACCGTCGCTGATGCTCCACTTCACTTTACCAAAGGGGTGAGTCAGCTGCTGAACACCGTAGGTAGGGTTATTTATTAAAGCGATAAATTCAGCCTGATACATTCACAGCTCATCTAAAGCGCCCTGTAGGGCGCTTTTTTATTGGCTTCATTAACAACTGATAAACAGTAATTTATCCAACACATTACATTATTTATTACAAATATACCGTTATAAAATCATGCATATGCGATCTGATTGTATATTTTATATCATTTTCCGCTTTACAGAACGGCAGCCCTACTGATTTAATCCAACCGCTAACCTCGTGTTAACAGTTTTACCTCAAGCGTGATGACGTTTGAGGCTTTGTAGGTTATGGGCCCAAGACCCTTACACAGTGAAGTGAGAATATAATGAAGCAAACACAATCTCCTCTCGCTCGCATTGCCAATGCCAGTCTGGTTGTCCAGATTCTGGTCGGTATTATTGCGGGTGTCGCGTTGGCAAGTTTTTCGCCAGAAAGTGCCAAAGCCGTTGGATTCCTGGGCGGACTTTTTGTCAATGCATTGAAAGCTGTCGCGCCAATTCTGGTATTCATCCTGGTTGCCGCATCCATTGCTAATCAACGCAAAGGCCAACATACACATCTTCGTCCAATCGTTATCCTTTACCTTGTTGGTACCTTTGCAGCTGCACTGACAGCAGTAACCATGAGTTTTCTGTTTCCAACGGAACTGACGCTAACAGCCTCTGACGCTGCAATCGCACCGCCTGAAGGTATTGTTCAGGTCATCACTACCCTACTGTTCAGCATCGTTGACAACCCAATCAATGCCCTGATGAATGGCAACTTCATCGGTATTCTTGCATGGGCAATTGGTTTAGGGATCGCTCTTCACCACGCGAATGACACCACAAAAACCGTATTCGGTGATGTTGCGGAGAGCGTGTCTTTTATCGTTCGTAACATCATCAAACTAGCACCACTGGGTATCTTTGGTCTGGTGGCGAAAACCTTTGCGGAAACTGGTTTTGAAGCACTGATGGGCTATGCTCACCTGTTAGCCGTTTTACTTGGAAGCATGGCGATCATCGCACTGGTCGTTAATCCAATTATCGTCTACTTCAAAACACGCTCTAACCCATACCCATTAGTGTTCCAATGCCTGCGTGAAAGTGGCATGACTGCCTTCTTTACGCGAAGCTCCGCTGCCAACATCCCTGTGAACATGCAGCTATGTAACCGTTTGAAGTTGGATAAAGACACTTACTCCGTTTCAATCCCTCTGGGTGCGACCATCAACATGGGCGGTGCGGCGATTACCATTACAGTGCTGACGCTGGCGGCAGTTAACACTCTGGGCATTCAGGTAGATCTGGCAACTGCACTTCTGCTAAGCATTGTTGCGGCAGTTTCGGCATGTGGTGCATCTGGTGTAGCAGGCGGTTCTCTACTGCTGATCCCTCTGGCGTGCAACCTGTTTGGCATTCCTAATGATGTGGCGATGCAAGTTGTCGCGGTAGGCTTCATTATCGGCGTGGTTCAAGATTCAGCTGAAACCGCACTAAACAGCTCAACAGACGTAGTGTTTACTGCGGCGGCTTGTCGTGAAGTAGAGCGAAAAGCGGTACTGGAAAAGCTGGCGAAATAGCAACCTGTTCCCATATTTTGACAAAGGCGCTTCGGCGCCTTTTTTATTGGTTCTCAATTTCGCTCCGTTCAAAGCTTCATCAAACGTCTATCTTGGTTTACAGAAAGGTTTAGACGTCTAGACTGATAGCTTTCCTTTCTCCAAATTTATCCTATATAATCCCGCCTCATTTTTTGCGAGCCACTTAAAATATTTGCATCACGAAGCGTCCTGGCTCGCCTTCGATCAGCCGGGCGTGAAAGGTTATCTATGAATCTCTCTGCAAAAACAGTCGTTATTATTGCTATTGGTGCCGCTCTTTACGGCATCGGTGGCTTGCCCATGTTTGGTATCCCCGTTTTTGCCAACACCACACTGAAACCTGCTATGGCGATTCTGGCGCTGTTCAGCGTGCTCTTTGGCCCAGGTGTCGGTTTTTTTGTTGGCTTCATTGGCCACTGGGTGACAGACCTTTTCGCTGGATGGGGCGTATGGCTGACCTGGGTATTGGGGTCAGGTATTGTTGGTATGATCATCGGCCTCTTCCCGGTTCTAACCAGAAAGCGCCTCAAATATGGCCACTTCAAGCTGCCTGATGTGTTCTTGTTTTCGCTTTTAGCATTGCTCGGCAATGTGGTCGGTTACGGCTGCTCAGCTTTTCTTGACACTATTTTGTACGCAGAACCTTTCACCAAGGTGTTTATCCAGCTTTGTATCATTGCCGCTGGTAATGCTTTGCTCGTGTCAGTTGTCGGCTACTTCATCCTGCAATCTGTCGCCAAGCGCAATAGCCAGTGCCGTAACCTGACTGAGGCCTGACCGTTCTCCATGACCATCGAATTTAAAAACTTCAGCTTCCGTTACGATGCGCTGGTAAACCCGACGCTTAAAAATATCAATCTGCGTATTGAGAAAGGTGAAAAAGTCCTGATTATTGGCCCAAGTGGAAGCGGGAAATCCACGCTGGGTCAGTGTATTAACGGTTTAATTCCTCATGCTGTAGAAGGCGATATTTCTGGCGACCTTTTTATTGGCGGTCACAACGCTAACACCATGTCGTTGGTTCAGCATACCGAACAAGTCGGCACCGTTTTGCAAGATACCGACAGCCAGTTTGTTGGCCTAACCGTAGGTGAAGACATCGCTTTCGCACTGGAAAACCAACAGGTTTCAGTTGCTGATATGTACCCTGTTGTGAAAGCCACTGCCAAGATGGTTGAGCTGGAAACCCTACTCAACCATGCGCCTCATGATCTATCCGGTGGCCAGAAACAACGCGTATCTCTTGCTGGCGTGCTGGTCGACGATGTCGATGTGCTGCTGTTCGATGAACCGCTAGCCGCTCTTGACCCAAAAACAGGCAAGCGCACCATTGAAATTATCGACCAACTTCACCGTGATACCGGTAAAACTATCATCATCATTGAGCACCGTTTGGAAGATGTGCTGACCCAACATGTTGACCGAGTGATACTGATGGATAACGGTACCATAGTGGCAGACACCACACCGAATGCGCTGATGATGTCTGGTTTGCTTGAAACTCATGGTATCCGCCAACCGCTCTACTTTTCTGCTCTCAAACATGCAGGTTGTCAGCTGACTGAATCCGATTCTCCTGCTTATCTGTCAGCGCTACCTGTCGAGAAGTTCAAAGAATCGCTCCAACATTGGGCAACAGTGAACAACGCTTCTGCTCGCACAGAAAATCAGCAGCCTTTGCTAACTGTGGAAGAACTCACCTACTCCTATGACGGTGAGAAAAATGCGCTTGAAGACGTTTCCTTCACTGTTTACCGCGGCGAATTGGTATCCATTCTCGGTAAAAACGGTTCGGGCAAATCCACCATCACCAAGCTGGTGATGGGTGTGTTGGAGCCAGACTCAGGAAGCATCACTTTCGAAGGTCAGGATTTCAATCAGATGTCGATTTTTGAGCGAAGCAAGAAAGTCGGCGTCGTAATGCAAAACCCTAATCATATGATCTCCCACCATATGATCATGGATGAAGTGGCATTCGGCCTGAAAAACCAAGGCTTGGATGACAAAGAGATCGAACAACGCTGTCTTGAAGTACTTGAATTCTGCGGTCTGAGAAAATACCGACACTGGCCGGTTGATGCACTCAGCTACGGCCAGAAGAAACGTGTCACTATCGCTTCTATTCTAGTGATGGAACCTGAACTGCTAATTCTGGACGAACCGACTGCGGGTCAGGATTACCGTAACTACACCGCGATGCTGTCCTTCATCAAACGACTAAACGAAGAACGTGGAGTGACAGTGATCATCATCTCCCATGACCTGCACCTGGTGCTTGAAAACACCACCCGTTCGATCGTAATTGCTGACAGTAAGTTGATTGCTGATGCACCAATGACTGACGTCTTCAGTCAGCCGGCTTTATTAGAGAGTGCCAACTTAACCACCACCAGCCTTTATGAGCTGGCAGAGCGGGCTGATATCAGCGATATCAATGGATTCATGCAGCAGTTTATTGAGACAGAGAGCAACGCCAAATGAAAGCATCCAAAATGAAGTTCGGTATCAACTACATTGATACTCAATCGCCACTTCATGCGCTAAATGGCATCACCAAATTTGCCCTGTTTATGGCTTGGGTCACTGTGGTTCTCACGACCTTCGACCTGCGTATTATTGTTGCAATGGTGCTGCTCGGCCTAGCCTTGCTGAAGATGACAGGCGTAGCCTTTCAGGTTTATAAACCACTTTTGTTGGGTACATTGAGCGTGCTCGGCATGAATGCCTTGTTTATGTTTTTGGTTGCGCCCCAACAAGGCTCAGAATGGACAAACACTGCAACTGAGATCATTGCGTTACCGGGTCACTATTCGCTAACCCAGGAAACCTTGTTTTACTTACTCACGGTCACGTTGAAATACTTCAGCATGTTCCCTATCGCGCTGGTGTTTGTGTTTACCACTCACCCAACGGAGTTTGCCTCTAGCCTGAATCGCATTGGTGTACCCTACAAGATTGCTTATGCGGTCAGCCTGACGCTTCGTTATCTGCCAGAAGTGAAGAATGATTTCGTCAATATCATGCATGCACAGCAAGCTCGCGGTGTGGATTTCTCAAAGAATGCACCGCTGATGACACGTTTCCGTGGTGTGGCAAAAATTCTTATTCCACTGATTTTTTCCAGCCTAGATCGTGCCGACGAAATCTCTAATGCCATGACACTTCGCGGCTTCGGACGCAATAAATCGCGTACTTGGTATAACGAGCGCCCGCTGGCTCTGAAAGACTGGAGCATGCTGGCACTTATCGCTATCTGTGTTGCGCTGGCGCTGACGAAACGCTCGCTCGACAATGGTGTTGTCTGGTACCCGCTACAATACCAATCGTAGTAAATATCTGCTCATCCTAGCTTGTTAAAATGCTCGATAACTGTGTTGAAAAATTTGATTGTAGAATAACGACTTATTGAAATTTTTTGCCTTGCTCTCGAGCATTTTTCCTGCGCTATTTCTGATCACCTACCTACTGTGATTGGTATAAACAACAAAAGGAGCCAATGGCTCCTTTCTGCATTGTCACTCTTAGGGGCTGTCGATCTTTACCCTTCCAGCACCTTCATCAGCAAGTACCCGTCATACATGGCGCGTTTCACCAGTGCAGCGCCTGGCATGGTTGCCTGTGTATAGAAATGGCTTTCTTCCAGTATCAAGTTCTCAAAGTAATGTGGAAGTGTTTGGTTTTGAATGCGCTCCATGATGGCTGGGTACAACACAGATTTCGCCTGGTTGAATTCACCGCCAATCAAAATTCGCTCTGGGTTAAACAAGTTCACCACGATGGCAATTGCCTGACCCAGATTGTGTCCGAGCTCAGTGATCACTTTTACCGCAACACCGTCACCCGCTATTGCCGCAGCACAGAGAGAATCAATCGTCAGCGGTTTGTCCTGCAATACACTTTCATGGCCTTGATCCAGCAGTACCTGCGCATCTTCGAGCACTGCTTGTAAACTGGCCACCGTTTCCAGACAACCGCTGTTTCCGCAATAGCAGCGTTTGCCGAAAGGTTTAATCTGAATATGACCTAATTCGCCGATGTTACCCACTTGGCCTTCAAGCACTTTGCCGTCAATCATGATGCCAGCGCCGACACCGTGGTGGATCGAAATCAGTACTGAGTTTTCAACATCACGCGCATTCCCGAACAGCTTTTCCGCCAATGCCCATGAACGGGTGTCATTACCGATAAAAACAGGTAAGCCTGTCGCACGGTGAATAGCTGGTCCCAAAGGCATATTGTGGACATCATAGTGCGGCATTTGAATCACAATACCTTGCGTGCTGTTCACCAAACCGGGCAGGGAAACGGCAATGGCAGTGACACGATCAACCACCTCAGAGTGGGTGGAGAAGAACTGGTTGATGTGTTGCTGAATCAATTCGAGCAGTAAGTCTTGTTCAAGCACCAGAATGTCATGGCGTTCTTCCACCAAAATGTCGCCACCCAACTCGTGGAGTGCCAGTGTCAGGTAGCCACGTCCAAGACGGATAGAAAGGAATTGCCAGCCTTCATTGTTTAACACCAATCCGATAGCAGGACGTCCACGGCTGACTGGCTCACCGTACTCAGTCTCTTTGACCAAATGGGCTTCAATCAGCTCACGGGTGATTTTGGTAATACTGGCAGGCGCTAGCTGGCTGCGCTTAGAGAGTTCAATTCGGGAGATTGGCCCTAGCTGATCGATCAACTTATATACTGCTCCAGCGTTGTTACGCTTGATGTGATCTATATGTCCTGGCTGGGCGAGGATCATCCCATACTCCCTGTAAAATTCTTGAATAATGAATTTTTTTACTTTGCGAAGTAATTGTGAAGCGTCATGAGATAATGTCGTGAAGCTCGTCACGAGCTAATTAATTTACCGCATAGATAAAAAGCTCAGATTCATAAAATCAATAAGTTAGCGCCATTTCAATCGGTAAGAGATGTATCTGTTTATTTCGGGTCAAGACAGTCGCCCCCGAAACTGACATAATCTGCCCCCTTCTTTGAACCAGTGACTGTTTTAGCGGTATGTACAACGTCAACGAAATATTCGAAACTATTCAGGGCGAAGGCACCTTCACCGGCGTACCTTCTGTCTTTGTTCGTCTTCAAGGCTGTCCGGTAGGCTGCCCTTGGTGTGATACGCGCCAGACATGGGATACTCTGCCAGCCGATGAACGTGATTTTGGAACCATTATCGCGAAAAATGGCGATAGCCCATTGTGGACGAAAGTCACTGCCGAAGAAATTCTGACTCACCTGCAAAGCAGCTATCACGCCAAACATGTGGTGATTACTGGTGGCGAGCCTTGTATGTTTGATCTACTGCCTTTAACTTCACTATTAGAATCAAATGGTTATCGCTGTCAGATCGAAACCAGCGGCACCTATGCAGTAAAAGCCACCTCCAATACCTGGGTCACTGTTTCCCCTAAGATTAATATGCGAGGAAAACTGCCAGTTTTGGGAGAAGCCTTAGCGCGTGCCAATGAGATAAAGCACCCAGTGGGTACAGAAAGTGATATTGAAAAGCTCGAAGAACTACTGAAAGGCATTGATTTATCAGACAAAGAAGTTGCACTTCAACCAATCAGCCAAAAAGAACGCGCAACTAAGCTATGTATTGAAACCTGCATCAAGAAAAACTGGCGTCTTTCGATTCAAACACACAAGTATCTGGAAATTGCCTGATATTACTCTCTGAAAAAGGCAGGTAGACTGCTTATTTTTCAAGGCACAAAAAAAGGGCCAAGTTGGCCCTTTTTTATTCCGCTGTTAAAGCAAACTGCTTACTCGCCAGTGTAAATACAACCCGCTGTACAGGTTTCTTTAATCATAACCTTACTAAGGATTGGCAGTTCTGGTTTTAGCTGATCCCAAATCCACTTCGCCAACACTTCACTGGTTGGGTTTTCCAGACCTTCAATATCATTCAGGTAGTAATGGTCCAGGCGATCATAGATAGGTTTGAATGCTTGTTTGATCTCAGAAAAATCAATCACCCAACCAGTATGCGGGTCCACTTCACCAGCCACATAAATTCGAACCAGGAAAGAGTGGCCATGCAGACGACCGCACTTATGTCCCTCTGGGACATTCGGCAGCCGGTGTGCCGCTTCAAACATGAATTCTTTAAACAGTTCGGTATGCATTTTTAGCGTTCCTGTGATCGAGTGTTTTTACATTGCGCGGCGATGCTACTCAATAATTGCGTTGAGCTCAAACTGATTCGGCTGCAATAACAATATCCAAGCGTGCGAGACGACCCATAAATTTTTGTGTTGCAACAATCACACATTAACATCATGGTTAATACTTATTCACATTATTGCAGCTAAACTATTGATAATAATAACTACATGGAAGTCATCGTTAACAATGCGCCTACCAATAGCGGTCAAAATACTCTTCGTCTTGCTCGGTATATTTTCTGTCGTATTAGCTGTTTCCCTGATCTACCAAACTAACCACCAGAAAACTTTTGTTACTGATATTGTCGGAGAGCAAACCTTAGATAAAGCCAGCAATTATTTCGATAGCCTGAACATGATGATGCTGACCGGCACCATCCATCAAAAGGAAGCGCTGAGAAATAAAGTACTGGAACAGAATGGCATTGAAGATGCCCGAGTTATCCGTGCCGATGGCATTACAAGCATCTTCGGCCCCGGAAATCCCAATCAGGCAATTCTCGATAACATAGATCAACGTGCGGTAGCAGGAGAAACCATTGTAGAGCGTGTTACCCGTGATTATGGTCCCGGTATTGTTGTCGCTCTGCCTATGAAAGCCAGCGCAAACTATCGCGGCACCAATTGTATGCAGTGCCACATTGTTCCAGAGGACACCGTTCTTGGCGTCGTGAGGCTGGAATATAACCTGTCTGAACTCTATGAAAGTATCAACGGGGATATGTGGGTCACGGCTGGCATTATGGGAGCCATTACCCTCGGCGGTTTCGCACTGACCTTCGGCTTTGTTCGCGTCAGTTTGGTTTCGCCTTTGAAGCGAATCTCCCATTTCATGCATCGTTGCAGCGAAGAAAAAAACCTCAGCCAACGCTTGGCCATGCACCGGGACGATGAAATCGGCCAATTGGCAGCCAGTTGCGATACCCTGCTCGACAGCTTTTCTAGCAGCCTGAACCGCGTGAAAGGTACAGCCATGACATTGCTTGAGGAAGCCACAGTGCTGACTAATGTCTCCAGTGAAACCAATAACCTGGTTGAGAATCAACACCGGGAAACGCAGGAGATGTCTTCGTCTATTGATGAAGTTCAACATCATCAGCACATCGTGGAAGAGAAAACCACGGAGGCAGCAGAACTGAGCCAAAACCTGGCCGAGAACGCACAACAAGGTCGCAACGTCGCGAATGTCGCAGCGGAACAGATCCAGCAATTGGTTCAGGAAGTCGATCAGGTTCGTCATCAAATCCTTGCTGTGAACCAGCAAAGCAAGGAAGTAAACAGCATTCTGGAAGTCATTCGCGGTATCGCCGAACAAACCAACCTTCTCGCGCTTAACGCTGCGATCGAAGCAGCCCGAGCTGGCGAGCAAGGTCGCGGGTTTGCTGTTGTCGCTGACGAAGTGCGAAGTCTTGCCAGTCGCACCCATGATGCGACAGGCGATATTCAGAGCATCATCGAGCAACTGACAGCCGATGCCGAGCGCTCAGCTTCAGCCATCGAGACCACTTGCGAAAACACGGCTCAGCGCTCTGATACCGTCATGCAACTGTCTAACTCATTGGCTCAGATCGCCGAGGAAATACTGATTGTGAATGCGAACGCCAAAGAGATCAGTCAAGATACAGTACATCAGGCTGAAATGGCGGATAACCTTAGAGAACAGGTGGTGACCATTCAGTCCCATGCGGAAGACACATCAACCAACGCCAACCAGACACAGGCCATCAGCGCGATGCTGAAAAACCTCGCCGATCAACTCGAGCAACTGATCGACCAATTCAAGTTGGCATAACCCAGCGAGCTCAGTCTTAAATATCAAAGTCCCGCAACCAAGGCGGGGCTTTGTCTTTCTGGCAGTATATCTTACCCACTATTGTCCCATTCGATGACTTGAACCCCAGGCTCAACCAGCCCAATAAAGCCTTCGACATTTTTTCACACGCTTCGATTTATATCTAACGTTTAATCCTTTGAAGCAACGGACTGTTAGAAATGAAAAGCCGTATTCCCGAACAAAAATTCGTTTCGGTTCCAATGACGTTGGCAGCATTACCCCTTATTTTTGCCGCAAGTTGTTACTCACAAGATGACTTCAACACTTATCAGCTAGATATCACAACGGAAATTCTTACCGAAGGCGGCGTCGCCGCCGAGGATGAGTTATTGATTGGCGGTGAGTTTAGATATTTCTTTTTGCGCCAGTCACCTTTTCATTTGTACCTGTCTTCCGGCTACCGTACAGACTCCGACGATGAAGGCAGTACTTTTGACATTTACAACGCTGACTTCGGCTCTCAGTGGGACTTTGGTTACTTCTGGGGAAACCGAGCATTTTTAGAAGCCGCAGTTGGGGCTGCTTACATTCAAGAGTCCTATGCCATTTCGCTCATCGACCGCAATGCTAGCAGTGACTTTGATGAATTCACTTACAAAGCTGCTTTTGGACTGGGTGTTGAATGGCAAAACACAGTCGGAACCAAGCTCTTTATCAATCAATACGGCTCGGATTACCGCACACTCGGTATCAGCCTTTCCTATTCATTCTAAGAGGTATTCATGATGAAAAGACTTTTTACCATGGTACTTCCACTTCTTCTAACAGCCTGTGGTGACGCCTCATTAGGTGGTAATGGGAACAACCCTCAAGTCGGAAGCTTGCCACTATCCATCATTGAGCCGGCAGACAATCCATCTACCAACGAAAAAATCGCTCTTGGCAGGATGCTGTTCTGGGATCCGATTCTTTCAGGCAATGAAGATGTAGCTTGCGCCACCTGCCACCACCCGAATGTTGGCTATGGCGACAATCTCGATGTCAGCATGGGCGTCGGCGGCCTTGGTTTAGCCACAGAGCGCGTCTCTGGTGCGCTGGTGTTGCGTAATGCGCCCACCATTATCAACACGGCTTACAATGGGATTGACGAAGATGGCAACTACGACCCCAGTGCCACCGTGATGTTTTGGGATAACCGCTCAGTGTCTCTTGAAGCACAAGCGCTTGACCCTATCCGCTCTTTGGAAGAAATGCGCGGCGAGATGTTTACAGAAGAGGAGATCCTGCCAGAAGTCGTCTTCCGTCTCTCACAGAACTCAGAATATATTTCGATGTTTACCGACGCCTTTGGTGACAGCACGATTAACGAAGAGCGAATAGGTAAGGCCATCGCCGCTTTCGAGCGTTCTTTAATCGCCAATAACTCGCCTTTTGACCGCTATGCGAGGGGAGATAATTCAGCGCTCAGCCAACAACAAATCCAAGGGCTTAACGCCTTTATTGATGCCGGTTGTAATGCTTGTCATAGCGGCCCTATGTTCTCAGATTTTCAGCTTCATGAGTTACCCGTCGACAGCAACCACAAACTGGTTTCTGAAGGCATCAGCGACAATGGCGTCAACAACACATTCAGAACACCTAGTCTACGAAACGTTGAACTCACCGCGCCTTACATGCACAACGGCACAGTCAAAACGCTCCGTGAAGCCATCGTATTTTATGACGACATGGCGAACCCCGGTGGAGACCCTGATATTTCCCAACTGGACTTTGAGGATGTTGACGCTGAGACCATTGATGCGATTGAAGCCTTCCTTCGCTCGTTGACGGATCAAGATTTTGATAAATCGATTCCTGAATCTGTACCCAGTGGATTGAACCCGGGCGGCAACATCTAACCGACAACCAGACCACAATATTGCAGTTTTGGCCCGGCGCTCTGCGCCGGGTCATAAGTTTTTCTACTTATTCCTATATTTCTGCTGGTTTTTTCTTCGATCTCATCGCACCATGAAGCCTCGTTATTACTGCATCTTGAGGTAGCTCAGGTATGCGGGTAAACTTGCCAGTCCTAGTGCGAATTATCCTAATCCGACGACTCTGAATCGTCGGATATTCTTCAACGGAGTTAGATGCAAATTATGAACTATGTGCCTGTAGCAGACGTCCTGCACGGCAAAGCGGCAGTAGACACAGAAGTCACTGTTCGCGGTTGGATCCGCACACGTCGTGATTCAAAAGCCGGTATTTCTTTCCTTGCCATTTATGACGGCTCTTGTTTTGACCCTATCCAGGCGGTTGTTCCTAATGAGCTGAATAATTACCAGGAAGAAGTATTGCGTCTTACCACAGGCTGCTCTGTAGAAGTTACCGGTAAAGTGGTAGAAAGCCCGGGACAAGGTCAGGCATACGAACTGCAAGCAACTGACGTGAAAGTGGTTGGTTGGGTTGAAGATGCTGACACGTACCCAATGGCGAAAACCCGTCACTCGATTGAGTACCTGCGCGAAGTGGCTCACCTGCGCCCACGCACCAACGTCATTGGTGCAGTAGCACGTGTACGTAACTGTCTGGCACAAGCGATCCACCGCTTCTACCACGAGCAAGGTTACTTCTGGGTATCTGCTCCACTAATCACAGCGTCTGACGCTGAAGGTGCTGGTGAGATGTTCCGTGTTTCTACACTGGACATGGAAAACCTGCCTCGCACTGACAAAGGCGACGTTGATTACAACGAAGATTTCTTCGGTAAAGAAACCTTCCTGACCGTATCTGGTCAGTTGAACGCAGAAGCTTACGCTTGTGCGATCAGCAAAGTTTACACCTTCGGTCCTACTTTCCGTGCTGAAAACTCAAACACCAGCCGCCACCTTGCGGAGTTCTGGATGGTTGAGCCAGAAGTCGCGTTCGCAGAGCTGGACGATGTTGCGAAGCTGGCAGAAGACATGCTGAAGTTTGTGTTTAAAGCTGTGCTTGAAGAGCGCCGTGACGATATGGAATTCTTTGCTCAGCGTATCGACAAAGAAGCGATCACCCGTCTTGAGAAGTTTGTTGATTCTGACTTCGCTCAAGTGGATTACACCGATGCTATCGACATCTTGATCAAATCTGGCAAGAAGTTCGAATTCCCTGTTGAGTGGGGTATCGATCTGGCATCTGAGCACGAGCGCTTCCTGGCTGAAGAACACTTCAACGCGCCAGTTATCGTCAAAAACTACCCGAAAGACATCAAAGCTTTCTACATGCGTTTGAATGACGACGGTAAAACTGTTGCTGCGATGGACGTTCTGGCACCTGGCATCGGCGAAATCATCGGTGGTGCACAGCGTGAAGAACGTCTGAATGTACTTGACGAGCGTATGCGCGCGATGAACATCGACCCAGAGCACATGAACTGGTATCGCGACCTGCGCCGTTACGGCACTGTGCCACACGCTGGTTTCGGTCTGGGCTTCGAGCGTCTGGTTTCTTACGTGACAGGTATGGGCAACGTTCGTGACGTTATTCCATTCCCACGTACCCCACGTAGCGCAAACTTCTAATCCATTTTGGTTTTTTAAAAAGGTCGCGAAAGCGGCCTTTTTTGTCTGTAATTTTTCTTCATCTGGCGCACGAGATTTTCATCTTCTCTGGCACGTCCGACTCCCCTTCTCATGGGTGTTTCAGGATTTTGTGTCACTCCTCCAAAACTTGTCTGTCCCGCATCACGCCAATAAGAAAAGATAGAGAAATAGAGGCTTTATTGTCATCCAGTAGCCAAGTGATAGCTAATCGTAAAAAATCCTTAAATTTCCGTTTTATTACGATCAGCCAAATGTTATAAAAAAAGAAAGTTACTAACGCCATGGATGAACGAAGATGTTTGAAAAAATTGCTGCGGCTCCCGCCGACCCTATTCTAGGCCTAACCGAAGAATTCAAAGCCGATACCCGTGCTGAGAAAATCAATTTGGGTGTAGGTATTTACAAGGATGAATCCGGAAACACCCCTGTTCTGGCAACCGTTAAAAAAGCAGAAGCTGTTCTGCTGGAAAACGAAACCACCAAATCTTATCTGGCGATTCCAGGTACCCCTGAATACGGTCTGGCAGTGCAAAAACTGCTGTTCGGCGCTGATGCTCCAGTAATCGCAGACAAACGTGCACAAACTGCACAAGCTCCGGGTGGTACCGGTGCTCTTCGTCTGGCGGCGGAATTCATCAAACGCCAACTTGGCGAAGTGAAAGTTTGGGTGAGCAACCCAACTTGGGCAAACCACAATGGCGTATTCGCAGCGGCAGGTCTGGAAGTCGCACAGTACAGCTACTACAACGCAGAAACCAAAGACATGGACTTTGATGCCATGCTGGCTGACCTGCAAACCGCAAATGCTGGTGATGTTGTGCTTCTGCACGGCTGCTGCCACAACCCAACCGGTATCGACCCAGATGCTGGCCAATGGCAACAACTGGCAGCACTGGTGAAAGAAAAAGGTCTTCTGCCTCTGTTTGACTTCGCTTACCAAGGTTTTGCAAAAGGCGTTGAAGAAGATGCTGCAGGTCTGCGTATTTTTGCAGAAAGCTGCTCAGAGCTTCTGGTCGCAAGTTCATTCTCGAAAAACTTCGGTCTTTACAATGAGCGTGTTGGTGCATTCACACTGGTCGGTCAATCTGCTGAACAAGCAGCAACTGCATTCAGCCAAGTGAAGAGCATTGCACGTGTTATCTACTCTAACCCACCAGCGCACGGCGCTGCGGTTGTGACTGTTATCCTGAACGATGCCACACTGCGTGCAGAGTGGGAGCAGGAAGTGGCAGACATGCGTGTTCGCATTCAGGCGATGCGCGAACTGTTTGTAGCGACCTTGAAAGAAGAAGGTGTAGACAGCGACTTCAGCTTCATCGAACGTCAAAACGGCATGTTCTCTTTCTCCGGCCTGACCAAAGAACAAGTGAACCAACTGAAAGAAGAGTTCGGTGTTTACATTGTTGGCTCTGGTCGAATCAGCGTCGCTGGTATGACCCGCTCAAACATGGGCCCACTATGTAAAGGTATCGCTGCTGTTCTGAAATAATCTGGAACGGTAGAGACAGAAAAAGCGCCAATCGGCGCTTTTTCTTTTTGATCTGCTTTTTACCAACCAGCTTTGTCAGCCGATGCCGTGAAGAAACTCAGCACGGGTTGAAGCATTCGATTTAAATATGCCACCCAAAGCAGTTGTCGTGGTCGCACTGGTAGCATCCATAACACCACGTGCTTTCACACAGTAGTGAGTAGCATTCATGTGAACTGCTACGTTGTCGGTTTCCAACAGTGTTTGCAGAGCCACCAAGATTTGACGCGTTAAACGCTCCTGAACTTGTGGGCGCTGGGAAAAGAAACGCACGATGCGGTTAATCTTTGAAAGGCCGATAATCTTGTTCTTTGGCAGATAGGCCACAGTACATTTGCCGTCTATCGTCACTAAGTGGTGCTCACAGGTACTGGTCAACGTAATGTCTTTCACCCGCACCATCTCGTCACAGCCCATCTTGTTGTCGATAACTGTAATTTTTGGGAAGTTGGTGTAATCCAGGCCAGAAAAGACCTCATCCACATACATTTTTGCTATGCGGATCGGTGTTTCGGTCAAGCTGTCATCTTCCAAGTCGAGATCCATTGCAGTCAGGATCTCGCGCATGTGGTATTCGATTTTCTCTTTCTTCTCTTGGGCGGTCATAGACGAACCGGCCTGCATCGGAGTCTCAATGCCACGTGCTATCAGCGCCTCACGGACTCGTTTTGCAGAATCGCTCAATGCTGTCATAGTCATTCCTCGGATCGTTCCAATGTTATAGTTTTATTTATTACTCGCCTTTTGAGGACAAGGATCAATGTGCTGTCAGAATTTTGAAGCATAACGTTAATAGTAGGAAAATTACACCTCGAATTGCGTGTGGGCATTAGTTTCCGCCCACAAAGTTTGCGATAATACCGCCTTTCTTCTACGAGCTGGGCGGAATACGCTCTGACATAAATCTCGTTGCCCCGATGGCGAGAGCCATATGTACATCTCTACATAGAGATCATAGGCTAAGCATCAAAGTCACGTCATATGACCTGACATTCGCAATCGGCTACAGTATTCAAAAATCGAAAGAGAGTTTTTATATGGGTTGCTGCGACACGCCGGGATTGATGCCCGTTTCTGAGGCCATTACCACCCTTCTGGACAACACAACACCGCTGACAGAAACAGAAGTGGTCTCTCTCGTGAATGCGCAAAACCGCATTACCGCGGAAGACATCCGCTCACCGCTAAACGTGCCACCTTTTGCTAACTCTGCCATGGATGGATACGCACTTCGTACCAGCGATTTGGGAGAATCCCACACCTTGACGTTGGCAGGCAAATCATTTGCCGGTGTGCCATTTGAAGGCGAATGGCCAACAGGCAGTTGTATCCGCATTATGACAGGCGCAGAAGTACCGGAAGGTGCGGACGCAGTTATCATGCAAGAACAAACGACAGTTGAAGGCGACCAGATCACTTTTACCGCATCTGCAGAACCACAGCAAAACATCCGCCCTATTGGTGATGATGTAAAAGCAGGTGACGTTGTTATTCCAAAAGGCACGCTGCTAACACCACGCGAAGTGCCAATGCTGGCGACACTGGGCATTGCTGACGTTACTGTTATACGCCGCCCAAAAGTCGCCTTTTTCTCGACAGGTGATGAATTACGTCAGGTGGGTGAAACACTGGGCAAAGGTGAAATCTACGACAGCAACCGCTATACCATTCGCGCCATGCTCGAGAAGATGCATTGCGAAGCCATTGATCTCGGTGTAATTCCTGATTGTCCCAACCAACTTCGCGAGGCTTTCCTTAAAGCAGCAACTGAAGCCGATGTCATTGTGACTTCGGGTGGTGTCAGCGTGGGTGAAGCCGATTACACCAAAGACATTCTGGATCAGGAAGGCGAAGTCGGGTTCTGGAAAATCGCCATTAAGCCAGGGAAACCTTTTGCCTTCGGTAAAGTAAAGAATGCCCTCTTCTGCGGTCTGCCAGGTAACCCGGTTTCAGTGCTAGTAACGCTGCACGTCTTGGTTCAGCCGCTATTGGCAAAATTGGCAGGCCATACACAGTGGCAACCTTCAATTACGCTAAAAGCCAAAGCCGAAACCCGCTTCAAGAAAGCACCTGGTCGTGCAGATTATCAACGTGCAATTTATCGCACGGATGAAAATGGCGATTTATTGGTTTCAACAACGGGCAATCAAGGTTCAGGTGCATTCAGTTCTCTGTCTCTCGCGAACTGTTTCGCGGTACTTGAACAAAGCCGTGGTCATGTAGAAGTGGGCGAAACCGTCACCATTGAACCTTTTAATGCTGTGTTGAACTGAGGAAAGCGTGGATATTCTCTCTCCTGAAGAAGAACTCAGATATAACCGTCAGATCATTCTGCGTCAGTTTGATTTTGACGGTCAGGAAGCGCTCAAGGAAGGCAGTATTCTGGTATTGGGTGCAGGCGGCCTTGGCTGTGCTGCGACTCAATATCTTGCTGCTGCAGGGGTCGGGAAACTGACCCTGATAGACGATGACGTCGTTGAATTGTCTAACCTGCAGCGCCAAGTCCTCCACAGTGACAGCACTATCGGCGAGCTCAAAGTCGAGTCAGCGGCATCCAGCCTTCGTCAACTTAACCCGCATGTTGTGATTAATACCATTGCCAAGCGGTTAGATGACGATTCGCTTCGCCACTTGATTGCACAACATCATTTGGTAATGGATTGCTCCGACAATATCGAAACCCGCAACCAGTTGAACCGTCTTTGTTTTGAAGTGAAAAAGCCATTGGTCAGTGGTGCTGCTATTCGTCTTGAAGGACAAGTTGCAGTGTTCACCTATGGTGATCAAGAACCCTGTTATCAGTGCCTCAGCGCCCTGTTCGGCGAGCAAGCTTTAAGCTGCGTTGAAGCGGGGATTTTGAGCCCAGTAGTAGGCATTATCGGTGCTTGCCAGGCACTGGAAGCGATAAAACTGTTATCAGGATTTGCGCCTGCCCCAACAGGCAAGGTTATGCTGTATGACGCCATGAGCAGCGAATGGCGAAACTTCAACTTGCCCAAGTATCCAACCTGCACTGTCTGCAATAGTTAACACCACCACCTTGATTTGCTGACACTTTTCTCAATATCGACAAATCTCTACTACATTTATAACAGTTTATGCTGCCTAGGCATATCGAGGCAGCCCTAACCTCCTTGCAAGGGTCTTTTGACCTTAGTATTTCACCGCGGGCGAAGTGATAGGACGATGATTACGACCGTCTCAATAGTGCTTGTCATACTTGGAATGCTCGCCCTCATATCGGCGCTGAAATCCTCGATCATCCTTTATCGTCGAGATCGCCGTCCGTCTACGTTTAGCTTTATTCCGGTCATGCTCGGCTTTGTGTTGGGATATGCGACTTTTGCAGCCTACCTCTCCACGAAAGCAGATGCGTCGACAATTGAATTCATCGTCTCGATGGTCTTTTTCGGCGGAGGGATTTTCTGCGTCATGATTTTCAGCGTGGTCTCACGCAGCATGGAGCGCATTGCCTATGCGGAATTTCAACAACGCCACAACGAGTCTCATGACAACCTGACAGGACTACCCAACCGGAAGTTTCTGCTGAGCAGCATTTCCACACAGATTGTCGACTACAACATTTCCCAGCAACACTTCGCATTGATCACGTTTGATATCAATAACTTCAACAACATCAACGAAGTATTCAGCCATCAAAAAGGGGATGTGTTGCTCGCACAGTTTTCGGCTCGACTGAAAGAGTTTGTGGATGAAGACATTTTTCTCGCGCGCTCCAGCGGCAACCGCTTTACCATGATTATGAATGATCCTGAAAACATCAATATTGCTCAGTACATCGAGGGCATTCAGAGCTATCTGGACTACCCACTAACGATCAATGACCACGATGTGAATCTCACCAATACGGTCGGCGTGGCACTTTTCCCAGAACATGGCAGTAACGCCGAAGAAATTCTCAAACGAGCGGAAGTAGCCATGTACAACGCCAAGCGGATTCAGGCGCCATACGCTATTTACGAGCCAGCGGCATCCAGCCACTTCTACGATAAAACGGAATTGGCCGCCATGCTTCACAACGCGCTTGAAACCATGGATTTTGAGCTCAATTTCCAACCCGTCATGAACGTACACAATCCGGGCAGCACCACCTTTGAAGCCTTAATACGCTGGCCTTTGGCTGACGGTTACAGTGTCAGACCGGATGACTTTATCCCGCTTCTGAACAAACCAATGCCATACAAAAAATTACCCATTGGGTACTGGAAAGCACAGTCGCCCAGCTCGCCGTGTGGCGACAGCAATCTATAACGCCGCAAGTTCAGGTCAACCTTTCGGCAAAAGACATTGAAGATGACTCACTCGAACCTTACCTGTCAAAACTGCTCAGCCGTTATGCCATCAACCCTGCCCAACTGACGCTGGAAATCACGGAAACCAGCATGATGCAGAATCCGGCGAAAGCGCGGGCTGTACTGGAGAAAATTAAGAAGTTGGGTGTATCACTGAGTATTGATGATTTCGGAACTGGCTTTTCATCACTGTCGATCCTGAGCAATATGCCGATAGACGAAATCAAAATTGACCGCAGTTTTGTGACCGATCTTCTTTACAGTAGCAACCATGAAGCCATCGTAAGATCAACCATTTACCTTGCCCATAGTCTGGATTGCCGTGTGGTTGCTGAGGGTGTGGAAACCGAAGCTTTAGGTCAATATCTCGTCTCTATTGGTTGTGACAAAATACAGGGCTACTGGTACGGCCGCCCAATGAACCTTGCTCAGACCGATGCCTGGCTAAACGAAGCCCTACTTATCAACTCCCGCGTTGCCAGTCAAAACTGACCGATATTTCTTTCTCAGAACCCCCAACCTATTCATCCCAAACATGCCTGCCTACTGAACCATACGACTCATATCTAACTCCCTGTCTCGTCATTAATGCTTAATTTTGTTGAAACATGAGTGTCATAAAAGAGACCTAAAGTTGCCATCGTTGACTCATACACGACCTTCGAGAAAGGCAACGATTAAGGAAATCTATAATGAAATCAAAAGTATTCACCGCACTTTGTATGGCTGGCGCACTCGTTGCTCACACTGCTACCGCTCAAGAAACCATCACAGTATCTGGCTCAACGTCTGTAACAGAAGTGATGGAGGTTTTGGCTGAGACTTACCAAACACAGAACAACAACACCTTTATCGAAGTACAGGGAACAGGCTCTTCTGCTGGCGTAAAAGCCGCTAAGAACGGAACGTCAATGTTCGGCATGGCATCCCGCGAATTGAAAGATTCAGAAAAAGAATCATCACTGAAAGAAACCGTGATTGCGCGTGACGGCATCGCCGTTGTGGTTAACAACGCAAACACGCTGGACGATCTGACTATCGAAGACATCGCAAAAATCTACCGCGGGGAAGTGCAAAACTGGTCTCAGGTTGGCGGCGAGAATAAGCCAATCGTGGTTGTTACCCGTGACACAGCATCCGGCACCCGTGGCGCATTCGAAGACATCATGGGTCTGAAGCGCAAAGTTAACGGCATAAGTGTTTCTGCTATCTCGCAGCGCGCTCAGGTAGGCAACGGTAACGGCGTGATCAAAACCATCGTCGCGAACAACCCATTCGCCATCGGTTATATCTCTCTGGGTTCGATCGATGAATCACTGAAAGCCGTCAAAGTGAACGGCGTTGCGCCAACTTCTGAAGCAGTCGCAGCCGGCGATTACAAAGTAGCCCGTCCTTTCCTGGTTCTCAGCAAAAATGGCAAACCTTCACCAGCAGCAGATGAATTCCTGAAGTGGGTCGTTTCTTCTGAAGGCCAGAAAATCGTTTCAAACCAAGGCTACGTGCCAGTTAAGTGAT
This sequence comes from Grimontia sedimenti, assembly GCF_011045095.1. Lineage (GTDB taxonomy): Bacteria > Pseudomonadota > Gammaproteobacteria > Enterobacterales > Vibrionaceae > Enterovibrio > Enterovibrio sedimenti. Next base: position 383,071 of record NZ_JAALDL010000002.1, read on the forward strand.
ACCCCTTGGCCTGATGGTTTTCATCAGGCCGCTTTTTCAAGAAGTTAAGCATTTCCCTACTGTCATCATGTGACACAAAGGACAGCAATTATGACCATCGCAACCGAACAATCTATCCAAATCCCCGCAGGTAAGCTGGGAACAGGCAAACGCCGAGACTGGCGTGAAGACATCTTTCGCACGCTATTCCTGACAGCCGCAGCGCTGGGCGTGTTGTCTCTCGCGACTATCGGATTCTTTATTTTCCGTGAAGGCCTCCCTGCTATCCAGGAGGCCGGTGTTACCGGTATCGTCACCGGCTCAGAATGGCTGCCACCAGCCCTTTACGGCATCGCGCCAATGATTGTGGCGTCGCTGGCATCAACCGCAGGCGCTGTTGCGCTCGGCGTGCCAGTCGCGGTTTTAACCGCCGTTTTTATCGCTGAAGTTGCACCAAAATGGCTGGCAAACATCATCCGTCCAGCCGTTGAACTTTTGGCAGGTATCCCTTCTGTGGTATACGGCTTCTTCGGTCTGGTGATTATCGTTCCAATGATTCAGGACATCTTCAACGTTCCAGCGGGTAACACACTTCTGGCAGGTATCATCGTTCTTGCCGTCATGATTCTGCCAACGGTTATCGCTGTCTCCGAAACGTCGCTGCGCGCAGTACCAAAGGCCTATAAAGAAGGCTCTCTGGCACTTGGTGCTTCGCCGATGTTCACCACTTTCAAATTGCTGGTGCCTGCTGCACGTTCAGGCATCATGACAGGCGTCATCCTTGGTATCGCCCGCGCTTTGGGTGAGACCATGGCCATTATCATGGTGATGGGTAATGCACCTGCTATGCCCAACGGTCTGCTCGAATCAGCACGTACCCTGACCGCCAACATCGCACTGGAAATGTCATACGCATCAGGTGTCCACGCCAGCGCTCTCTACGCAACAGGTATCGTCCTTCTGGTCTTCATCATGATCCTGAACGCATCCCTGCTTTACCTTAACCGTGAAAAAGCGAGGTAATGACCATGTTGACCCGTCAAATGAAAGACAAAATTTCACTGGTTACCGTTTGGGCCGCAGCAGCGATGACCGTCGGTTTCCTGTTCTGGATTATCTGGTACATCCTGAGTAATGGCCTGCAATACGTCGATTGGTCATTCATTACCAGCGATTACACCCGTATTGGTGAGCAATCAGGTATCTGGCCGATGATTGTTTCAACCATCTACATGGTGATCGCATCTATCTCTATCGCGGCGCCTATCGGCATCATGACGGCAATCTACCTGACCGAATACGCAAAAGTAGGAAGTCGTCTGGTGAAAGTGATTCGATTTTGTACTGAATCACTGGCGGGTATCCCGTCTATCATTTTCGGCTTGTTCGGTATGACATTCTTTGTCGCCGTGCTTGGCCTTGGTTTCTCTATCCTCTCTGGTGCACTGACGCTGAGCATTCTCATCCTGCCAGTGATTATCCGTACTACTGAGGAAGCGCTAATGGCGGTGCCTCAAACCTATCGAGAAGGCTCGTATGGTCTGGGCGCATCGAAGATATACACCATCTGGAAACTGATTCTGCCTAGTGCGATGCCAGGCATCGTGACTTCCATCATTTTGAGTGTAGGTCGCGTCATTGGCGAATCTGCACCGGTATTTCTGACAGCAGGCATGGTCGCACGTATCCCAGAAAGCGTGTTGGATTCAGGCCGTACACTGACCGTACACCTCTACAAATTAACCCAGGAGCTCTACACCATTCATGAATGGAACCAGGCGTATGCCACCGCGACAGTGCTGATTGTTGTCGTGCTGTTTATCAACATGCTGACCAAGATTATCGCCAGCAAATTTAGCAAAGCCACTTATTGAGCCCGGGAGAGAACACAATGATGACTGCAACTGCAATGAACACAGCAAACAAATTCGATATCGAAAACCTGAACCTGTTTTATAACAACGGCGCTAACCACGCACTGAAAGACATCACTCTGCCGATCCCGAGCAAGAAAGTAACGGCGCTGATAGGTCCTTCAGGCTGCGGTAAATCTACCCTGCTACGTTGCCTGAACCGCATGAATGACCTGATTGAAGGGGTTAAGATCAACGGTCGCTTGGAGATGGACCGAGAGAACGTTTACGGTAACATCGACATCGCCAACCTTCGTATCAAGGTGGGCATGGTGTTCCAAAAGCCAAACCCTTTCCCAATGAGTATCTACGACAACGTGGCTTATGGCCTGCGTGCGCAAGGCGTGACTGACAAGAAAAAGCTGGATGAAGTGGTAGAGAGAAGTCTTCGAGGTGCAGCGCTTTGGGATGAAGTAAAAGATCGCCTGAAATCTCACGCTTTCGGTCTGTCTGGCGGCCAGCAGCAACGTCTGTGTATCGCCCGTACCATTGCCATGGAGCCAGAAGTGATTCTGATGGACGAACCGACTTCTGCACTTGATCCGATCGCCACCAAGAAAATCGAAGATTTGATGGAAGAGCTCAAGAAGAACTACACCATCGTCATCGTGACGCACTCTATGCAACAGGCACGTCGTATTTCAGACCGCACCGCCTTCTTCCTGATGGGCGAATTGGTGGAACATGATGAAACTGCCAACCTGTTTGCCAACCCACGTGACGATCGTACCCGTGGTTATGTGAACGGTGATTTTGGTTAAAAACCAACCGTTCAGTACAAGAGCTTCTCATTACTACTATAACAATCGCGATGGATTATTTTGCCCCCGTCTCCCGGGGGCTTTTTTATTTCTTCGCTAAAAACCAGCCCAATATAAATGACTGATATTTATAAAATATCGTCATTTCGGTTAACAAATCGTTGAGACAATTCTTAAAACGAACAAACCCTGTCCAAGTTCCGCAATTTAATACCAAATTGACAGATTTCTGACTTGCTAAGCGACTAAGATTCATAATAATCATTGAACCAAGCCAATCAGGCGCTGTCTCTACGTGACGAAATGTAGAAACACTCAGAGATCAATCTGGAGTTAATAATGAAAAAGATGGCAATCGCAATGCTGGTCGCTCCTGCAATTCTGGCAGGCTGTGCAACCAGCACTTCAGGCAAAGGTGACGCAATGGAAGTGTCTCAAGCAAACATGCAGCACCACAACTGGGTTTTGGAAAGCGTTGATGGTCAACCACTGAGCCTGCCAGAAGGTTTTGCAGCACCAAGCTTAGAAATTGGTGAGTCATTCACAGCAAACGGCCATGGCGGCTGTAACCGTTACTTCGGTCAAGGTGAGCTGAAAGGCAGCAAATTCCGCATCGACAAAATGGCTAGCACCATGATGGCGTGTCCTGAGCCTGCGATGAAGCTGGAGGGTGTGATGACCAATGTACTGAGCGATTGGAGTGATGTCACGCTGACCAAACAGACACTGGTTCTCGAAAACGGCGAGCACGTTCTGACTTTCCAACTGCGTGATTGGGTAAACTAAACCCACACGAAGTGATGAGGACACCTAACTTCAGGTGTTTCTAACAGCCTCCTCCGGGAGGCTGAATTGTTTCTGGCACATACACCCAGTTATATGTTCCCCTGCCTTCGGCAACAACCTTACCCAGCGCCACCTCTCCGTAAGCCAATACTTTCGCTGCATCGAGAGACTTCGCTTCCTGAACAGTCACACCACCGATAGAAATCGATATGATTGCCGGGCCTTCCTCTTTGTCAAAAGGCAATCTCAGCTTCTGCACCGCTTCAATACAGGCTTCCGCCATTGGCGCACCGTCCTTTGTGTTGGGCAAAAGAACAGCAAAGGTTTCACCGCTGTAACGTGCCAGCAAATCACCAGGGCGCTTGAGGGTATCTGATATCGCAGCGCCAATCAGCCGGATAGCCTTATCTCCCGCTACCCTGCCATGTTTAGTGTTGTACTTAGACATTTGATCGATTTCGATGATCATCAGACTGATAAACAGATTGTCTCGCTGACTTCGTCGCACTTCGGCTTCCACAATCAATTTGAAGTAATCCCGGTTGTAATACCCCGTCAGACCATCACTTTTAGAAAGCTTTTCCAGTTTCTTGTTCGCATCACGAAGTTCCCGCGTTTTTTCGTCGACCCGTCTTTGAATCGTCATCGCACGGTATTGCAGCATGTAGAGAAGATAAGCAAGTAAAGAGAAAATCAGTACGCCGATAAAGAAAATCAGATGCGGAACAATACTCATCCGGGAATGAACATAAGACGCCGATGGCGTGCCTCGCAACAACCATTCCCTTCCGGCAAAGAAGATAGGTTCAGACTCATAACGCAGCGCTTCAACGGGCGGTTGGGCCAAATCAACCACGTTGCTGTAAATCACACCGCTTTGCTCAGAAAGCCCTTTGTCCACCAACTCAAGGTTGATCGACTCTTTCACTGTGTTGTTAATGGCCAGATCAAAAATATCGGAGACATCAAACAGTGCCACTAAAAAGCCGCGCAGTGCTTCCTCCCTGTCGGCATCCGTCTCCGGATCGCCAAAAAACACCGGTAACAGCATTAGAAATGCGCTGTGATCTTCAAACTCGCGCTTCAAGCGAATCGCTGGCGTAGCGATGGGGACACCACGATACCAGCTCATTTCCAGTGCATCTTTCATTAACGGGCGGGAAGCAAGATCGAAGCCCATGACATTTTGGTTGTTTTCGTAAGGATGAACATAACGAACAGGAAAGTAGCGGCTGCGACTTACCGCAGACACCAGATTACCCTCTTCACTGAGCTCGACAATCTCAAACAAAGCGAATTCTAATGCCGCTTCTGCTTCATAGAGTTCACGGTCATTTTCGTTGACCACTTCCGCCCACTCCATTGCGTGGATATTGGGGTGTCTGTCCATTACGACTTGGGAAAGATTGATGAAGGCGTTTTCATTGATGTCCTCATTCATCAGCAATTGATTTCGGAGGGCGTACATGAGCTCAATGCCGATGTTTAACTCGCGCCCGAGAGAGAGCGCCGCATTCTCGACATCTTTCTGAATTTCATGCTCGATTGATTGCTGTTCAGACTGGTAAAGAGACATGGCGGCCAGGAACGAAAAAAACAGCCCCACAAAGACTGTAAGTATCGTTGAATATAAAACCCGCTTCGCCATCCCTTCATTGCCCTTTTCAATATGTTAACTAATTGTTGGACATAATCTTAGATCCCGCCAGCATTGGGCAGTCGATACAGCGTAACCGCACGTTGAAATACAATAACGCCCGGACCTTTAAAAAGACCCGGGCTGTTTGTTAACGTTCCGTAAATTTTTCTACTGTGTAGCAGAGCGCAACGTTTTCGCCGCTTCTACCAGGTTAGTCAATGCCACTTCTACTTCCGTCCAGTTGCGGGTTTTCAAGCCACAGTCTGGATTGACCCACAAACGTTCATCCGGAATGGTTTTGCGCGCTTTTTCTAGCAATCCCACGATGCTTTCCACTGAAGGAATGTTTGGTGAATGTATGTCGTAAACGCCAGGACCAATTTCATTTGGATACGCAAAGTCTTCAAATGCCCCAAGCAACTCCATGTCAGAACGAGAGGTTTCGATGGTGATGACATCAGCATCCAGCGCCGCCACAGATTCAATGATGTCGTTGAATTCGCTGTAACACATGTGGGTGTGAATTTGGGTGTCAGACACCGCACTGGAGGCTGAGATCTTAAACGCGTTGACCGCCCAGTCCAGATAGGTTTGCCACTCACTGGCTTTCAGCGGCATCCCTTCACGGATAGCGGGCTCATCAATTTGAATGATTTTGATACCCGCCGTTTGGAGATCCGCAACTTCATCACGCAAGGCCAGTGCGATTTGCTCTGCAATTTGCTGACGTGAAAGATCTTCGCGTGGGAACGTCCAACCCAGAATCGTCACCGGTCCTGTCAGCATGCCTTTGACGGTTTTTTCTGATAATGACTGTGCGTAGGCCGCCCATTCAACAGTGATCGGTGATTCACGGGAAATATCGCCAACGATCACCGCTGGTTTCACGCAACGCGAACCATAACTTTGTACCCAACCAAATCGTGTCGCTGCGAAGCCATCGAGATTTTCGGCAAAGTATTCCACCATGTCGTTCCGTTCAGGCTCTCCGTGAACCAAGACATCCAGCCCCAGTTTTTCCTGACGCTCAATGGCATCTTTGATGTGTTCTTGCATTGCCGCGACGTATTCCGTCTCGGAAAGGGTTCCGGTTTTATAGCCACGACGCTGTTGGCGAATTTCGCCGGTTTGCGGGAAAGAACCGATGGTGGTAGTTGGGAACAGGGGAAGATTCAGGGCCGCCTGCTGTGCTTTGGCGCGTTCCACGTAATTCTCTTCACGCTCAGCCAATGCTGCCGTTATTCCGTTTACACGTGCCTGTACATCAGGTTTGTTCACCCGCGTGCTCGTCGCTCTGGCTTCAATGGCCGCACTGTATTCACGACATTTTGCAATGGCAGACTCGTGACCATTCAGAGCGTCAGCAAGCAAAGTCACTTCGTGGGTTTTCTGCTTGGCGAAAGCCAGCCAGGATTGCACTTCCGGATCGAGATCAGTTTCCTGATCTAAATCTACCGGTGTGTGCAGCAACGAGCAGCTTGTCGAAACCCACGCCCTGTCTCCCAGCTTTTCAACCATAGGAGACAGCGAATTAAGCCAGGTATTCAAGTTCGCCTTCCACACATTCCGGCCGTTGATGGCTCCTAAAGAGATGATCCAGTCTTGCGGCACCTGGTTGATGACGGCATTGAGCTGTTGTGGCGCCACACTCAAATCGATATGAAGGCCATTCACTTTCAGGTCGGAAATAATGTCTAGCTGCTGCTCTACAGATTCAAAGTAAGTTGTCAGCAACAGCTTCACATCACCTGCAATCACCTGATACGCGAGTTTATAGGCTTTTCGCCAAGACTCAGGCAGCTCTAATGCCAGAATAGGCTCATCAATCTGCACCCATTCAACGCCTTGTGCTTTGAATTTGGCAAAGATTTGTTGGTAAACAGAAAGCAGACGTGGCAGCAGGTCTAAGCGATTAAAACCGGCCTCTTTTTCTTTGCCTAAATAGAGGTAAGAGATGGGTCCCAGAATGACTGGCTTAACAGTGTGACCCGCCTTTTGCGCTTCGTTAACCTCATCGAAAATTTGGTTCCAGCTCAGGTTAAACTCATCATCCTTGGTGAATTCAGGAACGATATAGTGGTAATTGGTGTTAAACCATTTCGTCATGTCTGATGCCGCGCAACTGCATCCTGTCGGTGCTTTCCCGCGGGCAATACGAAACAAAGTATCCAAATCTGGATGGCCGCTGCGATGACGTTTCGGGATATGGCCTAAAGTCAGGCTGGTTTGTAGCACCTGATCGTACCAAGCGAAATCACCGACAGTGACAAAAGAAAGGCCCGCGTCCTTTTGTACCTGCCAGTTGTGATGGCGAATTGTCGCGCCAACATCCAGCAATCCTTGTTGATTGATTTCACCTTGCCAGTATTGTTCGAGTGCAAATTTCAGTTCGCGTTTGTTACCGATGCGAGGGTAACCAAGAATATGCGTTGTGGTCATGACTCTTTCCTTATTTTTAGCCGTCCAGATGTTTACATGTCCACATTGATTCATTAGAGTGCATAAAACAAACTCAAATTACTCAAACGGATGTTGAGAAAAATTCATGCTAGAAGTGAAACACTTACGTACGTTGGCGGTACTCAGAGACACGGGCTCATTGACCTCAACCGCCACACAATTGTGCTTGACTCAATCCGCGTTGAGTCATCAGTTGAAGGACTTAGAACAGCGTATCGGCGCGCCTCTGTTTCTTCGTAAAACCCGCCCTGTGCGCTTTACCGCTGAAGGTCAGGTACTTCTGAAACTGGCGGATAATGTGCTGCCAAGACTCGCTCAAGCAGAAACTGAGTTGGCCGCTTTGAAGGAAGACGCGCAAGGACGCCTGCACATGGCTATCGAGTGCCATTCCTGTTTCCAATGGCTGATGCCAGCACTAAAAGAGTACAAAATCAGCTGGCCCTTGGTCACACTGGATTTCTCTTCAGGGTTTGGCTTCGAACCATTACCAGCGCTGGCCGGTGGTGAACTGGATTTGGTGATCACTTCTGACATTGCGCCTCGCAGCGAAATTCATTACGAAGCGTTGTTTGATTTCGAGATGCGTTTAGTGCTGGCTGACAACCACCCATTGGCGAGTAAAAAGTCCATTGAGCCGGAAGACTTGGCTAACGAAACCTTGCTGACCTATCCGGTTCAGCGTCAGCGAATGGATGTGATTAAGCATTTCCTGCAACCCGCAGGTATCGAGCCCGCGCACTTCAAATCGGCTGACAACACCTTAATGCTTATCCAAATGGTGACCGCAGGCCTTGGTGTAGCAGCACTTCCTAATTGGGCAATCAGCGAATTTTCTCGACAAGGCTTGGTTGTAGACAGACCTTTAGGGAAGGGATTATGGCGACGCTTATTTGCGGCGGTCAGAAACCAGGAGGCACAGCGTCCGTACCTTCAAGCTTTCTTTTCCACCGCCCGTAACCAATGCCACACACACTTGGAAGGCATTAAGCGCGTGTAACTTGTGGGTCTGTTGACCTTAGGGGCTATTTTTGACGAAGCTGGTTCACCAGTGGATCGTAATAGCACCCCATGGCGTCGATTTTGGCCTGGAACTCTTGTAAATCCAGGTCGAATTGCGACGCCAAATCATCCAGTGAAGAACATTCAAGACGAAGCTTTTCATTCACGATGCCATACATGATGGCGCTATCGAGGTGATCAAGGTTATGTATTTCCATGATGGCAATCCTACACGCGGACACATACTTAAAGCATAGTTCGGCTGCCGTCCTGCCAGTGTGAATCAAACAACAAAAAAGGCACTTCACGTGCCTTTTTATTGCTGCTGAGACAGGGATTCCTGAAACGGCTAGATAACGCTCGACAAAGCCACACCGGATGCGCACCCGATCACCAGCAAGGTGACACAAAGCTGTGCCAGATGAGGGGTGGTCTGTCGAACTAAGTGGGAAGTCCACACAATGACACCGGCAATCGCCAGACCTAGGCTGATTACGACTGTCGACACCAGCGATTGAGCCGCTTCCGGCTCCAACATCATGCTTGCCACAGCCAGTGTCACGGCGGTCAACATCACTGCGACAACGCCAATCACGGGCAAAATACGGTGGAACGCCTGCAGACGAGAACGCGCTCTAACCAGCAAACAGTGTGCGGTGATTGCCCCTACCAGAAGTACCTGCGATATCATCAATAACGTGGTGATCACGCCCTGCTCAACACTGACCATCAAAAGTGCCAGCACGCCAAAGGCATTTGAAAGATGCAATAACGGCACGGGTCCCGTTTGACGTGTTTTGCCTGATTTAGAGCGCAGCGAGAAAATGCCGAGGGTAATAAAAGGCAGCGCTGAAAATGGCGAGAAAGGAACGGTTAGCGCCCAGCCAACAACCAAGAACCAGAAAGCTTTGTGTAAACGCCCACGCTGTCCCGGACAAATGTCCCCTTTCAGCAGGACTAAGGTTAAAACAGCTTGTGCTCCCAGCACACCCGCAAGCGTCACTGCGCTAAAAATTTCGTACATCTTTTCTTACCCAGATCAATTGAGCACCGATTATATACCGATTAAAAGCGATATACCCAAATGTTCTGAATGAAGCATCTTCAGATTTTTTCGGTCTAAAACCACACAAAAAGTGTGTAACAACGTTGAGACGCTCACAGTTATTAACGATTATTTTGCAATCAGTCGCACGGATATGTAACTGTTTTTATATCAAAGTTACAAGTGTGAACACGCTTCAAAAAAATGGCCTAGTGAAGAGTAAAAAAGCCTAGGTGTATTGATGACTTCAACTAACAGGATGACAAGTGCGGGATATGGAATTGTCCTTATCACAGTACAAAACCCAAGTGTTAGAGCTGCTGACTGACCGAACACATGCTGCAGCGTTCAACACAACGCGCGCCACTTACCTTCGCACCCGCATTATGGCGCTTTGCTATATTTGGGCGGCGCTCTGTCTGCTTTGGATCCCCATTGACGCGATACTTCTTGAAGACGCTGCTGGCTCCATAGCCATCCTGAGACTGAAGCTATCTGCCGTGTTGATATTTATTGGTTGGATGACCAGTCTGCGCAGCACATTAAGCGCCTGTAGAAATGGCATATTTGCGCTGGTGTTCAGCCTCAACATGTTTTACGTACTGGCAAACCATATTCTGGGCTACCCACATAGTATTGATGCTTTCAGTTACTGTTATAACCTACTGCCATTCGTGTACGTGGTGATCCTGACTATTCTTCCCTTAACGGTGAAAGAATCTGTCAGTGTCATGCTGATGACGGCGGTTTCACAAATATATGTCGATGTGCAAAGTGGCGCGTTACTCTCTTTCGAAACGCTGGGGCTATATTGGTTGCAAACCGTGGTTGGCTTCCTGGTAATTTGGGCACAGACCTCAAAGCTTCACATGATGCTAAGACTCTACCGTCACGCCACGCTCGACCCGCTAACAGGTGTCTACAACCGCCGCATGCTGTTGACGCTTGCCCGTCGGGATTTCGAAAACACCCGTACAAAATCACGCCCCTACTCCGTGCTTCTGATGGATTTAGACAGGTTCAAGCGCGTCAATGACAGATATGGGCATCACGCGGGTGACATGGTGCTTCAGGCATTCACCCAAGCCGTACAGGAAACCCAACGTAAGAGCGATATTTTTGGTCGGTTTGGCGGTGAAGAGTTCATTTTGTTCCTACCACGTTGCAGTGCAGACAACGCGCAGTTGGTGGCTGACCGTATCATGACAAGAGTTCGCGATATGGGTATCAAGGTCGACGGCTTTCCCGAACCTTTGAAAGTCACCACCTCAATCGGGATCAGCACCAGCCTGTGTAAAGATGATGACCTCTCCAAGATTCTCGAACAGGCAGACCTCGCGCTCTATCAAGCAAAGAATGCTGGCCGTGATCAGAGCAGCACGTTTGATCAGGTGAACGAAGCGGTCGAAGATGGCATGAAGCGCCCGTGGTTGGAATTGGTCAACTGACAGTGCTGTCCAACTTACATTAACAAGGTTCCTGAACAGGGACCTTTTTGTTTTTGGCACCAAGCAGTTGAATCAAAATAATGTTTGCGAACGCGAGTGACAAAGCACCAAGCGTCACAGCGTGCCAACCTCCGATTTCCCAACACCCAACAAGATAGAACCCGCCGAGACTACCACCCACGTAGTAATGAACCAGATACAATGCCGTTGCAGTCGCTTTTCCTTGCCGCGCTTGACGACTAACCCAACCATAAGCCAGTGAATGAGTGAAAAACGCACCGCCACTGACCACAAGTAAACCAATTACCACCGCAGCCTGATGCTCAATATTGGCAATCAGAACACCCGTTAATGTCACCAAGGTACCAAACGTCATGCCCGAAATGGGTGAATATCGGTTTGCCCAGCGGCCGCTCAATCTCGAAGTTAGGGTTCCCGCCAGATAACAGATAAAAATGGCGGAAGCGATACTAACCGGGAGGTTGAAAGGCGCGGCAAGCAGACGAAACGTGGTCACAGAGTAAATATTCACGAACACGGCAAAGTTGATGCCGCCGATAACCATCGCCATCCACAAAATCGGATTTCTGATGTGCCTACCTACCATTCTGAATTGTTTGAAAAAGGAATCGTTTGAAGGCACAAACTGACGCTGAGGAGGCAGCAGACAATACACCAATGCCATCCCCAAGACAGTGAATGTCGCCATGGCAGCCACTGCCCCTTGCCATCCATAGAAGTCAGCCAACATACCGCCGGAAAGGCGTCCAAAAATGCCACCTAAAGAGTTGGCACTGATATAGGCCCCCACTGCAACCACCAAAGCAGTCGGACTGAATTCATCCGCCATATAAGCAACAGCAACAGCCGCATAACCAGCCAGCGCAATACCCATTAACCCCCGAATAGCAACCAAGCCCCAAAAGGATTCAATCAGAAGCGATAACACGCCCACTAAAGGCATCAACACCAGACTGAACAGCATCACAGGTCGTCGACCGATTTTTTCTGATATCACCGCCCATGGAATCAAGCTGACAGACAAACCCAAAGTGGATGATGCCAGCAACCAATTCGCCTTAGTGGCTGTCACTTCAAACGCATTGGCAAAAACAGGCAACAAGGGTTGAAACAGATAGAGATTACAGAACACAAGAAAAGAGCCAAATGACAAGGCAAAGGCAGCTTTTCGATAGGCGGGTGTCTGTAATTCAATCATGATGTTATTCACTGTTTATCTCTGGATATACAGTGAATTTAGCAACGCCCTCATGATAAAAGAAGTATATTAAATATATAGAAGTAAGATCTTTTATTTATACCTACTCACCTCTTTCTATGCGGGATCGATAGGAATCGAAATGGATATTCGTCAGTTACGCTACTTCGTCTGCGTTGCAGAACAACAGAATTTCACACGTGCCGCAAGGCAACTCAATATTGCGCAACCCGCACTGAGTATCGCCATCAAAAAGCTGGAGCAGAGTATTGGCCTGCCTTTGTTTGACCGTAATGAGCGTCAGGTTCATTTAACCCACGAGGGTGAAATTCTATTACCCCATGCTCATCGGGTGCTTCAACAGGTTAAAGACGCCAACACTGCGATGGCAGAGCTGCGCGGTCTGCAAAAGGGAGAAGTTCGCGTCGGCGTTCCTGGCATGCTGGGTTCTTACTTCTTCCCTTCGATTCTGATGGGCTTCAAAAGCCGCTACCCAGACCTCAAGCTCAGCGTGGTGGAAGCCGGAACACAATCCATTCGTCAGATGTTATTAGATGGCGACTTAGATATTGGGGTGATACACAATCAAGATGTTCCGTCAGCCCTGGAAACCACTCATCTGATTTCCTCGCAAATGGTGGCGGTCACTTCAACTGACCATCCGTTGGCAGAGCGCGAGTCGATCAGCTTTCATGAATTCTTTAATGAAGAGTTGGTGATGTTCAAGAAAGGGTACTTTCACCGCGAATTTGTCGATCGAATTTGTGCCAGCCATAAAATCTCACTGCATCTGTCGTTCGAAACGAACCTGTTAGCCATGATCCTCAATATCGTCCGGCATGGATTTGCCATCACGGCACTGCTGGAAATGGTGACAGAACACGAACCGGGGTTGATACCCATTCCTTTTGAAGAACCAGTCACACTGGACATTGCGATGGCGTGGCGTAAACATGGCTACCTTTCCTTGGCCGACCGCGCCTTTATCGACTTTGTCCAGAATAACAAATAGGAAATCAAAGTGAGTCACTATGCCTTTGGCGACAGCAGCGCAAACCTCCATGTCTATGTTGAAAAAGCGCCGCCATCAGAAGAATTATGGGGAGAGGCTCCGGAAAGCGGCCACGTTAAAGCCCTTCAAGAAGGTGACATTAAATCCCTTGGCAATATAGGCGGTAATGGTTGGCGAAAAGTCTTCAATGTCTACGCCAAGTTGTTGTTCACTTTTCCAGAGAGTTCCCCATTTAAACCGAGCGGCTTCTCAAGCTGGCAAGATTTCAGAGACCAAGCGCTTTTGCAATATCAAAGCGGAACGTCACTTCTGTTCGGAGATTGGGATGTCGAGCGAAACGCGAGACAAGGCGGTATCCATATTGTTGCTGGGAGAACACATGCCCTGAAATTGGGTCTCTCTGAACAATGTGTCTGGCTGGATAATGAATTTGCCAAACATGCCACCTTGCCTATTTTTATTTGCCCATATTTTGACTATCGCCAACTATCAAACTTGAAAATTGAACGGCTTGTTGGGCTAATTGAAGGTTCACAGAGGTGATCTTTACTGACCGGTATTCCGTATTTGTTATTCGTAACTTATAGATATTAAATTGTTTTTTAAGTTTCCCAGTCTGTTAACATAATCAAACAACCTTACGACGCAAGACTCAGGTTGTTGAGTTATCCATGCACCGCACAACACCTCAGGGACAGAATAATCGATGAAAACAACGACCCCTCTTCTTACAGCCATTGCACTTTTGCCGTTTGTTGCTCATGCAGGTCTCGCTGAAAAAGGCGGATTGAGTGGTGAAATTTCCGTTATTGCCGGCGCGACATCAACAAATTCTAATCTTTCAACCAACGGCAATGCGGTTAAAAACGCACCTTTGAATTCCGAAGGTGAGCAAGAGACAAGCTCCATCGTGGGTGCGTTGGGTAGCGTTGCATTTACCTTTGGTCAGAGCTTGGATAAGCAAATCTTCGTCGGTACGTCCCGTGAAGATATCGCCATCGGTACCATTGCACTGGAGCTTGGCTACCAACAAGAGCTTGAATCTGGCACCCGGGTTTCCTTGTCATACCTTCCAACGGTACTCGCAGAAGATGTGTGGACAGACCCTTTCACACTGGGCGCTGCCAGAAGTGAAACGGAAAAATCCGGAGACGCTTACCGACTCCAGTTGAATCGCATTGGCGGCTCTATGCTCTCGCTCGATTTGGCCTACGCCCAAACTGAGGTCGATCTTGAACAAAGCGGCAGCACACTGGGGCTTTCGCCTGCCCAGCAACAAAGTCTGGATCGCAGCGGAGACACCTTCTACTCCAAAGTCAGTTATCGCCAATTTCTTGGCCGCGGATTAGGTATTTCACCTGCATTCGTTTACATGAAAAATGAATCTGACGGCGATGCCATGTCACACCAAACCTACGGTGGCGAACTCAGTTATTTCAGCTTTGCAGGCCGAAACAAAGTGGTACTGACCGGTAAATACCATTACCGCGATTACGATGCCGTGCATCCGGTGTTTGGCGAAGTGAGAAACGATCAAGAATTCAGCGCATTCCTGGCATACGAATATGCACATTTCTTCGAAGTTCATCCGCTCTCGTTTGTCACACTGGCGGGTTATAACAACACTGACTCAAACATCGACTTCTACAACGCCAGTGAGTTCTTTGGTTCAGTTGGCGTGACCTACCGCTTCTAAACTTCACTTCAAACACGCTCAAATTGACGCCGTCTTGCTATTGGCTAAGACGGCGTTTCTTTTCGTGTCAGAAAATCCTAGCAAATCCATCTTTAAAGCAAATGTTTGAATTAACTGAAATTCACCCCACCAATAGTCCGGTTATGTATTTGCATTCTGAAAATCATTTTGCGAAAAGACAACAAACTTAGGCATCCGCCCTTTATGTTAAAAGAAGAAGATTAACCTATTGATATCTTGATTATTTAGGTGCTAATTAAAAAAGTTGGCCTGTAGGTTGCTTTAGGAAAATAACAGTACGACGTAGAGTAACGAGAGGTCTAAAACAAAAACGAATGGATACTGTTAGCGTGCAAAAAGCAATTAAAAGAGTTTGTTGAGGAGCTTTGTATGATTTGCATGAACAAACACGGTGAGCTAATCCAGCTGCAATACCATAAAAAATGCCCAGTTAAAGGGTCGGTATACGTGAAATATTTGGATGGATTGAAAAAAGGGAATTTTTACATTGAGTTAGAACCTGATTCACTCGTGAAAGTGACGGTTCATTGAACATTGACGCTGTTTTCCTTTAATCGCCGCTGTATCGCGATTGCCTTAACAACAAACCGGGCCTTGAATATCTTCGCCTTTTCACTCTCAAGGCCCAACTCGTTAGTACAATTCGATATCATCAACATCTCGCCACAGACTATTTGTCCAACATTTCAAATACCAATGAATTTATTGTGTAAATAATTCATACACAAACGGCTCACTTTCAACTCACACCCGTTAAATAATCCGATATTCACTTCATTAATGACACATCACAATCAAAGCTAAGTCTATCCGCTGCCAATTAGTTGGTAAGCGGCTCCATGGAAAGGATTCATTGGTTTAATTGTTTTGGGGAAAACAACGTGGACAACATAAAAAGATTGAGAAGAGACGTGTTTTTATGGCCATTAAAGAGTCATTTATAAGCACCGTTCCTTACTTGGTTTTATCTTCCATCATTGTGCTTATTAACCAACTTCTGATCTTAACGGATTTCACCACCCCCTATCTGAACAGCATTGTGCTCACCAAAATCATCGGTTACATGAGCGACTTCTTTCCCGTCATACTAATGACTTCAATCGCGTTCCACTTTTCAAAACGTAATAACATCAACAATATATTTATCATCACCTTATCCTTCGCGATTTTCATCACCATTGAGTCCATGATAAATGCACACAAGGTTCAATGGTTACTTCATGATGCTGGCGTCTCCTTTTTTGTTCTTATCATACCCATCGTGTCCGTTGCGCTGTTCAACATCCTTCCTCAGTTTGAAAAAGACCTGAAGCTATCAAATGGTCAACTTAGCCACGTTTTCTTCCACCTGAAATCTTTTATCCTTATTTATTTTGTCTCGATTGTGGCCTATTTACTGATGGTTAAAGGGTTGGAAATCATTGCCAGCAATATCAGTTTCGGCTTTCTGGACTTAGATCTTTTTTCCATCATGACGCTCAGAACGCTTGCGTCACAGTTTCTTTGGTTTTTAGGGGTCCACGGCCCCAACACCCTCTCGATTATTGCGCCAAGTGGTAGCCTCTCTTCCCCCATCATCAACGATATTTCCTACAAAGCTTTTTATGACGTATTTGTCATATATGGCGGCTCAGGGTCAGGTTTATCATTAATTTTTGCAGCACTTATTTACTCAAAGAGCAAGCACATCAATAAGGTGTCAAAGATCTCTCTTCCTTTCGCGATCTTTAACGTCAATGAAACACTGGTCTACGGCCTGCCCATCGTCCTCAACAAGTACCTGCTTGCCCCGTTTATTCTTATCCCTGTTTTCAACATTGTTATCGCCTACTTTTATGTGGATTTTTTTAATATTTCCTTCGTCAACAATCAGGTTTCCTGGATAACCCCTATATTTATCAACGCCTTCATCGCTACCGATGGACATGGTGGAGCACTATTGTTGCAGCTCCTTCTCGTCGTTGCTGGCACCTTCATTTACGCACCATTTATCAAACGGTATTCACTGGCACAGTCTTCTTCCAATCATCTGGAAAACCTGAAAAACAATCTGGAGATGATTGAATTAATGGAGTCAAACGAAGGCATTAAGTCCAATGCCGCGGAATCGAAAATCATCAAGTCCAATCAAGAAGTCGACAAAATCATCAAGTTCATCAGCTCAAATAAGCTCGAAGTTCACTACCAACCCAAAGTAGACATTATTGAAGGACGTTGCAGTACCTACGAAGCCCTACTCAGAATCAGGAGGGACGACGGTACCATCTCAGGCCCATTTTTCCTTGAATCTCTCGAACTCGCAGGTTTAGCAAGCGTCATTGATCTGTGGGTATGCAAGGAAGTGAGAAAACACTTCCAGATTTGGCGTCTTGGAGGATTTACGCCAAAAGTCGCTGTCAACATTCACCCTGACACGCTCACCGATAACAAAACCATTGAGCTAATTATCAGAGAGTTGAAAGGACTGAGTGTCGAGTTTGAAATTATTGAGCGTGATTCTGTCAAAAGCCCCAGCTCTATCGCCAATATTATGCGGCTTCATGACAACGGATTTGGTATTTCACTTGACGATTTCGGCGTTGGCTACAGCTCATTTGAAACGCTGACCTTCCTGCCAATCAATACAATAAAAATCGATAAGTCTCTGATTGACAACATCGAATCAGAGAAGGGCTATCACATTTGTAAGAACATTTTCTCCCTATGCAATGACCTAGGTCTCCACTGCGTGGCTGAAGGGGTTGAGAAAGACATCCAATATTTAAAATTGAAAACGATGGGAGTGAGGTACATCCAAGGTTTTTATTTTGAGAGAGCGATTCCTTTTGATCATATTGATAGATTTAAACCTCGATTCAAAGATCACGAGTCCTATCAGAAAGTTGCGACATAAGCTCCCAGCAATCCCCAAAGGTATTCTTTAAGGACGTTGCTCAAGCAAATCCCTTTTAAATTTGCGGATTTATTCGATCTGGCTCTCACCTGCGCAAGCCGCTATAATTCACGCCTCGCGAGAAAGAGGTTAAAAAATGCGCAATTCTGTAACTCCGATTTTCGATTACCCGAAATACTGGGCTGAGTGTTTTGGTCCTGCTCCTTTTCTGCCTACCAGCAGAGAAGAAATGGACATGCTCGGCTGGGATAGCTGTGACATCATCATTGTTACCGGCGATGCCTATGTCGACCATCCTAGCTTTGGTATGGCGGTTATCGGTCGTACGCTTGAGGCACAAGGCTTCCGCGTAGGCATTATCTCGCAGCCAGAATGGCAGGATAAGAAAGCCTTTATGGCACTTGGCCAGCCAAACCTCTTCTTTGGTGTAACAGCCGGTAACATGGACTCCATGATTAACCGCTACACCGCTGACCGTAAACCTCGCCATGACGACGCCTACACAGCAGGTAATGCTGGCGGCAAACGTCCAGATCGTGCCGTACTGGTTTACTCGCAACGCTGTAAAGAAGCATACAAAGACACCCCTATCGTACTGGGCGGTATCGAAGCCAGCCTTCGTCGTCTTGCGCATTACGATTACTGGTCAGATAAAATTCGTCGTTCCGTCCTGTGCGACGCTAAAGCTGACATTTTATTGTTCGGTAACGCCGAGCGAGCGCTGGTTGATGTGGCGCACCGCCTTTCTCGTGGCGAAAATATCGCGGATATGACCCGTATTCCTGGCACCGCAGTGATGCTGAAAAAAGTGCCGGAAGATATGAAGGAAATCGACAGCTCACGTATCGACAAACCGGGCAAAGCCATGGTGATGCCAAACCCGTATGCAACGGAAACGGCCTGCGCGACTGACAAGAGCGAAGTAAAAGAAGAAGCGCCGAAGCCTGTGATGGTGCGTCCTTCCCGCCACGATGCGGAAAATAGCTTCGTTCGTCTGCCTTCTTACGAAAAACTTCTGAATGACCGTATTCTGTATGCGCACGCAAGCCGCGTGATGCATTTGGAAACCAACCCTTATTCCGCACGTGCGCTGGTGCAAAAGCACGGCGAGCGTGAACTTTGGGTCAACACGCCGCCTATTCCTCTGACAACAGAAGAAATGGACTATGTATTCGGTCTGCCGTTTGCGCGTGTTCCTCACCCTAGCTATGGCGATGCGAAAATCCCTGCGTATGAGATGATCAAAACCTCGGTTAACATCATGCGTGGTTGTTTTGGTGGTTGTTCTTTCTGTTCGATTACCGAGCACGAAGGCCGCATCATCCAGAACCGTTCAAAGGATTCCATCCTTAACGAGATCAAAGAAATCAAAGAAAAGGTACCGGGCTTTACTGGCGTGATTTCAGACTTGGGTGGCCCAACCGCGAACATGTACCGTCTGGGTTGTTCAGACCCACGCGCAGAGAAGAACTGTCGTCGTCCTTCCTGTGTGTTCCCTAAAATCTGTGAAAAGCTGGACACTGACCACAAACACACTATCGACCTCTACCGCGAAGCACGTGAGCTTGAAGGCGTGAAGAAAGTGGTTATCGCATCCGGTGTTCGTTATGACCTGGCGATTGAATCACCAGAGTACGTGAAAGAGTTGGTCACTCACCACGTGGGTGGTTATCTGAAAATTGCGCCTGAGCACACAGAGAAAGGCACACTGGATCTGATGATGAAGCCGGGAATGGGCACCTATGATCGCTTTAAAGAGCTGTTCGAGAAATACTCGAAAGAAGCGGGTAAGAAACAGTACCTGATCCCTTACTTCATCGCAGCGCACCCTGGCTGTACTGACGAAGACATGATGAATCTGGCACTGTGGCTGAAAGAAAACGATTTCCGTTGTGACCAGGTACAGAACTTCTACCCATCACCGATGTGTAATGCAACGGCGATGTACCATGCGGAAACCAACCCGCTGAAACGCGTGAAGTATAAGAAGCGTGAAGATTTGTTCGTCGCTAAAGGTGAACGCCAGCGTCGTCTGCATAAAGCCTTCCTGCGCTACCACGATCCAGCAAACTGGCCTCTACTGCGTGAAGCGTTGATCTCTATGGGCAAACGCCACCTGATTGGTGACCGTCCGGGCTGTCTGGTGCCTCGCGAAGGTACAGAAGCGGAAATGACACCAGCACAACGTCGTGGTTCAAGTCGTCATGGCGCTAAACGCTTTGCAACGAAACACCCGAACCAGCCAGATATTCGTAAGCCTAACCAGCGTAGCGGCAAACCAGCGGGCAAGAAACCAACCAATGGCAAAGCAACGCCACAAGGTGGTAAGCCAAAAGCACATTCAAATACTGGCGGTAAACCAGCGCAAGGTGGAAAGAAACGCCCTGCTGGAAACAGAAGCCGTCAGGCGGTGAGATAAATTCCTAACAAAAAAGCGAACCATCCGGTTCGCTTTTTTATTCGGTTTATACCCAAGCGACCTGAAGATGCTTGGGCATAACGTTTAACGCATTAATTCTGAAATCACCAGCAACACCACAGCCAATGCGACTGTAGAAACAGCGCCAATCAAAAACTTCTTCTGGGACTTTTCATCGAGGAACTTGGCAACCAAAACGCCAATAATGATCAGGCCAACAATAAATCCAATTTTAATCATTCTGATACCTCTGAATGAGATAGTTCAGATCGTCTCTTACAACCATCCATTTGATTTTTAAAGCTAACACATATCGATTCCCAGCGTAACAACTACCCAATTGTAAATTACCCCCCCTTAAAGCCGCTGAATTGTGACACTCGAACCAGCATACAGGTCATAGGTACGTTTGATGGCACGTTGGGGTATCAAATTATGAATAACACTCTAAATAAAGCATAGAGTGCTACTTTTAAGCATGTACCCAGATCTAAATAACTCAGATGGCAAGGTAGTCATGAGTACGGTTTTCTCACGTGCCGTCCTAAATACAACTAGGGAGATCGTGAAATGTTGAAGAAATTGACAGCAGAATTTATTGGCACCTTTTGGTTGGTGCTTGGGGGTTGCGGTAGTGCTGTATTCGCAGCCGCTTTTCCCGAACTTGGTATCGGCTTCTTGGGCGTCGCGCTGGCCTTCGGTTTAACCGTTGTGACCATGGCTTACGCCATTGGCCATATTTCCGGTTGTCACCTCAACCCAGCCGTATCCTTTGGCCTATGGGCCGGCGGACGCTTTCCTACCGCTGAGCTGATTCCCTATATGCTGGTTCAGGTCGCAGGCGGTATTGTCGGCGCGTATGTTGTTTACATTATTGCCAGCGGCGCACCGGGTTTTGATTTAGCGGGTGGCTTGGCATCAAATGGCTACGGTGACCATTCACCAGGCGGCTATGACATGCTCTCCGGCTTTATCACCGAAGTGCTGATGACCTTTATGTTCCTGATTGTCATCATGGGTGCGACCCACAAACTGGCAAGTCCAGGCATGGCAGGATTAGCGATTGGTCTTGCCCTGACTTTGATCCACCTCATCAGTATTCCAATCACCAACACATCAGTGAACCCAGCACGAAGCACGGGTCCTGCGCTGCTTGTTGGTGACTGGGCAATGGCACAACTTTGGATGTTCTGGGTGGCCCCATTGATTGGTGCTTTCATCGCCGGTGTGGTTTACCGCTGGCTGAGTCCGAACGAAGATTAAATACTCCATGAAAAAGCCCCGACAATTCGGGGCTTTTATACCTAAACAACCTGAAAATGCTGGATTCGGCTGTTTAGGTATACTAAATCTCTACGTGTTCGGCGGGACAACTCAGCATCCACCTTATCCCGTACTTGTCCGTCACCATACCAAAGCGCACTTTCCAAAACGTGTAATCCAACGGCATCACAATTTGCCCCATTTCAGAAAGCGCCATAAAGACTTCGTTTTGTCTTTTCTCATCCTCAAAACTGACATGGAACGCCACATCGCCAGAGCCTTGCGCCAACGAATCGTCTAACCCATCGGACGCATAGAAGCTCACTTCCGGCGATTCGAATTCCGCATGCATGACTCTACTGAGTAAATGATTGGGAAACTCCACCGGAGATTCGTCAAATGTCGCGATTGTCTTAATTTCCCCGTTAAGTGCCTGACTGTAAAAGCCAAGAGCCTCTCTACATACACCATGGAACGTCACATGTGGCTTAATCTTGCTCATGTCTGACTCCTTTCCATCTATCTATGAATCAGACTATCAGGTGCCACTTTACGCCCCGCCTAATAATTAAGACGTTTTAGGATTTATACCAATCACAGTAAGTAGATGATCAAAGATAGCGCAGGAAAAACGCTCGAGAACAAGGCGGAAAATTTCGATAAGCAGTTATTCTACAATCAAATTTTTCAACGCAGTTATCTGGCATTTTAACAAGCTAGGAT
Source organism: Grimontia sedimenti (assembly GCF_011045095.1). GTDB lineage: Bacteria > Pseudomonadota > Gammaproteobacteria > Enterobacterales > Vibrionaceae > Enterovibrio > Enterovibrio sedimenti. The sequence continues at coordinate 405,347 of NZ_JAALDL010000002.1, forward strand.
GAGTAGATATTTACTACGATTGGTATTCTACCCAAACAAGAGCAAAAAGGGGGAGCCCAATGGCTCCCCCTTCAATACAGCAATAAGCGGATTAAACCAACTTCACCAGCACTTGTACCGGGTGCTTGAGCTTTTTACTTTCAAAACGCTTCACCTGACTGCGGCACGAGTAACCTGTTGCCATACAGCGTGATGGTGGCAAAGATTCCAAGCGAGGTTTCCAACTCAAACCGAAAATACCTTTTGAGCTTTCCAGCTTGTCAGATTCGTGCCCGTAAGTCCCTGCCATGCCACAGCAACCGACTGCAACAGCCTCGAGCTTGCCGCCAAAGTGATGGAAGATTTTGCCCCACTCAGCTTCTGCATTTGGCATCTTGGTTTTTTCAGTACAATGCGCAAACAGATACCAGGCGTCTTTGTCGGCATTTTCTTTTGCGGAACCTCAGCAATTGCATTGAGCAACCACTCATGCGCGGTCTGCACTTGAAAATCGCCCCGGCTTTCGCCCAGAATCTCGTTGTACTCATCGCGATAGCAAAGCACCAGCGCAGGGTCGACACCCACCATTGGCACGTCCAACGCTGCCAGCTGATTCAGGAAGTCAGCGGTGTTGCGAGCTGTTTTGGCAAATTTCTTGAGGAAGCCTTTAATGTGCTGCGCTTTACCGTTTGGCTTAAACGGCACCAGCATCGGCTTTTTACCCAGCTTCTCAACCAAGGTCACCAGGTCCTTAACCACACCCGCTTCATAGAAGCTGGTGAACGGGTCTTGGACAATCAGCACATAGCGGGAACGTTCTTCGTCGCTCAACGCTTTCAGCCACTCCAAGTCGAACTTGGTGGCATGGTGGCCATCCAGCGACTCCATCAGTGTAGGTACTGACAGCGCAGGCGTATCCACATAACCAATCGCTTTTTCAGTGACAGACTGCGCCCATTTTGGCTGGGTGAACGCATTCACAATCACCGGCGCTTTTGCCATCCAAGGCAGCATAGTTTCGATATTTGCCACCAGATAGTCCTTCGCAGGACGCTGATAACGGCTGTAGTAGAGATTGATAAAGCGAGAACGGAAGCTCGGCACATCAACCTTGATAGGACACTGAGTCGCACAGGCTTTACATGCCAAACAACCATTCATCGCTTCCATCACTTCGTGAGAGAAGTCGTAGTCATCTTTGTTTGAAAGCCAGGTGTTCTTGAACCGTGCGAAGATTTGGCGAACCGATGGTGTTTTCTCCATCAGCTCTTTTTCCATGGTAATTGGGTCAACACCCTGCTCTGCCAACAAACGCAGCCACTCACGCACGATGCCCGCACGGCCTTTAGGCGAATGACGGCGGTCATAGCTGATCTTCATCGACGGGCACATTGGTGAGCTGGTATCGTAGTTGAAGCAAAGGCCATTACCGTTACATTCCATCGCCTGCTTAAAGCTATCACGCACGGTAATTGGGATTTGGCGGTCCAAGGTTCCGCGCTTCTCATCATCCACTTTCACCAACGAATCGCTGCTATCGATTGGCGTACAAATCTTCCCTGGGTTCATGCGGTTATGAGGATCAAACGCCGCTTTGACTTTACGCAGCTCGTTGAAAAGCTCCTCACCAAAGAATTCAGGACCGTATTCAGAGCGGAAGCCTTTACCGTGCTCACCCCACATCAGGCCGCCGTATTTCGCCACCAGCGCGACCACCTGATCGGAAATCGTCTTCATCAGACGTTCCTGCTCTGGGTCGCAGAGGTCAAGGGCAGGACGAACATGCAATACACCCGCATCAACGTGACCAAACATGCCATAGTTGAGGTTATGACTGTCCAATAACGTTCGGAATTCGGCAATAAAGTCCGCGAGGTTTTCCGGCGGTACACAAGTGTCTTCCGTAAAGGCAACTGGCTTCGCAGCACCTTTGGCAGCGCCAAGTAGTCCAACGGCCTTCTTGCGCATATTGTAGATTTTGTTGATAGAGGCCAGGTCGTTACAGACTTGATAGCCAATCACGCCTTTGTCACCGGCTTCGACCAATACATCCAAACGCTCACACAGTGAAGCGATTTGTGCGTCGATTTCCTGTGCATCATTACCGGCAAACTCAACGATATTGATGCCCTGCATATCTTTGCCAGGAACGTCCGTCAGCAGGTCTTTCACCGTGTTCCACACGATATCTTCACGCGCCAAATTCAATACACGGGAATCCACCGTTTCAACGGACAAGGCATTCGCTTCCACCATCACAGGCGCACTGCGAAGTGCAGAGTCGAAACTGTCGTACTTCACGTTAACCAGCGTACGGGCTTTAGGAATTGGCGTGATATTCAGTTTGGCTTCGGTGATAAATGCCAGAGAGCCTTCCGCGCCACAAAGCACACGCGCCATGTTGAAAGTGTCAGTCTCAGGCTGGTACGCATTTTTCAGGTCGTAGCCTGTCAGGAATCGGTTCAGTGGCGGGAATTTTGCGTCGATTTCCGCACGTTTGCTTTGGCAGATTTCCGCCACGCGGCGCAGTGCTTCACCTGCGTAATCATCACGGGTGTTACCCGTCACATCCGCCATCGACTGGGGTTCGGTATCCAATACTGAACCGTCTGCCAGCACCGCTTTCAGTGCCAAAACATGGTCTGAAGTTTTACCGTAGCGTAATGAACCCTGGCCTGATGCATCTGTGTTGACCATGCCACCCACTGTTGCGCGGTTACTGGTCGAAAGATCAGGCGAGAAGAAAAAGCCGTGCGGACGCAGTGCATCATTCAGTGCATCTTTGACCACACCAGCCTGTACGCGCACCCAACCCTCTTCCGGGTTAATCTCAAGGATATTGCGCATGTGGCGCGACATATCGACAACGATATGTTGGGTCAGGGACTGGCCATTGGTGCCGGTACCACCGCCACGGGCAGAGAATTTAATCTCAGCGAATTCGGCATCTTTGCAGACTTCGCCTAACAGCGTTAAGTCTTGCGTTGAGGTAGGAAAAACCACCGCCTGTGGAAGAAGCTGGTAAACCGAGTTATCGGTCGCGACAGCAAGGCGGCTGGCATAGAAGGTCTCCGTCTCACCCTGGAAACCTCTCTCTTTTAAAGTATCAAGAAAACGCCCGACGATGGGATCGAGCGTATGCTGGTGTGTAAGTGCTGGTAACATCTTGCTCCCTGAAGCCATTTGTACGATCTATTTCCATACGATCGTTGGCAATCTTATAAACTAACGACTGCCATAACTTTACCTCAGGTGTGAGATCCATCAAAGAGGTAATCCTAAGAGAAATCCCTTTAAAAACACGCCGCGCAATCGTTTACGTGTCACCGAACAAATTGATGAAAAATACGTGGTGTCACCACCAGCAACCATACTGAGATGCCCCAGGCCGCTGCGCAGTTCACGGCAACAATAATGGTGCTCACGGCATAACGGGACGAAATCACGTAGTCTGCGTATAGGATCGCCAAAACACCTGCCAATGCAATCATGAAAAAAGTCAGCTTAGCGGGGCGTCGAACGGCGGAAATATAAAGAGGAAATGCCTTCAGCCAGAGAATCGCACAGTAAGTTCCCAAGCAAAACGCAGAAAGATACACAATATGCGGTTTGTGAATGGTGATGCCAATCAGTGCGGTTGCCACAAAGCTCATCAACCAATAACGCGCGGAGCTCAAAGCACGGTTACGGTTGGCAAAACGCCACTCTCTCAATCGTTTGAAACCGACAGCAAACCCAAGGCCGATCAGTAGCCCCAAGACCATGTCTGATGGATAGTGCTCGCCAAGCAACATGACTTTGCCACTGATCGCCGACACACATATCACAGCACAGGCAAAGAGGCGCTTTCGCCCTGCGGGGCAAACCTCTTTGTCCCAGTTAAGCAGTAACCAGCTAAAGAAAAACGTGGTGAGCGCGACCATACAGCTCGGCAAGGTATAACCCAAGGTATCCTGCTCACCAAACACAGGATCGATGAAGTAAGGTCTGGGTAGCTCAATCACGGTGGTCAGTATCAGCACAAATACAGAAAGCGACAGCAATCCCGCGCCGTAAAGCAGTGCTGCACGGTGACCATGGTAAGCGCGGATAAAAATAAGCGTGCCGATAAACAGCATGGGTGTAAACAGACTTCCCAGCACGATCGTCCCTTTCACCAAAACCTGCACAAAAGCACTCTCGGCTTTCCATTCATGCAAGGATTGAAGCGCTGATAACTGTGCACGATAAAAGGGTGTGAGCACCACAGAATCTCCCTCCGAGAGAACAAACTCACTCGGCGGCACCTCCGGCACCCAATGCCTAAACATCCATTTATGCTCCGGGAAGCGGTAGTTATCGCGCACGGCTTTATTGTCCGGCATCATCAAAACACGGGTCACTTCCTTACCGAAATGCGGTGCCGACCACGCCATCAGCACCTTTCTTCCCATCGAATCGATAAAATACGGTGTGGGTGAAGCCAACTGACAGGCGAAAATGGCAGAATTATAAGTGCGGGCGATTTGCTGACCGACTTTCACCTCTAGACCGGTTTCCTCGTAAGCTTCGCGCTTGGCGGTTTGTTCCGGCGTTTCTTCTCCAATGATTGATCCGCCAGGAATGGAATAGCGCCCGCTGATCGCTTCATCAATCATCAAGATGTTTTTGTCTTTGTCGACGATAAGGCAATCTGCCGCCTCGATTGGCAACGTACTATTGATTGCGTTTTCTTGGCTTGCCATCACTCCCGACGATATAAAAAGAAGTGATACCAGAAGAAGTATCCTTGAAATGAGGCGTGTTATGCTCACTAACTGTCTGTCCCTATTGAATGCTATTGAACGATTGAATGCTACTGAACCATCGAGTAAGTCTTCGTTTTAAATCGACAAGGATGCCATGAGCCCGTTGACCACCCCGCCAGTTTTGCCGCCTCACTACTATCTGGATAACTTCCTATCCATCGTCGATGTCGTCTCGACCCGATACAGTGATTTACTCACAGAAACAGAAACGCACTGGCTTACTGCATTTTCAGCGCTACCCAAAAATGCCCAACTCTTGTTGGTTCGGCTGCTGACACGCAAAGGGGATTGGTTCCGCTGCGATAAACTTATTTACCCGGAGATCCCGGATATTGAAATCGCTACCAAACGGTTATCTGAAGAAGGTTTCCTCACTGAAACGACGCAACCGCCGTTTGAAATCGTCGCGAAGCTGATGACAAAAGCGGAATTACTCTCGCTTTATTGTCACCTTTCTATAAAAGCTACCCTTCGGAAGCCAGAAATCATCGCGACCATTGCTGAAAACAATGAAGAAGCTGTCCCACCTTTGCCAACCCGTTTTCTTTGCCTGAAACACGATGTTTTGCCTGTATTCTTGCTGCTCTACTTCGGCAATTCTCGTCAGGATCTCAGCCAGTTTGTTCTTAACGATTTAGGCATCTACCGCTTTGAAAGCGTCCGGCTTCGTCCAGAAGACAGATTATTTACTTCGCGGGAGCAAATCGCTGACTGGCTTTTCTTGTCATCACTTGCTGATTTGTATTGGGAGTATACAGAAGCAAAAGAAGTCACTTCTGCATTAAAAGTGAGTCAACAACTTCCTGAGAAGCCCGACTGGCCTCCGTTGACACGGAAATGGGAAAGGCTGGCGAACAAACTGGCTAGAGAGTTCGAAAGACAAAAAGACGAAGAAAGCGCCCAACACCTGTTTTCACAGTCCTCGCTTCCCCCTGCCAGAGAGCGATTGGCGAGGATAGCCATCAAACAAACGCGCTTTGAAGACGCTGCAGCTATTGTCACCGATATGCTCACTGCACCAAAAAATGAGGATGAAGCCGATGTTGCCGCGCGCATAGCAAGACAGCTAGCCAAAAAAACCGACTGCCCTTCGCCAGAAAAAGCGGGCGAGGCGTTTGGCTCAGAACACATCACCTTGGTGCTTAATGAGCGCGTAGAACTCGAATCTGCGCGACATTATGCAAAACAAGGCTGGCAAGTCTGGTATTGCGAAAACAGCCTGCTCAATGCGCTGTTTGGCCTGCTGCTGTGGGATATCATTTTCGCCCCTGTACCCGGTGCGTTTCTCAATCCTTTCCAACGCGCGCCACGGGACATGTACTCGACGGATTTCACCACCGCTCGAAGAGAAATGATTGAGCAGCGCTTCGAGGCTTTGGAACAGGGTGAATACGACCTCCTTGCGGTTTATGATGCAAAGTTCGGCATCACTAACGATTGGGTAAATTGGAGTTGGGCAGAACGGAATATGATTGAAGCGGCGCTTTCAACAATGTCACCAACGCAAATTATCGCCTGTATAAAACGCATCCTGTTCGATGCCAAATCCAACCGAGCCGGACACCCTGACCTGTTTATGGTGAAAGAAGGCAAATGCCAGTTAGTTGAAGTCAAAGGACCCGGCGATAAACTTCAACATCACCAAGTGCGTTGGCTTAACTTCTTCACCACTCAAGGGCTTTCCGCTCACACACTCTACGTGTCTGCTGATATACCCAAACAAGCTGATGACCTCTGAATCCTGCCTCTTCAGGTTGTTTGGGCATAATTGATTTCTCATTTGTGAGGCAAAAATTTCAAGTTAATACATACTTATAGAAAACAGGCCTTATCGATGGAGATAGGAGTTCAAAATGAGCGATAACTTACAGCAGATCGTCTACATCAGCAGCGCAGAACACCCTTTCACTGATGAAGAATTCGCTGAAATGCTCGCCGTGATCCGCGATAACAATGAAAAGCTCGGCGTCACCGGAATGTTGCTTTACAAGGATGGTGATTTCATACAGGTGATTGAAGGTAAGGAAGACATTCTCGCCCCCCTGTTTAAGAAGATTTGCAATGATTACCGCCACTATTCCATCGTTGAAATGATGCGGAAAGATATTGTCGAGCGACAATTCAAAGAATGGAGCATGGGCTTCCATCACATCAACAATGATGACCCAAGATTAGAGGGCTTCAACGGCTTCTTTGATGACCATGCCGATCATGAAGTCGACCCGGGCGACGCGCTTAATCTGTTACTGGTATTCCGTGAGTAACAGCCATTTCCAAAGACATTAAAAAGGGTGCCGAAGCACCCTTCTTGCTAGTTGTTTACTTCACCGCCACGCCCACATCAAGTCGTTCGAACCAATCCAAGAACTTGCCAACATTTTCCCCTGTAAACATTCGGCCATGTTGGGGACACATCATTTCGATATCCAGTTCGCGCACCCGACGAATCCAGTCATTTTTGGCGGTGTTCGATGGCATCCAGCGCTGGTGAAACCCTTTCATCTTCGGAATATGTTCCTCAAAGTCTTCCACTTCCATTGGTGCATCGTCCGCCTCCAGAGCCGCACCAATATCGCCACTCATCAGAATCTTCGCCACTGGGTCGTAAACATGAAAATTGCCTGAAGAATGGAGGTAATGCGCCGGAATGAAGCGGATTTCAACGCCGTTCAACACCAGGGTCCCGCCCTCGTCAGCGATTGGAGCATATTCAATATGCTCCATCCCAAAGTGGCGAACAAATCCTTCCCAAAGCCAGGGAGCATGAAGCTTAGATTCGGTTAAAGCGGTATCCCATAAACCGAGGGAAGAAATAATGTCTGGATCCTGATGCGAAGCAAAAAGATGCCCAATCTGGTTAATCGGTACCTGTTTAACAACGGACGCCAGCATCGCGGAGAAAATCTCTATGCCACCCGGATCCATCAACAGCGCGTTATTGTGAGTGCGTATCATGTACTGGTTGGTGTCGATGATTTTTTCAGGCTTAGACGGGTCACGCCCGAACATAAACCACTGGTGCGTTTCCCCTGAATAGATTTCCTTTGTGATCATTCGATCTGTCTCCGAAGCGTTTACGGTTCGAGCGATTAGTATTCGTCTGCCAATTCACGACACAGCGACTGAGACAGCATGACGTGTGTCTGTATTCGATCTGCAGCGGTAGAAACGTTGTCTGCGACAACGTTCAGTCCCTCTTCAAATTTCTTACCGGACTGTGAAGCCTCAACACGCGACATAGCAGACAGCACAGAGGCGGTTTTGATCTCGCGGGCCAAATTTTCCAGTAGCTCTGATAGCGAAGTGACTTCGCGGTAAAACTGGCGGAGCAACTGCGCATGCTCTGCCTTCATATTTTCAATCGGCTTTTCTATCGTGCCAACGAAGGCGGCACCTTTACTTATTTTCGCGGCTTTCTTGAAGCATTCCATGGTGCGTTCGTTACGCACCGCAACCGTCGCCAATCTGCTGATGGTGACTGCTTTGAGGTTAATGATGTCTGAGGTTTTTACCGTGGTATCGGCCAACTGATCGATGAAATCGGTAATTGCCCTAAACCCCGCCGCACCTTGCCCAGCGCGTAATGCCAGCGCGCGCGCATTGCTTGCGGTAAGTGATATATCGTTCGCGATTTCCCGGGCTTTATACAACTCCGCCGCGACTACCGCTGCCGTCACAAAGTGACTGTCTGCGTTTGCATCTGTCATGGAGGTATCTGATTTATTAAGACCTTTTATCAGTCTAGACAAGTATTTCTGTCTGTTCAGAAATGAGACAGCATTTCTCTACATTTTGTAGGGTCTGTTGACCTTTGGTAGTTAAATTTTGTTCTAGCCCTAAGCGTTTTTGGCGAGGCGAGGTTTGTGCCGCGTAGTTACTCTAAGCAACTACGCCTCAACAAAGCATAAAACGCATAGGGCTGAACCCTTCGGGCAGAGTTTGTGGGGACTTTCTCCTGCGTTATCGGCTTCTCATGTAGGCCAGCTACACATCGAAGCCTCTGCCTTGAATAAAGCCCCCACAAACTGCTGCAAAAATCATCACTAAAGGTCAACAGACCCTGGAGTTTCTTCGATTTCAGGCATTAAAAAACACCGCAGTTGCGGTGTTTTCACTAACCACCAAAGGTCAACAGACCCTCGCTAAGCACCCGGCGTCTGATCTTTTTTCGGGCTCTTGAACACGTATTTTGTCCCGTCGTAAATCAGGTTCGACAGCAAACGACGACAGTTCGCCTTTCCGGGTTCATCAAAGACCATACCGTAATTCTGCTTACCCCGCTTTTTACGGCAGTTCTTCACGGCACCACTCAAGGCGTAAGTGTCGCCAGTAAATCCGTTGATAACTTCCAAAACAATCTTGGTGTCCACATCAAATTCTGGGGAAATGGCATCAAAACTAAAGCCACACCCACCGGATGAAACGTCGGTCAACACCACACGTAATTTGCGGTTTGAGAGCTGAATGTCACCAGGAAGTTTAAGTTCATAGCGTACTTCATTACGAAGCAACACCAGTTTTGCTTGCTGAGGCACTGGGAAAACCAGAAGCTGAATAGGCCTGAACACCACATGTTCTATTCGCGTTCTGAAACGAACCAACGCCCCTTCACCTTGCTCAGAAATGCCTTCAATATCGACGTTGAAACCTTGCATGAAGAACTCTTCATATTCGCTCTTCTGAAGGCGAGGCATCGTGAAGAAGATATGTTGCTGGTCATCAAACCCAATAAAGTTGGATTTGAAGTTAAGACGTTGCCCCAATGGCGTCACAATCTCCAAAGACGCTTCAGTGCCATGTTGGATAAAATCCATGGCCTGAAGCCCCATAATGACGCGTTCTTTTTGTTTTGCCGGCGGCTTTTTCGCTTGAGCCGAATTTGTGTTCATCTAACATCCTCGCCGGAAATGCTGCTCTGAATGGAATACCTTTTGCCGTTAACAGAAAGTGGCTTTGATGTTTTCTATGAAGCACTTTCCGCAAACCCTGAATGCCACTTGCTTGCTCTGCTATCGACTGAGCTTATTAAAACTGTTGGATATTTTTACAACCGCATCACAACAAACGTTGGCTAAACAACTCATTGCATTAATAACTTATAGGCAAAAGAACACATTATTTCAAAGCGATAGTTACTGTTTCATAATTAATAAAACTATCATTTCGCCTTGTTTATCCAAGGATTTTCTGAATACTCACTCTCAAGAACTTAATTCACAAATGAAACTTTTTGTTTTCTTTTGTGACAGTGTCATCAAATAATTTCTCAAGAATCTAAGCACGCGACCGCTATCGGCATTAAGGGGCATTGTTCATAAAGTGTGCAATTTGGCATCACATATCGACGACCGTTCACCTTGTTACGGCGACCATTGAGAGGTTTGTTATGGCTAATCGCTTAGTAAAAACAGTCTGCTTATTCATGGGGATTCTCTTATCACCAAGCGCGTTAAGTGACCGCATGGACAACACCTTCCCGGATTCGAGTCAAATGAAAAATGCACTCTTTGCTCTGGGGTTTGACGAACCATGGAACGCAACACAAGACGGAGAGAAGCAAACCCTGACCAACGGGGAGTTGTGGATTCGTGAAGGCAATTACTTTGCCGTGATGGCGGTACATGATGACAACGAGCAAGTCATGCAACTCTCGCTGATCAATAATCTTTCTGTCTGTGCGCAATTAGGCATTGCTGCAACGGGCGATTCCTCAAAATCGGTTTTCAGTGCTTTTAGCCATCTCACCGGACAAGCCTTAACCCAGCCAGAAACCACCGCTTTCAATCAGCACCGCGCTTTTCATTACCATGTGTTGATCACTGAAATGATTGCGGAGAGAACCCTGATGCAATGTGGTGTTAAAAATCAATGAAATAAGTTCGCTTTCTCGCAGGTCTCATTATTAAGACTAAAATCTTAGAGAGACCCAGGGTCTGTTGACCTTTGGTGATGATTTTTGCAGTAGTTTGTGGGGGATTTTATGCAAGGCAGAGGCTTTGATGTGTAGCTAGCCTACATAAGAAGCCGATAACGCAGCAGAAATTGCCCACAAACGCTGCCCGAAGGGTTCTGCCCTAAACGTTTTATGCTTTGTTGAGGTGTATTGGCTTAGACTACTAGGCGGCACACACCTCGCCGCGCCTAAAACGTTTAGGGCCAGAACAAAATTTGACCACCAAAGGTCAACAGACCCTAGTTGAAGGCAAAGGGACTTATGACAGATACCACACACTATCAGTCGCCGACCCGCGCGGTGCTGCACTACGTCACCGCCGTATTTATCTTCACGCTCTATGGCGCCAGAGTCTGCCCCTTTATCGATGCCTTGCCCACTGCCGTCCTCTTCATCCAAACCGCGACCGTGTTCATTCTGCTCTATTTCGCCCGATTGCTTATCCGCGCTGTAAAACATGACGAAGCGAGTCTGGCCACCAATGTGGGTTTATTTACGATTGTCGGGATTGGCTTTGCCGCCTGGTACTCGGTACTTTACGACTTTCCTTTCGATAGCAATCTCAAAGTCATTTTCGGCATGACCCTACTGGGTATTGTCATTAATCTGGATTTGGCCATTTCCAACGCCCGCCACCTTTCCAAGCACAAGATTGATAAGAACCAAATGCCAGACAATATCAAACCGCTGGCGGGTCAAATCGGCTTGGGTGCCATGTTCCTGACCGTGATGGTCACCGTGCTACTGGGGCTGGTCGTGACGAAAGATTTGTTGTGGCTGGTTGAACACACTGAACATCAGGTTGCCATTGCAGACATCGATAGTATTCTGAAAGAGTTCGTGTATGTTGCAGGCGTCGTATTGGCATACATCGCGCTGATATCCTTTAACGGCAGCGCACTGATCAGCGAACAACTCACCCGCCAGACCAACGCCATGACATCCGCAGCTTCCGGCAATTTCGACGAAAGAGTCCCTTTGAACCAGACCGGTGAGCTCAGTGTGATCGCCTACTACACCAACAAAATGTTTGGCGATCTCAAAAACAGTTATGATGAGATTAACCGCACCCGCGATGCCACCATTGTCGGGCTCTCTACCCTCGCTGAAGTACGTGACAACGAAACTGGCGCGCATATTCTTCGCACTCAGCATTATGTAAAAGCCCTGGCCGACGTGCTGAAACGCCAGCCGAAATACTCGAGCTACCTGACCGAAGAAACCATCGACCTGCTTTACAAATCAGCCCCTCTGCATGATGTCGGTAAGGTGGGCATTCCGGATTCGATTCTGCTCAAACCCGGCAAGCTGACAGACGAAGAATTTTCCATCATGAAAACCCACGCCCAGCTTGGCGCAGATGCCCTCAGCATCACTGAGAAAAGTGGCGATGGCATTGCCTTCCTGCGCTTTGCCCGCGAGATTGCTGCCACCCACCATGAAAAATGGGACGGTTCAGGGTATCCAAAAGGTTTATCCGGCGAAGAGATCCCGCTATCGGGCAGGTTGATGGCGCTGGCAGATGTTTACGATGCACTGATTTCCAAACGCGTCTACAAACCCGCTTTCAGTCATGAAAAAGCCAAAGAGATTATTTTGGAGGGAAGATGCACCCACTTCGACCCTGCCGTGGTGGATGCTTTTCTGGCCTGCGAGCATACCTTTATCGATATTGCCAAGCAGTACAAAGACGAAGATATGAAGGCGGCTTAAACCGCCTGCAGCACCTTCTTCGAAAGCTTAGACGTGACAGGATAACTTCCTTGCCACAATTCTTTCGCGAAAACAGATGGTTTTTCGGGATGTGAGAACACCCAGCACTCATGTCGTGCACGGGTCAACGCCACATAGAACAGGCGTCTTTCCTCCGCATGTTCCATTTCATCAACCACTGACAGCAATGCAGATTCCAATCCTTCACCTGATGATTTGGCTGGAAACGTGCCGTCATCCACATCCAGAATAAAGCTGTAATCTGCTTCAAGACCTTTACTGCCGTGTGCCGTGACATAGCTGATAGATAGGTTCGGATACTGACTCTGCCACTCACCAAGAGATTCTGGTTTGTTTGCGTTATTGCGCCCAATCAACAATAGGCTGGTTGGTTTGTCGCCAACGGATTTTGCCAGCTTCTCCAATACCGACTCCACCGCATCCGAGGGCATCAAATGCACCGCTTTTTTCTTTTGCTCTCGTGCACTGTCGAGCGGTTTGCTGAGTTGCTGTGGGTCAACCTGAATAAAGGTATTGGCAACAGCACCAATCTGAGAATTAAAGCGATAAGTGGTATCAAGATAGCGAATGACACCGGAAGGAAAACGGCTCATAAAACCCGTGGTCAGGCTGACATCAGATCCCGCAAAGCGGTAAATCGCCTGCCAGTCATCCCCCACCGCAAACAGCGACGGCGCACGGTTTCGTTTACCGCCGCAAAGCGCTTCCAGTAACGCAAGACGCGCAGGGGAAATGTCCTGATATTCATCGACCATAATGTGGTCGTAGCGTGCACCGAAGGATTCACTTTTCTTGGAAAGCAGCTTGGTGGCTTCTTTGATCAGGCTGTTAAAGTCATAGGCCTTCTGCTCTTTCAGCGCCGCGAGGTAGCCTTTCAGCACAGGCTGAACCAATGCCAGTTCACTTTCGGCTTTTTCATCGCCTTTGATCGACGCCTTAATCGCGGTTGCTGATTGGCTTTGTTGCGCGAGTAAATCCACCAGTCGCCACAGCCACCTTTGCAGCTTAACCTCGTGAGCCTGTTCCACCAGCGGACGCTCTGCAGATAAACCCGGAATTGACCACTGCGCCAAATGCTTGAGCCAGCGCTTTTCAACCGCAGGCTGTGCGAAGTTTTCCGCCAGCCACAGTGTCATCCAACTGTGTTTGGTTTCTTCATCCGTCGCCATTGGTGCAATGTTAGCGTCCTGCCCAGAAATCTCTTTGATTGCCTTGAGCGCAAAGGCATGGAAGGTCGACGTTTCCACGCCATTCAAACCCACTTTCGCCAAACGCTCCGCCATTTCCTCACTGGCTTTCTTACCAAACGCCAACATCAGAATGCGCGAAGGTTCCGTTTGCTGGCTGGCAACCAAATACTGCGCCCGTGCCATCAAAACACTGGTTTTGCCCGAACCCGCCCCCGCCAACAACAAGTTGTGGTTATCGTCCATCAACACCGCCTGACGCTGTGAATCATTCAACGGTGACGATTCCACGCCATCAAACCAGGTAGACCAACGCGCTAATTCTTCATCACGCCATGCAGTATTTCGGGCGTTGCGCTGCGCTTCACCATTTTGCAGCCAGCCATAAAGTGATTGATAAAGCGCAGGATTGGCTGTCGCCATCACTTGCGGTAATACACCACACCGTTCAAACAATTCCTGCGCTTTCACCTGCCACGCTTTCAAATCTTCATATCGCAGAAAACCCGAGAAGTCGCGCAACTCATCACGCAGCGCAATCAATTCCGGTTCCACCAGCATGAACTTGTTTTGCTGCTTACCCAGCCACGCTTGATAGTGCTCAGAGAGCGTCTCAGCAAACTCATGCACCTGACTCCAGGGCAAACCATAAACCGTGATTTTCTGTGCGGGCCTATCCGCAGGAGAAACAATGAAAGTCAATCGCCCCCAAACCAGACCGCGAGACACGCGGCACTGCCCATCCCAAATGGAAAAAGGGACGGTTTGCGTCATTTGTTTGGATTCAAAAACCAGTTGATTTTCGTCCAGCGCGATACTGTAGTGATCGCCCTGTACAAACCACTGAGCCAGATTGGAGGCGGTGAGTTTCATGGTTGGATTCTATTTTCCTGTCTATATGTACAGCATATCAATTTCAGGCGTTATTTATAGCCCAACAACGCAAAGAGTTTAGATAGATGAATGAAAATCAAGCAAAAGGACGCTTTCCCTGTCTTGTCCAAGCGAAATAGTCTTCGTTTTTGATCTCGTCCCTTGGATGACACCTTTAATCTGCTATCTTAGCCACACTTGCCTTAACGCTGCATTGAAATGATTTCAAAGAAAACTTCTCTTACATTCAGGGAATACTGGGCCAACAGCCGCATTAACTACAGTGTCCGCGTGTTTATCGCCCTTGTGGGTGTTGCCCTTCCCTGTTGGTGGTATGGCGCCTCAGAAGCGATCACACCACTGGTTCTTGGCATTATTGCCTCTGCACTGGCAGAAACAGACGACAACTTCTCCGGCAGACTCTCTGCGCTGCTCACCACTCTTTTCTGTTTTGCCGTCGCCACCTTCTCTATCGAACTGCTTTTTGATTACCCATGGTGGTTTGTTACCGGTCTCATGACCTCAACCTTCGGTTTTATCATGTTGGGCGCAATAGGCGCGCGGTATGCCAGTATTGCATTTGCATCCTTGCTTATTGCTGTTTACACCATGCTCGGCGCGCACGAGTCACAAAACCTTTGGTATCAACCTTCACTTCTGCTGGCAGGTGCCGCGCTTTACGGCGTTATTTCACTGATTTGGCTGCTGCTATGGCCGCACCAGCCGGTACAACAAAGCCTCGCTGCATTGTTTAAATCCCTTTCCGGTTATCTCGACCAGAAATCAGAGATGTTCCACCCCAGTAGAGATTTAAAGCCACAGCCTTTGCGCCTGCGTGATGCAAAAGAAAATGCGCTGGTTGTCACAGCGCTAAACAGTGCCAAAGCCGCGCTGCTAAACCGTGTACGTGGCGGCAGACTCAGCGACAGCAACCGCCAATACCTCAAGATTTACTTTCTGGCGCAAGACATTCACGAGCGCGCCAATTCCTCGCACTACCGCTATCAGGAACTGGCTGAAGTCTTCTTCCACAGCGATGTCTTGTTCCGCTTGCAGCGTCTTTTGCATCTGCAATCCAAAGCGTGTTTGGAAGTCTCGCAGTGTCTGACGTTGGGACAGCCTTACCGACACGGCGAAGAAAGCGTAAAAGCGCTGGATGAGCTCAACGAATCCCTGCTGTATGTGAAAGCGCAGAACAATCCAGAATGGACACCATTACTGCCGCAGCTCGATTTTCTGTTCCGCAATCTGGCGACCGTCGAGCGCCAGCTTTCCAATGTCAGCAACCCGGATGCCACACAAACGGATGAAGACAAAGAGATTGCCGACTCAGATGCGCACGGCTTCCGCGACAAGCTTTCGCGCATTCGCGCCCAGTTAACACCGAAATCCCTGCTGTTCCGTCATGGGGTGCGTTTGAGCCTCGCATTGGCGGTCGGTTACGGCATTATTCAGGGCTTCGACCTCACCCGCGGCTACTGGATTTTGCTGACGATCCTGTTTGTCTGTCAGGCCAATTACTCCGCCACGCGCAGCAAACTGACCGAGCGTATTTCCGGCACTTTGATTGGTTTGTTGGTGGGCTTACCGCTGCTGACCCTGTTCCCGGACTTGACCGGACAACTGGTGTTGATGGTGCTGTTCGGCGTACTGTTCTTCGCGTTCCGAACCACCCACTACGCCGCAGCAACCGCGTTTATTACCCTGCTGGTATTGATGTGCTTTAACCAGTTGGGTGAAGGTTACGCCGTGATACTGCCGCGCCTTGGCGATACCTTAGTTGGCTGCGCCCTTTCCGTGTTGGCAGTACGTTTTGTGTTGCCGGATTGGCAGGCTCACCGACTGCGCGGGATCATGAAAGATTCTGTTGCGGCTAACCGAGATTATCTGGCGCAGATCATTGGCCAATACCGCATTGGTAAGCGTGACAACATGGCTTACCGTGTCGCCCGTCGTGAAGCGCATAATGGTGATGCCCAGCTTACGACCGCTATCAGTAACATGCTGGCGGAACCTGGCCGGTATCGCACAGCCACTGATGAAAGTTTCCGATTCCTTTGCCTGAACCACGCCATGCTGAGTTATATCTCTGCACTGGGCGCACACCGCATGCAAATGGACGACGACAGCATTCACGAGTTGGTTTCCAAAGCGCACCGTGGCATTCACGAAGAACTGGATTGTCTGGTGTCGAAGCTTTCAGGCGAATCCTTCGAGAAAACGCCATGTCTGGATGAAGCGCTCGGCAAACACCTTGAGCGCTGGCGAGAAGAAGAAAGCAGTTCTGCCCGAATGGTGCTGCAGCAGCTGCATTTGATTCACCGTATCATGCCGGAAATGCACAAGCTGACGGATGATCTGGCGAAGAAAGCACTGAATAGCTCGAAGTCTTAGTATCGCTCCCGGCGGCACCTTCGCCGGGATTTTCTTAATTCCGCAGCTCCAAGCCCCACATACATCTCTTTTCCCTACTCTCGAATCTGCATCACATTTCGGGCATTTCAATTGCTCTCTCTTTGTAACTGTCTTTACTTTCTACTCAAATCGATAATAATTATCACTTGCGAATAGTTATCATTATGATTGGGGCGCAGTGATATGGATGATTGGAGAAACTTGATATTGGCGGGGAACCAATACTTCGCCATTGATGAGATGGAGCATGCTGAAGACAACTACTTCGATGCCCTCACCTTGCTGGATGAGAACAGCGAGTCTCTGTTCACAGACCGCGAAAAGCTCTCAGCCTGGCTGGCCTGTCATCACAACCTCGCCACCGTTTACAAGCAATCAGATCAATCTGAACTCGCCAGATTCCACCTTGAATCGCCGCTGGAAATCATCGAAGTCCAGCTGAAAAAGGCCTCACCGGACCACCAGCATTTTGTTGAGCTTTTAAAAGCTTATTCAGCCGGACTCAGTGAGTTGGTCGTGTTCAAACAAACTACCCAACGCGCTGCGTGAGTGGCCGGAGGAAACCATGTTCAAGAATTTCACACTGTTTGCCCTTCTGTTTCTGTTCAGCACAGAAGTACTCGCCCACAAAGGCCACGATCACGCGCATTGGACAGCCGATTTCATTCACTTTCTGTGGCTAATGCCGATCCTGTTTGGCTGTGCGCTCATCATCTTTGCGATTACTTATCTGGATAAGAAATCCAAGTCACGGAGATAGCCACCATGCTTCATTCTTTGATGGAACGCCTCGACCACACATTCTCTTTTGGCAGAGTTTCTGCCCACTGCGATATTCCCTGCAAAATCTACGATCCTGTCCACGCGCAAATCGCCGTACTGACGATGATCCGTATGATTGACCTGCTCAACGAGCTGCCGGAACAAGATCTGACTAAACAGCAGAAAGCGACATTTGCACGCCTGATTGAACAGAAAGAAGAGCACGGTAAAAAGCTGAAAGAAGAAGTCCGCATTATCTGGGGAGATTATTTCAAGCAGCCACAGCTTGACCAGTTTCCGGAAATCCACTCCCTGACTCATGAAATCATGATGCTGGCGTCAGTGGTTAAGCAGGAATCAGACAAAGATGCGGCACTGAAACTGTTGGATAAAGTAAACCGCTTTGCAGAGATATTCTGGGCGACCAAAGGCGTGAAAACTTACACGGCAGACTGTCCCTATCTCCCCGAGTTGCCAACTGTGTATCCTGACCTCAAGCCCTAAGTGCCTAAAGCGAAACCTTTGAGATGCTGAAAATCATGCGTATTGCGGGCTCTTCAATGAGCCCGACACTCAACACAGACGATTACGTGATTGCTATTCGCCAACCCAAATGGTGGCCGAAAAAGCGCGATCAGATTTACCTGTTCGACCACCCGAGCATGGGCTGGATAGTGAAAAGGTTTCAAAAAACCACGCTCGGCAGTTTCTTCACCTTCCGGGGTGAACACCCTTTCAGCATCAGCGAAGAGGCCATTGGCCCTATCGACAATCAACTGCCGCTGTATCGTCTGGTCTTGGCGATTAAGGCCGATTAGTTACCACTTATTAAAACTCAAGAACACGGTTAAACACATATCGGATATATCCATCGCGCAGCACTGTTCCGCGGGAAACAAATTCCACTGTCCAGAGCGGATAACTGTTCGATTTCAGCCCCAGCGAGTCAACAAACTCCACCGCTTCTGATTGGGTAAATTCCACATCTTTTGGGAACATGTCCGCGATATCTTCCGTGGACTGATGTTCTGGCGTTTCAACACGGCAATGAAAAACCGTATTAATCGGTTCAGGCTTGTATCGGAGAAATTTAGCGTAGAGCTTCGGATGACTTTTGATGTAAAGATCCAAATCGTGTTCAGCTTCCCCTTTTACAGGGAATAACGAACTGGGAGAAAAGAATTCCTGAGTAAATGCTGCCTTGCCCGTATCGTCGATAAACCGCTTCGCGAATACCAACGTTTTATCTTCAAGTGCTTTGCGTGAAGGGCTGAACGCCTTAAAAAGCTCAATACGGTAGATCTGCCAAACACCAGATTGCGTGGTGAACACCCAATCGCCAGTTTTAAATTCGAACATCCATACCTCTCTGGCTGTTTTTCCAGCGCAAACTCCATTGTTCGTCATGCTCTCACTGCCGCTTCTATCAATACGACACGCTCAGCATTACCTTCGACAATCTGTCGTTATTCTTCCCGCGGTTCTTCATCAGGTGAAGGCATTGAAGGGTCTTCACCTGTAATATCCTGATAGGCGAAAGAGAGCGCGATAACCGCCAAAACCGTCACATAAGAAATCATGATGTTGGTTGCCAGAATGGCATACAGGGGAGAGTTTTCAGGCGCGGTATAGGCAATCAGCGCTGTGATGGGAATAAACACAATGCCAAAGATAAAAGGGGCAATCACCACCACGCCGATCATCAGCCAGGTTTTTTGTGCCGTTTGCGCCCAGGCATAAGGAAAAGAGACACCTTTTCCCATCGCAATCGCAGGGAACACCAGGCTAAGGCGACACCCAAACACCAAGCTGATAATCAACAGGAGAATGAACAGCGGCCCTATCCAATTCATCGCAAAGGCCATAAGCAAATACGCGACACCAAGCCCCATATAATGCAGCCAAAACCAAATCTCGATTTTACCGAAGGTAAAGCGTCCAAAGGTCGGCACAGAATCCGGCCCCATTAACACAACCCGATGCACGTTTACCGCGAGAATAGTACTCAGCACACTCCACAAGAAGTAATCGACCCACTCCATCCACTCACTGTCAGAAGAAAACGCAGCCACTTCCAGTGCGGCCGTCAGAAGAATGGGGATGAGAGTGACGCGAAACAGCAACCCCTTGTAGCTATATGCAAAGTTAAACGCTGAGGAAAGAATGTTTCCAAACATCGCCAAATCCTTTTCAATCCATTGAACCCACTCGCCATAGCCGCGAGCCACTGCATCTAATCACCAAACTATCGCAATTCTCCTTACAACTATCGTTCAAAACTAAGACACGATGGAGAAATTTGATAAGCAGGATGCCACCGCTGAAAAAGGTTTCAGGATATACGCCTTCCCTAGGTGATTCCCAAGAGAAGGCAGTAATAATGAAGGGGGGAATGGCCTAGTAAAGAATCACATCAGAATCACTGGCACGGGGAGAACTCACCTGACCGCCAGCACTGGGGTCAAGGTCGACTTGTAGCGTCACTTCCTCACGCAGAGGACGCACAAAGGTCGCATTCACGCCGACAAAGGAATAAGTGTCGCCAGGGAAAATGCCTCCATTGCCGATGTAAGTAAAAGTGTGGAGACCGCCGACCGAGCTGTATGTCCAATCTGCATTACTCACGCTGCGACCATTTAAACTCGTCAGTGTTGGGTCATATTCCACCCCAAAGTAATCGCCTGACGGAAGGGTAAATTTCACCGGATGGACGCCATTGCTATCGACGCCATTAATTTCGCCGACGAACACCACAAAGCTCATGTCGCCGACATCCTGACCCACAAAGTTAGTCGATCCGGTCATGATGCTCGTGACATAGCTCGGCGGGTTGAACGTCAAGAAAGGGAGTTTTTCTTCAGCGCTGGTTGCATGGCTGAACAGGATAGACAGAGAGAAAACTGCCGCCAAGACACCGGCACTTTTCATGGTTTTTAACGATTGGGTAAAGCTCGAAAACGGAAGCATACTCATACCTCTTTGCAATGCAGAGAATGCAAACAGGTAAAAGTGAAATATTGGCCTGCATTCCCGCATGAATCAGACACACAACCGGCGAATCCGGCTGCGCTCGATACATTGAAGCGTTGGCAGACTGACTGTCATTCCTACTTCGAAGGTGCCGCATTCATCCGAAAACGGTTCCCCACTCTGACCTCACCAAGTGTTCAATCAGTAAATAAGCTAATGAAGGAAAACAGGAATGGAAAGGCACTCAGGCAGACATTGATAGGCGGATACATCAATTCAAACACTGACTACATATCTAAGATATTTACGCGTGTAAGTACAAAAATCTGAGCGGCTTTGCCAGAAATCACAGTTTGAACGTTATCCATCCAACAGCTTGTTCACGTCGATAAACTTGCTGTCAATTCACACAACAATCATTTAATACAAAGATAAATCAGGTTTATTTGATAAATTTCCAAACAGATACATCGACTCTGCAGGTAACGCGCTTAGGACAAAACAGCGGAATTACCTGTCACTTAAAGTCTGCTCTCAAAAGATAAGGATGTTGGTTTGGAAAAATGGCTTAGAAGATACCTTGGCGCGACATTAGTCGGCGGTGGAATGATTGCGGTCGTGATATTTGGCGGATATCTAGTTTCCGGCGCCTTAGACACTTTATCCTACATCCTTCTTATCGTAATGATGACGCTTTACACTTGGGGCTTCATTGCGGGAATGTTGATTCTGGAGGGTGGAACATCAAGACACCTTTACTTCCAGGCTCTCGCATTACAGATCATTCAGATACCTGTCATCTTTATTAGCGAGCTAAGCTATCAATTCGCATCTGGATTTCGCTTCGAACTTTTACGTTTCCCAGAAGATTCAAGTTTCAAGTTTGTGTTTAATCTTGGGTCGATGAGCACATTAAGTATTAACGAAGAGCCACTGACGCCGATCTGGGGCGTAAACATCGCGGCACTCATTACATCCGTACTGATTTGGAAGTGTTTTATCAATCCAAAGCATGCATCAACCAGTGAGACTTTGGATAAGTCTGACCAAGAATGACCTCAACTTTTTCCCAACGACCAATGAAAGCACTCTGCCTAGTTGGTCGTTGGAAATCACCAGCGCCCTTAAAGCTGCACCGAAGATCAAGGGTCGCTGACAAAGTTTGTTAAAAGCTGGATTGACCGGGATGGGCAGGATTGAACTGGTCAAGCTGACACCTCAGTTCCACCACATTTCCCTCAGGGTCTTCAAGATAGATGGAATTACCATAACCTTGCGCGCCATATCGGCTGGCAAAATCTTCATGGGCAATCCCGTGTGCATTGAGGTGGTCGAGAATGCTTTGTTCAGACACCGCTTTAATCTGAAGACAGAAATGATCCACGTTGCGTTCTGATTGCGTGGGCGCGCCGCCGCCCATCTTGCCCAGTCTGCTGTCCACCACCACGATATCGATCAATGCATTGCCCGCACGCAATTGCGTTAAGCCCGTTTCCGGTGGGGTTTCGCGTTCAACCGCGCAACCCAACACCTCGGTATAAAAGCGCAACATCTCTTCCAGTTTGGTGGTTCGCAAAACAATGTGGTCGATGGCCAACACTTGGATCATCGTACAGCTCCTTTCGATATTGAGTGATAGCTCATTAATGATAGGAAATCGCCCTTCCCTCACAACTTAGCCACACTATGATGCGATGCGGACTTCACAATCACTGTGCCTGTTGCAGAGCCTGTAGCATGCCTTTTTGTCATCCTGCCAGATCGTAACTTTTGGTAACGATATTTGGCTTAGCTTGGCTTAATCACGGATTAACCCCTCATCGCCATCATTCTCGAATATTTGCTAAAATGCTGCCCTTTCAGACTTTATCAGCAATACAAACTTGCCCAGAGAGATGCATTCCATGACAGAACCGCGCGTAATCATTGGCCTATTTAACCCCAAAAGCCCAACCAATGTGGGAGGCGTGATGCGTGCCGCCGGATGCTATCAGGCAGACAGTGTCGTCTATACCGGTACGCGATATGACCGCGCAGCCAAGTTCTACACAGACACCCAAGACGCGATGGAAACCATTCCCCTCACCAACGTCGACTGTCTGACGGATGACCTGCCGTCTGACATGAAAGTGGTGTGTGTGGAATTGGCCGTCGGCGCAACGCCGCTTCCGCATTTTGAGCACCCAGAGAAGGCGATTTACATCTTTGGCCCAGAAGACCACTCGCTGCCTCAAGCGGTGGCAGATAAAGCGGATCACGTTGTGTATGTGCCAACGATTGGATGTATGAACCTCGCCGCAACAGTCAACGTAGTGCTGTATGACCGCCTCGCAAAGGCTGAAACCTCACTCGCTGGCGATGACTTGATTCGCCAAAGCCGTGATAGCCGCAATCGCCTTACCGTAAAAGCCTCCACTGAAACGGCATAAACCGCTCTCCCAGATACCAATAAGGCCGTCACAAGACGGCCTTTCTTTTGCCCTTCGTCCCTTCCCCTTTCCAAGGGGAAAGCTAGGATGGGGTTTGGCTCTTATGCCCTCGCCTGCTTATCTCTTTCCTGAACCAATCTCTCATTATGCAACTTGTTGGTTTTATTGATGAATGTCGCAATATTCATACGGTCTTATGGATAGAATGTCGTCCATGTTTATGTACATGGGATCGTGAAGTGTTTGAGTGTTGAGGCAGGTAGAAACAATTTACTTTCTGAGAGTTTGGCGTTTGGCATCGCAAATTGATATTGCTCCAAAGCGAGTTAGCGTTCCGACCATCCAAGTGCTCGAACCATCCAACAAAGTCTAGATTTTTCTTATTGATTTTATCTGTATAAATGCACAGTGTAATGCATATAGTAAAAATGAGCTGGATTTTAGTACGGGGCGCCTTTTTTCTTTCATTCAAGTTGCGAACTAAAACTTAAATAACTGTTTTTGCGAGGACAAATGGTAAGCCAGCAGAAGTTTGCGCGGACTAGTCGGGCGTCCCGTTTTTGTACTAAACGGGCAAGTTTCCCGCTAATAAGTTGTTATATTTCCTTATCAATTTCGGAGTAAGGTTTGAGTGAAATAGCAGAAGCTGTAGAGAGTTTAGAGGCACTTCTTGGTTTGCCAAAGGGGTTTTACAGTAAACTACATCAAGAAGATGACTGGTCATTTATTATCAAGTTAAGTGCGCTATTCGAAGCTGCTAGCACAGAAGCGATAGCTTCAAAACTCCAGCATCCCGAGATCTCTAGTGCTTTATCCAGTCTAGATCAAGCTCACCCTCGGCATGGAAAAATTGCACTTATGTTGAAGCTAGGAATTATTAGTCCAGAGCAAAAAACATTCCTTGTTAAATTAGCCGAATTAAGGAACAAGTTAGTTCATAACATTTCAGAAGTAGCCTTTGATTTTGAAAATTATTTGAGTTCATTGGAAAAGGGTCAACAAAACGCACTGGCTAAGATACTTGGTCACGGTGTTAATCCAACATTTAAGATCCAAGGTGTTTCCTTAAATCGTACGGATTTCACCATTGAAAACCCCAAAATAGCAACATGGGTTACAGCTAATGAAATCTTGGCTTGCTTGCACTCAGAAATCGCGCATGGTGTAGATATGCAAGAGATTACAAGGCTAGGTATATCAGTAATCGAGAATATAACAAGGCATTTAAGCCAGATTCACAACGCTTAGCAACTTTAGTGTTAACGTTAGGTTCTGTGTTTACGGTGTAGTAATTAGGTAGTGTGGCAGCGTTGCTCATTATTTAACGCGGCGTTACATAGCTAAATAAACATCTCAGTCAATTAAGGAGTTGATGTGCATAAAATTGATTGGATCAGAATTCGTAATTTTCGCTCTTGCTCTGATATCACTTTGAACTTAGAGCCATATTCACCGCTTGTTGGTTATAACAATGCAGGAAAGTCGAATATTCTGAAAGCAATAAAATGGTTTTTAAGACCATCAGGATTACAAGAAAAAGATTTCAACAATACCGAAGAAAAAGTACTTGTTTCTGCAAAAATTAGTGGTATTAGTTCTGACTTGCTTAACTCATTAGATGATAACCATAAGGCAAGTATTGAACCATACATTACAGATGAATCTTTCTTTGTAAAAATGGAGCAAAGAGCGCCTGGTGGTGCAAAAGGTCTTAGGAAACTATATGTATCAACTGGAGGTGATAGTCAGGACGAGGATTCTTGGGTGTGGGGTTCAAACCCTAATGGGCTTCAAGAAGCATTACATGATCTTTTCCCTGAACCAATATTTGTCCAATCTATGGACAATGCAACAGATGACGTTTCAAAATTTAAAACAACCTCTACAATTGGCAAATTATTACAACTTCTTAGTTCACAAATAGAAAATGAACAGCATGAGTTAGTCGAAGCTCTTGAAACAATAAGCAGAAAATTGAATTTTGATGGTTCTGAACGCCTTGCAGCGCTAAACCATTTTGATGATATAGCAAACAACCGTGTAAAGGATTTTTTCCCTGGCGTATCTCTCAAAATTCATGTTCCTACTCCTTCTCTCAGCAAATTGTTCACTGACGGAACTATAAAAGTACAAGAGCCAGGTCGAGATATGGCAGATGTCGATTCTTTGGGGCATGGAGCGCAAAGATCGATTCAGATGGCACTTATTAGGCTCTTGGCAGAAGTACAGACAGAAACAGACTCTGGACAGACAACTTTACTATTAATTGATGAACCAGAATTATATTTGCACCCTCAAGCGATTGAACTGGTTAGAGAAGCTCTGAAATCCTTAAGTGGTTCAAACTATCAAATTGTATTTTCGACGCACTCTTCTCTTATGGTCGAACAAGAAGATGTTCCGTACACAAATATCATAAGAAAAGGTACAGGAGAAAATACTGTTGCCTGTGAGAGAATTTCTGAGGCTATTGAAGCAGTAATTCATGGCAATATGAATCAAGCTAGAATACTTTTTGAAATTTACAATATGAATCAAATTTTATTTGCTGATAGGGTTCTAATTGCTGAGGGTGCAACTGAACAATCAGTATTACCAGAACTGTTCAAATCATTAGGTAGGCAATTTAGCACGCATAAAACCGCTCTGGTTATAGCTGATGGTTGTGCTGGAATTCATAAAATGGGACGTATTCTCGATAGAATCGGGGTTCCTTACAAAGCACTGGTTGACCTTGACTATGCTTTTACAACAGCTAGAGCTGCAAATTTATTAGCAGATGATGATGAAACACTCACTGAGGCAATATCTTTATTGTCAGCATCAGCTTTTCAAAACAATTTTGAACTTGAAGGTGGAGTACTTCCAAAGAAAACAGGAGGTATTAAAGCTTGTGTAGCCTATGAGCTTTTCGCCGATGAAGAAGCATCTCAAGATGTAATAGCAACTTTGCACAACAAACTCAAAGCTCATGGTTATTGGCTTTGGACTAAAGGTGCTATCGAAAAGCACCTTTCACTAGAAGCTAAAACAACAAACGATTGGATATCATTTAAGCTATTACTTAGAACTGATGGTGCAGAGCAAGTATTAGACGATTACGAAACTGTAAATGATATGGCTATTTGGGCTACGTCATAGTCGCCATGTAACAAGAAAATCCAGGTGATGCCTAAGGCGCACCTGGTTTAGGCGTTAGTTTTCAAAATGGATTTCGCATGCAGTACATAAAAGGTTTTTACACTTGGTTTAACGAGCTTTTCAGTGATTCTCGTAACAACAAAGAACCGTTACTTACTAAAACTTTAGCAACCATACTAATAGTAGCAGCTAGTATTGCTTTAGTTTTGATCTTGATTAATTTCTATGCTTTATTTTTCACAGATAAAAGTAGTAACTTAGGTGCATTTGGTGATTTTTTGGTGGTGTTTTAAACCCGATCCTGACATTTTTGACTTTATTTGGCCTGATATCGACTATTGTGATTCAAAAGCAAGAATTAAAACTTGCAAGAATTGAATATGAAAAGACAGCTGATGCCCTAAGCACTCAAGCAGTGGAAGTGACATTCTTTAATATCCTCGATTTACATCATAAAATTGCTGAAAATTTGAAAGTGGATATTAATGAATTAAAAGAACGTGGAGAGTTTGTTGGTCTCGCGGAAGAGCTAATTTCCAGCTTTATAAAAATCTCCAAGAAGTCAACTTTTGAGGGGCGCGGTGCATTTGAAGAAATACTCAATTTTGTCTCATATAATGTTTCCAAACCACAAGAAGTAGTCGACAGATATAAATTAATTCAGCAAAGGCATAATCATGTTCTAGGTCATTATTTTAGAAATCTATATCAAGCATTAAAAATAATACACAGTCATGATAAAAATGTCGTTTCGGATGATGACAAGCGTAAATATGCAAGTATCTTAAGATCTCAACTTTCTACCAAAGAGCTCGCGCTCTTATTTATAAATTGCTTAGAGGGAGTCTCTGATAAAGGGCAATTTAAAAATTTATTGATTGAATACTCGATGCTAGAGCACTTACCTATAACAAAGGATGGCGAAAAGCTAATTATAGCTGGTAGCTTTGAAGTAACTGAAGAGATGTTGCTAGAGTATAAACAATTAAAAGTTTTTGGAACAATAGAGTTAGATAAGTTTTATGGTGGTGCATTTGGAAAAAACAAAGGT
Organism: Grimontia sedimenti; assembly: GCF_011045095.1. GTDB lineage: Bacteria > Pseudomonadota > Gammaproteobacteria > Enterobacterales > Vibrionaceae > Enterovibrio > Enterovibrio sedimenti. The sequence continues at coordinate 432,628 of NZ_JAALDL010000002.1, forward strand.
GTGCCATACAACTTGAAGAAAACTAGGAAGGTATTAAAGTCGGATTCGTAACAGCTTGCTCGGTTCCATTTCGTTCCACATTTTAGCAAGCTATTACTCACCGCTCAACGCGGCGTTAGCTCCACATGATTTGAGCTGTCGATATCAATATTGAGCGTTGGAATAAATATGTTTCATTCTTTCGAGCTAACTTCGAAGAATGTGTATTCAAAGATGAACTCATAAGTAAGTGTAGTGGAAGACAAAAACCAAAAACACAAAGACCGCCTCCCGGCGGTCTTTTGTCTTACGGAACATTGCTTGCTTTTAATCTATACGGCTTAGCCGTTTTCACGCATGGCGCGGAGCATCCAGGCGGTTTTCTCGTGCTCTCGCATACGGTCTGAAACCAGTGATGCGGAAGATTCGTCGTCAGCGTCTTGGGCTACTTTCAACACGCTTCTTGCAGTGCGTACGACTTGCTCGTGACCTTGGGTGAGTATATCTACCATCTCGTCTGCACTTGGTACGCCTTCCACTTCTTCAATCGCGCTCAGTTCAGCAAAGGCTTTGTAAGTGCCCGGTGCGGCGACGCCAAGGGTACGAATTCGCTCTGCAATTTCATCTACCGCCAGCGCCAGTGCGCTATAGTGCTCTTCAAACAGCAGATGCAGTTCACGGAATTGTTTACCGGTAACATTCCAGTGGAAGTTGTGTGTTTGCAGGTACAGGGTGTATGAGTCCGCCAATAGGCGTTTCAGCCCTTCTGCGATCGCGATTCTGTCTTGTTCTTGAATGCCGATATTGATGCTTGTCATAACCCCTTCCCCACTTGTCTTTTGCTTCAAAAAAATAGGCTTTTGCGTTTGCCGCTTCGCCTTAATGTCTATGGGGATATCTTATGACGGGAAGAGTGATAGGTATAATCGTTGATGATTATAGATTCAATCTGTCATACCTATCACTGAGTGTGGGTTTTAGCTGTTGCGGTAACGCGATGGAAATTGGTGGCCGATGTCGGTAAATACACCGTCGACGCCCCAGTTAAAGAGCTGGTTAGCGCGCATCAGGCTGTTTACTGTGTACACGTTCACTTCTAAGCCAAGGTCTTTGAATTCTTCCACTTTGGCTTTGGTCAGCCCTTCGTTCGCAACGTGGATGGTGTCAGATTTACAAGCCTGCATGATAGTGAACCAGTCTTCCGGCATCTCTTTGTCGAACAGGCAAGCAACTGGCACATCTGGGCAACGTCGTTTGAATTCGGCCAATACCAGTGGGTTGAAGCAAGAAATCAGTACGCTGGCGTCTTTGTTGAGGTTTTTCATGCCTTCAATCACGCCGCTGATAAGCTTCTCGGTGTTTTCCCAACTGCTGGTGCAGGCTTTGATTTCTATGTTCGCATTGAGCTTGAGAATGTTCATCAGGGTGATGAACTGATCAAAGGTTGGCAGCTTTTCACCGATAAACTCGTCGCCGAACCAGCTTCCGGCGTCGATATCTTCCAGATCTTCGCGGGTGAAGTCGCAGAGGCTTCCTGAATGGTCGGTGCAGCGGTCGAGGGTATCGTCATGGCAAAGCACGATAGTGCCATCGGCGAGGATATCCACGTCGCATTCGACCCATTTCAATCCGTGCTCCGCACAAAGTGAAAAAGCAGCCAGTGTATTTTCAGGGGCCAGGGCTGACATCCCCCTGTGGGCGTAAAGGGTTTTCATGGTTCTTTTCTGTTTTGTTTGAGTGACTAAAACTTACATCAAGTTTTGTGATTACGACATAAAAAAGCACTGCTTATTGCAGTGCTTTTGTTATTTGCTTCAAGAATTAAACGCCGTTATCTGTGATACCGCGCTTAATCCAGCTTGAGCGTTTGCAGTTGAACCAGTTCCGTCAGGATTTGCGTGGTGGTTGCACCGTCTGCAAGGCCAAGGTCGGTCAGGCCGACAGAGTCCAACACGATGTCCTGCGCTTCCATGCTGCCCGCAGTTTGCGAGATATGCAGGGTTAAGCTGCCATCTGCGCCTGCTTCTGGGCGAATGTAATCCAACAGTTCTTCAATGCTGGAACCACTGCCCACGGCTTCTGGCAGCAAGGCGGAAATATCCAGCTTGTCACCGGTGGTTTCTGTGCCCAAATCGAAGTCCAGCACGGTATCAACCGCGACGGTGCCGACTTCCACATCAGACTCCGCAAAGGCATAGGTGTCATCGCCTGCGCCGCCGGTCAGGGTGTCGTTCCCCGCCCCGCCCATCAGCAGGTCGTCTCCATCGCCCCCGCTGAGGATGTCTTCGCCATCACCACCAACGAGAATGTCTTCGCCGAGGCCACCTGTGACGGTGTCATCGCCTTCACCGGCGTAGATGCGCTCGCCGTCGTCATCTGCGGTGAGGGTTTCATCCGCTTCGGAGCCGAACTGGGTGGTTGCTGGATCAAACACCACCAACTGACCCGTCATCATCATGGATTCGAGGATTTCATCTTGCGTGAGTCCTGTTGCGTCCACGCCTAAAAGGTCATTGAGCGAAACGCCTTCGACGATGATGTTCTGGATTGGTGCGCTGGTGTCATCCAACACCTGAATGCGGGTGTTACCGTCTACGGTCTGGATGTCCAGGCGGTTCGCCAAATCAGTGAAGGTGACAATGCCCGTCGAATCGAATGCGTCGGAGATGTCGATAACATCAATACCTGATTCGAAGTCTTTAATGGTGTCGGTCGCTGCTGCTGCCGCGTTGCCGAAATCACCGGACTGCCATTTGAAGGTGTCTTTGGTGCTATCGCCTGTGCCGCCAAGTTCGCCGCCCCACATTTCGTCGTCGCCTGCGCCACCAACGAGAATGTCTTCGCCGAGCCCGCCGACCACAATGTCTTCTCCGTCGCCACCATGGACTTCGGTGTCAGCATCGCCATCAATCACCAGATTGTCTGCGCTGCTGTCGGCCGGTGCGGTGTTCAGCTCGCCTGTGGTTTCGGTATCCACTACGTTGGCATTGATGGTGAGTGTGGCTTGTTGCGGATCGCCATCGCCCACATCAGAGAGCGCCGTGACGGTAATGTCGCTCGGTGGCTGAGCGCTGAAGCGAAGGTTGAGGTCGCTCAGGGTCAGGGTTTCCAGCTCGGTTTGGTTGAATGTCCAGGTGCCGTCGCCGTTGTTGGTGCCGACTGGCGTGCCTGCTGCATCCACGATTTCAGCCGCTGTGCCCATGCCGCTGAAAGTGAGGCTGAACTCATTGTCGATAGGGTCAACCAGCGACGTCATCAAGCCCAGCAGCGGTACCAGTACGCCTGTGGCTGCGCGCATTGACGCAAGTTGCGTTGCGGCAGTGAGTTCTGGCAAATCCGATTTCGGTGCAACAATGATCGCCACTTCATCGCGGTCAAATTTCTGACCGCCAGAACCAAAGTTACCGCGGTCTCGCGTGGTCATGGTCAGGCTGTCCTCACCTGATGTATTTTCCCCGGCAAATGCGTAATCCACACCTTCTGCCAACAAGGCATTAATGGCATCAATATCGCCTTCCATCACCAGTTTGTTTGTGCCGTCACCGGTAACGGTAATGCCTGTGGTGTCGCCTTTCAGGGTCAAGCTGTTACCAGCACCCACCACCAGCTCCACATTGACAATGCTCGCACCATCACGGGCATCCACATCTTCGACTTGTAGATCGGTGATGGTGAGCACGGTGTCTTCTTCGGCTTCGTAGCTGTCAGCCAGAATGTTGACTGGCTCGTCGTTCACAGCGCTGACGCTGACGTTGACCTGCTTGTTCACCACATCATCAGAGACTGCGCCGTTATCCACGGTCTGTATCGCCAGATCCAGCGTGTAAGTGCCGTTTCCATCCTGTGGTGGCACAAAGGTCAGGTCGTTGAGTTCGGTGCCAGACACGGTGATCACGACGTCGCCGCCGTCTGAGGTTTCCGGTGTCACTGTGCCTGTTACGCCATCTGGCAACACAAGCTGACCACCTTCCGGCACGCCAGAAACGGTGATGAGCAAGGTTTCTGGTTCATTTTCCGTAAACGACACGCCCGGAGGCTGAGTGGTGGACAGGGTGTCTGTGTCGTCTTTGACAGAGATATCCAAATCCAGTGCGATCTCGGTGTCTTCCTCACCTGACGCGCTGCCATCAACAAACGCTATGGCACCATCGCCCTCTGGCTCAACCGTCAGTGAAAGCGCCTGGCTTTGACCAACGACGAAGTTTGCGCCCGCTTCTTTGGTGTAAACCGTCATCAGCAGGTCAACTTCACCACTGAAGTTAGCCGGAGGAATAATCTGCAACTGTGACAGTGAAGAAAGATCGGTCACATTACTTCCGGCAATAACCCAAATGCCGGTGCCTGCATTCACTGCAGGTGCCGCAAAGGTAAATCCTTCCGGCACGTTGGAAATAGAAACCGATGACAGTGATTCAGAGCCGTCAATATCGGAGAAAGATGCTCCAAGTGAGGCCAACGAGAGCCCACCCGCGGCATCTTCTGTCATGGTCAGTTCTACGGTGGCGTCGTCTTCAATTTCTACACCGTCGTTGGTGAAGGTCACTTCATCATGAACCGGCACTACGTCAAACGAGAAGCTGGTTGATGTTGTGCGACTGTCGACACCTGTTGTCGCCGTGTCGGTGATGGTGAGCTCCGCAGATATCTCAACCGTTCCACTGAAATCTGCCGCGGGTTTGAAGGAGAAGTCAGACAGGTCTGCGCCAGTGAGTGTCATCGTTGACGACTCAGTGCCATCCGCCGCCACAAACACACCGACGGATGCCGGTACGCTCAGTACTGCGGAAGAGATAGCTTCCAGACCATTGGCACTGTCTACATCTGCCAGAGAACCGGCAATGCTCAATGAGATAATGCCGTCTTCCAGCGCTTCATCTGGGTAGAACTGCTCTGTATCTCCCGGCTCTACCGGCTGCGGTGGCGTTTGGTCGTTCAACCCATTGGTGCCGTTCACAGTCAAGCTGAACGAGAAGTCGGTTGAGTTATCGCCCGGTTGCTCCGCACCATCCGGTGGCGGTAAATCAACCAGCGGTTTCACGTCGACCTGCACATTCACCGTGGTGGTTTCAGTATCACCACTTGATGTGTCCAGATTGACAAAATTGACCGGAATGTTCATCACGCCCGCAAAATCGTCCGGTGGCGTAATGGTCAATGTTGATAGATCAAACCCTGACGGATATGGGTTACCGCTGCTCTCTCGTGGCGGCGTGAAAACGTAGGTGTCATTTTCAAAGTGATAGATGGCGCCGGTGATAACGGTTCCTTCGGGAATTTCATCACCGTTGATCACAACCGTCACCTGATCGAATTCGACGTCTTCCGTCAAACCAGAGCCAGAAGGCCATTCGATCGCATCGCCCAGCCCTTCCAGAGAGATAGCGTTATCTTCATCGCCTTCGATCACCACTGGCGTCGCGGGTTGTTCAATAACCTGAGCCTGATTAGCATCGACATTCACATTCTGATAGTTAAGGGTGATTTGGGTTTCGATGGTCTCAGGCAAACTGGTATCGCCTTCACCCGCATCACCTTCGTCAATCACCAGCGCTGAGATGGTAAAAGTTGTCTGTTGGACAGTTGGGGTATTGGCGGGCGCCACAATGCTGAAATTATTCGGGTCACTGATCACCCAACCCATTTGACCGTCGTATACCGCGCCAGTCACCAAGAAGCCGTCGGGTAAATCACTGATGTAAACATTCAGGAAGCTCTCGGTACTGGAGGTATCAGGGCTAACAATCTGAAGTGCATTTATCAGGTCAATATTGCCCAGTGAATCTGTGGAGATTTCAGTGGTCGGGTTGCCCGCGTTGTCTCGGAACGCAAGTTCGCTATCTTCCGTTTCAACCACCGCCTGAATATCAACATTCACCGTGCCTGAGATTTCTTTTTCTACCTGGCTTTCGCCTTCGAAATCGACCTGACGAACCGTGACTGTGGTTGAAAGCGTCAGGTCAACATCGCTGTGCTCTTCACGCTTCACCTGAAGTTGGTAGCCATCTGCAATCTGCGCTTCGGTGATCACCACGGTGCCGCTGGTTGGTGTCAACGCAATGGTGGTGCCATCACTCTTGATCAATTGTACCGAATCCGTGTCGGCAAACCCTGAAATCACAGCACCCACTACCGTTTCTGCCACATCAGCAGTGGTTGAATCGGCAAGGCCACTAATAGAGAGTTCAGGCATCCAATTGATGGTGACCCACTCATCTTCTTTACCTTCGGAGGTCGAATCTACGTAGTCTTCTGCATCAATCACCGGCGGATTGATTTCAATGTTGATGGTTGTGTTGATTGAGGTTTCATCACCATCATTTTCTGTCGCGACCAACTCCGCATTGATCGTGATATCTTTGGTCGAACTTGGTGGCAGTTTCAAGTACACATCACCGGCTTCAAACACCGAGACATCAATCGAGTAGCTCGGTACAGACATGCCCGAGCCATCGGTAATCCACTCTACAAACGCCAATTCGACTTCCGTTGTTGAACCATCATCGTTTTTGGTCACGAATGACGCGCCATCCGGAATATTTGAAACGATAAGCGACAGACGTTCTGAGTTGTCTGCTGGCGACAAGGCCTTTTCTCCGGAAACGACGGAGAAATCCATGAGTACCAAACCATCACCATCGACCCCATCTTCTGGCACCGTGGTTGAAACCGTGCCTGTGGTTTCATCGACCTGCCACTGACCTGCATCCGTACCCGGATTATCTACGTTGAACTCCGGCGTATCTGCCACACCTGTCAGAATGATATCCAGCGAGGTGGCTGGGATAATGCGCTCGTCATCCGGCGAGTCTGGTGAGGTATCTACCACGATACCTTCTACCTGAATGGTGAAGTTCTCGTTGCTGTTCACTGGCGGCACAATTTCGATCTTGTCGATATCGTCCACGGAAATGCGGTCTGTGTCGGTCAAGGTGGTGATGGTGCCACCATCATTCAACTGCAGCACGGCACCGTCTGGCAAATCGAAGATGCGCACGAACATGGACTCTGAACCGTCATCATCATTGCCCAGCGAGGTCAGGGTAATCTTGCCTGCCAACGAAATCGCATCGCCTTCTGCCAAGTCAGGGTCTGGGTTGCCTGCATCCTCGTTGTCAAACACACGTTGCACGCTCAAACGCGCATCGTCTGCCTGCGGTTCTACCCGCAGAATAAGAGAAGTTTCTGTTGACGCTTCTTCCACGCTTGATGGCGAGGATTCGGTAGAAACCGCTTTTATGGTGAGCGTAATGTCACCACTGAAACCCTCGTCGGGAACGAAACGTACTCTGTTTAGTTGCGACGGGTCAGACAACACGTAAGAACCATCACCCCCCGAAATGAAGCCCCCTAAAAGCTGGCCCGAGTCCGGTGAGAGGGTGAATTCATAGCGCAAGGTTTCAGAGCCGTCGGTATCTTGCAGCGCCCCTTCAAACAGTTCCGCCAGCGTGAAGTCGTCTGCGCCAAAACGTTCGTGGTCTTCGTCAACTTCAAAGACGCCATCTGCTGCTTCGCCAATCAAGCTCAGCGTCGGCACATCTGCCACGCCTTCAACCGTAATTTCCAGCGGTGAGGTTGAAGTGACTGGGTTGTGACCGTTCACTTCCAGTTCGACATCAAACTGGATCAGGTTGCTTCCGTCGTAAGAGGAATAATCCGGATCCGGCACGAAGGTGACGCCCGTCAAATCAAAGGTGATGGGGTCGTCCGTGCTTGAGGCTTCAAACATATCGGCACTCAGAACGATATTGCCATCAGCATCTGGCATGATTTCGGTGCCGTTAAAGTAGAAGGTGCCGCCGATATCACCCGCATCATCGCGGGTTGCAAGGGTGACTTCACCATTCAGCACCAATTGACCATCTTCTTCCAACGCTTCGCCGAGATCGTTGTCGCCGATGTTAAGCTGCATGTTGATTGGGATACCCGCAGTGCCATCCACACCTGCTGATTCGGTGTTGGTGTCTGCCTGGCCCTGGTCTTCGGTTCCTGTGATATCTCCGGCTGTATCTGGCGCTATGGTCAGGGTTGGTGTTTGGTCAATCAGCCCAAGCGTAAACTGGCCTGTGGCGGTGTCGCCATCATAGTCTGTCACCTCGAACTGGAATTGTTCGTTTTCAATATCGCGTGGGTTATCAAGCTCGGGGTTAAGCGTAAATACCACTTCACCAACAGGTTCGTTTCTTGGATCGATAGATAGGGTTCCGAGCTTTTTGCTTGGATCGGTTGATGAGAAAATATCAAAGGTCGATGGTCGGGTTGATGAGACGTCTACCCACTCAATGCCGTTATGAATACGGGAAATCGAGGTCGGCCCATCAGCACCCGCAAGATCTTCAATTCCCGGTAGCGAGCTTGGGTCTTGCAGAGCCAGAACATCAATGGTCGCCGTAAAGGCACCTGAACCGTCATTGTCGAGGTTCAGCGCAATGTTACCTTCCATATGAGGCACGTCATCAACCACGGTGATTGGAACGTTGATTCGTGGCGACTCATCGCCGTCTGCATCGACTGTGTAGGCTTGCAGCGCAAAGGTGGCTTCGTTGGTGCCGTCACCCGGCGCGTGGTCAATCGCAGACAGAAGTTCGAACTCGAAGGTGCCGTCTTGATTCACGGTGAATTTGAACACATCACGCAGATTGCCCGTGCCGTCATCTGCGGTACCGAAATAGGTTTTCGGATAGGCATCGCTCACTGGGCGTTGTTCCAAGAAAATCGGGTGACCACTTGCCTGAACGGGCGTGCCGTCTGGGTAAACAACGTAGTCTGATACCAGATTGAAGTTTTCAACGGTATCGCCGTTGTCTTTATCGACTTCGAGCGAGAGCGGGTTGCCGTCATCGTCTGTGCTGTCGATGTTCAGGGTGCCGCTGGCTTTCGAGCCCTGGTTTGCGCCGGTACCATCATCAATGCTGCTTTCATCCACACGAACGGTATCACTGGAGCCAAAGCCAAAGGTGGTGGAATCGTCGTCAATGACCACAAAGCTGATCACGCGGGGAGATTCAACGCTTGGGTCATCCGGTCGACCAGTTTGTCGCCGTCGGTATCGGCAACCTGTACCGGCACTTTGATGGTGATATTGGTGCCATCCGCTGTCACTAAACCTGAGGTGTGTTCTGTCTCAGGATCTTGCGGGTGGATCAGCGGCTGGTATTGGGTAATGGTGGATTCCAGATCCACATCCAAACCGTTAGCGCCTTGTGTCGCGGTCATCACCATTTCCAGCGCGACGTCACCGTTAATACTGGCGGTGATGGTGAACGTTGGGTTGCCATTGGCGTCCGTGGTTTCGGTCACGGTGACGGTATCTACATTATCGCCAGCGTTGTTTTTCAGCTCTTCCAACTCGGCTTTCAGTGTGTCGAGTTGTTCGATTGTGACTGTGGTTGGGTCGAGTCTGTCTGTCGCGGCTTCAATGGTGAAGGTGTCTGTCACTGTGCTGGATGTCGATTGCTCTGTCGGCGTACCTTGCTCTGGCAGTGCCAGTTTATCAATCGCTGCACCATCTCCGTCTACGCGCTCTCCACCTTGTGCCACTTCGCCGTCGATCAATTTGAACGACACTTCCGACTCGTTACTGACGTCGCCATCCGCATCTGTCACGGTGAATGGGAAAGTAAAGGTAGTGCTTTCATCATCACCATCGCTGTCACTATCGCCGTGTTGGTCAAACGGCTGATATTGGGTAACAGAGTATTGCGCGGGCTCTCCCGGGATGTCGGAAGGCTTGAGGGAAATCTCCAGCACTTTTTCAGGTGTGCCGCCATTGTCGGTGTATAGGGTGATCACGCCCGGAACCGATGTGTCGACTGTTGTTGGCTGACCATGCGTGGTGATGCCCGCAAACTGGTCTTCCGCAGCCCTTGCGTCGAAGTTCACGCTGACGATTACATCACTACCAAGATCGACACCGTCTGTTGTCGATGCAGTGTTCCCCACTACAGACGCGGCAACTTCGGTCAGTTCAACGGCAGCTTCAGCAATAACCGGCGCTGCGCCATCGTTACTTTCCAGCGTCAATTGCGCTGGGTTCTGCATAAGATCGCCGCCTGTATCCGCCACTTGCAACGGCAGATTGATGGAGATGGTATCGCCATCAATATTGACGTAGGTGCCTGTGCCGGAGGTGTGATCGAGGGGGCCGCTCTGGGTCAGCGTGGCGCTGATATCCAGATCGTTTCCGTTTTGGGTCGCGGTGATCACCAATTCAACAACAGTTTCACCATCTACGGTGCCTGTCAGGGTAAATGTTGCAACGCCACTGCCGTCCACACTGGTCTGGCGAGTAAAAACGACGGCTTCTCCGTTCGCGGTAATTTGCGCAAGTTCCGCTTCTACAGCCGCCAGATCGCTTGGGGCAATTTGCAGTGAACTGGCAACGAGGGCTTCGGTACCCGCTTCTATGGTGAAATTAGTGGTGTCTGGCGTACCGTACGGCTCGTTGTCCAGATCACCTTCGTTGACGGAAAGTGAAGCACGCTGGCCACCTTCTGCATCAATATCAGGTGCTGGTGGGTCAACAGGATCTACGGGACCACCGTCACCATCGTCGCCATCATCACCGCCTGTGATGCTGCCAGTGCCGTCGTCGCCACCAAGGAAGTCTTGAGTATCATCCAGACCGCCCAGTGGCCCTAATGTGTCAAAGCCTGCTTCTGTCAACGTGGCGGCATAACCGTAGTCGACCACAATAAAGCCTGCATTCGCGGAGCCATCACCGCCCTCGCCTGCTGCAGTTTCTTCAAAGACTTCTGTTGGGTCGACACCATCAAGAATCAGTTGTTGTAGTTGGGCAACATCGATATCAAGAGGAACATCGGCGTTTAAAGCATCGCCGTTAAATGTGAGGCCATGAGTCGCGGAGTATTGTGCAAATTCACTCTCGCCTAAAGGCACCAAGCAGGACGCACATTTTCCATCAAATACAAAGCGTTGGTCAGCTTGGCTAACCAGAACAGAACTGTTTTCATTTGTTAGTACGACTTGATTAGGCGCAATTTGCATGCCCGCGCGAAGAGTGATGATGCGTGCATCATCTGCCACCAAGTACGCTTGTCCATCCACCTTGTCGACGTTTAAACCGACATCGAACTCATGACCAATCATAATTCTTTCCCAACTTCCGTTCGCATTTTTTCACGCGAATCCATGTCTTTAACTGTTGTGCAGAGAGTTTAACCAGCCAGATGCGCAGTGTCTTACCGTTACCCAGCTAGTTTCATGTCTTGCTCAACATTGAGAATTGGTGAGACAGAATTTCATGCAATTCCATCTCCTTACTGACACAAATGACACTTTTAAGATTAGGAAATGAGGGCTATTCGTGGGAACTTTTCTTAGTGAAGTCTCATGTATGCACAAAACAGCCGTACTTTTCATAAGAATCTGAGCAGTAACTACTTGAATATTCCGCTCATAGCCCAGATATTGTCTTGAAGAACAATGAAGGATGGATATGAAATAAAGTCAGAACGTCATCCTAATGGAGAATATATGGCCACACATGTCGGTATTATTGACCAGGACCCGGTCCGATTGGTCACTGCCTTGCTGCACCGAAAGTTCAAGGCCGAGAAAGTGATTTTCATTGGCGTTGAATGTCAGCTTCCGCAGTATGAGCAGCTGAGTCAGGTTCTCACGCCGAAAGGCTTCGAAACCGAATTTTTCCAAATCCCTTCAGACATCAACATTCCTCTTATCAAGGACAAAATTGAAGCGCTTGCCCGACGTTTGAAAGATGAAGGGGCTGAAGTGTTCTTCAATGCCAGTTGCGGGTTGCGTCATCGCCTTTTGACTGCTTACGAAATTTTTCGCACCTACCACTGGCCGATTTACGTGATTGAACCTTTCAGTGATGAGCTTTGCTGGTTATACCCTTACGGCAAAGAACAGGAGCAAGTCGAAGATCACATCAACATCAGCGATTACCTGACCATCTTTGGTGCGCGCTGTGAACTGCCAGAAGATGATATTCGCAGTGTGTTGGACACCACGATTGAAACCGTCGGCCACAAATGGGCAAGCAACGCCTATGAGTTGGGCCCAGGCTTGGCGACCTTGAACTATTTGGCGACAACCTGTCGCAAAGAACAAAAGCTGGATGTTGAGCTGAGCGACAAGCAACAGGGCTATCGCGAACTCGGCATGTTGATTGATGATTTGAACGACGCGGGTCTTTCAACCTATCAGAACGGTGTGCTGACTTTCTCAAGCGAAGCGGCACGCCGGTTTGCAAACGGTGAATGGCTGGAGTGGTATGTTCACCATATCGTTGAAGAAATCCAGCGCGAGCTGCTGACCATTCAGGATCTCTCTTTGGGCGTTCAGGTTTATCGCCAGATTGGCGACAAAGAAGTGCGCAATGAGCTGGATGTCGCGACCGTGGTGAATAACAAGCTTCACATCATCGAATGTAAGACGAAAGGTATGTCGAGCGACGGCGATGACACGCTTTACAAGCTGGAATCGATTCGCGACCTGTTGGGTGGCCTGCAAGCACGCGCTATGCTAGTGAGCTTCCGCCCTCTTCGTCATCACGACATTACCCGTGCGACAGATTTAGGGCTGGCATTGATTGGTCCCGATCAGTTGGGTGATTTGAAAACGCACCTATACCAATGGTTCCTCCGCGCGGGCGGCCATGACAAAGGTCTGTTTGACTGATTCCTTCTGCCACAAAACAAACAAAAAAGCCGACGCAAATGCGTCGGCTTTCTTTTTGGGTTCTGCTATATCAGTGATTAAGCGTTCAGTAACTTGCGCGCTGACTCGACAACCACTTTGATCGAACGCGCTTCGGTCGCTGCCATGGTTTCTGCATTCGGGATTTCTTTTTGTGTGCGGTTAACGATAACACCCGCTACACAACCCGCTTTCAGGCCTGAGCTTGCACACATGGTCAGCAGCGTTGCTGATTCCATTTCGAAGTTCAGCACGCCCATCGCTTGCCACTCTTCCATTGAACCCTGGAAGCGACGTGTAACACGACCGCTGAAGGTGTCATAGCGCTCTTGACCTGGGTAGAAGGTATCGCTTGAAGCTGTCACACCCGTGTGAACCGCTGCACCAGACTCATCTGCCGCTTGCTTCATCGCGGTAGTCACGTCGAAGTCAGGAACAGCGGGGAACTCCATGGGTGCAAAGTGCAGGCTCGCACCGTCAAGACGGACAGAGCCAGTCGTCACGATGATATCACCCACATTGATGTGCGGCTGGATAGCGCCGGTGGTACCGACACGCAGGAAAGTGCGAACACCCAATTGTGCCAGCTCTTCTACCGCAATCGACGTTGAAGGACCACCAATGCCGGTTGAACAAACCACCACTGAGTGACCGTCCAGCTTACCGAGGAACAGGGTATATTCGCGGTGGCTGGCCAGAAACTTTGGCGAGTCCATCAGCGCTGCAATTTTTTCCACGCGCGCCGGATCGCCCGGAATAATCGCCATGGTTGCGCCTTCAAGATCAGATTGGTTCACGCCTAAGTGGAATACGGTTTGTTCGGTCATTATTTAGCTCCTCAGTCATCAACACAAAGGGTCGACACATCTAAACGTAGGGTATGAGCTCCTCTCAGTGGGAGCTGCTGTTTCATGCTCCCACCATACCAATCACGGAAGAAAATAAAGTGACAAACCTCTCTTTTGATAAAGTTTCATTTCATTACATTTCAGCATTTAGTGACATAAATCACTTAAAACAATGAAACAAAGTGCACTCCATCCAGAGACGGTTTTTGAGTGCTTAGAACGCCACTCAAGCTTTAAAGCGAAGTAACCTCAGAGCATTCAGAGTAACGATAGCAGTGGCACCACTGTCTGCTAAGACTGCAACCCAGAGCCCTGTAAAGCCAAGCACACTGGTCACCAGGAACACGGCTTTTAAACCGACCGCCAAAGCAACGTTTTGTCTGACATTGCGCATGGTGGCGCGGGACAAGGCGATCACTGATGGAATCTGCTCTATGCGATTTTGGCTGAGTGCAATGTCTGCCGTCTCCAGCGCGACATCTGTGCCTCCGCCCATGGCAATACCAATAGTGGCGGATTTCATTGCCGGCGCATCGTTAATACCATCCCCGACCATCGCCACGCGGTGTTTCTGTGCGATGTCATGAATGGCTTCCACTTTGCCTTCAGGCATCAGACCTGCCCTGAAGTCCATATTCAGACTTCCTGCTAATCCTGCAGCGGCATGGGGGTTATCCCCTGTCAGCATCACTGAACGCACACCAGCTTTGTTCAAAGCATCAACGGTGGCTTTGGCGGTTGCTCTCAGCTCGTCACGCCAGGCAAGCGCGCCAGAGGCAATACCATCAATGAACACAATGGCCACGGTTTTGCCTTGGTCGGCAATGGCCTGCGCAGCATTCTGCCGCTCGGCACTGACGGCATATTTCTCATCCAGCTTGTCGAGTGCCAACACTTCGAGGTGTTTGCCTTCTACTTGACCTGAGACGCCTTTGCCTGCTGTAGCGATAACATTCTCGGCCTTCAGGCTCGCTAATCCTCTGGCGTCGGCAGCTTCCACCACGGCTTTTGCCAAGGGGTGATGAGAACCCCGCTCGACCGCTGCTGCCTGTGCAAGAAGTGCGTTGTCATCGCCTTCCCAAACTAGCACGTCAGTCACGACAGGCTTACCTTCCGTGAGTGTGCCGGTTTTATCAAAGGCAACCCACTCTACTTTGCTCAGGGCTTCGAGCGCGGCACCACCTTTAATGAGTGCACCTTGCCTTGCCGCTGTCGCAAGACCAGAAGTCATTGCAGCGGGTGTCGAAATCACCAATGCACACGGACAGGCAATCAGCAACAGTGCCAGACCACGATAAATCCATGTATCCCAGCTTTCACCGAACATGAGTGGCGGAATCACCACCACCAGCGAAGCGAGCACAATCATCAGTGGTGTGTACCAGCGACTGAATCTGTCTATAAACCTTTCTACTGGTGCGCGACGCGATTCTGCATCTTCAATCAAATTCAAGATGCGGTCGATGGCGCTTTCACCTTGTTTTGACACGACTTCCAATGAGACAAATCGATCGACGGCCAAAGCACCGGCCAACACTTTATCGCCCCGCTGTTTTTCAACGGGTATGGACTCGCCGGTAAGTGCGCTCATATCAAAAGCGGCGATCTCGTTTTTCAAAACCGCATCTGCCGGCAACCTGCCACCCGGTGCGATTTCGATGGCGTGTCCCGGTTGCAAAGAAGACACGGAGACAGATTCTTTTCTGCCGTCTTCAAAAATACGGGTGACCGTTTCTGGCACCAACGCCATCAGCGCTTGGATCCCGGCACGTGCTTTGGCTGAAGCGTAACCTTCCAACCGCTCACCAATCAGAAACAGAACTAATACCATGGCGGCTTCAACCGTTTCTCCAAGGTACAGGGCGCCAAACGCCGCAATGGACATCAAGGTCTCTATCGAAAACGGGGAACCGGATCGCCCAAGGGTGATGGCTTTCTTCACAATGGGGATAAGGCCGAGAACGGTCGCCAAGGTAAACAAGGCGGAGCCTACTTCTGGCATCCACCGCGACAACACGGCTGCGAACGTCATCACGGCAACCAATGAGATCAGTAAGCCGTCTTTTTTGAAGGTAGTAAGCCAGCCGGATTCTGACTCCAGGGGTTTGGTTTCTGTCAGGCTAAGCAGCGGAAAACCGGTTTTGGCGGCCTTGGCTTCAATCGTTGCTTTCAGCTTATCGCTGTCGGCTTGGTTAAGGTTCACGATGAGCTTTTCGGTCGCAAAACGCACCTGTGCGGATTCAACGCCGGTGATGCCTTTGAGTGCGGTTTCGAGCTTATTGGCGCAGCTTGGGCAGTCCATATTGGTCACGCGCCATTGCAGACTGTCACTGAAAGGGATTGGCTCAGAGGGCGTGTCGTTATTCTGTGTTTGGCTGCTGCATGTTTGACTGCTGCAACAGCCTTGGGACGATGGATCGTCAGTGTCTCCATCTGTTATCTCTGCGATTGAGCAACTGCTCTCGCTCGCAGTCTGCGACGAACAGCAAGCCTTCGGTTGGATTTCCGGCTTGGTGGTGTGTTGAATCGGGTTTTGGCATTTCACTGAATGACATGAATGGCACATAGGTTTATCTCCTTAACCAAGTTTCATATTCAGTGTAAACCTTGGAGCCTACTCCAAGGTCAACCCTGATCTGTGAAATTACTTCAATCTGTCCAACACCACCTGTGTATCGAGCACATCAGGAAAGTCTCGATAATCCAGACCTGCATCAAACACATACTGAGTCACCAGCTTTTTGGCTGCGCTAAGCAATGCTTCTGCATCCCAGGGTTTTTCAAAGTAGCGTTCAATGCTGGCATTGTTGATCGCTTCAATGGTATCGGCATGGGTGGCCTGCCCGGTCAGAAGGACTTTGCGGGTAAAGCGAAAACGCGGATCCAGCGACACTTCGGTTAACAGTTCCACGCCGGTTTTCTCTGGCATGACATGGTCAGAGATGATCAGCGCGACATGCTCGCCTTCTGCATCTAACTCATCAATCAGATCCAGTGCTTCATCTGCCGACTCACAGTCTTCGATATGAAAGGCCACCGCCAGAGAAGAGAGATCTTTCAGTACGGCACTCAGCACCTCGCGTTGGTCATCAACGCAAATGATGTTTACTTTTCCATCTGTTTCCCTCATTACAGGAATTCCACCATGCGTAGAATCCATACCATTACAAAACTGAGCGCGACACCCACCACGCCCAAAATAACGCCTACTTTCGCCATCTGGTTGCTACTGACATGACCCGTCGCATGCGCCAACGCATTCGGTGGCGTACTGATTGGCAGAGACATACCCAGTGAAGCGGCGAAAGTCACGACAAGAATCAGTGTGGTTTCGCCACCAAGTGGTGACAGCGAAACCATGGACACACCCAGCGCCGCCATGATCGGCATGAGCAAGTTGGCCGTTGCTGTGTGAGACATAAAGTTCGCCATCAACAAACAAAGTGCCGCAGCGCCAAGTAGCACAATTTCCGGTGCGTAGTTTTCAAATGGAATGCTGTTTACCAGCAGCGCCGCCAGCCCGGTTTTATCCAATGCCAGACCCAATGCGAAACCACCTGACACCAGCCACAGCACATCCCAGGAGACTTTTTTCAGATCTTCTTTGTTGATGATGCCTGTCATCGAAAAGACAGCAACAGGGATTAATGCCACGGTGTAGGAGTTCATGCCATGGCTTGAACCCATCAGCCAGAGAAGCACGGTGACCGCAAAGGTGACATACACGGTGATGGCTTTCGGGGTTTTAAGGAAGCGCCCTTTGATAGCCAGATTGATGTGTTTTTCATCTGCCGGAAACAGGAAGCTGAGTAATACCCAAGCCAGAAGGAGCATGACGATAACAAACGGCACACCAAACGCCATCCACTCGCCGAAAGTGATCAGGTTATCGCCTGTCAGGTATTTCAAGGCAATCGCATTGGGAGGGGTGCCGATAGGCGTACCAATACCACCAATGTTTGCCGCGACCGGAATTGACAGTGCAAAGGCAATTTTGCCAGGGTCATTGGGTTTAAACAGTGCGAGGATTGGCGTGAGGATCGCTAACATCATCGCCGTGGTAGCGGTGTTGGACATAAACATGGAGAAGATGGCGGTGATCATCATCAGGCCAGCCATCACCATTTGTGGTTTGTTGCCAAAAGGCTTCAATAACACCCGCGCAAGGTTGATGTCCAAACGGTATTTTGTTGCTGCCATGGCAAGGAAGAACCCGCCCAGGAACAGCATGATAATCGGGCTAGCAAACGTCGCCATGATGGTGTTGTATTGCAGCAGGTCACCAAATTCGGCGCTTCCCGCGTTGCTGCGAAACCAGATTAACCCTTTGTCTGACAGGAACAGGAGTTCGAGCACAATCACCACCACAGACGTTGCGTAAATGGGAATAGGCTCTAGCACCCAACACAGCGCTGCCAGCAAAAACAGGGCAATGGCTCGCTGCTGCATCACGGTGAGGGTTTCAAACGGAAATGCAGATGCCGGAAGTATCAGCACCAGCAAGGGGATAAGAATTGGAAGTATGTATTTCGCCTGAATGCGCATAATCGCCTGTAGTCCCTTAAAAGCTAAAACGCCCACTTCGTAACCTGCCGAATCCGTGGGCAACCAGGGGCTGTTGACCTTTGGTGGTTAATTCTTGTTCTAGCGAAAAGCGTTTTAAGCGCGGCGAGGTGTTTGCCGCCTAGTATTCTAAGCAAATACACCTTAACAAAGCATAAAACGCTTTTAGCAGAACCCTATGGGCAGCGTTTGTGGCAGCTTTCTTCTGCGTTATCAGCTTCTTATGTAGGCAAGCTACACATCGAAGCCTCTGCCTTGAATAAAGCCGCCACAAACTGCTGCAAGAATCATCACCAAAGGTCAACAGCCCCTAAATATATTGCGCGCAATGTCAGGATCAGTTACTGAATTAGATCAATAAAATGCGGTGTATTTTCAATAGTCTGCATTCCGAATTTTCAAATAAAAAAGGACGCTCAATGGCGTCCTTTGGTAAAGTCATCGTTTTGGCTAAGAGCGTGATGTGTTCTTGGAGATATCCTCGTCTGATAACAACTCATCAGCATCTTCCGCCATTATTTCCCGACAGCTTGTCAGCCCTGCCGCCGGAACATTAGGCTCCACGGGAACAAGATCTTCTTCTTTTTCCTCGTGATCATCTGCCAACTGGTTGATAAGACGTTTAACCAGAAAATAGCCCGCGATACCAAACAACACAGAGCCGGCAGCCTGACCAATCAGCACCCCTTCAGCACCTGCGTAATGACCACCCACATACACAAATGGAATGGTGCCGAGTGTCGCTTTGCCCACGTTGAGCATGGTCGACCAAGTTGGTCGGTTAAGGTTGTTAAACGCGGCATTGGAAACAAACAGGGTACCGTTGAAGATGAAGGTAATGGCGATATAGGTACAGAACAGTGCCACCATAGAAGCGGCATCCCCATTCAGGCTAAAGGCATCAATGATTAACCCTTGGGAGAAATAAAGGATAATCGCGACGCCCACACAATACGCTGTCACGAACTTCACTGAGTCGCTCAAGGTCAATCGCACCCTATCAAAACGCAGTGCACCATAGTTCTGTCCGAGGATAGGGCCTACCGCCCCAGAGAGAGAGAAAATCAGTGCAAAGGACACAGGTAATAAGCGCCCCATCACCGCATAGCCTGCAACATAATCGGCACCAAATTTCGCAATCTGAGCAGTCACAATGGCGTTACCGATGGGCGTCGCTGTGTTAGTGATGATGGCAGGACCCGCAATATTGGTGATGGCTTTGAAGTGGGTTTTCAAATCTTCCAACGTCGGCATAGTGACCAAATCGTGCTTGCGGTGTACGGCTTGGAACGCCACACCGAACATGACGAAGCGCGATATTAAGGAAGCGGTTGCTGCACCTTCCACGCCCATGGACAAGGCGAAGATAAAGATAGGATCTAATACGGCATTCGCAGCACCTGCTGCCAACGTTGCTGACATGGAACGTTTTGCATCTCCCACGCCTCTTAACGCCGCACCACCAGCCATACCCATCGCCATTAAAGGTGCGCCAGGGAGCAAAATCCAGAGGAAGTCAGCCGCTTTCTGTGCCGCTTCCCCTTCTGCGCCAATAGATGCAAGGATAGGGTCAAGGAAAGCCAGAATAATCCCTGCTGTGATGATGCTGATCAAGGCTGAAAACACCATCACGCTGCCAGTAATTTTACGGGCTTCCTCACGTTGACCTGCACCGAGCGCACGACTCACCAAGGCGCCCATCGCAATGGAGGTACCAATAGAAACTGACGTCGAGAAGAAGATGATGGTACCGGCAAAACCGACGGCGGCAGCCAGCTCGACTTGCCCGAGCAAACTGATGAAGAACATGTCAGCCAAGTCGACTAAAAACAGCGCCATCAAACCCACAGCACCGGATGTCGACATCACGGTGATATGGCGCATGATAGAACCATTAACAAACTTGGCCTGAGATTGGTTTGGCATGAAAAGTCCTGCTTTCTATGTGGTTTTATCTGCCGTTTTACGGCTAACAGGCTATCATGCCACGAAAAAAAGGTGCCTCAAGCACCTTCTTTGATACAACACGTTCTATTTTTTTGACAGTTAAACTGGATGGTGGAACGAGTCGTCAATTTGCGCTGCTATCGCACGCAGAATATCGCGTCGTGAAATACAACCGACCAGCCTTTCATCTTCGTCAATCACCGGATAGACCTTTGGCTTGGCTGGCAGCATTTCTTCTGCAAGGCGGATGATGCTGTCATCAGGAAGAACAGCCTTCACATCACTGTGCATACAATCTGCTACGTTGTTGCTGTCCTGACAGTAATAACCCGCTTTCAGCAGTTTGTGAATCAAGTCCTGTTCGGATAGGAATCCAACCACTTTGTTTCTGTCATCAACGACGGGGCCGCCCGTCTGGTTGGCACTAAGCATTTTCTCCAACGCCCTGGAAAGCGGCATGGAAGCGGTGAAGGTAACCGGTCTTTTGTTCATGTAATCTTTCACTTTGATCGATTCCATGCATCCCCCTAGTTTTGTTTGATACGTTGTTAGAAACAGGGACAAATCTCTGTAGCTTGTACTAACAGTGTTGACCAAGCTGAAAAAATTACTAGCTGCGACAAGGGTATTTTTACGCTTTGTCACAAATGGAAGGCGGTTTTCGTTCATTTTTTCACGTAACTGAAACAGAAAAGCCGGTCACAATGGACCGGCTTCATTTACTAGCAAATGCAAGACGTTACATAAACATCATCATGAGTAGACCAATTGGAATGCGCTCACCCGTTGGAGAAACTGCTTGGTCGCCTTCAATCTTTGCTTCAAGCGTCACGCCATTTTCGCTTTCGCTGATAAAGCCATAAGGTTCAAGGTTGTTCAGTGAAGCAGAAACTGGCGGTACACCATGAACATAAGCTGCTGGAACATTCACCAACAGGTTACCTTTCAGCTTGGACATCAGCGCGCCAAAGTTTTGGGTCACACTGCCAAGGCCCGGTTCAACCGTTAGATCAAACTTGGCATCTACGCGGCCTTCAGGTGTATCCACTTCCAATGGCAATAATTCGAAAGTCATGCCGCTTTCTACCAACCCATCCAGAGACGTCGCAAGTTGCATCATATCTTCGTCGGTTGGCTCTGCATTTAAGCTATCTGCTTTTTCTGCCAGCGTCAGCATGGCGGTGTAATCCAGATCTTTGAAGTTTACGCCCAGCTTGAAGTTATTCAGCTCAATGGTTTCTGGCACATCAAGATTCTGGAATGAAACGGTATTTTTGTTTGTAATACGCAGTTCTTCAGGCGTTGCCGTTGCGACATCACCATTAGTGGCATCCATTTCATTTCGGACATCAAGTCCAAGGTTGGTCACGGTCGCAGCCATGCCTGTGACATCAGTCAGGCTCACTGTCTTTGCGTTCATGAGTTGTTGACCAACCCACATTTCATCGACCATTTTACCTTGGCCAGAGCCGGTAATTTCGGTAAAGGTAAACTTCTCGCCCTCGACACCGGAGAGCTCAACAGAAGGCATTTCCATCTGATAAACGATGTTGCCGTCTTTGTCCGCTGAACCTGAGACATTGGCTGGTGAGCTGACAATCTTGAGCTCTTCGTCGCCGCCATCCATCGCACGAACAGTCAAATCAAACTGCGTGTCCCCAAAAATCGACGTTTCACTCACCAAAGTGATTGGTGATTCGCCTGACGGCCAAAGCACTTCAGACAATGCTTTAAGTTCCGGGGTCATATCAATGATGGAAATTGAACTGATGCTAAGGAAGCCATGGTCGATTTCACTCAAGACAGTGAAAGACGTTGGTAAGCCTTCTTCTTCATAAACGGTTTTGGTAGAGCCTGTCAGCGAAAACTTGGTCACTACATTTGAAGATAAGTAGCCACGATCGTAAGAAACGTTTTCAACCGCCATGTAAGGGGATTTGGCTTTCTCTACCTCAGCTTCATATTGAGACTGACCAATTTGTCCCGTCGCAAACGGCCATAAGACAGCAATCGCTACCGCACCTGCTACAGCCGCATATTTTCCAAAAATCATTTTCACTCCAACTGACTCGACTTTCTAGTGCTTCCGAGTGTAACCCATTGGTTCTCATAACCCTATTAGGCAGCGGCGTTTTCTTAAATTATGTGTCAGTTTGCAGCGCTCTTCTCAGCTTAAAGACGGGCAAAGCGATACACTCACAAAAAATAGAGATTTAACGGTAAACGCATGAATTCCAATGTCATCCTGTGTCTGGACGACGACCCTTCTGTATTGGCGCGAATTGAACACGAATTGGTTGGTTTTACCGAAACCTTCGACCTTATCTGCGCCGACAATGCTGCGGCCGCCAGTGAAATATTAGAGCAACTCCATCGGGAAGATCGCCGGGTCTCCCTTTTCATTTGCGACCACACACTGGGAGAAGATGAAGGTATCAACCTTCTGATTAATATTGATAATCATCCTGCCTCCCATGGTGCCAGAACCGTGCTGCTTAACGACCAGCCGGATTTGGAAAAAATCATGCAGGCCGTCAACGAAGGGCGATTGAACTATTGTCTCACCAAGCCTTGGGCGGACAATGAAATCAGTGAGTTGGCAAGAAAAGAACTCACGCAATTCGTGTTGGAATTTAATACGGACGATCTTCTGCGTTACTGCAACACGCTGGATCAACGCCGATTGTTGGATGCTCACATCGAGAAAAAACTGGCTTCCTATCGCAGCGGCTTTATCGAATCTTCACTGGGCGTCTCGGACGAAGAACTGTCTAAACAACTGATTGATGGCATATCGGATTACTTCGAGCAAAGCAGTGAGCACAACGTTAGTCGCCTTTACAGCGAAGACCACATCCTTACTCATGAAGACAAACCCAACTCATTCCTTTGGTTTGTGGTGGAAGGGGAAGTCGCGCTACTCAAACGCGATGAAACTGGCGCATCACATGAAGTGGCAAGGCTTGGCCAAGGTAGCTTGATCGGCGGTATGTCTTTCGTGACTGGCGATGTGTCCTTCTCAACGGGCATTACCCTTCAGCCAACCAAAGTGTTGAAGCTCAACAGAAATCTGTTTTCCCAAGTGATGCAGGCCCGCAATGACTTATTGCCTCTGTTCTCTAACTATCTGCTTCGCCACTTTAACCGTCGCCTAAAACGCAGCATTACGACAGAAGTGAAACTCCAGCAAACACTGCAATCGCTGGAATTGGCGCACAAGCAACTTATCGAGAAAGAAAAGATGGCGATGCTCGGGCAACTGGTTGCTGGTGTCGCCCATGAGCTCAATAACCCGGTTTCTGCGATTTTGCGCAATAGCGAAACCCTTCGCGATAACATTGGCACCCTCATTAATGTTGAGCTAAATACCCAAGCGCGCGAGAAAGCGAATCAAATCATGGCGGAAGCGCTGCTCTCTCGTCCGATGTCGACAGCCGATGCCCGCAAACTCGCCAAAGACATTGAGCCGCTTGTGGGTAACCGCAACCTCGCCAGAAAAGCCGTCAATATGGGGCTGGATAAACCTGATGATGTGGCGTTCTGGACCAAGGCATTGGGCAACGAGTTCCAGCACACCCTCAATCAATGGGACATGTTCTATCAAGCAGGCAGCTTGCTTCGCTCGACCAATGTCTGCGCAAGACGTATCGCCGATATGGTGAAAAGTCTCAAAACCTATGCCCGTCAGGACGACGAAACCATGCATGAAGTCGACATTCACGAAGGCATTGAAGACACCTTGGTGATGTTCGAGAACCAGCTAAAGCGCATTACACTGGTCAAAGATTATGGCGAGTTGCGACCTATCCGCTGCATGCCCATTGCATTGCAACAGGTCTGGACCAACCTGATTTCCAATGCGCTGGATGCTGTGGGGCAAAATGGCGAGGTTGAAGTTAGAACCCGCGAAACCGTTTATCGCAGCCGCAAAGCCGTCAAAGTCACTGTGATGGATAACGGCGTCGGTATTCCTGAAGGGATCAAAGATAAAGTCTTCGAACTCAACTATACCACCAAGCGTGAAGGCCATTTCGGGCTTGGTATTGGGCTTTCTGTCTGTCGCCAGATTGTTGAGCATCATGGCGGTGCCATTAACGTGAGTTCCTCACCGGGCGAATTTACCGCGATGACAGTGACCCTTCCCTATTCTCCCCTTATCGCGCCATACATGGAGGACAAATGAGTAAGTACCTTATTTTATGTGTAGACGATGAACGCGATGTTCTGGATAGCGTGGTAAACGACATTTCAGCGCTGGAAATCCATTTTGTCATTGAAGCGGCGGAGTCGGTCGCGGAGGCCAAAGAGATTTTGGCCGAAGCCAGCGCAGATGATTTGCGGTTAGCACTTATTCTCTGTGACCACATTATGCCGGAAGATCTCGGCGTGGATTTCCTGATTGAGCTGAATAGCTCGGCGGAAACCCAAAAGGCCAGAAAGCTGTTACTAACCGGACAAGCGGGGTTAGAAGAAACCGTTCAGGCGGTCAATCACGCCAGCCTGGATTACTTTATCGCTAAACCTTGGAGCGGCGATACGCTGCAACAAGTGGTGATTGACCAGCTCACCACCTTTGTTATTGAGAACGACAGTAATTTGCTCCCTTGGGTAAGTGTGTTGGATGCGGAACGTATTATGGAAGCTATCAGCAATAACCGTCTGAGCTACTCTGACAACTGAGTCGACACTTAGGGTGACCAGGCCCTAATTCCTGACATTCAATGTCGTGAGTGGTCAAAAAATCAGCCTTTTAAGTACAAAATAACGGTCATAGCGCCAGATTAAGGTGCTATGCTGTTGTTTCGCAAAAGCGACTTCTATTAGAATACGCACACAATATTTTCTTCACGAGACCCTTTTGATGCGCAAAACCAAGATTGCCGGTATTTTGCTGGCTGCCGCGACTTCTGCTGGCTTCTCTGCTGCAAGTGCTGCTAACGACACAACCATGAGCAACTTCAGCTACGACTACTTTGAAGCTCGCGTTGGTATCAGCCCAGTCACATACGGTGTTGGTTTCAGCACTTCGATTCACCCGAATGCGCACATCCGCGCCGAAATCGACACTGAGTTCGAATCTGATTTCGATACCACTGCAGCGATTGGTTTCCATGCGCCAGTAAACAACTGGGCAGACGTCTATGGTGAGCTGGGTCTTCGCACCATGAAGCAGCGTGGAAAATACAACCACGACACAGAGTTTGGTGTGGAAGTAAACCTGGGTCTTCGTCAGTGGCTAAGCCCACAACTGGAAGTAGGTGCTGAAATCGGTCATCTATCTATCCATGACGACGATGACATTTTCGGTTCTGTGAATGCTCGCTTCCACGCGACTGAGCTGTTCTCTATCGGTTCTCAGCTGCGCTTCAATGAAGCTTACGGTGACCAGTTCATGTTCACCACCCGCTTTAAGTTCTAAGCGACGGAACATTAAAAAGGCCTCTCATTCGAGAGGCCTTTTTTCTAGGTTCTGTTGACGTTATACCAATCGTAGTAAATATCTGCTCATCCTAGCTTGTTAAAATGCTCGATAACTGCGTTGAAAAATTTGATTGTAGAATAACTACTTATCGAAATTTCCCGCCTTATTCTCGAGCATTTTTCCTGCGCTATTTCTGATCACCTACTTACTGTGATTGGTATTAGGTGATGATTCTATTGGCAATCCGCCACATTAAAACCCTTAGGTGTGTCTTTAGTGATTAGCGTTGCGACAGGCTCATAACCCATGGAAGCGGCCAAGTCTCCATAACGTGCGTTGATGGTGTGAACCAAAATATCACCGGTTTTTCCACCACACATCTGGGCAAAGCTCATCCCTTCAAGAACTCCACATTGCGAGAAAATAACATCTACGCCGCTATTTCTCAGCAAGCTCTCACTCTCAAAGATACTCATGCCTGACGATTCACACTGAACCGCACCTTTGGTTTTATACACTGTGATTTCTTCTGCGGGCTTGATGGCACAACCTGCCAAGATAACTGCGAGAGCAGTCCCTGACGCCAATCCTCTCAGACCGGTTTTTCTCATTGCCTAGCTCCTGAAATGATTACTCAATGTCGATTTCTAATAAGTAAATCGTTGATAAGCCGATAAGCTCAATGACCATGGGCTGGCCAAATTGCTCAATCAGTTTGGTAACACCAAAGGCGACTTTTTGTTTGCCTTGCTCGCCCCCATTCACCGCACCCAATAGATAACGGATGCAGTTAGAAAATTTGGTTTCGGAGAGCGCTTCAATCCAGGTTCGTTTGATGGATTCACTGTCAGTTGAGTCGATTTGGCTGGTGACGTAAGCCAGTACCTGCCCTTGAAATGCACTTACCATATCTTCTTTTGTGGGCACGACACGTTGGATACCGCTTCGGCTCAGCCCGGTTCTTTTGGCGATAGAGCCGTAAGTGACAGCATCCCAACCTTGTTCCATAAAGATGTCAACGATGGTGCGATAGATAAGCGCCTCTGTTTCTAAAGCGCCTTGCTTGGTGTTCTTCGCCATTATTCCCTTAAACCCACCCAAATCAGCGCTCAGCGCTGGGTTACATCAGCCATCGCGCTGTTACTCGCGCGTTTATCTTCAGATAGTTCACATTCCTAGTCGCAAATGTTACCTGATTTCGCAGTGGTTTTTTATAATTAGCGGTCACTTTATACCCAAACAACCTGAAGATACTCGCATTCAGAGGTCATCAATGCGTTCAATTCGAGGCAAATTCCGCGAGGAATAGTCGTTCTATTTCCGCGGAATTTAACGAAGAAGTGGGCGCATTGAGGGCCTCCCTTCGGGCGACAATGTCCAAATTGATAAGTAAAGTTAGGCGCTATTCAGCGCGCTTAACTGGCTGTCCAACCACTGTTTGAAGGCCAGTATCTTTGCGTTTCCCTGATGTTCTTCCCGATAGACAAGATAGAAACTGTAGGGTGACTTAACAGGGCGATCTACCGGTGCTACCAATCTTCCGGACATCAGATAATCCTGTATGTAAGCCATGCGGCCTATCGCCACGCCCATACCGCATGTTGCTGCATCCAAAGCAAGATCTGCCCGATCAAAACTATGGTTGGTGCCATTGAGTTCAAGTCCGTTAGCATTGGCCCAATAAAGCCACTCATCGCTTAGACTGGCGCTTGCCCATGGGGCCGCATCATGCAAAAGCTGGCACTGAGCCAGTTTCTCTGGGTTGTCGAAAAGTGAATGGCGCTCTGCATATTCAGGGCTGCAAACCGGCACGATGGCATCATCCATCAGGTGATGGCTGATTAGACCGTTATAGCGTCCATGGCCAAAGTAAATCGCACAATCAAAAGCTTCGGCTTTGAAATCGATAAGATCATTTCGGGTTCTGAGATGTAAGGTGACATCTGGGAAAGCCTCTGAAAACTGGGCAAGTTTTGGCACTAACCACTTTTGTGAAAACGTCGGCGGGGCTGAAATGATGAAGTCACCAAAAGGCTTGGCCCGATTGAGTTCAAGGAGTTTAAAGCTGATGGCAGAAAACTGTTCGGTCACCACCAACTTTAACTGCTCTCCTTCGTTGGTAAGGGATAAATGGCGAGGTCTTCGAACAAACAATGACACTTCCAATCGCTGTTCTAGTTTCTTAATCCGGTGACTAACCGCACTCTGTGTCAGGTGTAGCTCTTCAGCTGCGCGTGTGAAGCTCATGGTTTCAGCCACCACAGAGAAACAGTGCAATCCGGCAAGTAAGGAAGAAGAAAGCTGAGGCAATTTCATTGTTTTATTTTGTTTTTTGGGTGATACGGAGACTTTAGCAATAATCACCTTTTGGGTACACACAGCCAATCACCAGGCGAGATTCATCACTTGAAATAACAGATCTGGTTTTAACGATAGGGTCTGTTGACCCTAAGATGCGGGCATAAAAAAGCCGCTTTAAGCGGCTTTTTGGGCATTGAGATATAAGTTAGATTGCGCGAAGTAGTTGTTGTTTGGTTTCTTCGCTCAGCAATGTCCAGTGAGTACCGTTTTGGGCACCAGCGAACATCCACAGTAATTTCACGTCGACATCGTAACCGTGTGCCTCCTGCACTTTACGGAACAATTCTTCCGGGCTCATTGAGAAGAAGGTGTCTACATCTTCTACGCCCGCTTTTTTGAGCATACGCTCAATGGTCAAACGCAAGTTGGGTAAATCGCGCAGACGCTTGTTGAGCTTGGAGTCGCGGTATTCTTTCTCTGCTACCGAATTCTCTACGGACTTTTTTACCATCACATCCAACCCCTGATCCTCCGTTTCGTAAAGATCAGTGATGTCATAGTAGTTCACGATAGCGGTAGAGCTTTTCTTAACGTGAACGAATTTCTTGCACTCTTTGTCGATGAGATTTTGCGTTAGGTCGTTACCACCACGCAGGTAAATACGGTCTTCCTTAACCAGTGCGAACATAGCTCCGCTCACGAAGAAGCCAGTTCCACCGAACATTGAACGTTTTTCAGTCTCGCCAAACTGCGACAAGTACTCTACAAAGCCACTTTTAACTTCCAACACGTGTGCCTCCTTTCTCCCCATAAAATAAACCAAAAAGTTTCGGTTTAAATATCGTAATTTCTCAACGCGAATTAATGATGACGCATTAGGGCATAGAAAACCATGCACCAGATCACCCAACACCGAAAACTGTAGCCATTTTGCAACATTCGTCACGGTTATTGGATGTAATTTTTATGTTTATATCATGTTAATTGAGCGGTTACACTCGCAAATTGTTGCGTTTTTTTGCAGAGAGATTTCTTCACAAACGTTAGATTACTTCAAAAACTGGCACTTACAGCTGATCAATCTTGCGTTTTATCTACTAATAAGATCGTCAGCCAGCACCTTGCATGGATAGCTATACAAATAAGGGCGTAAAGTGCCTTTCGTTCAAATTTATCAACAGATGTATTTCAATTAAAACACGAGACAATTACTATTAACTCAGCGTTCTTTCGAGTCTAAAAAGATGGATCATCTATCGTTATTCTGGGTCTCCCCTGACCGTGAAAAATACCTCAGAGCCATAGAAACTGATTTTTTCCAGCGTGTTTATCGCAAGCTGAAAGATGGCACTCTTGAGCTTCCTCCCATTCCTGACGTCGTCGTTAAGCTCCAGCGCGCCTGTAATCAGCCCAATACAACTGTCCGCGATGTAGCGACCTTGCTCCTTGATGATGCCACGCTGACCGCAGCAGTGATTCGCTCTGCAAACTCTGCGGTATTTAGCCCACGCAACAACCGTCCTTGTCATGACATCAACATGGCGGTATCCCGTTTAGGCATTCAACGTGTACTCGGCATTGCAACCGCTCATGCGATCCAAACCTTGAAAACCAACTCCCCTTTCAGCAAAGAATGCAATGCCCTTTTGAAAAAAAGCGCGACGTCGTCTCGGGAGTTTGGCTCCACCATGGCACTGCTATGTCAAAAGGTGCGTGGTTATGATGAAGAAAACCTCCATCTCGAAGTCGAAAAATCCCTGTTAATTGGCCTGTTGGCTGACATTGGAATTTACAGCGCGGTGAAGGCGTTTCACGACTACACAGAAGAAGGTAACTATCTGGATTTTGAAATCGCCAGCCACGTCTTTTTCACCGTCAGTCGTGAAGCCAGTCGTTTCATACTTAAAAGCTGGGGCTTCGATTTAGACTTTGTAGAAGTGTCGCTCAATCGCCGGATCAGAAAAGCCAGCGAAGACGTTTCTTATCTGGATGTCGCTAAGATGGCGAATCATTTGCTGATGTTCAGAGCCAAAGATGAAGACATTGATGAGCATGAAGTGGAAATCACGTTGGCAGGTGCTGAGGCGCTCTATGAGCTGTCGAATTTGAATGAAAGGGACTTTCGAAGTCAACTGAATAACATTATCGATAACTGTGGTTTTTAATGCTGGCATTTCAGTTCCCACTGAAATTTTGACCTAGTTTTCGCACACAGATTGACCTGATTGGATCGCGACTGATACTCTCATCGCGATTTCTTTTTTATCAATAAGGTCTTACGCGAATGCTTCCCGGCATGCTTTATATCTTCCTGCCTCTGGTCGTTGGCTATTTCATTACGATCAAAAAGGCATCCTTGCTCGAAAAAATCAATCGCTCCACGTCCCATCTCGTCTTTGTCATTCTTGGCTTAATGGGACTCAGCCTTGCTGCGCTGGATAACCTTTCCAGCAACCTCAATCAGATCCTGCTTCTTGCAGTCACCTTCTTCTTTTGTATCGGAATCTGTAACCTTTTAGCCCTGCCGCTTTTAGATAAGGTACTCAAAACTAAAACCGAACAACACAAACGTGAAGTACCGATTTCTGCTATGGCAATGGAGTCCATCAAACTGGTGTTTGTCGTGGGTGGTGGCCTCATTCTCGGATTAGTTCTTCGGATTCCTCTGGATTGGGTTGACCCTGCCAGCGAAGGTATTCTACTTATCCTTCTTTTCCTGATTGGCATTCAGCTTCGCAACAGCGGTATGACACTAAAACAAATTATTCTGAACAAGAAAGGGCTGAGCGTTGCCCTGATCGTCATCATGACTTCTTGGTTGGGTGGGCTTCTCGCCGCTTGGATTCTCGACCTTCCATATAACTATGGTTTGGCGATGGCTTCTGGTTTTGGTTGGTATTCTTTGGCAGGGATTTTGATGGGTGATGCGCTTGGCCCTGTTTATGGTGGTGCCTCATTTATGCTGGAACTTTCCCGCGAGCTTGTCGCGATTATTCTTATTCCTCTGCTTATTGCCCGCTACCCTCTCACCGCTATCGGTTACGGTGGCGCAACCTCAATGGACTTTACCCTTCCAATCATTCAAACCACGGGCGGTGTGAAGTGTGTGCCTATTGCTATCGTCAGTGGGTTTATCCTGAGCTTACTGGTTCCGATACTCATGCTTTTCTTTGTTGCTCTATGATGAATCACGCGACGACATAACAAAGAAAAAGGAGAGCCTAAGCTCTCCTTTTTTAATAGCGAGGGGGAACGCTATTATCAATTAGTTATTACGGATCCACTCGTCCATGTCTGATTTCAGGTTGTCAGACTTGGTACCGAAGATAGCCTGAACACCGCCACCAGCCATGACTACGCCAGCCGCACCCAGTTTCTTCAGTTGGTCTTGGTCAACTTTATCAACGCTTGCTACAGCGACACGCAGACGTGTGATACAAGCATCCAAACCTGTGATGTTGTCTTTACCACCGAAAGCCATTACCAGGTTCTTCGCCATTTCAGATTCAGAACCCTCAGCCGCTGCTGAAGTTTCATCTTCGTCTTCACGACCTGGAGTTTTCAGGTCCAGCTTCACAATAGCAACACGGAATACGATGTAGTAGAACACTGCGTAGCACAGACCCAGGATTGGGAACAGCCACATTTTCTGAGAGTTCGCAGACAGCACCACAAAGTCAATCAGACCGTGTGAGAATGAAGTACCGTGAACCATACCCAGCAGGTTAGTCAGTACGAATGCAGTACCTGCCAAAATTGCGTGGATAACGTACAGAACTGGTGCAACGAACAGGAATGCAAACTCGATTGGTTCAGTGATACCAGTCAGGAATGAAGTCAGCGCTGCTGAAACCATGATACCACCCACTTTCGCGCGGTTTTCTGGTTTCGCGGTGTGCCACATTGCAATCGCTGCTGCTGGCAGACCATACATCTTGAACATGAAGCCACCAGCCAGCTGACCGAAGCCATTACCCGCTGCGCGAGACGCCGCGTCTGCTTCCAGGTAACAAGTCAGTACACCAGTACGCGCTTCGCCCGCTGCGTTCACACAAGAGCCAGCTTCGAAGAAGAAAGGTACGTTCCAGACGTGGTGCAGACCAAATGGGATAAGAGAACGTTCAACGATACCGTAAATACCGAATGCTGCTACTGGGTTCTGGTTAGCTGCCCAGTGTGAGAAAGCACCGATTGCAGCGCCGATTGGTGGCCAGATAACAGAAAGCAGCAGTGCCAGACCAATAGCACAGAAGCCGGTCATGATTGGAACAAAGCGCTTACCCGCAAAGAAGCCAAGGTAGTCAGGCAGTTGGATACGGAAGAAGCGGTTGAATGCCCAAGCAGCCACACCACCAACCAGAATGCCACCAAGCACACCAGTATCGATCTTCTCTACACCCATCACTTGTGCCATAACGCCCAGCGTAGCAGCCATGATGCCGTAACCAACGATTGCAGCTAGACCTGCAACACCGTCGTTGTTGGTAAAGCCAAGTGCAACACCTACTGCAAACAGCAGTGGCATTTGGCCAAATACCGAACCACCGGCACTTTCCATGATTTGTGAAACAACTGTAGGTAGCCAGCTAAAGTCGGCAGCACCAACACCCAGCAAGATACCCGCAACCGGCAAAACCGATACAGGCAGCATCAGCGCCTTACCGACTTTTTGCATGTTCGCAAACAGGTTTTTAAACATAAAAACGCTCCTGATTAATATTGAGTTGCTTTTAAACTCAAACCGATGCGAGTTCTCGACAACCCAGTAACTTATGTAATTCGCTGAGTAATATAAGACTGCTCAGTTACAGTGACTACGTAACACGATTTTGTTGTTCAGAAAGTAAATATAGATCACACACAAAACAGTCTGGTTAGCACTTTTGATACTCATTAAACCATTGTTTTAAAACAACTTAAATGAAATTAGCGCTGAGATTGATTGATCTTCGTTCAACAAAATCCTGTTCCACTTTAAGTTATTTAATGTAACGAAATTAGTGCTAAATCACCTCTCCCCGTTACAGTGAGATTTATCACTTAACCGCATGTATTTGTTAATATTTCATTGCCATACATTTGCACCATGTATAACTCGCAAACCCAGTCAGTTACTTTCAGTCCGACCTCTGCTTTGCCGTATATTTTCAGTCCAGTTCTGGCTAGACAGGAATAAAGATGAAAACAATAAAACACTTTGCTTGCTTGATGTTGGTGGCTCTTGTCACCGGCTGTCAAAGCACTTTGATTGATCAGCCATTCAGTGCCGATAGTAGTTGGCAGACCCAAACATTAGAGAATGGATTGACTGTTCACATTAAGGAGTTGCCCAACCAAGCCGTATCCACACGCTTCATGGTTCGTACAGGTTCAAGAGACGAGGCCGAAGATCAGAAAGGTTACGCCCACTTCCTGGAACATATGGCGTTTAATGGCAGCGAAGCCTTCCCTAAAAATGAAATTGTCTCGCTGCTTGGCGAAGAAGGTGTGGCTTTTGCTCAACATCTCAACGCGTTTACTTCATACACTCATACCGTCTACCAGGTAGACCTTCCTTCAAATGAGAAGCTCTCTGATACTTTGGCTTGGTATCGGGAAATCGCGACTTCACTGACGTTGGACCCCGAAGAGATCACCAAGGAACAAGGTGTAGTGTTAGGGGAGTTTCGCTTTTCTTTTCAGGGTCACAGCGACGCAAGCAGCGCCGACTTTGAAATCTATCGACTGATTGCCGAACAGTTATATAACGTCGACGAGGATGTCCTTGGTACCGAAGATAGCATCCGAGATATCTCGGAAAATCGATTAAGAGATTTCTATCAAACCCACTACACACCAAGCCGCAGTGAGATTTTCATAGCAGGTGATGTCGATGCAGCGTCGACCCTCAAGGAGATCAGCGCACTCTTCGCCACCTGGACGGCGACAGATCAACACGCTCCGATGCATAAAATCTATCCGCTAAGCCGTGGAGAAAACAGTTTCGTTCGGGTGAATGATGTTTCATTCCCCTCCACGACCTTGCTCTTTGATTTGGGTGCAAACCCAATGGAGACAGCAGCTGACTTTGAAAACTTTGCTGCCGCAAGCATTTTGTCGAATGCTATCAGCACTCGCTTGAATGACCGCGCCAGGGATCTCAATGCTCCTGTACAAAGCACTCATGCACAGTTGATCCAGTCGTTTGAGCGCATGGTTCTTAGCATTCAGGTTTCTTACGAAACGAAGAATCAGCAGGAAGCAATGCTGTTTCTTGGCGAGGAACTGGCCACCTTACGTGATCAGGGACTGAGTACGCCGGAAATTGAAGCTCAAACCAGTGATTTCCTGATGCTTGAGTCAACATTCGCTGACAACTATACCGCACGCGACTATGCCGAAGACCATGTCTTTTTCCGCATGATAGGCAGGCAGACTTTGTCACCGGAGACCTACAAGTCATTGTCGACCGTCTTCGTCAACCGCGCAGATAAAGCCTGGTTCAATAAAGAACTCAAATCATTGCTCACGACCAAGGATGTGCAATCGCTCGTTGCATTAGAACATCACATCTACCCTACTGAGCAAGTAAAGCAGGAACAACTGGCTTTAATTGCTGATATGCAAAAGGCCTTCAATCAAACCGGTAATGTGTTAGTGCTGCCAGACGTGGTTTCGGACTTCCCTCAGCCTGACAAAACCGGTGAGATCGTGGCGATACAAGATCTCGATGCCAACACTACCCAATGGCAACTCAGCAATGGCGTTACTGTCTACCTGAGACACATGCCAAACTCAGGTGATGAAATTCATGTTTACGCGGGCTCTAAAGGCGGATTAGCAGCACTTCCAGCCTCTTTGCGCCCTGCGGGTCTGTTGATGCCGGGCGCTTATTCTGAAAGTGGTCTTGGCGGATTCTCGTTCAATGACTACAACCGACTGATGGTCAAAGAGAATGCCTATATAGAGCCTATGGTATGGGAACACCTACATGGATTCTATGGTAGCTCCACCAAATCCTCTTTACCCTTAGTGCTTGCTTCCATGTTCCAAGGCTTCCAGCACGCCACGCTGGATGAAGAGATGTTCGAACGTCATAAAGCGCAATTCATCAAGAATAACCGTCAATACCTCGAGTCCGTTGACGGTAAAGCACTGATGGCTGTTTCAAATGAAATCTATGATGAGAATTCAGTTCGCCACACCCTCACGCATGAGGACTATGAAAAAGTCAGTGCCAGTGACGTTAGGATGGCTTATAACAATCTGATGAGGACAAATCGAGGTCTTGTTTATGTCATCGCTGGAGATATCGCTGTCGATGAATTCAAACCACTTGCCCGAACTTATCTCGCTGGCATGACGTTCAAAGACTTGCCGTCTGAAGGCCTGTATGACGTGAAGTTAGATCCGAAAAAAGAAGAACTTACCATTGCTTTTGGTCCAAAAGGTAACAATGTGGAGCTGTTTACCATGTTCGCCCGGGATGCGGAGAAGAAAACGACCAAGGATTACTTTCTGGCAGATATTGCGGGACGTATTCTTACTTCCCGTTTGACAGAACAAGTCCGAGAGACAGGGAGTTTAGATTACTCTCCCTACTCGTTTGTGATGTGGCCTGAAGGTGCAGATACTCAGCAATTGCTTATTGTCATGAGCTCTTCAATCATAAAACGAAAAGAGGCACGAGATGCGCTGGACAAGATAGCCGACTCTATTGGACATGGAGCGACATCAGAGGAATTCAGCAGTACCTCGAAGCAGTTATCTCATGCTCTGCAAGATGGATTATCACAACCACAAGAGCAGGCGCGGATGATGTTTAATTACGTCCTCGCAGATGCAGACCCCCTTGCAGTGGTTAACCCTGACAGCGTAATTGACTCGTTAACACAAGAAGATATAAACCAATATCTGAAAGCATTTACGTCAAAATCCGCCACCCGGATAGACGTAACAAATTTGCCGTCAGCGCCATAAATGTGAAAAGCCGGGGATATAATCCCCGGCTTTTCGTTATATTTGCCTATTCTCACTTCTTCGCCTGAGAAAACAGCTTAAAGAAGTTCTCTGTGGTGACCTTAGCGACTTCATCGCCAGATACGCCTTTCAGCAGTCCCACATATTCCGCGACTTCACGCACATATGCAGGCTGATTCTCCTTGCCACGGAATGGAACTGGTGCCAGATACGGCGAGTCCGTTTCTACCAGCAGTCTTTCCAACGGCAGGCGACGCACCACGTCTTTCAGTTCAGAGGCTTTATTGAAGGTAACAATGCCAGAAATAGAAATGTAGAAGCCCAGCTCAATCGCTGCTTCTGCCATTTCGTAGCTTTCGGTGAAGCAATGGAGAACACCACCGACTTTCTGCGCATTTTCTTCACGTAGAATTTGCAGCGTGTCTTCTCGTGCCATACGGGTATGGATGATCAGAGGTTTGTTCAGCTCCACCGCCAAACGAACATGCTGACGGAAAGCGTCTTTCTGCTTCTCCGCAGGCTCTGGCTGGTAGTGATAATCCAGACCTGTTTCACCAATCGCGACCACACGATCATCTGAAGCCAGTGCTTTCAGTGTGTCGTAATCAAAGCCTTCTTCGATATCCAGCGGATGAACACCACATGACGCGAACACATTATCGAACGGGCGAATCAACTCCATCATTTTTGGGAAACTTTTCAGCGTCACACCCACAGACAGCAGATAATCTACGCCGCGCTGTTTGGCGTTTTCTACCACTGCGCCTACGTCAGCGTGTAAATCTTCGTAGTTGAGTTTGTCGAGGTGACAATGCGAGTCGACTAGCACGTCTTTTTCTCCGGTAGGTTTCTGACTAAAGCGGACGATTATACGATATTTGAAGCGGGATAGCTCACCATCCCGCGCTATTTAGGAAGCAGTAAATTCGGTCAGCCAGCGGCTGATAAGGAGCTCACTGTTAAGGCCGGTATGCTTTGAAAGCTCTGCTTTCAAGCGGTTCAAGGCCATCAGTTGTGACATGACTTTTGCCTGAGGTAAGGCCGAAGCTAGGTTCTGGACGGTTTTCATATCGTCACAGTGGACAATCGCTTCATCTGAGCCTTGCTGAACCTTGATGATATCCAGCATCAAGAAGCTCAGCCATTGCAGCCCTTCCTGCTGTGCCTTAACGATAAGGTCAGTGACAGAAAAAAGCCCCTGCCTCTTACTTACAAACTCAGCGAACGCATCGACTAGTGCCTTGTGCTTACCGACGCTGCCATCTTCAATGAATGCTTTCGCCGCTAACGGTGCCCCACGGTTAATGCGCAGCACTTGCAGAGGAACAGACTCAAACAACTCGCCTTCAACCCAACGCTTAACCACTGCTTCTTCCGGCAGTTTGGGTTTCCACTTGTTACAGCGGCTGACAACCGTCGGTAACATGGTGTCCATCGATTGTGATAGGAGAATGAAGTGACAGTGCGATGGTGGCTCTTCCAGAGTTTTCAGCAGAGCGTTGGCGGCCGCTTCACCCATCCGGTCCGCATTTTGAATCAAAATAACGCGTTGGCCTCCTAGTTGAGAGGTTTCCCACGCGTATTGATTGCCTGCACGAACCGCATCGACACCCAGTTGTTTGCCTTCAGATTCTGGTTTCAACCAGTGAAAGTCTGGGTGCGTATCAGCATCAAACAATTGGCAGCTATGGCACATGCCGCAAGGCTCAGTGACCCCATTCTTACAAAGAATGGTTTTCGCTAGGATGGCGGCAAGTTCAATCTTGCCACTTCCTTTTGGTGCACTTAGAAGTACAGCGTGATGTAAGCGCTCCTGACCGAGCAATTGCTGCCAGTTTTGCCAGATTTCCTGATGCCAAGGATAGAGCTTAGCCTGCATGATTCAGCCAGTTCTCCAGTGCCTTACGAATATCTGCCGATACCGCGTCAATGCCCTGCGAAGCATCGATAATCACAACGCTGTCATCAGCCTCTGCCAGCTCAAGGTAACGAGCACGGGTACGGTGGAAGAAGTCCAGCTTCATCTTTTCAATTCGATCCAATTCGCCACGTGCTTTTGCGCGTTGAAGGCCAATTTCAGGGTCAAGGTCAAGATACAGCGTAAAGTCAGGACGGAAATCGCCCAATACGGTGTCGCGAAGGTTCTGCATCAGATCCTGATCGAATCCGCGGCCACCGCCTTGATATGCTTGTGATGACATGTCATGGCGATCGCCCACCACGCAAGCGCCTCTGGCAAGTGCGGGCTTGATGACGTTATCAACCAATTGAATGCGCGCCGCGTAAAGCAGCAACAGCTCCGCCATGTCGGTTAAAGGTTCATCGGGGTGCCCCTCTTTCACCAATGCACGCATTTGCTCTGCGAGTGGCGTTCCACCTGGCTCACGGGTGGTTTCAATGTCTGAAATACCTTGGGCTTTCAGTGTCTCGATAACGTTGCGGATTGCTGTGGTTTTACCCGCGCCTTCCAGACCTTCAACGACGATAAATTTTCCGTTACTCATTGGCTTCTTAATACTTTTAAATACTCTCTCACTGCACGGTTGTGCTGTGCGAGTGTTTTGGAAAACGTATGGCCACCATAACCGTCGGCCACAAAATAGAAATATGGGGTATCTGCAGGGTTTGCTGCAGCAATAATAGACGCTTTACCCGGCATTGCGATTGGCGTTGGCGGCAAGCCGAAAATCACGTAGGTGTTGTATGGCGTTGGGGTGCGTAAATCTTTCTTACGGATGTTGCCGTCATAGCTGTCACCCATGCCGTAAATGACCGTTGGGTCAGTTTGCAGACGCATTCTCTTATTTAGGCGGTTAACAAAAACAGAAGCGACTTTTCCACGCTCTTTATCAACCGCGGTTTCTTTCTCGATAATAGAAGCGAGCGTCAACAAATCATAAGCCGACTTGATGGGTAACCCTTCCTGACGCGAACCCCAAGCTTCATCCAGTGCAGCTTGTAACTGGATTGCGGCACGTTTCAGGATAGAAAGCTCACTTTGACCGGCCACATAGTGATAGGTCTCAGGTAAAAGCAGACCTTCTACTTTCTCACCTTCCAACTCTAGTTTTTCTGCAATTTGTACTTCAGTCAGATCGGCAGTGTCGTGGGTCAGGTAATCTGTTTCCGCCAGTTGCTCGCGCCACTCTTTAAAGGTGCTGCCCTCTACAAAGGTAATGGTGAACTGGTGTTCTTTTCCAGAACGCACTAAAGCAAAAAGCTCAGCAAGACTGATACCTGGCTGAACCTGAAAAGTGCCCGCTTTCAGTTTGGTCAACTCCGGATGGGTTTTCGCTGCCCAACGCGACCATTGAGACGCATCAATAACGCCATCTGACACCAGTTTGCGGGTGAACGAGTGATAGTTTGACCCTTCTGGTACATTTACTAACAAGGTTTCTGTCGGTTTAATATCACTGTTAACGTAATTTTCAATTTGGGTATAAGCCCAGTACGCGCCGCCGGCAACCGCCAGCGCTAAAAACAATACAATCAGCGCAAGTTTCTTAATCACACATCCAACCTTAAGGCGATCGCGCTAGAAGCATCGAAGTCGCGGTAGTTTTTCCCTTCAAGACAGTGAACAGGCACGACACCCATTACTGCGTTTGTTATGAATATCTCGTCTGCTTTCAGCAAACTGTCAGGCGTTTCCAATACTTCCTTGGTGGCGTAACCCAGCGCTTGGGCCACTGAGATAACCTGAGCCCGCATAGTACCAGCAACACCGGAAGTAGTAAGTAAAGGTGTGTACAAGGTTTGGTCAATTCGCCAAAAAATATTTGAGGCAGAGGTTTCAATGACATGTCCGTTCATGTCACAGGCAACACCATCCTCCGTATCACAGTTTTCGACCTCTCGCTTGAGCATGACTTGCTCTAGACGGTTAAGGTGTTTGAGGCCTGCTAATGGAGATTGGCCAATACGTTGCTCCAATAGAGACAATGAAATGCCCGTTTCCCGCCATGACAGATACTGTGTTGGAAATGGATGAGATGAAACCGTCACTGTTGGCTTGTTGCAACCCGCCGCGCTATAGCCACGACCACCAGAGCCTCTGGACACAATGACTTTGAGTATTGCCCTTTCAGTCCCTTTAAGTGAATCCGCAACAGTGTCGACCCACTGATATACCAATGACCAATCTACACCTTCAATGTGCAGCGCAGAAACGTTTTGCTCGAGACGCGCTTTATGTCGACCCCAATCACAAGCCTGGCCATTTTTCACCAAGACAGTGGTGAACACACCATCACCGTACTGAAATGCCCGGTCACTGAAAGCTACGGTATCTACTTGCTGTCCATTTATGAGGATCATCCGTATTCCCTGCACAATAAAAAACGGCTCGGTCACAAGTCCCGAGCCGTTGCATTCTATCAAAAAAACCTTCTTCGCCAAAAAATCAGGCGAACAAAAAGACTTAGATTTTCTTGAAGATAAGTGAACCGTTGGTGCCACCGAAGCCAAATGAGTTACACAGTGCGTAATCCATCTTCACTTGACGTGCTTCATGCGGAACGTAGTCAAGGTCACAGCCTTCGTCTACGTTGTCCAGGTTGATTGTTGGTGGTACTGCTTGGTCAACCAGTGACATCGCAGTAATGATCGCTTCAACGGAACCCGCTGCACCCAGAAGGTGACCCGTCATAGACTTGGTAGAAGATACCAGCGCCTTATCCGCAGCAGCGCCAAGCGCCAAACGAATACCTTTGGTTTCAGCAACGTCACCAGCAGGCGTTGATGTGCCGTGTGCGTTAACGTAACCAATTTCTTCTGGAGAGATGCCTGCATCACGGATAGCCGCATTCATCGCCAGTGCGCCACCTGAACCGTCTGCGCTTGGAGACGTCATATGGTAAGCATCGCCACTCATACCGAAGCCAACCAGCTCACAGTAGATTTTCGCGCCACGCGCTTTAGCATGCTCGTACTCTTCGAGAATCATCATGCCTGCACCGTCGCCCAGAACAAAACCGTCACGGTCTTTGTCCCAAGGGCGTGATGCTGCTTGTGGGTCATCATTACGGGTAGACAGTGCTTTCGCTGCTGCGAAACCGCCAATACCCAGTTCAGTCGATGCTTTTTCTGCACCACCTGCAACCATTGCGTCAGCATCGCCGTATGCAATCATACGAGCTGCGTGGCCAATGTTGTGCAGACCAGTGGTACATGCGGTCGAGATCGCGATGTTTGGACCACGAAGACCGTAAT
Organism: Grimontia sedimenti; assembly: GCF_011045095.1. Classification (GTDB taxonomy): domain Bacteria; phylum Pseudomonadota; class Gammaproteobacteria; order Enterobacterales; family Vibrionaceae; genus Enterovibrio; species Enterovibrio sedimenti. Next base: position 473,542 of record NZ_JAALDL010000002.1, read on the forward strand.
TAATAGAAACGTGACCGGCGATCATATTTACGATGGTCGACGGTACAAAAAATGGGCTGATTTTGCGTGGGCCTTTTTCGACATACGCACGGTGGTTAGTCTCAATCAGACCAAGACCACCAATACCAGAGCCGATGGCTACACCAATTCGGTCTGCATTTTGTTCTGTGATCTCCAGACCAGAATCTTTAAGTGCTTGCACACTTGCTGCGATGCCGTACTGGATGAACAGGTCCATTTTTTTGGCATCTTTCTTAGAGATGTAATCTTCACTGTTGAAGTCATTAACCAGACCAGCAAACTTGGTTGCGAAATCGGTGGTATCGAAGTGAGTGATACTCTGGATACCGCTCTGGCCAGCCAGCAGCGCTTTCCAAGATGATTCAACGGTGTTACCTACAGGCGATAACATCCCCATGCCAGTGACAACAACACGACGCTTAGACACGATGATATTCTCCGGAGAAGGTGTTATTACGAAAATTCGGGGGTGGTATAAAAAACTCAGGCGGTCAAGGTGACCGCCTGGGAGGATCTTGTTCCGATTACTCAGAAGCGCTAACAACGTAGTCGATAGCTGCTTGTACAGTAGTAATCTTCTCTGCTTCTTCGTCTGGAATCTCGGTATCGAATTCTTCTTCCAGAGCCATTACCAGCTCAACGGTATCCAGTGAGTCTGCGCCCAGATCGTCAACGAAAGATGCTTCGTTTTTAACTTCTGCTTCGTCTACGCCCAGTTGCTCAACGATGATTTTTTTTACGCGTTCTTCGATGTTGCTCATATTAATACTATTCCTTACAAGATTCGCAGATGCGATATGTGCAGTAGTTTATTCAATAACGTGGAAGTTGCAACACCCGAAATGCTGGTCAAACCACGATTTGGCTGATAAACCATCGGATTTTGACCTGAATCATTTAGAGGTGCAACTTTATTGTTTAAATCATGTACATGCCGCCGTTGACATGCAGTGTTTCACCCGTGATATAAGCTGCATCATCTGATGCAAGGAATGCGACAGTAGCCGCAATTTCACGCGGATCACCCAGACGACCTGCCGGTACCTGAGCCAATGTCGCTGCACGCTGATCATCGTTCAGCGCTTTAGTCATATCGGTTTCGATGAAACCTGGGGCAACAGTATTTACAGTAATCCCACGTGATGCAACCTCACGTGCCATAGATTTGGTGAAGCCCACAACTCCAGCTTTCGCTGCAGCGTAGTTTGCCTGACCAGCATTACCCATGGTGCCCACCACTGAGCCTACGTTGATGATACGGCCTTTACGCTTTTTCATCATCGCGCGAAGCACGGCTTTCGACATGCGGAAGATAGACGTCAGGTTGGTGTCCATAATGTCCTGCCACTCATCGTCTTTCATACGCATCAGAAGGTTGTCACGAGTAATACCTGCGTTATTTACCAGAATATCAACGTCGCCAAACTCTTCTTTAATTGCTTTGAGCACTGCCTCGATGGATTCAGCGGAGGTTACGTTAAGTGCATAACCTTTGCCATTTTCACCCAGATACTCACTAATTGCTGAGGCACCGCTCTCAGAAGTTGCAGTACCTACAACAGTTGCGCCACGCTCAACCAGAAGTTCAGCAATTGCACGGCCGATACCGCGGCTCGCACCTGTTACAAGAGCAATTTTACCGTTCAGGTTCATCAGTTATCGTTCCTTTAGTAAACAGCCAGCTCTCGCTGGCTGTGAATCCCAGAATTTATTACTTAGCTGCTTCCAGAGAAGCTGAATCGTTTACCGCTGACGCGCTCAGACGTTTGTCGATACGCTTAGCCAGACCGGTCAATACCTTGCCTGGGCCCATTTCCAACAGTAATTCAACACCTTCATTCGCCATTTTTTCACAACCTTCAGTCCAACGAACTGGACCATAAAGCTGTCGAACCAACGCGTCTTTGATCGCTGCAGGATCCGTTTCGGTTGCCACATCGGCATTGTTGATCACTGGAATGGAAGGCGCTGAGAACGTAAGCTCTTCCAAAGCTACCGCCAGCTTATCTGCAGCGGGCTTCATCAATGCACAGTGCGAAGGTACAGACACTGGCAGCGGTAGTGCACGTTTTGCACCCGCGGCTTTACACAGAGCATTTGCTCGCTCAACCGCTTCTTTATTACCTGCGATAACAACCTGGCCTGGTGAGTTGAAGTTAACCGGAGAAACTACCTGCCCTTCTGCCGCTTCTTCACACGCTTTCGCGATCGCGTCGTTATCCAAGCCAATGATCGCAGACATGGCACCAACACCTGCAGGAACCGCTTCTTGCATCAGTTGTCCGCGCAGTTCAACCAGCTTCACGGCTTCTTTGAAGTCAATCACGCCTGCACAAACCAGTGCAGAGTATTCACCCAGGCTGTGTCCTGCCATCACTGATGGTTGTGCGCCACCCTCTTGTTGCCACACTCGCCAAATAGCGACAGAAGCCGTCAGCAATGCTGGCTGAGTACAGTGAGTTTGGTTTAAGTCTTCCGCAGGACCGTTTTGAACCAAAGCCCAAAGGTCATAGCCGAGTACTTCAGATGCTTCTGCAAATGTTTCTTTAACAACGGCAAACTGTTCGCCCAGTTCTGCCAACATGCCCACAGCTTGTGAACCCTGGCCTGGAAAAACCACAGCAAAGTTAGACATAGCGTATTCCTTATTAAAATTTGATCAAAGCTGAACCCCAGGCGAAACCACCGCCAAAGGCCTCAAGCAAAATCGTTTGGCCGCGCTGAATGCGTCCGTCTCGTACTGCTTCATCAAGCGCAGTAGGAACGGAAGCGGCCGACGTATTGCCATGCTTATCAAGCGTGATCACTACCTGATCCATCGACATCGCGAGTTTCTTCGCCGTTGCCTTGATAATGCGGTAGTTGGCTTGGTGAGGAACAAGCCAGTCGATTTCTGACTTGTCCATTTGATTTTCATCCAGCGTCTCTGCAACGATGTTTGCCAGTTGGGTCACTGCCACTTTAAACACATCGTTACCTGCCATGTGAAGCCAAGAGTCAGCTTCTACAGGGCTTCCCGCTTTCGCACGCTGAGGGAATTTGACTTTCAACAGGTCGCCAAATTTACCATCTGCACGAAGGTGCGTTGAAATGATGCCTGGCTCTTCGCTGGCCCCAACCACCGCCGCACCGGCACCATCACCAAACAGGATGATGGTTGAACGGTCTTCTGGATCGCAAAGGTGTGATAGACGATCTGCGCCGATCACCAAAGCGTTGCGCGCCATTCCTGATTTCACATATTGATCAGCCACGCTCAGCGCATAGACAAAACCAGAACATGCCGCAGCAATATCAAATGCAGGGCAGCCACTGATTTCCAACATAGCCTGCACATCACAAGCTGCAGCAGGAAATGCACTCTCACCACTGGTAGTGGCAACGATAATCAGGTCGATGTCTTGCTTATCAATGCCCGCCATGTCGATAGCCTGACACGCAGCGTGATAACCCATGGTCGCAACGGTTTCTTGCTCGTTGGCAATACGACGCTCTTTAATACCAGTACGCGCAGTGATCCACTCGTCGCTGGTATCTACCATTTTTTCGAGATCCGCATTGGTGCGGATTTGCGCAGGCAGATAGCTGCCTGTGCCTAAAATCTTACTGAACATGAAGACTAATAATGCCTCTCGAGTAGTACGGCTTCCAAACGGTCACATATTTTATTAGGTAGTTGCCGTTCGACTTCGTGTACCGCTTCTCCGATAGCATGTTGGAAAGCGGAAATATCAGCACGTCCGTGGCTTTTAACTACAATGCCGCGCAATCCTAACAGACTTGCGCCATTGTACTGGTCGGGGTTCAGGTGTTTTAGCCGATTAAACAGCCCACCAAATAACCATTTAGCCACCAGTTTCTTGAGCGGGTTCGCCAAAACGTGCACTTTTAGGCTTTCTAAAAACAGTCTGGCGACACCTTCACTGGTTTTCAGGCTTACATTGCCGACAAATCCATCGCAGACAATCACATCGGCTTTTCCGGTATAAAGCTGATCGCCTTCTACATAGCCGATGTAATTCACTGCAGAGCACTGCTGCAGCATCTCTGCACAGCGCTTAACTAAATCATTTCCTTTGATCTCTTCTTCGCCAATATTCAGCAAACCTACTGATGGCTGATAGCCCAGCTGTTCTTCAGCCAGTACTGAACCCATCACGGCAAACTGAAATAAGGTATCAGCATCCACCGAGACATTTGCGCCCAAATCCAATAGCCAACTTTGCTGGTTGCCCATGGTTGGCAACTCGGATATCAATGCAGGACGATCAATGCCCGGAAGCAACTTAAGAAGAGAACGGGAAAGTGCCATTAACGCGCCAGTGTTTCCTGCGCTCACACAGGCATCTGCCTTTCCTTCTGCAACCAGTTCGAGTGCGATACGCATCGAGCTTCCCTTGCTTGAGCGCAAGGCTTGCGAAGGACGTGTGTCATTGGCGATAGAAGATTCCGCATGAACAATCGAAATGCGGGGATTATTTTTTTGATCCAGCGATACGAGCTGGCGGGTGATCTCGGATTGATCACCGACGAGTACCACTTTTAACGAGGGGAAATGCAACAATGCCTGCACGGAGGCAGGCACTGTTACTTGAGGACCGAAATCCCCGCCCATCGCATCAAGTGCAATGGTTAGACCTGTCAAGGCTCAACCTTACTTGTTGATTACCTTGCGGCCACGGTAGAAACCGTCAGCAGTCACGTTGTGACGCAGGTGAGTTTCACCAGAAGTTGCATCTACAGACAGAGCTGAAGTGCCCAGCGCATCGTGTGAACGACGCATACCACGCTTAGAACGGGTTTTACGGTTCTGTTGTACGGCCATTGACCCTACTCCTCGTTACTTTGCTTTAAGTTTTTCAAAACGGCAAATGGATTCGGACGCTCATCAGCAAGCGGGATTTCCCCGAATACCATGCCATCAGAATCGACTTCGCAGTCTACTTCGTCGTGCATGGCAACCTGTGGCAGAGCCACAATCAACTCATCTTCGATAAGTTGAAGCAGGTTAATCTCACCATTTTCGTCGACTAATGCCGGCTCATAAGCATCCGGTAAATTGCCAACCTGATCTTCATTGAAAACCGGGCTGTAAATAAATTCGACTTCACAATGATACGGGAAGGCTTTCCAACAACGCTGACACTCTAAATTGACGTCGACCTTGGCGTTTCCGCGTACAATCTTCAGCCCTTGAGCATCAATGTCAAACGAAAGCTTCACTTCAGCATCACTGATTACACCTTCAGTTGCCTCAGCAATACGCTCCAGTTGCTTCACAGCGATGATGCCATCGTAGTCAAGTCGCTTTTGCGCACTTCTAAACGGGTCAACCGTTAGTGGTAGCTTTACCTTTTGCATAGGGCGCGAATTCTAGCCTCCAATGTAGCCTGAGTCAAAGAAATTTATGCCTTTACTTCTATTCAAGCGCTTCAAAAGCCCAAGAAAAAGAAAAAAGGTTATTTTCTGTTCAACAGGTACTTAGCAATTGAGAACATCGAATGGACATTGGTATGAAACGACACCCAAGCCCACTCGCCTCCGCAAGTTTAAAACATTACACTTGCCCACGTATACGAATATTCTGGTAAAGGATCATCGTTAGATGAATAAACAAACAATTGTGCTGGCTTCTGGATCCAAGTACCGCCAGACATTACTTCAAAAACTTGGCTTACCTTTCGTTGCCCACTCACCGGATATTGTTGAATCTGCTAAAGAAAATGAGTCTCCGGCTGATTTAGTGAAACGACTCTCATTGGAAAAAGCACAGGCATGTCGAGATGCACATCCAGGATCGATCATCATAGGATCCGATCAAGTTTGTGTGATCGATGGAAAGATTTTGGGAAAACCCCATACAGAAGCAAAGGCGATTGAGCAGCTAATGGCGGCATCGGGAAAGCATGTCACCTTCTATACGGGATTAACTTTGCTGAATACTGACTCTGGAAAAGCACAAACAGACCTAGAGCCCTTTCATGTTCACTTCAGAGATTTGAGTGAAGAGGAAATTTCGCGCTATGTGCAAAGAGAACAACCGCTTGATTGTGCAGGTAGCTTTAAATGCGAAAGCCTTGGCATCGCTTTATTCGATAAGCTAGAAGGGCGAGACCCAAACACCCTGGTTGGATTGCCTTTGATTCGCCTATGCGAAATGCTCAGAGAAGAAGGAATCGAAGTCCTTTAGCCTTTTATACCCAAACGACCAGAAGATGGGGCTTTCGCCCCACTTTCTTCTTATCTTTCGTCGACGATTAAAGAAGTGCTTCCAGAGAATCTACAATCGCGACAGGATGGTATGCCGCCAGCGTCGTCCTGTCATGGACCCCCCATGTAATACCGATAGCATCCACACCGGCATTTTGCGCCAAATGCATGTCGTGCGTTGTGTCCCCCACCATCACGGCATCTTTTGCCTCAACACCAAGCTGAGCCAAAAGCTCATTGATCATCAATGGGTCAGGTTTGGAAGCCGTTTCATCCGCAGTGCGAGTCGCCGCAAAAAATGCTGATGTGCCGGTATCCGCAATGGCCTTCTCTAATCCCGGGCGGGATTTACCTGTCGCAACCGCTAGCAAATGTCCTCTTTGCTTTAGCGTTTCCAAAAATGCAAAAGTAGAAGGATACAGGTCAATGGGCGTATCGTTATCTACACGAAACTGTTGCCCGTAATGGCGTTTCCACTCATCCAGTTTTTCTGAAGGCGCTCCGGGATAGAGAAACTCATATCCTTTGTCGAGGCTCAAACCAATCATTTGTTTGAGCTCATCACCAGACAACTCTGGCAAACCACCCGTCAGACGGGCAGCGGCTTCAAGACTGGAAACGATACGTGCGACAGAATCCATCACGGTGCCGTCCCAATCAAAAATGACCAACTTATAGTTAGCTAACACGTGGCGCTTTCCTTAAACCTTCCAATGCTCTTTCTAGTTGTTTATCCATTGGGGCAGAGATATCCATCAGTTCTTCTGTGCCCGGATGGGTAAACTTGATGTTGGCTGCGTGCAGGAAAAGACGGCTCAAACCAAACTTCTTGGTGTAAGCATCAAACCTTGGATCGCCATAGCGGTCGTCCCACGCCAGCGGATGTCCCACATATTGCGCATGCACACGGATTTGGTGAGTGCGGCCTGTTATTGGGCTAGCTTGTACCAATGTCGCTTGCTCGAACTGTTCCATCACTTTAAAGCGGGTTTCAGACGGCTTACCATTCGGGTTTACACGAACAATGCTGTTCACTTCGTTTTTAAGAAGTGGCGCTGTTACCTTCTTCATAGAAGGCTTCCAGTTGCCCATGGCTAAAGCAAAGTAGTATTTCTGCACCGTTTTCTCACGGAATTGCGCCTGCAAATGACGCAATGCTGAACGCTTCTTAGCAATCAGCAAGATGCCTGAGGTATCGCGGTCGATACGGTGCACCAGTTCTAGAAAGCGTGCATCTGGACGCAATGCGCGCATCGCTTCAATGGCGCCGAAGTGCAGACCACTTCCGCCGTGAACCGCAGTGCCTGACGGTTTGTTAAGCACTAACATGTGATCGTCTTCATAAATCACACATTTTTCCAACTCTGCAACACGATTCAGTTTGGTATTGGGTGTCTCAGCCTGCGCTGTCTCTGGGATCTTAATCGGTGGTACGCGAATAACATCGCCCGCCTGAAGCTTATATTCAGGTTTTATGCGTTTTTTATTAACTCGCACCTCTCCTTTGCGCAGAACGCGATAAATCATACTTTTAGGTACGTTTTTAAGCCTATTTCGGAGAAAGTTATCGATCCGCTGGCCTGCAATGTCATCTGAAATGTCGATGAATTGCACTTTAGGTTTTTCAGTATTCATAGGGCGTAGATTCTACATTGCATCAAAGTAGTTTGCTGCAAAAAAGTGTCCCTGCTATAGTTGCGCCGTAAAGCAGAAAAGTTTGAAGCTTTTTTGCTCGCCACGACTAAAAAGTCGACAAATAGAGTAAATCTTTACCGCTTTATCTCAGACACCTAACCGCCACTAGCACTATTTCTGAGTAGTATCTTGATCAGCTGGCAGTTAACGGTGTCTTAATCATGCAGCACTCGGCGTAAGACATGAGGAATAAAGCACCCGTTAGTTTGTTGGCACGACGGGATAAATAACCAGTGTCAAAGAGACTGTCGCCATTTGTGGCGAATAGCCGACTGAATAAACCGGAGTGAATATCTTAATTCCGTATCAGTGGGTGGATAAGTAGTGCCCTAGAGCGTCCCTGATTCCCCAGCCGTGAGGCTGCATTAACATCAGACTTGGGACCTGGCAGCATTGCGTTCTTTCTCTCGTATCCGACAACTAATAACAACAAATAATCGAGAACAATTTGATATGAAAAGAATGTTGATTAACGCAACTCAAAAGGAAGAGTTGCGCGTCGCATTGGTTGACGGTCAGCGCTTATACGATCTGGATATCGAAAGCCCTGGCCATGAATCGAAGAAAGCAAACATCTATAAAGGCCGTATTACACGTATTGAGCCAAGTCTTGAAGCAGCATTCGTAGACTATGGTTCTGAGCGTCACGGTTTCCTTCCTCTTAAAGAAATTGCCCGCGAATACTTCCCAGACAATTACAGCTACCAAGGTCGTCCAAACATCAAAGAGGTGTTGAAAGAAGGCCAGGAAGTGATTGTTCAGGTTGATAAAGAAGAACGTGGTAACAAAGGCGCTGCCTTGACCACTTTCATCTCTCTCGCTGGTAGTTACCTTGTTCTGATGCCAAACAACCCTCGTGCTGGCGGTATTTCCCGTCGTATCGAAGGTGAAGAGCGTAGCCAACTGAAAGAAGCGATGTCTGGTCTGAAACTGCCTCAGGGCATGGGTCTGATCGTTCGTACCGCTGGCGTTGGCAAATCTGCTGAAGAGCTGGAATGGGATTTAAACTACCTGCTGAACAACTGGGAACGCATCCAAGGCGCCGCTGATTCTAAACCAGCGCCATTCCTGATCTATCAGGAAAGCGATGTGATTGCGCGTGCATTCCGTGATTACCTGCGTCGTGACATCGGCGAAGTGCTGATCGACAGTGAGAAAGTTTACAATCAGGCTCGTGAGCGTATTCAGGCTACCCGTCCTGACTTCCTGAGTCGCGTTAAACGCTACGAAGGTGAAGTTCCACTTTTCAGCCACTACCAAATCGAAAGCCAGATTGAATCTGCCTTCCAGCGCGAAGTGCGTCTGCCTTCCGGTGGTTCGATTGTTATCGACCCTACCGAAGCACTGACTTCTATCGACATCAACTCCGCTCGCGCGACCAAGGGTTCTGATATCGAAGAAACCGCACTGCAGACAAACCTTGAAGCAGCAGACGAAATTGCACGTCAATTGCGCCTGCGTGACCTTGGTGGTCTGGTTGTTATCGACTTCATCGATATGACCCCAGTTCGCCACCAACGTGAAGTAGAAAACCGTCTGCGTGAAGCTGTCCGTATGGATCGTGCGCGCGTTCAAATCGGTCGTATTTCACGCTTTGGCCTGCTGGAGATGTCTCGTCAGCGCCTGAGCCCTTCTCTGGCAGAAGCTAGCCACCACATCTGTCCTCGCTGTACAGGTACCGGTGTGATTCGTGATAACGAATCTCTGTCTCTGTCTATCTTGCGTCTGATCGAAGAAGAAGCGTTGAAGGAAAACACCGCCCAGGTAATGGCAGTTGTACCCGTTCCGGTTGCTTCTTATCTGCTCAACGAAAAACGCCGGTCAGTGCAGCACGTTGAGAAGTATCACAACGTTCGCGTTATCGTTGTACCTAACGCCAACATGGAAACACCGCACTTTGAAGTGGTTCGTATCCGTGGCGGCGATGAAGTAACGTCACTGTCTTACCACCTTCCAGAGCAACTGGAAGCAATGCGTGAGACTGAAGGCAAAGACGAGGCACCAGCTGAGCGCGTTGTTAAGAAACGCGAAGAACCAGCATTGCAAAGTTTCGCTGCCCCTGCTTCTCCAGCTCCGGTTGCCAAGCCAGCAGCAAAAGCAGCAGTTGAAGCTAAACCTGGCCTGATCTCTCGTCTGGTTTCTTTCATCTCTGGCCTGTTCGCAAGTGCGCCGGCGGAAGAAGAGAAGAAAGAAGAACCAAAACGCGAGTCTCGTAACCGTCGTGATCACAAGCGTTCTCAGGACCGCACCCGCCGTGGCTCGCGCAATGGTCAGCGCGATGAGAACGGCAAAAATGGTGAGCGCAATGAACGAAGCGAGCGTGGAGATAAGAAACCACGTCGTGGCAAAGAGCGGACTGAAAATAACGAACGTTCAAACGCACGTCCGGAAAAACAAGCTAAGAAGCAAAACCGCAAGCAAACTGACAAGTCAGAGAAAGCTGACCAACGTCAACAGCAAGCGAAAGCGGCTAAGCCAGTAAAAGAAGAGTCTCAAGCTGACAAGCAAGAGAAAGCGGAAAAGACGGAGAAGGTAAAACAACGCCGTCAACGCCGCAAGCTGAACAAGAAAGTCCGTGTTGCTGATAACTCAGAAGAAGTAGAAGTTGCAGCGGTGAACCCACTTCACGAAATGGGTAAAGCTGTAGCAGAAGAAGCGAAAGCTGAAGCTAACACCGATGCACCAGAAGCTGTTGAAGCTAACGAAAATGGTGAGCAACGTGAAGAGAAGCGTCGTAACCGCCGTTCACCTCGTCACCTGCGCGCAAGTGGTCAACGCCGTCGTCGCAGCAATCGCGAAGATGAATCAGCAAACGCTGAGCAAGGCCTTGACCAACTGGACATGATGGAAACGGCTGTTTCTATCGTTGAAAAGCGCAACAAAGTTGTTCTGAAATCTGGTGTCGCTTCTCCAGAAATGGCAATGGGTAAAGTATGGCCTTCGAAAGCTGCACTGAAAGCCCCTGTTGTGGCAGAAGCTGTGACAGAAGCCCCAGCTGCAGACGAAGCACCTGCACCGAAGGCTGTTGCCGTTGGTGGTGTAGCCTTCCCTGAAATGGCAATGGGCAAAGTGATTGTGCGTCGTTCAGTGCCAACAGTGCTGGAAGAGAAAGCCAAGTACGAAGGTGCTGACGCCCTGAACGAAGAGCTACCCGTTGCTGTTAATGCACCGGAAGAAGAAGCTCCTGCTGCGGAACCAGTTGTCGAAACCGTTGCTGCACAGGAAGAAGCACCAAAAGCGGAAGAAACCAATGTGAAGAGCGTGATGGAATCTAGCGAAATCCCTGCTGTAGAGGCTGAGAAACCCGCTAAACCTGCCATTCGCATCGGTCGTGCTACGTCTCCAATGACAAAAGCGCCAGCACCGGAAAGTGCAGAGTCAGCGATTGAAGTAGCCATTGCTGAATTCCGAAGCGAACGAGCTGAAACGCGCCAAGCAGGTAGCCAAACGGCAACCAACAGCGCTGCAGCCCCAGCGACAAAGCCTAACTTCCAATAAGAAGTGATGAATAAGAAAGAGCCATGCCTAGCATGGCTCTTTTTTTATGTATCTGTACCCAAACAAAAAGCCAACGCTTGGGCTTTTAGGGTCTTATTCATCAAACTGCCATCGCTTTGATGTCTAATCAGTTTGGCTAATTGCAGCACGTCTTTTTTGTTATAACCCGATGTTCTGCCTAGACGTAACCTGCTTTTAAGTTTCACAAATACGTTACTAAGATTGAACAAAATCACACTTTTAGGTAGTATCGCCGTCTTTGTCGAATTGCCAACAACCCACTTTTAGAGAAGTAACCGAACAAGATGTTTGAATTCCCCAAGTTTCCTAAACACTCGGCCAAGAACGACATTCTGTCAGGTCTGACTGTTGCACTCGCTCTGGTACCAGAAGCCGTTGCGTTTGCTTTCGTTGCAGGCGTTGACCCAATGGTTGGCCTGTATGCTGCGTTCATCATGGGTCTACTGACTTCTATCCTTGGCGGTCGCCCTGGTATGATTTCTGGTGCGACTGGCGCAATGGCTGTGGTCATGGTCAGCCTGGTCGCAGAACACGGTATTCAATATCTTTTTGCGGCAATTATGCTGGCGGGTACGCTTCAAATTCTGGCGGGTGTATTTAAGCTCGGTAAATTTATCCGCATGGTACCACACCCGGTAATGATTGGCTTCGTCAACGGTCTGGCTATCGTCATCTTCCTTGCTCAACTTGGTCAATTCCAAGTGCCTGGCCTGAACGGTGAAATGGAATGGCTGCAAGGCGAGCAACTGTATCTGATGCTTGGCTTGGTGGCGATTACCATGGCTATCATCCATTTCCTGCCAAAAATCACCACCGCAGTACCATCCTCTCTGGTTGCGATTGTGTCTGTGACCGCGGCGGTCGTCCTGCTGGATCTGGATACCCGCACCGTTGTCGACTTCCTGCGCTCAATGAGTGGTGACGAGAACGCTACGCTTGCTGGTTCACTGCCAACTTTCGCTTTCCCAACTGTTCCGTTCAATCTGGAAACCCTATACATCATCCTGCCATACGCGCTTATTCTGGCGGCTGTTGGTCTGATTGAATCCCTGCTGACCTTGACCGTCGTTGACGAGATGACGGGCACCCGCGGTCGCGGTAACCGCGAATGTGTGGGCCAAGGTGTCGCGAACGTAACTTGTTCCGTATTCGGTGCAATGGGCGGTTGTGCGATGATTGGTCAATCGATGATCAACGTAAATTCAGGTGGCCGTGGCCGTCTGTCAGGCATCGTTGCCGCACTTGCCCTGCTCTGCTTCATCCTGTTCACCTCTTCGCTGATTGAGATGATACCACTGGCAGCGCTGGTTGGTGTGATGTTCATGGTGGTTATCGGCACCTTTGAATGGGCGACGTTTAAGCTGGCCAGCCGTGTACCAAAACGCGACTTTTTCGTTATCGTGCTGGTGACTGTTGTTACCGTTATGACTGACCTAGCGATTGCGGTTATCGTTGGTGTGATTGTGTCGGCGCTGATGTTCGCATGGGAACACGCTAAACACATCTATGCATCAAGCCATATCAACGAGGAAGGCTCAAAAGTCTACGAAGTGAATGGTCCATTGTTCTTTGGCTCAGTGGCTAACTTCCTTGAACTATTTGATGCTCAGAACGACCCACAAGACGTAATTGTCGATTTCGGTAAATCGCGAGTGGCAGACCATTCTGCTATCGAAGCGATTGATACGCTGGCCGAGCGTTACAACAAAGCAGGTAAAACACTCCATCTTCGCCACCTGTCACAAGATTGTCTTGCGTTGCTGACCAAAGCGGGCAGCCTGGTTGAAATCAACCACATTGAAGACCCAAGCTATAAGGTTGCAACCGACGTTCTGGCTTAATCAGTGTTCTAAAAAACAAAAGCGGGCTCTTTAGCCCGCTTTTTGTTTTCTAGATTCTTCGCTTACTGAGGAATAATCACGTTATCGATAACGTGGATCACACCATTAGAGGCTTTGATGTCTGTAGCGACCACATTAGCGTTGTCGACTTTTACACCACTTGACGTATCAATAGCAATTTTAGCGCCTTGCACTGTACCTGCTTCGGTTAGTCCGGCCACATCTGCTGCCATCACTTTGCCAGGCACCACGTGGTAGGTCAGGATAGCCACGAGCTTGTCTTTATTCTCTGGTTCTAACAGGCTTTCAACCGTTCCTGCTGGAAGCTTTGCAAATGCTTCGTTCGTAGGTGCGAATACGGTGAATGGGCCGTCGCCTTGAAGGGTTTCCACTAGCCCTGCGGCTTTAACCGCTGCCACCAAAGTGCTGAAATCAGAGTTTCCAGCAGCAACGGCTACAATATCTTTTTTTGCACCGTACGCATGAGCCTGGGCACCAATTGCCCCCATCATCAGTACGGCCATTCCAGCCAGTAACGTTGATTTAAAAAACGGCAAAACCTTTGCAGAAATCATACGATCTCTCCCTATATATTCATTATTTGAACGGGCTTATGCCCAGGTTTTGCTGATCAGCGAGTGTTATTACGGGCGTGATTTCCTGATGGTTTACTTTCTATACATTTTTGCTTTCACAAAGCGACAAATAGTGCTGAAACGACTTTACCCCACTGGCTTCAAAATGCTCTTTGAGGGCTTCCATACCCTCAATACGATCAACGCGAAAGCTTCGATAATCGTCCCGCAGCTCACACCAAGCCACCAGCGTCCAAACTTTGCCCCAAAATACCTGCCCTAAAGGGTGAACAACGCGTTCGGAGTGTATTCCTTCGCCAGTTTTATATTTGATGCGGACTTTTTGCTTTTCTGTCGTGGCTTCGCGCAAGCTTTCTCGCCATGCGGTGCATTCTGATTCAATGTAAAAGTCAGGCACCGCAAGAGGCAAAGCATCAATCTGGGCTTTAAGGTGTTCTGGCAGTATGGACTGGATTTTTCTTGAGGCAGATTCAGAAGCAGCCGCCAAACTCTTATCTGACCAGGCGCGAACCATTCGCATACCCAGCTCCAACGCCACCATTTCCTCTTCGGTGAACATAAGCGGTGGAAGGTGAGAGCCTTTGCCTAACAGGTAACCAATCCCTGCTTCGCCTTCAATGGGGACACCGGACAATTGCAGGGATTGGATATCACGGTAAATCGTGCGCTCACTGACCTTCAGCTCTTCCGACAATGACTTGGCCGTCACCGCGTAACGTTTACTACGCAGCAGTGTTAAAAGCTCAAACAAGCGCTCCGATTTACTCATTCACTCTTCCTAAGCTGTTTCAGTCATACAGGGACTCATCTTAATTTGCTCGTGGGCCATCACTAGCGTTGAAGCATCAATATAAGACACCATCTTCTGAGCACCTTCATCCTTCATGAAGTTGTCTGACGCTGCCTTAGCATCAGCGAGTGTCGCCCAGTAAACAATGTCTGTCCATTCTTGTGTCTGCTCATTAAGACTCAGCGAACGGTAAAGATAGCCTTCACATCCTTTAATAAAGGGAATAGTGCCTTCTGCTGCCTCAACAAATGCCTTCATATCCGCGCCGTCTTTCAGTTTGAATCTTACGGTTTCTACAATGTTATCCATGGTGTTATCTCCTTTCGTGTGGGGTTGAGAAGAGATTACTGACACCTACTGACAGATCGTGTCAGGAGCGTTTCCCAGAAACAAAAAAAGGTCAGCTTTTGGCTGACCCTCTATTTCAGGAGCTTAAACACATTACGGCAAATCGAAGACCAACGCCGTGACGTTTTCTGAGCCGTTGTTTTTCAGCGAGAGCTGGGAGAGCCTGCTAACTTTTGCACCGTCGCCAGCTGAGAGAGCATCGTCATTCACTGACAACTCACCCGCGACGACATGCACATACACATTGCTGCCCATTTCCGGGGTGAAAGTTTCCGAACTACCGTTTTCCAGGATTAACTGCAGTAATCGGGCATCTTGTTTAATGTGCAATGTGCCATCACGGCCATCAGGCGTTGCTATCTCAGTGAAGCCCAATGCTTTACCAAAGTCCTTCTGCTGATAACCCGGTGATCCACCTTTCTTATTAGGCTGAATCCAAATTTGCAGGAAACGAAGGTCACTGTCGGAAGAACCATTGTACTCGCTGTGGTAAATCCCCTTCCCTGCAGACATCAATTGAAATTCGCCCGCTGGCAGAGACTGGATATTCCCTTCACTGTCTTTATGCTCAATCACACCGTCCAGAACATAACTTATTATCTCCATATCACGGTGACCGTGAGTATCAAACCCAGCCGATGGTTTCACCACATCATCATTAATCACACGAAGCGCCGAGAAACCCATTTGCTCAGGGTCATGATAATGACCAAACGAGAAAGTATGGCGACTGTCCAGCCAACCGAAGCTTGCACGGCCACGTTTCTCAGATTTACGGATATCAATCATTTCGACCTCCCTTTGCGCTTAACTCATTGCTTTAGAGGTTAAGCAATCCCAATCTTGAATAAAACCAGAGAGATTTGAGTTTGATGTTCAACTTTTTCGAACATCAAAAAGGAACAACAAAGGGCATGGCGTCAGTCAACTCGCCCGAAAGTAGTGCCTCAATGCGAGCATCTTCAGGTCGTTTGGGTATATAATTGCCGCCTTCAAAGCACTAAAAAGACCAAAGAAAATCGATGTCGCTAAGCCCAGAATTAGAAAGTTTGCTCGAGCCAGTGCGCGGGTTTCTGCACTGCGAAACGCCACAGGCGTGGATTGATGAAGCCATTAAGCCTGAAAACGAAACCATACTTCTGCGTGACCACGCTAACTGCGAATTAAAAGCCAGCCAAACCGCAATGTGGCTTATCCGCAAGTACGCGATTGATGCGTCCAGCGGCGAGCTGCTTTTGGAATGGGCAAAACCTTATGAAGATTTTGTATACCGTGGCATGCGCGATGGAATTTTCCACGCTAAAAAGAATGGGCTGAGCGCTCCACTCAAACCCAAAGATGGTTTCGAACACGGCCCAGATTTAATCGACAAAATGGTTCGGCTGATTAAAGAAGAATTCCATCATTTCGAGCAGGTCATCGAAATCATGGAAAAACGCGATATGCCATACAGCCCGCTCAATGCCGGCCGCTACGCACGAGGATTGATGTCGACTGTGCGTACCCATGAGCCAGCGATGCTTATCGACAAGCTGATTATTGGCGCTTACATCGAAGCTCGCTCATGTGAGCGCTTTGCCAAAGTCGCACCGTACTTGGATGAAGAACTGCGAAAGTTCTATATCTCTCTGCTTCGGTCAGAAGCGCGCCACTATCAGGATTATCTGAAACTGGCGGCAGCCATTGCCGGCGGTGATATTTCCGACCGCGTCAAAGCGATTGGTGAGAAAGAAGCCGAACTTATCCAAACACCAGATGATATGTTCCGCTTCCACAGTGGCGTGCCGTCACTCGCCGCATAACTCGACAAAGTCAGGGCCTCCTCCCCTGACTTTTTCTTTATTATGTCCGTGACTTGCACCGACAGCCAATGTTCGGTAAACAGGGAATGACACTGAACAATCAAGGATTACTATGTTCAAGAAACTCAAAGCTTCTTTAGGTATTGGTGCCACCAAAGTCGATACCATTCTTCACAATGAATCTGTTTACCAAGGCGAAACCCTGCGCGGAACCGTTCATATCAAGGGCGGAGATGTTGAGCAGGAAATTGACTCCATCACATTGAAACTCTGCACTGAAGTCAAAGTTGAGTCTGACTCTGGTGTGGGTTATCAGGTCTTTGTCCTTGGTCATATTCAGGCAAATGACCCTTTCACCATTCAACCGGGTGAAGAAAAAGAAGTGCCGTTCGAACTAAAATTGCATGCCGAAACGCCAATTACCGCCGTCAATGCAAAGCTCAACCAGAGCCATGTTTGGGTAGAGACTGTTCTGGACATCGATTTCGCCATCGACCCAACTGACCGAGATTATCTGGAAGTTCGCCCACTGCCTGCGGTACAACGTGTGCTTTCCGCCATTGAACGTGAAGGCTTTGCCTTGGTGAAGGCAGATGTAGAGAAAGGACATTTGCGCGGCAATGGCTTTGCCTCTGTTTCTGGCTGTTATCAAGAGCTTGAATTCAAAAATAGCGGTATGTTCAACAAGAAGGAAATTGAGCTTTCTTTCATCTTGGATGGTTCGGTTATCCACTGCCTTGCCGAGATTGACCGTTCATTCGGCCGCGGTGATACCTATCGCTCGTTCACCATTTCCCGAGATGCGTCAGAAGGTGAAGTGTTACAAGCGTTGGCATCGACACTCAACGTCTGATAAACAGTGAGGCCAGCTCCCTATGACCCGCTACCTGCGGGTCTTTTTCTTTCCGACATTCCACGTCATCTCAATGGCGTTGAATACGTCTTCTAATGATTGGTTTCCGACAAATCTTATAACTTACCTTTCCTCCGCTGCGCTTGTGTTTTGTACTGTTCAAAACCAAAGGATATAGGCAAAGCCACCCGCATCAGATATGGCTTGCCAAAACAAGGAGCCCCGATGACCACGCAGGTAGAACACGACCTCAGCAGCAATGGCGTATTGCGATTAACCTTGAATACCCCCCAGCGGCGCAACGCTCTCTCACAGGCCATGATTGGAGAGCTTCACCAAGCCATCACAGACGCTTCTATTTCATCCGATGTGAAAGTGGTTGTTTTATCTGGTAGTGGCCCTGCATTCAGCGCTGGGCATGATCTCAAAGAAATCACTGCCGCCAGAAATAATGACGATAAAGGGCGTGCCTTTTTCACCTCTCTCATGAGCCAATGTGCCGCGATGATGACCGCCATTGTGAACTGCCCTAAACCTGTGATCGCAGAAATCGACGGCATTGCCACCGCAGCGGGTTGTCAGTTGGTGGCCAGTTGTGACCTCGCCTATGCATCAGACACATCACGCTTTGCCACACCGGGCGTGAATATTGGTCTTTTCTGTTCTACCCCAATGGTTGCTCTTTCCAGAAACGTTTCGAGCAAGCATGCCATGGAAATGCTGCTCACCGGGGACATGCTTTCTGCCGCTGATGCAGAGCGAATGGGGCTGATTAATCGCGTCACTGAAAGCGCTTCCTTAAAAGCACTGACACAGGAAGTAGCAGATAAGATCGCTGCCAAATCCTCTCTGACACTGGCTATCGGAAAAGAAGCATTTTACCGCCAGCAGGAAATGAATCTACAAGAAGCTTATGCCTACGCCAGCGAAGTGATGGTAAACAATATGCTGACAGAAGACGGCGAAGAAGGGATCAGCGCCTTCGTTGAAAAACGCCCTCCTGTCTGGCGAAATCAGTGAGGTTTAGTGATGTCGAACCTTTATAACATTGGACTGGACCGAAATCCTGCAAACTACCAACCACTGACGCCCCTTGGCTTTCTCGAGCGCACAGCATCAAACTACCCAGACTCGGTTGCCATTGTTCATGGTGACATGAAAATCACTTATCAGACTTTCTATGACAGAAGCCGTCAGTTGGCGTCGCAACTGGCCAATCTCGGCCTTGGTAGGGGTGACACGGTTTCTGCTATGTTAGCCAACACGCCCGCCATGCTGGAATGCCATTATGGCGTGCCTATGGCAGGCTCAGTTTTACACTCCATTAATACCCGCTTAGAAGCGGCCACCATCGCCTATCAACTTGATCATGCAGAAGCCAAAGTGCTGGTCGTTGATCAGGAGTTTTTGCCAATTGCAGAGGATGCGCTCGAACTGGCAGAGCGTTCGCCAATTGTCATTGTTTACTGTGACCCTGTGTGGGCTCAAGAGACTAAACAACCGCACAATACAACCTATCAGGACTACGAAGCCTTTCTCAGTCAGGGCGACAAGTCCTTTCGTTGGTTAATGCCAGAAGATGAATGGGATGCCATTTCTATCAATTACACGTCCGGCACAACAGGAAATCCGAAGGGTGTGGTATGTCATCACCGTGGTGCTTACCTTCTTGCTCTAGGAAATGTGTTCACTGCAGATATGCCCAAGTATTCGACGTATCTCTGGACACTTCCGATGTTTCACTGCAATGGCTGGTGCTTCCCGTGGACAATGTCAGCTATCTGCGGCACACACGTTTGTCTGAGACAGGTTCGCGCAGAGCCAATCTGGCATGCATTAACCGAGCATAAGGTCACTCATCTTTGTGGCGCGCCGATCGTTATGGACATTATTTTGTCTGAACAAACCCAGCGACTCGCTCATAAAGTGGCGTTTTTCACCGCTGCAGCGCCGCCACCGGAGAGCACACTCGCGAAGATGCAGCAGGCAGGTTTTGACGTCACCCACCTCTATGGTTTGGCCGAAGTCTATGGCCCTGCTGTCGTGAATGAATGGCATGATGACTGGGATGACCTACCGATTCAGGAGCAAGCCAAACTAAAAGCACGGCAAGGGGTTCGATATCTACCGCTCGAAGCCTTGGATGTAATGAACCCAGAGACCATGGAGCCCGTCCCCGCTGACGGAAAGACCATAGGTGAAGTTATGTTCCGCGGCAATGTGGTGATGAAGGGATACTTCAAAAACCTGAGCGCCACTGAGTCTGCATTTGCAGGAGGCTGGTTCCACTCCGGTGATTTAGCAGTGAAATTCCCAGATGGATACATTCAGCTTAAAGACCGCTCCAAAGACATCATTATCTCTGGCGGAGAAAACATCTCATCGATTGAGATTGAAGATGTCCTCTACAAACATCCTGCCGTTGCCGTGGCTGCTGTGGTTGCTTGTCCACATGAGAAGTGGGGTGAAGTGCCTTTTGCATTCGTAGAGTGCTGTGAAGGTCAGACCGTTTCCGAGCACGAGTTAAAAGCCTGGTGCCGCGACCACATGGCAAGCTTCAAAGTCCCCAAGCATTTTGCCTTTACCACCATTCC
This sequence comes from Grimontia sedimenti, assembly GCF_011045095.1. Classification (GTDB taxonomy): domain Bacteria; phylum Pseudomonadota; class Gammaproteobacteria; order Enterobacterales; family Vibrionaceae; genus Enterovibrio; species Enterovibrio sedimenti. Next base: position 493,811 of record NZ_JAALDL010000002.1, read on the forward strand.
CAGAACACCCACGGGGAAAATCCAGAAGTTCCAGTTGCGGGAGCAGATTAAGCAGTCCAAATAGGCTTCATCGCTTGTTTCCTTGCACTGAAAAAGCCGCCAATGCGGCCTTTTACCTCTGTCTCACGCCAGTACAGAAAACGCCATCTTCAACACTGCCCTCACTTTCTCGACGTCTTCTCCACGCGCCCGTTGCGCCAAGGCTGCAGTTAATTGCGCATCGATATAATCTGCCACAAACTGGTTAGACATAGTTTCAGGTATCTCGCCGCCTTCCCTTGCTCTTTGTGCCCAGCCTTCGATGAAAAACATAAATTGGTGATGAATTTCCGCTAACGCATTCTGTGTTTTGTCCCCGAGCTTAGTTTGCGTATCCCGCATTTTGACCATCAGGCACCCATCAGGTAACTCTTCTCGCTCATTGCAGACGAATTCAACCAGTTCCGCCAGCACACCGCTTAACGAAGTTTGGCTTTCTAACGTGGCAATCAAAGGGGAAAAGGTTTGCTCAATATATGCTGCTAGTGCTGCCTCCATTAATCCATCTTCATTACCAAATTCCCTGTACAGACCGGGCTTCGACACTTCTGCCAGCTTACAGATTTCGTTGATGGAAACACCACGGGTACCTTCCTGCCAATACGCTTTCATTGCCACATCCAGGATACGTTCTCGGTTGATGGTCTTGGGTCTTCCCCTGGCAGCTTTGGTTTTTTCTTGGGTCATATTTAAGTACCAACTGGTATTTTAATGTTGACAGTATGTTCTGATTGGCATTAATGTACCACCCAGTATTTTAATAAACAATTCAAAAAGGACATCTACCATGGCGCAAGAAACTCGTGGAAAAGTACTGCTGACCGGCATTTCAGGTTTTATTGGGCTCCACTGTGCGAAAGAGGCACTTGAACAAGGCTTTGAAGTTGTTGGCTCTGTTCGAAGTGAAGCGAAAGAAAATGAAGTTCGCGCAACACTTGAAGCAGCGTCGGTAGATACTGCCAACCTGAGTTTTGCTCATTTGGACCTGACCTCTGACAAGGGCTGGGATGAAGCAGCAGCAGGATGCGATTACATCATGCACATCGCCTCTCCTTTCACAATTGCCAACCCTAAAACCGAAGATGAAATGATCATTCCGGCCGTTCAGGGTTCCCTTCGTGCTTTGCGTGCGGCTAAAGCGGCAGGCGTTAAGCGCGTTGTTCTGACAAGCTCCATTCTTTCGATGATGGGTACCATGAAGACGGGGACTTTTGGCCCTGAAAACTGGACGGACACCAGCTCACCTAGTATCAGCACATACACCAAGAGTAAAACACTGGCAGAGCACGAGGCATGGAAATTTATGGAAAGCCTCCCTCGTGAAGATGCTATGGAACTGGTTGTTGTTAACCCAGGTGGTGTATTCGGCCCTCCGCTGGGTAAAAACATCACAGGACAAACCATGGCACTGACCGACCAAATGCTACGTGGCAAGCTGCCAATGCTGCCAAACATTGCTTTCCCGATGGTAGATGTTCGTGATCTGGCGGTATTACATGTGAAAGCGCTGACCGAAGCCAGTGCCAAAGGTAAGAGAGTCATTGCAGCAACATCTGACCCAATCAGCTTTATCCAAATGGCACAGGTCATGAAAGACCAAGGCTACAAAGGACCAAGCACCCGAAAAGCGCCAGATTTTGTGTTGAAGTTCACCGCCCTGTTTGACCGCGAAGCAAAAGGTATGCTGGGAATGCTAAACATGAACCTGAGTGCGGACACCTCTGAAACCCAGGAAGTGTTTGGTTGGACACCACGCCCAGCCGTGGAGTCTATTCAAGACACCGCCAACGCTGTACATGCACTACAAAACTAATTCTGCATACAAGTGCTAACACCAAAGAGAAAGGCCGCGATTGCGGCCTTTCTTGTTTATACCAATCACAGTAGGTAGGTGATCAGAAATAGCGCAGGAAAAATGCTCGAGAACAAGGCGGAAAATTTCGATAAGTAGTGATTCTACAATCAAATTTTTCAACGCAGTTATCGAGCATTTTAACAAGCTAGGATGAGCAGATATTTACTACGATTGGTATATTCCACTTACCCCATGGTCGGCATAGTGAAGTGACTATCGTGGGTTTCCAGTCGCACACTGGCAGGCCAACGGGTGGTGACGGTTTTCATTCGGGTATAGAAACGCACGCCGTCGTTGCCGTGTACATTCAATGGCCCAAAGATTGAGCGTTTCCAGCCGCCAAAGCTGTGGAATGCCATTGGCACCGGGATTGGTACATTGACTCCTACCATACCTGCCAACACATCTTCACTGAACTGACGGGCAGTTTCACCGTCTCGGGTGAAGATGGCAGAGCCATTGCCATACTCATGGCGGTTAATCAGTTCTAATGCAGTTTGGTAGTCAGGCACGCGGACTACAGACAACACAGGGCCAAAGATTTCATCCTGATAGATGGTCATATCTGGCGTGACGTCATCAAACAGCGTGGGGCCGACAAAGTAGCCATTGTCATGCCCTTCCACCTGACAGCCGCGGCCATCCACAACCAGCTTCGCGCCTTGCTCAACGCCCGCATCAATGTAGCCGACAATTTTGTCGCGATGTTGTGCCGAAATAACCGGTCCCATGTCGTTTTCAGGGCCGTCTACAATACCCGGGCCTACACGCATTTTGTTGATGCTTTCTGACAGCGAGGCCACCAGCTTATCGGCGGTTTCATCGCCCACAGCGACAACAACAGACAGCGCCATACAACGCTCGCCCGCCGCGCCAAAGCCAGCACCGACTATCGCGCCGCTTGCCATTTCAAGGTCGGCATCAGGCATTAAAATGCAGTGATTTTTGCACCACCGAGTGCCTGACAACGTTTGCCATGTGCAGACGCCGTGGAGTAAATGTATTCCGCAATAGGTGTAGAGCCGACAAAGCTCACCGCCTGAACGCGTGGATCTGTCAGCAACACATCAACCGCTTCTTTGTCGCCGTTGACCACGTTGAACACGCCGTCTGGCAATCCGGCTTCTTTCAGCAGTTCGGCAAGCATCAGACCCAAAGACGGATCCTTCTCTGAAGGCTTGAGTACAAAGGTGTTACCGGTAGCAAGGGCAATCGGGAACATCCACATTGGCACCATCGCGGGGAAGTTAAACGGTGTGATACCGGCACACACGCCAAGGGGCTGCATAATGGAATGACTATCGACCCCAGAGCCCACATTCGCCGAGCTCTCCCCTTTCTGTAGATGAGGAATGCCGCAGGCAAACTCGACGACTTCCAAACCGCGGGTCAACTCACCCACGGCATCAGAGTAGACTTTGCCGTGTTCATTACTGATAAGGCGAGCCAGTTTGTCCTGATTCGCTTCAAGCAGCGCTTTGAACTTGAACATCACACGGGCGCGGCGCAGTGGTGGCGTTTTCTTCCATGCAGGAAAAGCCGCATGCGCGGCAGCCACGGCTGCTTCTGCCTCTTCCGCTTTGCTCAATACCACCTGACGGGTTTGCTCGCCAGTCGCCGGGTTGAATACTGCGCCAAACCGTTCAGTACTGCTTTCTGCGATTTGTCCGTTAATAAAGTTATGAACTGTTTCCATGTCTTGGGTCTCCATGTCTCAATCACATCAATCCGGCATTTCGCGCAAAGGACGCCAAATTGTTATATCCGAGTGTTGCGTATGTCAGTGGGTGCGCAATCGAAGGATCTTGCTCTGCTTCTACCACTAACCATCCTGAGTAATTTGCCTGTTTCAGCACATCCATCACCGCCGCATAGTCAATACAACCATCGCCCGGTACGGTGAACACGCCATTTAATACGGCATCTAAAAAGCTGAGCCTGCGGTTTTTGGCATCGTCCAGAACTGATTGGCGAATGTCTTTACAATGCACGTGATTAATTCTGTCGGCGTGACGCTTGGAGACAGCAATCGGATCGCCACCGGCAAAATGCAGATGACCGGTATCCAGCAGCAAACCCACTTCCGGGCCCGTTTCCGCCATCAAACGATCCACATCCGCTTCGCTTTCAATCACGGTGCCCATATGGTGGTGATAAGCGATCTGTACCCCGTGGGATTGGGTGTACTTCGCCAGTTCCGTCAGTTTTTGTCCGTATTCCTGCCAGCGCTGTTTAGGAAACGCCGGACGCCTCTCGACAGGCATGTTTTGATTTCCATGAACACAACCTGTCACTTCCGCAAACACCATGACCTTCGCACCGAGCGCTTTCAGCAAGTTCAGGTGCGATTGCATCGCTTCAATCTCCTGCTCAACACTTCGGCTCAGCAGTTCACCTGAATACCAGCCAGATACCAGCTTTAGATCCTGCTTCGCCAGAATTGGGCCCAACACATCAGGGTTACGCGGAAATTTGTTTCCCAACTCAAACCCTGTAAAGCCGGCCTGTCTGCCTTCGGAAAGGCATACCTCTAACGGCGTTTCAGCGCCCAGAGAGGGCAAGTCATCATTCGTCCACGTCAGTGGGTTTATCCCTAATTCAACAGCCATGATCGTCTCCTTACTCTCCGCGTTGACGCCAGGTTTCAATCAACCCGAGATAATTCGCCTTCACGGCAGCAACTAAACCTTGGTTATCCAGCTCGCCGTGCATCCACTGACGGCTTGGCTCACCAAAGATGGTGCGGCCGACAGCAAAACCCCTCACGGTTTTCGAAACTGACGAAGCAGAAAAACCCGCTTTCAGCTCATCGGCCGGCGCATCCAATCCCAACAGCACCACGCCACGACAATGCGTATCGCGTTGTTCAATCAGTTCATCTACCGCTTGCCAGCCTTGCTTGGTCAGTGGTGGCAGTTTCCACCAATCCGGTTTAATGCTGAGGTTGTAAAGACGTGTCATGGCGCGAAGATAGAGAGAATCTGCTTCATCTGCGGAGCCAACTTCCATATCTTTCGGCAAAATCACTTCCACCAACAACTCGTTCCCCGTCGCGCAGCAAGCTTCATAGACTTCACGAAGCGTATTTTCCTGCTCAAGTTGCAATTCCCGGGCGTCATCAGGATGGTAGAACATCAAACATTTCACGACTTGTTCCTTCGGCCAGCTCGCCAATTGGCTACCGATGTTGCCGTGTTCAAGGCGTAAAGGACGAGAGCCCGGCAGCTCGATAGGTCGTCCTACCCACCAGCGCTCACTGACATGATTGCCAAACCCTGTTGCAGCATTCAGCACTTCCATGCCAAAGGTAGAGTCGCACAGAATCCCCGCTTTTCCCTTCAGGCCAGATTCCTGCGCCACTTCCTGAGCTGCTTGCCAGATAAGTTTTTTGAGATAAGGGATATGCGCAACATCGATTCCCGCTTCCTGAGCCATTTCGACAAACTGGGAGCGGTGGTCGAAGGCCAGCACACACAAGTCGCTCCAAGCCAGCTCGCGGGTGGTCACTCGGTGAAGGTGGTTCAGCATCCCATCCCTGTCTGGACGTGGGATTTCATGCTCATGTTGAAGGTAATAATCCAATTCTTCTTTGGTGGGCATGGCAGGAGAACAACCGTGACGGGAAACCACCAGCGCGCCACAGGCGTTCGCATAGCGGCAACATTGCTCCCAGGATTCATCATTTAGGTAGCCGCGAAGCAATCCCGACATAAAGGCATCACCCGCCCCGAGTACATTCAGCACTTCCACACGCACGCCTTTCACCGTGATACCGTCATCCAGCACACTGCCGATTTCGTCGGTAAATACGCTGCACCCCAGCGGGCCACGTTTGCACACCAAGGTCGCATCGGTAAAGGTGCGGACAGATTTCAGCGCTTCGACGGAATCTTCCGAGCCACCTGCAATGTGAAACTCTTCTTCGGTGCCGACAATCAGGTCAAACAGACCCAAGACTTCCTGAAGCTGGCGGGTAACGTCATCTGATTCGATGTAGCGGGTTTCACCATCTCCGAGCGAGGTCAGGCCCCAAAGTACCGGGCGGTAATCCACATCCAAGGCTGTACGAACGCCATGTTTGCGTGCGTAATTCAGTGCAGTGATTACCGCTTCACGGGAGCTTGGATTGGAAAGATGGGTGCCCGTGATCGCCAAACATTTGGCTGAAGCTATGTACTCTTCATTAATGTCTTCTGGGGTGATGGCTTTGTCTGCACAATTATCGCGGTAAAAAATTAGCGGAAAGGTGTCTTCATCTTTGATGCCAAGCAGCACCAGTGCCGTCAGCCTTTCTTTATCGATGATGATATTGCTGGTATCGACGCCGACACGCTCCAATTCCTCGGTCACAAAGCGTCCCATGTGCTCATCACCAACACGTGCCAGCATGCCGGATTTCAACCCCTGCCTTGCGGTACCGTGAGCAACGTTGCCCGACGATCCACCCAGATATTTGGCAAAGGTTCGCATATCTTCTAGGCGCGAACCGACCTGCTCTCCATACAAATCAACGGCGACTCGCCCAAGGCAAATCACGTCCAATGTTTTTTCTACCGTCGTCATTCCCGACTCCTGTCAGATTTCCCATCCTGTTCAGTGTGGCTGAACCTGAAAAATACACTTCATCTAACCGCATTATGAAATGTACGTTTCATTTTATACTAAGATCGAAACGGTCAGATCGCAACCAATGAAACAAACATTTCATGTGTTATCTCACTGGTTGGATCATCCCTAAGATCATCACTAGACGACTGGTCTAATTTCCGTTAATCTGTTTCACCATGAACACAGAAACCCAATCTACCCGCCAGCAAATTCTCGACGTCGGCTACCAACTCATTGTTGAAAAAGGCTTTTCGAACGTCGGTCTGGCGCAACTGCTTAATCATGCCGGGGTGCCGAAAGGCTCCTTCTATCACTATTTCAAATCCAAAGAACAATTCGGCGAAGCTTGATAGAAGAGTACTTCTCTCAATATCAGGCCAAACTGGATGCGCATTTCAGTAACCCTGGTCTCAATGGCTTTGAGAAGCTTATGGGTTACTGGATGAAATGGATTGAAGTGAATGACGGCATGTGTGGCAGTCAGCGTTGTCTGGTGGTGAAGCTGAGTGCAGAAGTGTCTGACCTGTCTGAATCTATGCGTATTTCATTACTGAATGGCGCAAACCGTATTGTCACTATGCTTGCTGATTGCGTTCAGATTGGCATTGAAGATGGTTCGATTCAGGTCAGTAACGCCGAAAAAACCGCCAGTCAGCTTTATCAACTTTGGATTGGTGCAAGCCTTATGAGCAAGCTCAACCAAAATGTAGAGCCGATGAAACAGGCGCTGGAAAGCACAGAGCGCTTGCTCAAAGGACAACACGCTTTTTAATCAAACGGCGCAGCCGCGCCAATAAAACCGCCAATTGCACTTGGCGGATTTTTTTACTCAATTACTAGACGACTGGTCTAGTGGTCATAACGTAAAGGGAATCAGCACATGTCAGTTTCGTTGGAAAACAACCGAATCGTTCTAGCTTCACGCCCAGTAGGCGCGCCTGTTACTGATAACTTCCGTTTGGAATCTCAGGAGGTTCCAGCCCTGAAAGATGGCGAACTGCTGCTTCGCACCATTTACCTTTCACTCGACCCTTACATGCGTGGCCGCATGAGCGATGCCAAGTCTTACGCTGATCCCGTTGAGCTTGATGATGTGATGGTCGGTGCCACAGTTTGTCAGGTAGAAGACTCACTGAATCCAAACTTTGAAAAGGGTGAATGGGTGCTGGCATACACAGGTTGGCAGTCTTACGCTGTATCTGACGGCGAAGGTCTGCTGAAACTGGGCAAATCCCCTTCTCACCCTTCATTCGCACTGGGTATCATGGGTATGCCGGGCTTTACCGCTTATATGGGTCTTTTGGATATCGGTCAGCCGAAAGAAGGCGATACCCTGGTTGTCGCAGCCGCGACTGGCCCTGTTGGTGCGACAGTGGGTCAAATCGGCAAACTGAAAGGCTGCAAAGTCGTCGGCATCGCAGGCGGCGAAGAGAAGTGTCGCCACGCGGTTGAAGTGCTGGGCTTCGATGTTTGTATCGATCACAAAGCGGAAGACTTCGCAGAACAACTGGCAGCGGCCTGTGACAAAGGCATCGACGTTTACTATGAAAACGTCGGTGGCAAAGTGTTCGACGCCGTCATGCCATTGCTCAACACCGGCGCGCGCATTCCAGTATGTGGTTTGATTTCTCAATACAATGCGACCGCACTGCCAGAAGGGCCAGACCGTATGTCTCTGCTGATGGCGACCTTGCTGATCAAGCGCATCAAGATGCAAGGCTTCATCATCTTTGATGATTACAGTCACCGCTACGACGAGTTTGCAGCCGACATGGGCAAATGGCTGATGGAAGGCAAAATGCAGTACAAAGAACAAATCGTTGACGGTTTGGAAGCTGCACCAGAAGCATTTATGGGTCTGCTGGAAGGAAAAAACTTCGGCAAATTAGTGGTGAAAATCGCCGAGCCAATCGCTCTCTAATTCCCGCTCCACAATTGAGAAGAAATTGAAAAAGCCCGCCCGGTTTTCGCCCGGCGGGCTTTTTGTCACTTCACCTGCTAAAGCAACGTGTTAGGTTACACTGTATTTAAGAAAGAATTTCACGCAGGGGATGCAATGAAAAACTGGATCGTTTTACTTTTCACTCATGGCTTTGCCATCGCCATCGGTTTTGCGGCTGGCATATACGCACTACCCATTCTTATCGCGCCGGAAGGCCCTTCTGTTGAAGTGATCGAATCAACCGCGTCTAAAGCCAATTACTCTGGTGAATTCCGTAAAGATCTGAAAGACAGCGACACCTTCCATTGGGGTGAAGGCAAAGTGTCTATTGGCCCGGAAAGTATTTCGCTAATGGGAGAACTCGCGCCAGGCCCAGACTATAAACTCTATCTTTCACCTGAGTTTGTTGAAACAGAAGCCGACTTCAACCGCTTGAAGCCACAAATGCAACACGTGGGCGATGTAAAAACCTTCCAGAATTTCTTGGTAGAAGTCCCTAGTGATGTCGACCCATCGCAATTCAATACCGTGATTGTTTGGTGTGAATCTTTTGGCGAGTTTATTACCGCAGCGCGTTATAAGTAACAGACTGAAAGAAGAAAAGGCGAAGCAGAGTGCTTCGCCTTTTTCCGTTTATGGCACCAGTTTTCTGATAAACGAAGAGGCAAACAAGTAATGAGGATCGTAGCTTCTCAGTTTGCTCACCGTTTCATCATAGCTTCGGGTTGCGGTGTTAAATGTGGTCGGCAAAACGTTGGAAATAAAGGCATCGTTTTGCCAAGCGCCTTGTGCGTTGTATCCCCATCCTTTTGACCACTCCACGCGAACCTGCTCAGCGGGTAGTTGTTGGTATAACCACTCCTCTACTTCCTGATAGAACGCCCCTGCTCCCGGCATATCCGCAAATGTCAGCAGATCGACCCATACCACAGTATCCAACGCCGCATCGTTTGTGGATGTTGTTGCTGAGAAAGCTGGTGGCTTTGCGCCAGGAATATTCAGGCCCTCAGTGCGATCTGTTCCCGTGACGCGAATCTCCATTGGCCCTGCCATTGGGAACTGTTTTCTCGCCGCATATTCTGCCTGAATGCGCAAATACACATTGGCAAAGTCATGCAGGAAACCTTGCACATCGTTGCGGTTAAGGTGCACCGCATACCCGTTGGCTGTCACGCGCAGCGTGGTGTTACGCACATACACCAAGGTCTTCCACGCAGGCCCCCAAATATCATAGCTTTGTGCAAACAGGCTTCTGGCCGTGGCATCCGGTTGGGTTTCTTCCACCGCCTCAATGTAAGGCAGTAACTCATCAAACTCTTCCTGAGTAATAGTTTCGCCTGAATTCAGGCTTCGTGAGGTAGCCGAGCCAACCACCTGATTTTGCAAATTCTCTCGGTTTGCTCCACCTTTTAGCGCCAAGGTGGTCGTGACAGACTGCAAGATGCCAAAAGCAGGAACAAGGAAAGGTTTGGCAACCAGAATGCCTTTAATGATGTCTGAAACGAACAGCGGAATATTGTCACTGAACGGGTAATTGTAAGGACCAGAAACAGCACGGGAACCCGCAGGTTGCGCTGCTTCATTCGACCATACTTTCAGCCAAGGTTTTTGACTGTAAGGGAACCAGATCACTTCCATCCTTCCGGCGGTATCCAAAATATTCGCGATGGAGAAAGTGCTTTCTTCCTGAGTCGCAGCAAACAGTTCTGCATAGTGAATATCAGTGAAGCTCTGGCAACGCAGGTTATAATTCGGCAGCACCAACATGGTTACTTCAAAAATCAGGGTCGCACCTAATGCCGTGAGGAACAGATCCCCATCTTCCTCGTCACGGGTAAAAGTACGAAGCGCATATTTAGAGCCGTTCCAAACTAACGCTGTCACTGAGAGTACATTGTTGCTGATGCTGCCATTGAGCGTTTCATTCTCGTCAGAGCCGTTGTAACTCACTTTAGTGCCGTGACCACCAATCGAGAGCATGCCCGCCAACGAAAGATTCCCCGGCGCAGGCGTGTTTGAAAAGGCGTAGCCAGGAATGTCAGGGTTACCGCCCGCTTGCGCTTCAATAAAGGCGTAGAGGTTTTCAGCCTGCACGCCGCTTCCCGCTCTCACCACGCCATAATCCTGATGGGATTCCACCATCTCCAAATGATTGAACGCGGACACATCCAACAACAGGATTTTGTCTTTCGGTTCCGTTTCAGAGATGATCAGCGGCGACCAGTTATGCATGGAGCCGAAGGCTTTGACCGCATAGCCGTTTTCCAGCGCCCACTCAGCAACCCGCTCTAAATCTTCTTTCGCTTTCGCACTGGCTGCCATCACGCTTTTCACTTTGATGTCCTGAGACCAGTTTTCATACGTGATGTAGTAAAACTCGCTCTGACAACCCGAAAGCAGAAACGGCATAGGCAGCGATGAGATCGCCACTGAAGTAAATAACAGCCCTTGGCTATTCTTGAGGAATCTTCTTCGTTCGTTATTAAATGACATACCTTTTCCCTTGAGTCTAAAAACACACCTTTGTTTAAAAAAGCATTACTTGACTGCCTTATTTTGCAGACAGGCCCAGCAATGACCTAACTCAAGAGAGTTTGGTAACAGCATCAGATCACACTTCATTGTTTAAAACGATTAGAGAAATACAAATTCCCACAAAGGCAACAAAAGGAGCGGAAACACGCTAATGCGTATACAAGCATAATGATAAGCCGCAGCTATCGATAAGATAGTCACTAACGATTTCAGCTAGCAGATGAAAAACCTTAACCTGACGCCAATAGCTACAGAGTGAGAGATAAGAAACATGTCAGGTAAGAAAGCACTGGTCGTTGAAGGTGGAGCTATGCGCGGTATTTTCGCGAGCGGTGTGTTAGATGCGTTTTTGGACGTCAATTTTAATCCTTTTGATTTCGCCATTGGCGTGTCTGCTGGTGCCTCTAACCTGCTGGGTTATCTTGCTCAGCAGCCAAACCGCAGCTATCAGGTGATCACTGGTCTAGCGACTGATGATGCTTTCTTTAATCCTGCACGTTTTGTTCGTGGCGGTAATCTGGTTGACGTTCAGTGGCTGGAACAGGAATCTCTGCGCCGCTTCCCTCTCGACACAAATACTCTATTCGACAATATTCCTTTGCTGGCAGCCGTGACCAATGTTGATACTGGTGATGCGGACTATTACTGGGTGAACCCAGACAATATGTCCAAAGTGATTGAAGCAACCACTGCCCTGCCGATCGCTTATCGCCCGACGCCGTGTTTCTCTGGTGGTTGCTACACGGATGGCGGCGTTGCGGATTCCATTCCGGTTGCAGAAGCCTATCGACGCGGCGCGCGAGAAATCACGGTTATCCTGTCACAGCCTGGCGACTATGAAATGTCTCCGATGAAAATGCCAAAGCTGATGGATCAACTGCTGAAGAAATACCCTCACGTTGCAGATGCGATGCGTAAACGTGCCGAGCGTTATAACGCCTCGCTGGCGTTTATTAAGAATCCGCCAAAGGATTGCGTGGTGAATGTGATTGCACCACCAGACACCTTCCCGGTTGGTCGCTTTACCATGAAGAAATCCAAGCTCGATGAAGGCTATGGCATGGGTATTCGTGCGGGTCAGGCGTACATGTTTAATCTGTACAAAGACGTGCTAAAGCAGCAGGTTTTGGAAGAAGGGGCTACGAGAAAGGTTCGGGATTTGGTGGCTTGAATTCGCATACGGGAACGTATCACGCCTTCGTATAGACTCAGCGGATTGGCATTTCTAGTTTGCGACCCAATCGGGAGAATTTGTTCACTCTGCATTCAAAACCAATCCAAAAATTCCCTTGCCCACTCGTCTCTATTTCTGTAGTTTAAAAATTCATCACCAAAAAGAGTCACTTATGGTTTTCCAATCTCTACCACTCTGGCTACTTCTTCTTATGCCCTTCAGTCGGTAGAGTGACTCGTTTCCGGCTGTGAGTAGAACAGCCGGATGTCGCCCTCTCACAGCCTTGATTAAAACAACAAACCCATATCAAGGAAGTGAACAATGAATGACGCGTCTGTCAGTACGCAAGACTCCTCCGATTACCGAACCGGTATCATTTACGCCTTAATTGGCACGGTGCTTTTCTCTATCAAGCCTGTGCTTATCAAGCTCGCGTACACAATGGGTGGTGATGCCACTACAATCATGAGTCTTCGTGCGGCGTCTTCCCTTCCAATTTACTTCCTCATCCTGCTCTGGCTATGCCGTAATGCCAGTGAACGCTGCAAAGTTCGACAATTTGGCTGGAAAGCTGCACTTGTCGGTGTACTTGGCTACTACTTCGCAGCATTGCTGGACATCATGGCGCTGGAGTTTATTTCAGCTCAATTGGAACGCTTGTTGATCTTCCTGTTTCCATCCTTTGTGGTGATCATCAGCTGGGTCTTTATGAAAGAAACACCGCGAAAAGGCACGTTTCTCTCCATTGCCATTGGTTATGTCGGCGTTGCCATGATTGTGCTGCATGATTTCAGCTCATTTGGTTCACAGGTTTGGCTTGGCAGTGTGATGGCCATTGCAGCAGCCTTGGCCTTTGCTGTTTATCTGGTGTTGAGCAAAAAAGTGATTGGCCAGATGGGTTCCCAACTTTTCACCAGTATTGGTATGGGCAGTGCGGGTCTGGTGATCATGGCTCAGTATCAGGTAAAAGGGGCGCAATTCAGTGATATGTCGAATGAGCTTATTGCGCTGGGCGTCGTGCTGGGTTTTTTCTGTACGGTGTTGCCTTCGTACTTTGTCGCTGCGGCCATGGCAAGGTTAACCCCTTCTGTGCTGAGCCTGACCAGCAATATTGGCCCCGCAGTGACCGCAATTTTGCAATTACTCTGCTTGATGAAGCATTCACCATCTGGCACGGCCTAGGGATGATTCTGGTAGTTTATGCGGTGGTGAGGATCAACAAGAAGAGCTAAAACAGAAAAGCTGGCAGAGATGCCAGCTTTTCATTTGTTTTTTATCGATCTTATTCGCCGACATCCACCCCATAGCGGAAACAGCTTGTCAGGTGATCGTTGACCATACCTGTCGCTTGCATGTAGGCATAGCAAATCGTGGTACCCACAAATTTAAAGCCTTTCTTTTTCAGCGTCTTACTCATGGCGTCAGATTCAGGTGTGGACGTTGGGACATCGGCTAAGGTTTCCCAATGATTGATGATGGGTTTCCCACCCACAAACTGCCAGATGTACTCATTGAAACTGCCAAACTCTTTCTGGATTTCCAACACCAACTTGGCGTTAATCACAGTGCCATTCACTTTGAGTTTGTTACGGACGATAGCTGGGTTTTCCAACAGCTCGGCGATTTTCTTTTCGTCATAAGCTGCTACGGTTTCGATGTGGAATTTATCAAAGGCTTCACGGTAACCTTCACGCTTTTTGAGAATGGTGGTCCAACTTAATCCTGCTTGCGCGCCTTCCAAAATCAGCATTTCGAACAGTTGCTGATCATCATGAACAGGCACACCCCACTCTTCGTCGTGATATTTCTGATCCAGTTCGCTTACATTCGCCCAGCTGCAACGTTCCATGTCTTCCCCGTATTTTGTGTGAATACCAATACTGTATATTTATACATACAAATTGCGATTCGCGCAAAAAAAAGAGGACGCAATCATGAGACTACGCCCTCTCTTTTCAGGGGGATTAATTCACTTTCACCGTTTGGTGCATTTCCAGCGATTCCAGTGCGCACTCCGCGAGGTACAGCGCCAATTCACCATCCACGCCAGTACATTGCGGCTCTGCTTTGCCTTCCAATACATCAACAAAATGCTGCCACTCGGCAATGTAAGCCTCTTTGTACCTTTCCAGGAAGAAGTACTGAGGCTTAGCCGCAGCACAGCTTTCATCGCCCCAATGTTCAACCTGATGCTCGCGGACATTGCCAGCTTTTAACATGCCTTTGCTGCCATGCAGTTCGATACGTTGATCGTAGCCATAGCCAGAACGACGGCTGTTGATGATGGTCGCCATCGCACCGGATTCGAAATGCATGACCACAACAGCACTGTCGATATCGCCAGCTTCACCAATCGCAGGGTCTACCAAGCATGAGCCGTGCGCTGATACTGAAACCGGATCTTCACCCATGATGAAACGTGCCATATCCAAATCATGAATCGACATGTCGCGGAAAATGCCGCCGGATACTTTCACGTATTCAGCAGGTGGTGGCGATGGGTCGCGGGACGTGATCACCAAGGTTTCGGCTTTACCAATTGCGCCGGATTCAAACAAATCTTTCAGGGTACGGAATTGAGGGTCGTAGCGACGGTTAAAACCAACGAGTAACTTGGCATTATTTTCATTCACGACATTCAGGCATCCTCTGACTCGCTCCAAGCTCAGGTCGATTGGCTTTTCACAGAAAATCGCTTTGCCCGCTCGCGCAGCTTGCTCAATCAAATCCGCATGGGTATCTGTCGCGGAACAAATCACCACGGCATGAATATCCGGATCTGCCATGGCTTCTTCGGTCGTCATCACCTCGGCATCATATTCATCTGCGAGTTTGGCAGCGCCTTCATGATAAGGGTCTATCACCGCTTTGATCTGAGTCAGCGGGTGAGCGTCTATATTCACTGCGTGGACTTTCCCTATCCGCCCACAGCCGAATAACGCGATATTAAACATGGCCTCTCCTTTTGCTACTGCTATTTTTGATTGTTGTGTTTGTTGGCATATTCCGGACTGTTCACCCACGCATGGTCTTCTTCCCAGGTGAACAACCATTTTCTTACTGGCCCCGCCATCACATTCAAGTAATAGCTGTCATAACCCGCTATGGTCGCCACAGGGTGGTAGCCGCGGGGAACCATGACCACATCGCCGTCGTAAACAGCCATGCATTCATCGAGGTCACGCTCATCGGTATAAACCCGCTGAATGCAGAAGCCCTGAGACGGATTCAGTCTGTGGTAATAGGTTTCCTCAAGGTGTGTTTCTTCCGGCGGTGCGTCCCTGTCATGTTTGTGGCTGGGGTATGAGCTGGTGCAGCCTTCGTCAGTATAGACTTCCACCACCAGCAGGCTGTCTGCGTTCTCGTTGTCTGGGAGAATGTTGTGTACATAGCGTTTGTTATTGCCGTTTCCTCTCGCTTCTGCGCCAACTTGTTCAGGACTGATAAGGCGAGAAGGAAAGGTGCCTTTGCCCGGAGCGCGACATACTGCAAGCTCAACATCCGTGGTGGCAGTCAGTTCAGCAGCGTCACCCGCAGTGATATACAGCGAGTACGGTTTTTTCTTTTCAAACGGCCCTGAACGGTCGCCAATCTCCCCCAGTGATCCGCCCGCCAGCGTAGCAGTGGCCTTGCCGCCCACCAGCACCAGACAAATCTCTTCATCGCTGCTGGCTTTAAAAGTGAGCGTTTGATTAGGTTCGAGTTGGTAAGCCTGAAAGCCTACGTATTTCCAGCCTGCAGAGGCGGGGGTGATGTTCTGGTAGCGCCCTTTTTCGTCGGGCAGGTTTCGCTTGGAAAGCAGGTCAGACATAACGGCTCCTTGTCGTGACTGATCGTTGATTCTTTGAAGATCTAGTCTGCCAATAATAGAACATATTTTTCAATTCTCAACAAAGTGAAATCTATATTTCATTTTTAGCGCTATAGTGAAACAATAAATGTCATGACACGAATCAGCCAAAGAGGTCACGCTATGGACTTGCAATCCCCTCCCCGCCTGTCGTTTTTCAGCAAAGCAAACTGCGATATTGAAGCCTTCGCAAAAATTTGCGCTTCGCAAAAGGTTAACAAGGCTGACTATCCGCTTGCCGCTGATGTCATCCATAATGTGGTGGTTTTCGATGGTGATGCCATTCGCTCTGCCAGTAACAACGTAGGTGCCTTTCAGGACGAAATCGCCCACGCACTGCAATACGGACCAGGTGTGATTGCCATAAACGTTTCTACGACAACACTGCCGTGATTGATGAAATGAGCAAAGTGTTCGAAAAAATCCTTGAAGCAGAGAGGGGATTTGGCGCAGGAGACCACTTTGGAAAAACAGGTCCGCAAGCTAATGGACGCATCTGGAATGTGTTCCAGAAAAGTGCCGAAGCTGACCCGGAAACCTTCGTGGATTACTACAAAAACCCGCTATTAACTTGTGTCAGTGAAGCCTGGTTGGGCCCGCATTATCAGGTGACTGCGCAAGTCAATATTGTCCGCCCTGGCGGTGAAGCACAGGTTTCGCACCGTGATTACCATCTAGGCTTTCAGGTGCCGGAAGAAACAGTTCGTTACCCGCTTCATGCTCAGCAGATGTCGGCGATGCTGACGTTGCAAGGTGCAGTCGCGCATACCGATATGCCTCTCGAAAGCGGCCCAACCAAGCTATTGCCTTTCTCACAGCAATACCCGCTTGGATACATTGCATACCACCAGAAAGCGTTTCAGGACTTTTTTGAATCTCACTACATTCAGGTCCCCTTGGAAAAAGGCGATGCAGTGTTTTTCAACCCGGCGCTGTTCCACGCAGCCGGCGCAAATGTGACGGATGATTTCCATCGAAGCGCTAACCTGCTGCAAATATCGTCGGTTTTCGCTAAACCGATGGAGACCGTCGACTCTGCGGCAATTTGTCGAAAGCTCTATCCCGCTCTTCAATCACGCTGGCAAGAAGGCTCACTGTCGTCGGCTGAAAAAGCCGCCATCGCCACAGCCGCCGCAGATGGCTACGCCTTTCCAACCAATCTGGACACGGATCCCCCGATTGGCGGGCTGGCACCTGAATCCATGGAAGCCCTACTCTGCCGAGCTTTGGATGAAAATATGGATGCTGATACCTTCGAGATTGCTCTCGCTCAGTTGAAGGAAAAACAGCGGGCATAAATAAGCACTGAGCCCGGCGGTTGCCGGGCTCAGTGCTTTTTAGAGAGCTAATGCTTTAGATGATGCTTACACCGTCTTGATAGACATTTTCTGCATCAGTCCAAATCGTGATGGTGTCATGCACCGCGTGGTCGAACACATATGCTTGCAGTTCGCCAACTTGAGCGCCGCTCAGACCAAGAATGGAAATCATCTCTGCGGAAAGCGTGGCTGATGGTGTACCTGCAGCGTTGTATTCCCAACCGTCAGACTCCAGGTTGAAAGAGTCATCGCCTTCGCCCAGATAAGCAACAAATCCATTCCACTCACCTGGGTCAACAAAGGTCGTTGACTGAGGAAGATCAGATTGCGCATGAATCGCGAAGGCGCTAACAGAAACTGACTGGTCCCCTTCATCACCGATTGCGGCTTCCACCTGCGCGATAGGATTTTCCCCACCCGCGGTCACGCCATATGAGACGCCAGTGAAATCAACATTGGCATCGCCTTCAATGATCAGCTGGTCAAAGCCACGGTCGCCCAGGTAAACATTGTCATTGGCGTTAATGAAGTTGATGTCTGAGAAGTCTTCTGCGTCAAAAAGCAGGATGTCATCACCCTCACTACCGCGGTAAATATCCAAACCTGTGCCGCCATCAAGGAGGTAGTCTTCATCGAAACCAGACTCCAGAATGTCGTTGCCTGCACCACCATAAAGCTCATCACTGCCGCTACCGCCTTTGAGGAGGTCATCACCGTCACCACCGTAGATGATGTCATCACCCGCATTTCCGTAGAGCACATCGTTGCCGGCGCCGCCGTGAATGGTGTCATTCCCGGTACCGCCACGGATGTCATCATTACCTTCGTTGCCTTCGATGTAATCGTCACCCTGCTCGCCCCAAATAGTGTCGTTACCATCACCGCCAAACAGCATGTCATCGTCACCCTCGCTGTCTGGTGTTTGTCTGAGGGAGACATTGTCAATCAGCGCACCATAGGTGTCTGATTTTCCTTTGCCTTCAAAGCGGATGCTGATGAAATCCATGCCCTGTGGGATGGTCACGTCAGTTGCAAACGACACATAGTGATCATTGGCTTGAGTGTTATCGAAAAACTGGGAGTAAACGACATTGCCCTGTTGGTCGAAAACTTTCACTTCAAACTGACTGGTAGAAGTATCAGAACCGCGGTAACGATTAGCGTAATCAAAAGACAGCGACAGTGTGGCATCACCGTTTTCGGCAAGACCTGTGATGTCGACATCCTGCTGCACCCAAGTGT
Source organism: Grimontia sedimenti (assembly GCF_011045095.1). GTDB lineage: Bacteria > Pseudomonadota > Gammaproteobacteria > Enterobacterales > Vibrionaceae > Enterovibrio > Enterovibrio sedimenti. The sequence goes on from NZ_JAALDL010000002.1 coordinate 512,375, forward strand.
TGGTGTGGCTGTCCAGTTCCAGTACGGTGTTGGTGACGTCATTCTGTGGAGTACCGCCGAAAGTGCCTTGCTGAAGCTCAATCTTGTTGCTGCCCGGTGTGTACCAACCCGTAACCTGATGATCGTCCAACAGGCTCCAGTGATTGGTGGTGTTGTTACCGTAATCTTCAAAATCGCCGTTGATAAGAAGTTCACGGGTGCCATTAACATCAAAGCCATCGTTACCATAGATAACGTCATCGCCTTCGCTGCCGTAGACTTCGTCGTTGCCGTTGCCACCGTAGAGGGTGTCATTACCCGTCAGGCCATCGATAAAGTCATCGCCTTCATAGCCATTGATGGTGTCATTAACATCACCCACGGTAGACGTTGTCAGCGCAACGTTGTCAATCAATGCGCCATAGCTGTCAGATGCACCCTTGGCTTCAAAACGCAGCGAAATACCGGTTGTTCCTTCAGGTACCGAAAAGTCGATTTCAAAGTTCACGTAGCTGGTATTCGCTTGGGTGTTATCGAAGAACTGGCTGTAAAGCAGGTTGCCCTCGTTATCCAACACCTTGACTTCAAACTGACTGGTTGATGTGTCCGAGCCGCGATAGCGGTTGGCATAATCAAAAGAAAGGTTGAGTGTTGCGTCGCCAGAATCAGTCAATGTGGTGACATCGACATCCTGTTGTACCCAAGTGTTGGTGTGACTGTCGAGTTCTAAAACCGTGTTGCTCACACTGTTCGTCGGTGTACCGCCGAAAGTACCCTGTTGCAGTTCGATTTTGTTGGTGCCCGGTGTGTACCAACCCGCTACCTGGTTGTCGTCGAACAGCCCCCAAGTGTTGGATGAATCATCACCCCAAGCTTCAAAATCGCCATTGATAAGAAGATTATTGCTTTGTTCTATGTCGCCATAGAGCGTATCGACACCGCTAGTGCCATTAATAATTGCCATACCTTTGTCCTCTGTGCTTTTTTATATCGCACTGACCAAATAGGGCTGAACAGCAAAACCGGTGCGGAAGAGTTTTTCAGAATAGAAGCACCGAAAAATCGAGCCTGGGATGGACGCGCGTTTCAGGGAGAATATTCACGGACGAGACAAAATGAGACAATTCCTTCGAAGGATGATCAATCAAAAGTCAGTCTATTTCCTGATGATTGATTATTTACAGTATGAGATACGGACATACATTAGGGCTGACTTAAGTATGACCAAAAACAAAATCCGGCACGAGGCCGGATTCTTAGACAATTTCGTCGTTTGTTTTAGATGATGTCGTCACCATTCAGAGTAAAGTGCTCCGCATCAGTCCATACTGTGATGGTTGAGCCTGAGTTGGTCTCGAATACGTAAGCATCCAACTCGGCAACTTGTGTATTGTTCAGGCCCATGAATGCAATCATGTCAGCTGACAGTTCTGCGGTTGGTGCTGCATCTGCATCCAGCTTCCAGCCATTGCCATCCAGGTTGAAGGTATCATCACCCGCACCCAGGTAAGCCACAAAACCATCCCAATCGCCTGGGTCAGTCAAAGAAGCAGACTGGAATGGGTCAGATTGTGCTTTGATAGCGAACGCATTCGCGGTCACAGTCTGGTCACCCTCGTCACCAATCACAGCTTCTACCTGCGCGATTGGCTTAAAGCCAGCGCTCAGGCCGTATGACTCACCAGTCATATCGACGTTTGCATCACCGTTCACAATCAGTTGGTCAAAGCCACGGTCACCGATGTAGATGTTGCCGTTCTCTTGAAGGAAGTTCAGGTCAGAGAAGTCTTCCTGATCGAAGTACATGGTATCGTTACCTTCACTACCTACGTAAAGGTCTTTACCCGTACCGCCATCCAGCACATAGTCGTCGTCATAACCTGCTTGCAGGTAGTCATCACCCGCGCCACCGTATAGCTCGTCGCTACCGTTACCGCCGCGAAGAATGTCATCACCTTCACCACCGTAAAGGATGTCGTCGCCGTTACCACCCAGAATGGTATCGTTACCTTCGCCGCCGTAAATAACGTCGTTACCTTCGCCACCGTTGATGTTGTCATTACCTTCATCACCGTAAACCAGGTCGTCGTCGTCACCAGAGCGAATGAAGTCATCACCTTCACCACCGTGAATGGTGTCTTTGTCGCTTACTGTCACTTCTTTCGTGGTTTCAGCGAAATCGGTGTAATCAATCTCTCTCAGGTTCTCATAAGAGTGAGGAACCAAAGTCAGGTCAGTTGCTGATGTGATCTCCGGACCTTCGATTTGCAGCAGGATCTTGCCGTTTTCTTCAAGGTTCCAGTAGTGGTGCTTGTTGCCATCCAGGTCCACGTCGATGATCGCGAACTTGTAAACGTTAGTACCGTCGGTGTACTTCAGGGTGTAATCCAGGTTCACCGCGTAGGTGTTGTTACCAATGGTCACAGTTTGGGTTTTGTCGTCAGAGTACTCATTACAGTAGTTGTCACCGTGGAGCACGCCATCGTCATCCTGGAAAGTCACTTCTGTCATGCCGCCATCAAACGCCAGTTTTGATGGGAAACACCAAGTGTGGAATTCACCGCCAGAAGGCATTGAGAAGTCATCACCCATCACGAACACTTTCGCTGTCGGGTCAGTTTCGATGGTTTCAGTCGCGATTTGACCACCATAGATGATGTCATCACCTGAACCGCCGTGGATCTCGTCATCGCCCCACTGACCGTAGATGGTGTCGTTACCTGCACCGCCATCGATGTAATCATTGTCGTTATACTTGATGGTTTTCGCAGTCGCGATGTCGTCGTAGTCCAAAGAGTTCACGTTCTGATAAGAATGCGGAACCAGAGATAAATCCGTCGCGTCGGTGATTTCCGGGCCGTCAATTTGAAGCAGCAGGTTACCGTTCTCGTTCAGGTTGTGGTAGTGGTGGCCATTGCCATCCAGATCCACATCAATGATCGCAAAGGTGTATACATTGCCGTCTGAATCACAGTATTTCAGCGAGTAATCCAGGTTCACTGGATACGTCTTACCGTCGATAGTCACGGTCTGCGATTTGTCGTCTGAGAACTCGTTGCAGTAGTTGTCGCCGTTAAGTACACCATCATCGTCTTGGAAAGTGACTTTCGTGGTGGTGCCATCAAACGCCAGCTTTGGTGGGAAAGACCAAGTGTGGAAGTTACCGCTGTCCATGCTGAAGTCTTTGCCCATCTGGAACACGGTAACGGTTGGTTCTTCGCTGAAGTTTGGCGTTGCTGTGTTGCCGTAGATGATGTCGTCACCGTCACCGCCAAACAACTTATCGTTGCCGTTTTCGCCAGAGATGTGGTCGTTACCTTTCAGACCATATACGGTGTCGTCGCCATTGCCCGCTGTGATGGTGTCATCAAGATCAGCTGGGTTGACAGTTTGTGGCTCAGTAATATCGTCGTAATTCAGGCTGCTGACGTTCTGGTAAGAGTTAGGTACCAAGGTCAGGTCAGTGCTGCTGGTGATCTCTGGGCCATCGATTTGGATCAGGATTTTGCCGTTTTCGCCAATGTTGCAATAGTGGTGACCGTTACCGTCTGAATCCACATCAACAATCGCGAAGGTGTAAACATTGCCGTCGCTGTCACAGTACTTGAGGCTGTAATCAACGTTTGCAGAGTATTCCTGACCATCAATTGAAACAGTCTGGGATTTGTCGTCAGAGAACTCATTCCAACGGTCATCACCGTTCAGCTGACCATCGTCATCATTGTAAGTCACGGTTGACGTGGAACCGGTAAAGCTCAACTTAGGTGGGAAAGACCAAGTGTGGAAATTGCCACTGTCCATGTTGAAATCGGCGCCCATAACAAATACTGCACCGGTTTTCTGATCGCTGCTGCCGCTACCGATATCGCCGTACAGTGTATCTGCGCCTGAAGTTCCGTTAATGTCTGCCATTACCGCTGTCCTCGTCATCTATTGGGGTTACGCCTACAAATGATGCTATGAAATCAGTTGAGCAATCATTGATAATTAGAGAGTGCTCATATTCGAGATAACTAACATCTGTCAGCGCTTGCTGTGACAACAGTTTTATTGATAAGACAGGCTCAAACAACGGATCTATTGCAGATTCAGAATATAGTCAGCGAGCGGAATTAATAAGGTTGAAAGGCACAATGAATGAAGTGCCATTAGTCAGATTATAAAAGGACTAGTTTCATACAGCCTCTCGGCAGCGTGTCCAGATAGTTAACACAGCTAGTTTTGGATATAGGAAGAACAGCACCATCCTTTCTTTGGTTACCTGCCTGAATTCAGTCGTGACAAGCTTTCGGAATAAAAAAAGCCCGGCAAATGCCGGGCTGAACAAATAGAGATGAGCGTCTCTTAAAAAATATCGTTACCGTCTTGCGTGAAGTGTTCAGCATCGGTCCAGATAGTGATCGTTGAACCTGAGCTGTTCTCAAACACGTATGCATCCAGCTCGCCAACCTGGGTATTCGTCAGACCCATGTAAGCAATCATGTCTGCAGACAGTTCTGCTGTTGGTGCAGCGTCTGAATCATAAGTCCAGCCTGCCGCTTCCAGGTTAAAGGTGTCATCACCTGCGCCCAGGTATGCCACAAAACCATCCCAATCGCCCGGGTCAGTCAGAGACTCTGACTGGAACGGGTCAGACTGTGCACGGATAGCAAATGCATTCGCTGTAACAGTCTGGTCACCTTCATCAGCCACTACCGCCTCTACCTGAGTAATCGGCTTAGGACCGGACGTGATGCCGTAAGACTTCCCAGTTAAGTCAACGTTCGCGTCACCCGTTACGATGAGTTGGTCGAAACCACGGTTACCGTTGTAAATGTTGCCGTTCTCGGTCAGGAAATCGACATCGGAGAAGTCTTCCTGATCGAAGTACATGGTGTCATTACCTTCACTACCAATGTAGATATCAAGGCCTGCGCCACCGTCCAACACGTAGTCGTCATCGTAGCCAGCTTGCAGGTAGTCATTACCTTCACCACCGTAAAGCTCATCGCTACCATTACCGCCGCGCAGGATGTCGTCGCCTTTGCCACCGTAGATGATGTCGTCGCCGTTACCACCTAACAGGGTGTCGTTACCTTCACCGCCGTAAATAACGTCGTTGCCTTCACCACCATTGATGTCGTCGTTACCCGCATCACCGTGAACAACATCGTTACCGTCGCCAGAACGGATGAAATCGTTACCGTCACCGCCGTAGATGGTGTCGTTGTCAGAGTAAAGCTTCTGCTGCTCAACAGTGATGGTGAATGTAGTGTCGTTGAAGTCTTTGTCACCCAGGTTCCAAAGGTCTTCCCACTTAGATGTATCACCATCTACTTTCTCGTGGTCTTTGCCATCGCCGTTTTCTGCCGCATTAGAGACGTAAACGACTGAGCTAGAGGAACCTTGCGTGATGGTTGAGCTGGAACCTGAAAGATTCAGGTCAACAGATCCAACGTCGAAGCCTTTGCGGTCACCATTTGGAATCAGGAACATGCCGAAAGACACACCGCCTGATACATCGATATCAACGCTCAGTTCAGACACGTTTTTCACGTTATCTGCGATAACTTCTGCGCGGAGAATGTTACCGTTCGCGTCAACCACGTAGTAACCAATGCTGTTGTTGTACGCTGCACTGTGAGTAAAGTCGCTGACAGAGATAGTGACAGTGTCTTCGCCTTGCAGGTTGTAAACGGTTGCGCCGTCGACATTCTCGAGGTCGAAAGTTTTGCTCGCCTCGGAACCACCGTAGATGGTGTCGTCACCTTCGCCACCGTGGATTTCGTCGTCACCGTGCTCGCCGTAAATAGTGTCGTTACCCGCACCACCGTAGATGGTGTCGTTGTCGTCTTCTACGTTCACTTTTTGCTTCAGGGAAACGTTGTCGATCAACGCACCGTAGCTGTCTGAACGGCCTTCTGCTTCGAAGCGAACTGTGATGTAGTCAACACCTTGTGGCAGAACCACATCAGAAGAGAATGACTCATAGTGGTCGTTTGCCTGGGTGTTAGCGAAGTACTTGGAGTAAAGCACGTTGCCTGAACTGTCGAACACTTTCACTTCGAACTGGCTAGTTGAAGTGTCGCTGCCGCGGTAACGGTTTGCGTAGTCAAACGACAGATCCAGAACTACGTCGCCATCTGCTGCCAAGCCTGACACGTTCACATCTTGTTGAACCCAAGTGTTGCGATGGCTGTCTAGCTCCAGAACGGTGTTGGTCACATCATTCTGTGGTGTGCCACCAAACGTGCCCTGTTGCAGTTCGATTTTGTTAGTGCCCGGCGTGTACCAACCTGTTACTTGATGATCGTGGAACAATCCCCACTGGTTGGAAACGTTGTCGCCGTAAGTAAGCTCGAAGCCACCATTGACCATCAGCTCACGCTCGCCTGCGCCAAAGCCTTTGTTACCGTAAATGGTATCGTCGCCTTCACCGCCTTTGATGGTGTCGTTACCTTCGCCGCCGTAAAGGGTGTCGTTGCCCTGACCGCCATCAATGTAGTCATTGCCTTCGAAACCGTTGATCTTGTCGTTCAGGCTGCCATTGGCATTATTGGTCAGAGACACGTTATCGATTAGCGCGCCGTAGCTATCAGACTGACCTTTACCTTCGAAACGCAGTGTCACACCTGAGGTGCCTGCTGGTACTGAGAAGTCGACTTCAAAGTTGTGGTAGCTTTCGTTTGACTGGGTATTGTCGAAGTATTTGCTGTAAAGAACGTTACCGTCGTCGTCCATCACTTTTACTTCGAACTGGCTGGTCGAGTGGTTGTCGCCTTTATAGCGGTTTGCGTAATCAAAAGAGAGAGACAAAGAAGCATCGCCAGACGCTGTCAGACTGCTTACGTCTACGTCTTGCTGAACCCAGGTATTACCTGTTGAATCCAGTTCAAGCACAGTGTTAGAAGATGAGTTAGCTGGCGTTCCGCCAAAGTCACCTTGTTGAAGTTCGATTTTCATGCTGCCCGGCGTGTACCAGCCTGCAACTTGGTGATCCTGGAACAGACCCCACTGATCGGATGAATCGTTACCCCAATCTTCGAAGTCACCATTCATCAACAGATTTTGATTATTCTCATCACCATACAAAAATCTGCGTTAGTCGTTCCGTTGATCTCTGCCATACCTTTGTCCTCATCTTATTTGTTTGAAAAACGCCGATGAAGCTGTGGGAATCTACCACTCGTCTTCCTAACGCAATTTCTCGTTTACAAGTCTTTGCTTATATATGAGATTGCTAACATTCATTCAGCGCTTGGTGTGACAAGAGTTTTAATGACAAGACACTCAAGAACAATGGTTTTGGAGCAAGATCACGCTAATCTCAGTAAGCGCGATTAGACCTTATTTAAACAGTGATGAGTTAAGTATGAGTTTTCACCTAATCGAGGAACTAGAGCGGGGTTCAGTAGCAACATCACTGGAAATTTTCTGACGCGTTTTAAACAAAAGAGAGCAATTGCTCCAAGAATTAGCCAAAAATTCGCCAAATCATATATGCAACGACAGAAACGATATTCAAAAGATGAGAAAGCCCGGCACAATCAAGTACCGGGCTATCATTACTAAGGCTCTGAATTAGATGTTGTTACCGATAGATTTAACGATCTCAGCATCCGTCCAGATAGTGATTTTCTCGTCCGCATAGGTGAAAACATAAGCACGCAGCTCTGTCACCTGCGCGAAGCTCAAACCCATGAACTCAATCATCTCATTGGAAATGGCAACAGACGCTGATGCATTTGCATCGTAACTCCAGATACCAGCGTCAACATTCAGTGTGTCGTTACCCGCACCAAGATGAGCAACAAAGCCGTTCCAATCGCCCGGATCAGTCAGAGAAGCAGACTGAAAGCCATCAGACTGAGCATGGATTGCAAACGCATTGACGGTCACCGCCTGGTTTCCTTCAGCGCCAATCACTGCTTCAACCTGAGCAATAGGTTTAGGACCAGAGGTGATACCATATGAAACACCAGTGAGGTCTACGTTTGCATCACCAGTAACAATCAGTTGGTCAAAGCCACGATCACCGTTGTAGATGTTTCCGTTCTCAGTAAGGAAGTTCACATCAGAAAAATCTTCCTGATCAAAGAACATGGTGTCGTTACCTTCACTACCGATGTAGATATCAAGGCCCGTTCCGCCATTCATGACAATGTCATCGTCATAGCCCGCGTGCAGGACGTCGTTTCCTTCGTCGCCAAACAATGAATCATTGCCACCCGCACCGTACAGGGTGTCATTACCCGAACCGCCGTAAAGTACATCGTCGCCAGCACTGCCATTGATAGTGTCGTTACCTGCACCACCGTAAATGGTGTCGTTGCCTTTGAAGCCAGTAATGGTGTCATTGCCTGAACAGCCATGAAGAACATCGTCACCCGACGTACCATTAATTATTTGGTCAGACGCTGTGGTACCTTCCAAAACACGCATTGAACGTGGAGCTGAGAAATCCAGATTCTGGCCGTTTCGCGCACGTACATTTTCCAGTTGGCTGTTCGGCGTCACACAGTTGAAAACGCCTAAACGGTTGTAAGAAAGGTTGTCCCAATCTGACAGCATCACTGCTGTGCCTTCTGATGGTTCAACACGCACTTCATGCGCTCGAATCCAGCTTGGCAGTGAGTAGCCTGAACGCTGCCCCACTGGCAGACAGTATCTCTCGCCGGTTTCTAGGCTCACGATACAGCCCAGTTTCTCGTTGCTAGCCACAACACGCATCGAGCGTGGTGCTGAGAAATCTAAGTTCTGGCCGTTGTAAGCACGGACATTAGTCAGTTTCTGGTTTTCAACGGTACCTGGGAATACCGCTAAACGGTTATAGGAAAGGTTATCCCAGTCTGACAGCATGACAGCCGCCCCTTCAGACGCCTGAACATAAACCTCGTGAGATTTGATCCAGCTTGGGAGTGAGTAGCCTGAACGCTTACCCACAGGCAGACAGTAGCGCTCACCGGTTTGGAGGCTAACAATACAGCCCAGTTTGTCATTGCTGGCCACAACGCGCATAGAGCGTGGTGCTGAGAAGTCGAGGTTCTGGCCATTGTACGCACGAACATTGGTCAGTTCGCTGTTGGTGACAGTACCCGAGAATACCGCCAGTCGGTTGTACGAGAGATTATCCCAATCAGACAGCATCACTGCTGCACCTTCTTCCGCCTGGACACGAACCTCATGGGACTTGATCCAGCTTGGTAGTGAGTAGCCTGAACGCTGTCCCACCGGGAGACAATATTCAGCACCTGTTTCCAAGCTGACAATACAACCTTTTGGCGTGCCCTCCGAAGACTCGTTTGCGTTTACTGCGCTGCTAATAGATACCGCAATAGATAGTCCTACTACCCATCTCAGCATGCTAAGTAACTTATTCATAACCTATTGCCTTAATTTGAAGGATGTTTGTGTATCTTTGTTTTTGTTAGTGGGGCATGGTTACTGCTATTTGGCATAAGAACATGGTCAGGAAAGGTCTTTCTCTAACCCAAAAGATGTGTCGATCAACAATACGAATTTGAGGGAAACATCCTTGTGCGTTGCAAATACAAAATGCAGTTGTTCCAGTCACACACCGTGGGAATCAGTCATCGTTGCCGCTATCAACATCACCATGCTGTTTTATCAAACAGTCAGTGTTTTGATTCATTTTAGAGACATCTAAATAACAAGTTAGCCACGGTGTAAATGTTTTATACGCATTCAAATAGGTGAGCAAACAAGGGTTCAAAGGTTAATATAAATATCAAACCTAAGCATGAGATAAAAATTATAACAAGATGATTTAAGATGGATGTTTTGGAGCAAAAGAATACCAAATATTAGTGAATTAGAATAAATTACGGAAAGCTTTATTAGGAATTCAATATTCATGACATAAATATAAAACAAATTATCATTATATAGAATGTTAGAAATTACATTTAAACAATTAAAAAGTACGATCGCTTAGATCGTACTTTTTTAATAGATAGACCTCTGTTTTTATGTGGCTTTTTCAATAGTCAGATTGTTCACCCATTTATTGCCAAACACGCGTCTGATAGTGGGATATAACTTCACGATTTCTTCAGATGTCATCATCAAAAATACATACGGTAGCGGTAATTCCAACCACATCGCTGCGATGGCGGTCATTGGTACTGCCCATAGCCACTGGCAAACTGCGTCCATGTTCATGCAAAATTTGGCATCACCACCTGCCCTGAGCACGCCCACAATCAAAGTAATATTGATGTTTCTGACTAAGGCACTGATAGCGAGAACAGGGAAACAAAGTGAGACCAATGCCAGCACATCGTCATTCACCTGCGTATATAGAGACAAAATATAGCTTTGCGCCATCAGGATAAGAGCCGATGCCATCAGTCCTGTTAACACAGCTGTTTTGAGTGCATACCTTGCGTATTTCTCGCTGGTTTCAAGCCTATTTGCACCAAGGGCATTACCCACAATAATCGCCGTCGCGCCTGACAAACCCGAGGCCACACATAAGGTAATGGCTTCAAGAGGAGAAATGATTGCCATTGCTGCCAGTTCATTTTCACCGATACGACCCATGATCAATTGATACGTAAAGATGCCGCCACTCCAGATAAGACTGCCAACAATCACAGGTGCAGTCACATTCACATATTTCTGGAAAGTGGATTTTCTGAACCTGAAATCAGCGGAGCCGAGAATCAACACCTTGTTGTAGAAAATAATGACCAGGAGAGACATGAACACACGGAACAAACGGGCGATCACGGTGCCCCATCCCGCTCCTGCTAACCCCATCGCAGGCAAACCAAAGTGACCGAAGATTAAGATGAAACTCAGTACAATATTCAGCGCGATTTCAATGAAGGACATGTAGAAGGTAGTTTGGGTTTTACCTAAAGCGCGCAGCGCGGCATCCATCGCAATTGAAGGACCTGCGACCAGAAGTGCAATACTGATGATTTGAAGGTATTCGGTTGCGAGCGCGGCTGTTTCACCTTCCACTTTAAACATGGCTGGCACCACTTCCGGTGATGTCCAACAGAACATGAAAATCAAAAACGACGCCAAAGACGCCACTAATGCGCCCAGCGCAAAGTTACGTCTCAATCCTTCTGCGTCATTGGCTCCCCAGTATTGGGCAAGTAGCACTCCCATACCGGTGCCTGTTCCCCAAATGAAAATACCCGTAAACCAAAATACACGAGCGCCAATACCCGAAGCTGCAACTTCTTCGGTACCCAACTGGCTAACCATTAGGTTGTCGATGAAACCGCCACTGCTAAATAACAAACTTTGTAGAGCAAGTGGCAAGCCCAGAACCAACGCCCGTTTTAAGAAATAGGTGAAATTATCTTCTGACATCGCATCTCCTTTTGCCGACTGACATAGCCAGAGAGCCCCCGGCTTTTTGACTTTATTTTTGCCATTCTTTAAATAAAGTTTTTTATTTACTATACAGCACTTAACAAAAGGTGGGAGATGTAATCCCATGTAATTTATGGGCTATTGTTTTCGAGAATGGTCATCAAAAAGTGTTAGGAAGTAAACAGTCAACGCAGAAAACCAAACCGTAGACAGCATTTCATCGACTTCTGACTTCTAGCTGGGTGAGACTCTACGCTCTATTGCCCCGTTTCCAGGTGGATAAGATAAAGGCGCGTATCAAATTCCAACTGGTGGTAATCCGGCTCCATATGGCAACAAAGCTGATAGAAGGCTTTATTGTGGTCTTTCTCTTTCAAGTGAGCCAGCTCATGAACCACCAGCATACGAAGGAAAGGCTCCGGCGCGTCCTTGAACATCGATGCTATGCGGATTTCATTCTTGGCTTTCAACTTGCCGCCATGCGCCCGTGACACAAAGCTGTGAAGCCCAAGTGCATTGTTCACGACATGGATTTTGCCGTCGTACGCCACTTTGCTGATCGGCGACGACTTCTTGAGATATTGGTTTTTTATCTCCTGCACGTAATCATAAAGCGCTTTTTCAGACTTGATGTTGTGTTTGTTTGGGTAGCGCTGTTCCAGCCACGCGCCGAGTTTGCCGGTTTCAATCAGGCGGGAAACTTGTTCAATAAGGTTTTCTGGGTAACCACCCAAATAACGAAGTGCAGGGTTCATGCTTTTAGGGTCTATCGACTTTAGGTACTGCGCAGAGTATATACCCAAATAACCTGAAGATGCAGGATTCAGCGAGTTTGACTGGCGTTGTGATCGCGGCGTTCCTTTGTAGGTGTAGTCACCTCCATCAAAAAGGAACAACAACGAGCACGACGTCAGTCAACTCGCCCGGAGGGAGGGCCTCAATGCGCCCACTTCTTCGTTAAATTCCACGGAAACAGAACGACTATTCCTCGCGAAATTTACCTCGAATTGAACGCATTGATGACCTCTGAATGCGAGCATCTTCAGGTTGTTTGGGTATACACCGATATCAAGTGCGCGTCTTTTGCGTTGAACCACGCACCACCGCCTCGCATGGCAAGGTAATAGATTGTGGCGGCAAATGCGGATCAGCGATGTGTTCGAACAAGGCATCAATGGTGCTTTGGATCATCTGCTCATTCGGCTGACGAATCGTGGAAAGGTTGTAGGAGCGGCTTTTCGCAAGACGAATATCATCGACGCCAACAACACCAATATCTTCTGGCACGGTCAAGCCGAGTTCATAGCGTAATGCATCCATCCCACCACAGGCCATGATGTCATCAGCATAAAACAGCGCGTCTGGCTTTTCTGTGTGTTGGAAGATACGTAAGGTGGCATCGTAGCCGGCGTCGTAGCTGAACTCACCGCCTTCCACGACTTGCCATTGGTTGCAGCCACGCTCCATCAAACGGCTAATAAAACCGCGTTGGCGATCAATCGTCGCAGAAGTACCGATGGGGCCTGCCACAAACGCGGGCTTGGTGTAGCCAGCATCGAGCAGCATATCTGCCGCCATATTGCCTGCCAGCACATTGTCACAACTCACCACAGTGACACTGTTTTCACTCGAATCACGACCAAAAATAACTGCTGGTGTATTCTGGGAATGGCAGGCATCAACAAGCTCTTGCGGCAGCGATGCCGACGTGATGATAAGACCGTCTACGTTGTATTCCATCACCAGCTCGACGGCTTCCTGAATATCCATGTCACCATCGACGTGGATAAGAAGGCTATGGCAGTTACGCTTTTGGATTTCAGTGGTAAAGCGGGAAAGAATGGGCAGATAAAACGGATTGTTGAAGTCGGTCAACAAAATGCCGACAAGACTTGAGCGGGATTTAATCCCCCTCGCCAAGCGGTTGGGTTTGTAGTTTAACGACGCTGCCGCTTTAAAGACTTTTTCTCGCAGTGGTCTGGAAATACTCGCATCAGGATTAAACGCGCGGGAGACCGCAGAGACAGAAACACCTGCCGCTTCAGCCACTTCTACGACAGTGACTTTACGTTTTTTCTGAATCTGTGTTGCTGCAACGGCAACATTGGTTTCTTTCGTCATACGCTTTCCTGCTTACCATGTCGTTCCCTCGCCCTCAGCTATAGAGCCCCAGGCGCAACACCATAATAATGAAAATGTTTTCAGCCGCACAAGCTGGGCTGACGCCTTTTCATTAGAAATGACTAAAAGTGCTGGTCAGGTTCAGACAATTTCAAGTGAAGAAAGTCTGAAAAGAGCGCGCCCGGCGGAGGGTTGCCGGGCGCTTTTCATGGTTAGCGATATTCGCCAGCCAGTTTTTCTACCAACTCAACGTTCTCTTTAGTCACGAAACCTGGACCAGAGTTGATGTTGTTAGATGGAGAGATACCGTAACGGTTGTAAAGAGTTAGCACCATAACAGGCACATAACCTTGCAGGAATGGCTGCTGGTCGATCCCCCATTGGATGTGACCGTCTTTGATGCCCTGAGCAATTTCGCCGCTCAAGTCAAAGGTACCGAAGTAGATTTTGCCCAGCTGACGGCTCTTGTCCAACGCACGAATGGTTGGGTGAGCAGATGTTGGGCCCAGTGTCAGCACGGCTTCAGTATCTGGGTTCGCACGCAGGTAAGCAGATACTTTCTTCTCGATGCCTGTTGGATCCTGGCCCACATCGATCATCTGGCTGCCAAGCTCCACACCCAGTGCATCAGCAAAACCCTGACAACGCTCTACAGAAGCTGGGTTGGTGATGTAGTGGTTAACACAGACAAAGCTTTTCACACCGTCTTTTTTAGCGCGTTTACCTGCACCATAACCCGCATCATATTCTGGTTGTCCAACGTGGAGGATCGCACCCACGTCTTCACTTTGCTGGTGAGTACCCGAGTTGATGGTGACAACAGGAATACCTTTTTTCTTCGCTTTTTCCAGTGGACCTTTCAGCACTTCATAGTCCGCGATGGTGGTGATAATACCGTCAGGATTGGAAGCAACAGCCTGCTCGATGATGCGAGCCATATCAGCCAAGTCGCCGGTAGTAGGGTTACGGTATTCCACTTCTACATTGAGCTGTTCGCCCGCTGTACCAATCGCATTCTTGATGGTGTTCCACCAAGAATCTGAGTCCGGTGCGTGGCTGATCAGGACAAAACGCTCACCATCAGCGAGTGCAGTACCTGGCAGCATTGCGGCCAAACTGGCTGCTATTGCTAACACAAGGACGGACGCTCTCTTTGCTACAGATTTAAGTAGGGTATTCATCCGGTGTCTCCAAATTATATTAATTATTGTATCCATGGGGCGAGCTGTACAGCTGCCCACCCGGTTACAGCTAAGGGTTGGGCAGCGAACTGCCCCGTCACGTTTACTAAAAGCCTAATCCGCAGTGGCAGCATCTGCCCGCTGGAATTCAGCCAATTCTGCTTCGAGTGATTCCAGCTCTTGTCCGCCAGCCATCATCTCGAGGATTTCTTCACGGGTAACATCTTTCTTCAACCAAGTCCCCAGACTCTTACCGCGGTTCAGCAGCGTGAAACGGTCAGCGATGGGATAAGCATGGTGAACATTGTGCGTAATCAAGATCACGGCAAGGCCTTTGCCGCGCGCCCTTGCCACCACTTTGAGCACGTTGGCAGACTGCTTTACACCCAGTGCTGCGGTTGGCTCATCGAGGATCAGCACTTTCGCACCGAAGTGAATGGCACGCGCAATCGCCAGACACTGACGCTCACCGCCCGACATAGTGCCGATAGGGTGCTCAGGGTCACGCACGTCGATCCCCATGTCCTTCATACCTTCCTTCGCAATTTCGTTGGCATTTTTGGTATCAAACACTTCAAAGGGGCCAATTTTCTTGGTCAGCTCGCGACCCATGAAGAAGTTACGGGTAACACTCATTAAAGGAACCAGCGCAAGGTCTTGATAAACCGTCGCAATACCCGCATCAAGCGCATCACGTGGTGATTCGAAGGTGGTTGGCTTACCGTTCATCAGGAATTCACCTTCTGACGGTTTGTGTACGCCTGCCAGGGTTTTAATCAGGGTGGATTTACCTGCACCGTTGTCACCCAACAGACAGTGCACCTCACCCATCTTCACCTGCATATCGATATCTTTCAGAGCAATCACCGAACCGAAGTAACGGCTTACTTTTTTCAGTTCGAGGATAAAATTGTCGTTCTCTGCCATTGTCTTTCTCCTGAATTCCGTTTCCTGATCCGCCTTTAGCGGGCGCTCGTGACTTTCTTGCGGATGAAGTTGTTAAACAGCACCGCGATAAGAAGCATCACGCCGAGGAATACGCGGAACCAGTCAGAATCCACGCCTGTAAAGAAGATACCCATCTGCACCACACCGAAAATCAATGCGCCGAAGAAAGCCCCAATGACCGAGCCATAACCACCAGTCAGCAGTGCGCCACCGATAACCGCCGCGATAATGGCTTCGAATTCTTTCAACAGACCACGGTCAGCTGCCGCGGAGCCAAACTCCAACACCTGACAAGCGGCGAATACCGTTGCGCAGAATGCGGTGAACATGAACAGCAGGATTTTCACGCGGTCAGTCGGTACACCCACATTTTTCGCCGCGTTGGCATCACCACCAGAAGCGAAAATCCAGTTACCGAAACGGGTACGCAGCAGCACGAAGGAACACACCGCTGTCAGCAAGAACCACCACACCACGACCATTGGAATACCGGTTACCACTGGTGTACCGTCGGAGTAGGTTTCAATCCAACCTGCGCTACCAAGCCAGTTAAAGAGCCCTGTCCCTATCTTGCCGCCAAACATGGCAGCCAACCAGTCACCTTCTGCCAGATTACCTACGCCAGAAATGATGGTTTTGTTGGTCAGCGCAATCGACAGAGCGATTGTCAGACCACGCAGAATGAAGAGGAATGCGAGGGAAACAATGAAAGAAGGGAGCCCGGTGCGAACCACGATGTAGCCATTGATAAAGCCCACGGCCATCGCGCCAACAAAGGCAAATAGGATTGCCGCCCAGACTGGCCAACCCCAATATACGGCAGGGATAGCAATCATCATCCCGGCAAAGCCAATCATTGAGCCAATGGAAAGGTCGAATTCGCCGGCGATCATCAGCAGACATGCACCGACAGCGATAATACCGAGCTGCGCTGACACCACCGTCCAGTTGACGACACCATCAGCGTTGAACATGCCTGAGTCCCAGGCGACGAGTGCGAAGAACGCGAATACCAGAATGGCACCGGATACAGAACCCAGTTCCGGGCGGGATAACATACGATTGAGCGTTGAAACTTTGCGAACCCGCTCATCTCCCGGTGCGAGCGGTTTTGAATCTGTCCCTGATTCGGCTTCTTTTACCGACATACTTGCCTCCAAATTCCTTGCTGTACTCGAGCTTTCGCCCGACTCCTTGCTGCCGGATGGCAGCTTTCTTGCATTTAAGCAACTTTCGCGATCACTGCTTTCTCAATGAAAGCTCTGCTCTTTTCGGCATCAGTTTTCGCATCGCTTTTCGCTGCCGGGTCAGTGTCCTGCTCAACCGTGACCCAACCGTTAAAGTCGATCTCGATAAGTGTTTGTCTTACCTCGTCGAAATCGACACAACCCTGCCCTAACGGACAAAAAATGTTATTCCCTATTGCAGTATAGAAATCCGTGCCAGCCTTGACGGATACCGCATGCACGTCGGCGTTAATATCTTTGAAATGCAGGTATTTAACGCGATCTCTGTAGGTGCGGAGCACTTCACTCGGGTCCATGCCTGCATAGACGCAGTGACCGGTATCCACACACAACGACATCAGCTCTGGCGGCAGGTCACGCATGGCTTTATCCAGCTCGTCGCGGTACTCAATGTAAGTGCCAGCATGGGCATGAAGCGTTGGCGTAATGCCATATTCCGCACACACAGTGCCAACACCACGCAGCGTTTCCATCATCTCCGCCCACTGCTCATCATTCAGACGTGTTGCCGTTTCTACCTGACCCGCCTGATCGGTGCGCGGTGATGAAACGTGGTCAATCACCACCAGAAAATCTGCGCCCTGCTCTTTCAGGATTTGGCAAGTCACTCGCGTTTTCTCCAAAATCGCATCGCGTTCTTCCGGCTTGTGCAAATGCACGAACAACGTCCCCGCAATCAAACCCAATGAACGTACTGACAATGCCTCGTTGAGTGCAGCTTTATCGGTCGGCAGGTAACCCAACGGTCCCAGCTCAGTTGCCCCGTACCCAGCACCAGCAATCTCATCCAATACGGTTTGCCATGTTGGGTTTGCCGGGTTGTCAGCAAACTCAATTCCCCATGAGCATGGTGCGTTGGCTATTTTCAGTTCCAAGGCAATGTCTCCTTGATTCAATGTTCCATCCCTGTTTAACGCTCCGCGGCTAAACCCGTTTCAAACGCCAAACGATTTACCCTTTCGATAATTAAACTTTCCGTTAACACTTTTTAAACATTTATGGTAATGATTTCACTTTGTCAAACCAAACAGCGTCTCAAAAGTGGGCTTTTTGCGGGTGATTGGTGTTATAGAATGAAAAATGAGCGCTAAATCTGATTTTTTAGCTTTCACCATTTGAAAACATTTTCATTACATGACTACTATTTCATCAAACAAGGAAAATTATTGGAGATAGCAAGGATGGGAACCATAAGGCTAACTACTGCTCAGGCGTTGGTGCGCTACCTCGCCGCACAGCAAATCGAGATTGATGGGAAGGTTGAGTCATTGTTTGGCTGCGCCTTTGCGATATTTGGCCATGGTAACGTGACCTGTCTGGGGCAACAGCTGTATGAAAACCAGTCTGTCTTCCCTACATGGCGGGGGCAAAACGAGCAATCCATGGCGCTGGCTGCAGTGGCCTATGCCCGTGCTCACAAGCGCCAGCGCATCGGTATTGCCACCTCGTCTGTAGGCCCTGGCGCAGCAAACATGGTGACAGCGGCAGGCGTTGCACACACCAACCGACTGCCCTTGCTTTTGCTTTGCGGCGATACATTCCAGTCCCGCTTACCTGACCCAGTGCTTCAGCAAACGGAACACTTTGCTAATCCTTCACTGACTGTGAATGACGCCTTCAAATCCGTTACCCGCTTCTGGGATCGCATCAATGCGCCGTCGCAACTGACTGTCGCATTGCCTCAAGCGATTGCGACCATGCTAGACCCCGCCGACTGTGGCCCCGCGATGATTGCCCTTCCGCAAGATGTGCAAGGTCAAGCATGGGATTTCCCTGAAAGCTTCTTCGAACCCAAAGTTCACCGTATCCGTCGTCCACAGCCAGAAGAAGTGGATTTAGACGCAGCCGTTGAAGCACTGAAAACTGCCAAGAAGCCGCTGATCATTGCTGGCGGCGGCGTGTTCTATTCCGGTGCACGTGACGCCTTGATTCGCTTTGCCGAGAAACACCAAATCCCGGTAGTGGAAACCATCGCAGGCCGTACCTTGTTGCCAGACGATCATCCACTGAATTGCGGCCCGATTGGCACAACGGGATCAGACAGTGCCAACCACATGTGTAATGACGCGGATTTAGTGCTCGCCATTGGTACCCGTTTACAGGACTTCACCACAGGTTCATGGACACTGTTCCGAGACCCAGGCATGAAACTTATCAGCATTAACGCTGGCCGTTTTGATGCTAACAAGCACATGGCGCAATCCATTATCGCAGACGCAAAAGACACCATTGAGCCGCTTGATGCCAAGCTGGGTGATTGGACGACGGATGCTGCATGGGTTGAAAAAGGTAAGGCTGAAAAAGCAGCGTGGACAGATATCGTCAACGGCCGCACGGCATTTGCGGAGACAACCTTGCCTTCATACGCGCAGGTCGTTGGTAAGGTGAACGGCCTCATCAATGAGGGCGACCGCGTTATCACTGCCGCAGGCGGCTTACCTGCCGAAATCAACATGAACTGGCAGGCGACCTATCCGTATTCGCTGGATGTGGAATTCGGTTTCTCCTGCATGGGCTACGAAGTCGCTGCCGGCTGGGGCAACAAGATTGCCAGACCAGACCATGAATCTATTGTGATGGTCGGTGATGGTTCGTATCTGATGATGAATTCCGACATCTACAGCTCTGTACTGACCGGGCACAAGATGATTGTGGTGGTTTGTGATAACGGCGGTTTCGCAGTGATCCGCAAGCTGCAAACCAACACAGGTAACACCGCTTTCAACAACCAGTTGGAAGACTGCACCACAGAGCGTGATTACGACCTGCCGCGCGTAGATTTTGTCAGTCATGCAAAAGGCTTGGGCGCACATGCAGAGAAAGTCACCAGCTTGGGCGACTTTGATGCCGCTTTCGAACGTGCCAAAGCCGCAGATCGCACCTATGTATTGGTCGTCGACATCGACGATACCAAGTGGTCGTCTTGTGATGCCTGGTGGGAAGTCGGTCTGTCAGAAGTCTCTGACGATCCAAATATCATCGAAGCCCGGGATAACTGGGAACAGGGACGTGTTAATCAGCGTCGTGGCGTGTAATAACAACAAGGAGAACACGCATGTTTAACGAAGAATTCCAGCTAGATGCACCGATCCGTTGGGGAATGGTTGGCGGCGGCCGCGGCAGTGAGATTGGTTACTCGCACCGCGCTGCTGCCCAGCGTGACCGTCTGTTTACCTTTGTTGCAGCAGCACTGGATTTGGATGCAGAACGTGGACGCGACTTCGGGACCAAGCTGGGTCTTGTTCCCGAGCGCTGCTATCCCGACTACAAAACCCTGTTTGCAGAAGAAGCCAAGCGTGAAGATGGGATTCAAGCTGTTTCTATCGCCACGCCGAACTCTACCCACTATGAAATTGCCAAAGCGGCGCTGGAAGCAGGTTTGCACGTCATTTGTGAAAAGCCCGCCACCATTCACGTTGAAGATGCACTTGAACTGAAAGCCTTGGCAGAAAAGCAAAACAAGATGCTGGCGGTGATGTACGGCTACACCGGATTCCAGATGGTGCATCAGGCGCGCGAAATGGTACGTCGCGGTGACATCGGCGCCGTGCGTGTTATTCAGATGTCTTTCGCCCACGGTTTCCACAACACCGAGATTGAGAAAAACAGCCCGGGCGCAAAATGGCGCATGAACCCAGAGGTGTCCGGACCAAGTTTCATTATTGGCGATTGCGGCACGCATCCGTTTTACATGGCCGGCATGATCACGGGGCTGAAAGTGAAGTCCCTGATGTGTTCACGCCAGAGCTTTATCGAATCCCGCGCGCCATTGGAAGACAACGCTCATGTGGTGTTCCAGTTTGAAGGTGGAGCGGTCGGTACACTCTGGGCGAGCGCCATCAACAGCGGCTCAATGCATCAGCAGAAAGTCCGCATTGTTGGCGAAAAAGCCAGCCTCGAATGGTGGGATGAATATCCAAACCAGCTTCGATATGAAGTTCAGGGAGAACCTGTCCGTATTCTTGAGCGTGGTATGGGCTATCTGCACAACGACGATCCTGGCGTTTCAGCCAATCGTCAAGGCGGTGGTCATGCTGAAGGTTTCTTCGAGTCCTGGGCAAACCTTTATCACCGCTACGCACTCGCGATTGATGCCTACAACCGCGATGACAAAGCCTTCCTTGAAAGTCATTGGTACCCAGATATCGACGGCGGTATCGATGGCGTGAAGATGGTGAATGCCTGTGTGAAATCGGCCGATAACGGTGCCGTTTGGGTGGACTATGACTGATTCCATTCACCTTTCAGATTGGCAGGCCAACAGGGACCGTCCGATAGACGTGGTTTGTCTGGGCCGCGCTGGGGTCGATTTTTATGGCAATACGGACGGTGCAGACTTCAACGTTGAATCAAGCTTCAAAAAATGCGTCGGCGGATCACCTGCGAATGTAGCGATTGGTCTTGCGGAACTTGGCGCCAAAGCAGGCTTTATTTCCTGTCTGACAGATGATGCTCAGGGACGTTATGTTCGCACTTACATGGAAGGGAAAGGGATTAATCTGGATGGTGTGGCAACGCTCACGGGTGAATACCGCACCAGCCTTGCTGTGGCAGAGTTGCGTCCAGAACCCGAAGTGGTGATTTACCGTAATAACGCGGCTGACCTTGCGCTCTGTGTTGAACACATAGACAGCAGCTACCTCAGCAACGCCCGATGTCTGTTTGTTTCAGGTACCGCGCTGTCCACCAGCCCTTCACGGGAAGCGACCTTCTGTGCCATGCAAATGGCACAACTGTCAGGCACCTTAGTCGTACTGGACTTGGATTACCGCCCTTACTCGTGGGCCTTTCCTGAGGATCCTCCTCACTTCTACCGTCTTGCCGCTTCTTTCTGCGACGTGGTGATTGGTAATCGCGAAGAGTTCGAGGTAATGGGCATTCCGCATGACGTTGAAGACAGCCATGTCAGTGCAGCATCAGAGCTGTTAAGTGGCAGTGCAGAGCTGGTCATCGTAAAAGGTGGCGCTGAAGGGTGTGATGTCTTTGGGTTAGATAGCGATAACAATCTCGCCAGCCTGTCTCAACCTATATTCAAAGTGGAAGCGCGCAAACCTTACGGTGCCGGTGACGCTTTTGCTGCCGGCCTGCTTTTTGGTCTGCTAAATCAATATTGTTTACAAGACGCCGTGGCCATGGGGGCAGCCAATGCTGCCATTAATGTCACAGGCGACACCTGCGCAGATGCGATGTCTTCGCTTGCACCGCTGCGGGAATTTATGTGCAACCGTGGTTACACATTTACCACAGACTGAGCATCAGAATCAGGGAAGGATTAAGGAGTACAAGATGGGAAAACATATTCCACCGTTTGATAACCGCAATGAACCCGTTATCAACGTTAATGACGATACGACACCACTGTGTTACTTCAACCCAGTGAAACTCACGAATAGTGAGTCTTATAGTTACATGCTTGAGGGTTATGAATCTGCCGTTGTGCTGGCAGGCGGCACCTGCAACATTACGGTTGATGGTGAAACCTTTGAGAACATAGGTAAACGCGCTTCCGTCTGGGAAGGCGACCCTGCTGCTGTGTACGTTCCTGTCGGTTCAAACGTGACAGTGTCATGTATTTCAGAGGTCGCAGATGTACTGATTGCCGGAGGACGTTATGAGCCGGAAGAAAACAGCGAGAAACTCACCCCATTCGCCATCCAGCCCGAAGACACAGACAAAGTGCAATACGGCAGCGATGACACCAAAACACACAGAAAAATCAAACACATCCTCGGACAGAAAAACGCAGACCAGCGCGGAAGATTGCTCGTCAGCGAACTGTTTACTGTCGGCGCAGGAGGTTGGTCAGGATTTCCTCCCCACAAACATGATGAAGAACGGCCGCCGCAAGAAACGCGTTACGAAGAGGTGTACCAGTTCCGATTCAATCCGGGTCACGGGTTTGGGGCACAATTCCTATATGAGCACGAAGACGACTACGGACCTGTCTACCACGTCAGAACCGGAAGCGTCATCGCCATAGACAAAGGCTATCACCCTTCTGTCGCTGCACCGGGTTATGAGATGTACTACTTCACCATCATTGTCGGTGAAAAGAGTAAGTCTCTCGTGCAGTACTTCGACCCTCACCATGAGTATCAGGTACATACGATTCCCGGCATCAAGGACATGGTCGCCAAGTTCAAGTAACGCTTTGGGTCTATTGACCCTGCAATAACGGAGACAAGGATGCTAGTTACCCTGAACGACCTTATGCCGGAAGCCGCGTCGTCCCAAGGCGCGGTGCCTTGTTGTAACGTATTTGGTATTGAAGAAGCGCGGGCGATTATCGCCGCCGCTGAGGAGCTGAACCTACCCGTGATCCTCGCTGTGAACAAAGACATGGTGGATCTCGCTGGTGTGGAGTCTATGGCAGGCATGCTGCTTCCCATGGCGCGGGCCAGCTCTGTACCTGTAGTAGTTCACCTCGATCATTGCTATGACGAAGCCATTGTTTACCGCGCTATTCACGCCGGATTCAGTTCGGTGATGTTTGATGGTTCACAATTACCTCTCGAAGAAAATATCCGCCGGACAAGAGCGGTCGCTGACGCAGCCCATGCAGTCGGCGTTTCAGTCGAAGGTGAACTTGGCTCTGTGCCTTATCAGGAAGGTCGCGACCATATCAAATCCGAATTTACCGACCCGGAAGAAGCACGGATTTACGCCGAGCAAAGTGGTATTGATGTGCTTGCGATTTCAGTCGGTAATGTCCATCGCATGACAGAAGCGGGAAGCCCAATTAATTTCTCCCTGCTTGATGAGATCGAAGCGGCTACCAGCTTGCCTCTGGTGATTCACGGCACCACAGGTATCACTGAAGCTGATCTTCGCGAACTCAAAACCCGCCGAATCGGTAAATTTAACGTGGGAACGACACTTAGAATGGCTTTTGGCAACGCAATTCGTGAAGCCATGGCTGAAGAACCGAATAAATTTGATAAACAATATTTCGCGGGCAAAGCCATGCCTGCACTGAAGCAAGAAGCCATGCGAGTGCTCACGCTCCTGGCAGCAGACAAGGAGTGACAATGAGCAAGGCGTATAAAAAGCTCGGACGACGTTTAAGACTCGGCGTGATAGGCGGCGGGCCAGATTCCTTTATCGGCTCCATTCACCGGTCATCTGCCACCATGCATGAAGAATTTGATGTTGTCGCGGGTGTGTTTTCCTCAAATCCTGAGCGTTCAATTGCTGCAGGAAAATCCATGGGTATTCCGCGTCCTTATGGCGACCCGGATGCCTTGTTTGCCGGAGAAGCTGCGGCGGATGAGCCCATAGATGCACTCGCCATCATGACGCCCAACAACAGTCACTATGAGCTTTCATGCCGCGCATTAGATGCTGGTTTTAACGTGTTCTGCGAAAAACCTCTGACCATGACTGAAGATGAATCTGCTGACTTGGTCAAGCGGGTTAATGCATCGGGTAAGCGTTACTGCGTCGCTTACGGCTACAGCGGTTATGCCATGGTGCGTCAAGCGCGTGAAATGGTGGCACAGGGTGTGATCGGTGACATCACAATGGTGCAAAGCAATTACGTTCAGGGACACTTGGCAGCACTGACAGAATCTGAGCTTGCTGGCTCTAACTGGCATATGAAGCCAGAGCTTGCTGGCCCTTCTCTGATCCTTGGTGATATCGCGACACATAGCTATCACCTGACCAGCTACGTTGCTGGCATGGAAGCCAGTTCATTGAGCGCCGATGTGACGGCATTGGTCGATGGACGCACGGCAGATGACTACTGCGGCATATTGCTTCGCTACCCCAATAACGCACGCGGCATCTTCTGGGTCACACAAGCCGCAGCCGGCGGTGTTCATGGTTTGAGCTTTACCATTTACGGCACCAAAGGCGGCTTGGAATGGCAACAGGAACAGCCTAATGAACTGATCGTCCGCCCTATCGATAAGCCTGCTTATGTGCTGACAAAAGGTGGTAAAGGTCTTTCAGGTGCGGGAGAGCGTGTTTCCCATGTCGCTATCGGTCATCCGGAGGGCTATCGCGAGGCATTTGCCAACCTCTACTACGACTTTGCTTCCAACATCGTTGATGATCTGACTGGCGAAACCCCAGAACCATTGAGCCTCTGGAACCCAACCGTTCAAGACGGTGCATACGGCATGGCGTTTGTTTACGCCGCAGTGCGCTCCCGGGACAATGAGGGCAAATGGGAACCTCTCCGAAATCTGACTTAGGATTTATACAACGCTTTTAACCTTGCGAGCAGGTAGCCAGTCGTCGGTCTGCTCGCTTTTTTTATCGTATTTAGAACAGTGCATTTTCCTGTCCCACGGTACATTAGCAAAGGACGATAAAAGGAGAATACGATGATGGATAACAAGAAAGTGGCCTTGTTTGGCTGGCATCCAGATGTGGTGAATTACGACAAGTGGCCAGGTATGACTGCAGATAAACTCCGCGCGGCACTGGAAGGAGATCGCGATAGACTTCTTACCCTCGGATATGCTGTCGACCTTCACTACATTCGTGACGGTGAAACTGCGTATGATGCGGCGACTGAAGCACTCAATGGCAAACCTTATGACTGCGTGCTGATTGGCGCAGGTGTCCGCCGTGATGAAGACCATTTTCTGGTGTTTGAAAAACTGGTAAATGCCGTTCATAAAGCCGCACCACAGGCGACAATTTGCTTCAACACCAACCCAAGCGACACGGCGGATGCGATTAAACGCTGGACGTAATATCCTAGGGGCTTGGCTCGGCCCTTTTTCATCATGTCATGGAGGACAGCATGTCGATACGCGCGACCGAAACGGGATTCAACCCAGAATACAGTGATGACGCCCCTTCTTTTGAGGATATCAGCGACCAAAAAGGTATCACTATCATAGAGTTTGGCGCGCCATGGTGCGGCCACTGCCAAGCGGCTGAACCCGCAGTAAAAGCCGTGCTAGAAGCAAAGTCTTTCCCTCACACCAAAGTTTATGACTGTAAGGGCAAGCCTTTAGGGCGAGCCTTTAAGGTGAAGCTCTGGCCAACCCTGATCCTTCTTCGGGATGGGTTGGAAGTTGACCGCATTGTTCGCCCGATTCATGAAGACGAGGTGGAAGATTTGATTTCACAGGCGCGCTAACCGATAAGAAAAACAATTTGGATTAATACAATCAGGAACAGGATAAGGCTTAGTCCTTTCCAGAAACGTAATGGGTCGCTTTCTAAAAGCGGCCTGTTTTCATTGGAAGACTTAAACGCTGGGTTAGGTTTCATCAAATCCTGTTCAAATTCGGAAAGCGCATGATAGCGGGCTTTCGGGATAGGATGACAGGCTTTTTTGAGCGCCTCATCAAACCAATCCGGGGCACCGGGACAATAGACCGTTGCTGGCACATAGTTTTTTCGGTTTGCCGCTCTGGGGTTGGAGGCATTCACTGCTTTGTAAGGCAAATGTCCGGTCAAAAGCTCGTAAACTGTCATACCTAATGAAAATAAGTCAGAAGAGAAATTGGCTTTGTTGCCTTTGAGGTATTCCGGTGCCGCGTAGTTTAAGTCACCGACTGGATATCCTTCTTCCTCACTCCCCATTAACTCTTCCAAGCCTGCTGATTGCGCAGTACCGTAGTCAATCAAAGTCACATTCATGTCTTTGTCGACCATGAGATTATCCGGTTTGATATCGCGATGAACCACCGAAAGGCGTTGAAGCACCCGAACCGCTCGAATAGCCCCTTTTGCCAGCGTACGAACCTGAGTGAGCGTCGGCGTTGGATTATCGATCATCCATTGTCTGAGTGTGACACCTTCGATGTAATCGCAGACATGATAGAGGTATGGCGAATAACTCGATGGCGGATGTATCTTCATCACGCCGGGTGATTTCACCTGCTCACCAATCCACCCTTCCCGTATAAAGCCCGCAAGATAAACCGCATCATCCGCAAAGTTGAGCGATGGCATTTTCAATACATACTGACGGCCATCCAAGTCACTGCGCGTCAGGTAGATATGACTCCGACTTCCGCTATAAAGCACCCTCGCCACGGTGTAGTGGTCAATCTTCTGTCCTTCTTTCAGAACAGGCGGAATTTTTCTTTCTGATAAATCGCGAAGCGCTTCGCCATAGGTCGCAGCGGGAAGCGAATCGACAGCTAACAACAGGCAAGTGATATTGTCATCGCTGCCCAACTTATAAGCATCATCAACAAACGATGCCGCTAAGTGTTCTAGATCAGACGTGGTATCGGAAGCGTAGAGACGTTGGGCGATTTCCCGCTCTGTCATGGTGTCATGAATGCCATCTGTCGCCAGAAACAACAGATCACCACGCTCTAGTGCAACGGGCTGATAATCCACATTCAAGTGGCTATCAATACCCAGCGCTCGGGTTAAGTGATGTTGGGTTTTACTTTGGTAGTGACGATGATCCTGCGTAATCTGGGTCAGTCTGTGCTGACGCCAAAGGTAGACACGGCAATCGCCGACATGAAAAACATGGGCGGTATTCGATTTCACAATCACTGAGCAAAAAGCCGCCACCATAGCACTGGCTTGCGTGCCTGCTTGTTGTCCATGATGGTAAAGCCAGTAATTGAGGGATTTCATCACCTTGCCAGCGGCATCTTTCACTGGCCAGGTAATCGGCGTGTCGAGGTAGTTGTTGACGAATTCAGTCACGCCCATTTCACTGGCTTTCTGACTGACTTCACTGGTGCTGACACCATCCGCTATCGCCGCTACCACACCTTTGTGTTTCAGCTCGCTTGCCTTTTTTGGCAAGTAAACAGCAAAAGCATCCTGATTAGGTGGCTTGCGCCCGGCAACCGAGCTGCCACCTGCACGAACGATCAAACGGGAAGCCGCTTCCTGCGTCTCCCCGTTTTCAGTGCCGGCAGCGCCATACGACGCTGCCTGTTCATGAAACTCTGGTTTCATACTTATGCTTTCGCCACATCAATCATGGTGATTGAACCATCATCATTCACTTCAGCAATCTGGCCTGACGGCTCTTCCATAAAGAGTAGCGTGACAAAGCCAAGAACCGCGGTACCTGCAATGATGTAGAAGAAAGTGCTGTAATCAACCAGCGACAAAATCGTCAGATAAGTCACTGCACCCACGTTACCATAAGCACCTGTCATACCTGCGATTTGACCCGTCATGCGACGCTTGATCAGTGGCACGGCCGCAAATACTGCACCTTCACCGGATTGTACAAAGAACGAACAACCCATTGCCGCTACAACCGCCAGCCAAACTGGCCACGCGCTGTCGACTTGACCCATCACGAAGTAACCCAATGCCAGACCCGCAGTGAGGATAAGCAGTGTTGGTTTACGACCGAATTTATCAGACAACCAGCCGCCACCAGGACGTGACATCAGGTTCATGAAGGCATAAGCGGATGCCACCATACCCGCCACTACAGGTGTCAGTTCAAAGGTTTCAGAGAAGAACAGTGGCAGCATTGAAACCACAGCCAACTCAGAACCAAAGGTCGCAAAGTACAGCACATTAAGCACAGCAACCTGCTTAAATTGGTAGCGGTGAATTTCTGGCACCTCTTCTTTAAAGACGTGCTTGTTCACTTTCCAAACTTGGGAAGCATCAAACAGGTAGATGCCCGCAAGTACCGCATAAATACCGTACACAGCTGCATCAGAGAACATGCCGATACCGCTTGGAGAAAGTTTCCAAGCCAACAATGCCAGTGCACCGTACATTGGGGTTTTCATGAATAGCAGAAGGTAGAAGTCGCCTTTTGAGGTGACTTCCATTGCGCCGCCGTTCTTTGGTTTGTAGTAGGTTGCACCTTTTGGCGTATCCGTTACGTTGCGATAAAACACGAAAGAGAAAGCCAGGCTTATCAAGCCAGTGATACCCATAGCGTAACGCCAGCCATCTTCACCACCGAACATCACAGCCACGGTTGGCAGGGTGAATGCAGCGGCTGCTGAGCCGAAGTTACCCCAGCCACCGTAGATACCTTCTGCAGTGCCCAGTTCATTGTGAGGGAACCACTCAGACACCAGACGGATACCGATAACAAAGCCTGCACCGATAAGACCCAGTGCAAAACGGGCAATGGCAGCTTGAACGAAGCTATCTGAAAGTGCGAAAACAAAACAAGGGATGGAACAGATAGCAAGCAGTAAAGAATAGATTAGCCGCGGCCCATATTTATCCGTAAGCATGCCGATTAAGACACGCGCTGGAATGGTAAAAGCAACGTTGAGAATAAGCAGAGTTTTAATTTCTGCGGTGGTTAAGCCGAGCGATTCTTTTACCGATTGCAGCAATGGCGCAAAGTTAAACCACACCACAAAGGTAATAAAGAATGCGAACCAACTTAAATGGAGAATTTTCATTTTTCCGGTAAAGGAAAATATATTGAACTTGTCACTAGATGACATTATTGACTTCCTCTTCAAACAAACAATCCCTGTGCCGTGATGTTTGAATCACAGCAAACTTAATTTGAAAATTTTTAACTTCCCCTGATTGGGTAATCAGGGGAATAAATATTTAAACCAGACTCAGTTGCACAGCACCTTCATGACAACGGACCGGGTAGGTGGTGATCGATACGTTTTCGTCTTCCAGACAAATACCGCTATCTAAGCAAAAATGCTGTTTATAGAGCGGTGAGGCGATCACTGTTTTGTCACCTATCGAGCCGATCATTCCGCGAGAAAGCACATTCGCTTTGCCGATTGGATCATAATTATCAACGGCATATAGCGAGTCTGTTCGGCCACAAAGAAATACCGCCACCTGCTTGTCTTCCAACAACGCGCACACGCCGGTGTTTTTGACCAAGTCAGACTTTTCACAAATGGTTTGCCACTGGCTCATTGCTTTCTCCTTAACTTTCCAGCGTGACGATATCGATACTTTGCGATGCAAGTTCAGCAGGAATACGCTGACCACGAACAGTTTGATATTTCAAACTCTCATCCTGCGCTTCGCTATTAACGAAATGTTTGAAGCGCTTGAGTTTCTCAGGCGATTCAATGGTGGTTTTCCACTCGCATTGATAGTTACCCAGGCTTGCCGCCATTTCTGCTTCCAGCTCTTCACCAATGTTGAGCTTGTCTTCGATCACCACTTGACGCAGGTAGTCCAATCCTCCTTCGAGGTTTTCTAGCCAAACTGACGTGCGTTGCAAGCGGTCTGCGGTTCGGATGTAGAACATCAACACGCGGTCGATGTATTTAATCAGGGTTTCACTATCAAGGTCTGATGCGAATAAATCAGCGTGACGCGGGCGCATACCGCCATTGCCACAAACATAGAGGTTCCAGCCGTTTTCTGTCGCGATAATACCGATGTCTTTTGATTGCGCTTCTGCACACTCGCGGGTACAACCTGATACGGCGAACTTCAGTTTGTGCGGCGATCTCAGGCCTTTGTAGCGGTTCTCGATATCAATCGCAAAGCCAACGCTGTCATCCACGCCGTAACGACACCAGGTCGAGCCAACACAAGACTTCACCGTACGCACTGATTTCCCGTAGGCATGGCCGGTTTCGAAACCTGCATCGACCAGAATTCGCCATATTTCAGGCAGTTCGTGAAGTTGCGCGCCGAAAAGGTCGATACGCTGACCACCGGTCACTTTGGTGTAGAGGTCAAACTGCTTAGCCACCTGACCCAGTACAATCAGTTTATCCGGCGTGATCTCACCACCAGCCACGCGCGGAACGACGGAATATGTTCCGTCTTTTTGCATGTTGCCAAGGTAGATGTCGTTGGTGTCCTGCAATCCCATATGTTCTTCTTTCAACACATAGTCATTCCAGAAAGACGCCAGAATCGAGCCGACAGCAGGTTTACAGACGTCACAGCCCAGTCCTTCACCATGGCTGTCTAACAGTTCGTCGAACGTTTTGATTTTCTTGATACGAACAATGTCAGCCAGTTCCTGGCGGGTGTAATGGAAGTGCTCACAAAGGTTGTTGTTTACCTCATGGCCTAGCGCTGCCAGCTCTGCGTCCATCACCTGCTTGGCAAGTGCTGAACAACCGCCACATCCGCTTGATGCTTTGGTTTCCGCTTTAAGATCGGCCATGTTGGTGCAACCCGCGACAACGGCTGATTTGATGTCTGCTTTAGTGACGTCATAACAAGAACAGATTTGTGCTTCATCAGGAAGGTTTGCAACACCAGCAGCGCCAGAGTCTGAGGAAGCCGCATCGCCAGACAGAAGCAACACTGAGGGGTATTCTGGCAATGGCATGTCGTTCAACATGGTTTGCAGCAGAGTTGGGTAACTTTCGGTATCCCCGACCAGCACAGCCCCCAGCAGTTTGGTACCATCTTCAGAGACAATAATGCGTTTGTAGATTTGCTCCACACTGTCGGCGTAAGTGTATGATTGCGCGCCAGGCGTGTTGCCTTGCGCATCACCAATGCTTGCTACATCCACACCCAGCAACTTGAGCTTGGTGCTCATATCAGCGCCTTTAAAAGCGGCTTCTTCACCGCAAATATTGGCGACGGCCACCTTGGCCATTTGATAGCCCGGTGCCACCAAACCAAAGATTTTGCCCTGCCACAGTGCACATTCGCCAATGGCGTAAACATCCTCTTCATTGGTCTGACACTGATCGTTAATCACAATCCCGCCACGCTCACCAATCTCAAGGCCAAACTCCCTCGCAAGCTCATCCTGCGGACGAATCCCTGCAGAGAAAACAATCATGTCAGTTTCAAGCTCGGAGCCGTCCGCAAACATTAGTTTGTAACGTGAAGTGCTGCCTGCCGTAATGCATTTGGTGGCTTTTTCTGTGTGGACTTTAACGCCCAGAGATTCGATTTTTTCTTTGAGCAGCTCACCACCGCCCTCATCCAACTGAACAGCCATCAATCTCGGCGCAAATTCCACGACATGGGTGTCAACGCCCATACATTTCAGGGCGTTTGCGGCTTCAAGCCCAAGTAACCCGCCACCGATAACGACGCCTGACTGGCTTTGCTTTCCAGAGGCTTCAATCGCTTCCAAATCTTCTATGGTGCGATAAACATGACAATGTGGTTGATCGTTACCTTCAATAGGCGGAACAAAAGGGTAAGAACCGGTAGCGACCACTAACTTGTCGTAAAAAACTTCTCTGCCTTTGTCTGTCACAACGCAGTGATTTTCAGCACGAATAGCGGTGACCTTCTCATTCAGGAAGTAGTGAACACCCTTTTCGTCGTAGGCTTCTTCACTGGTTAACATCAAATCATCCGCGGATTTCCCACTGAAATAGCCACTGAGCTGAACCCTGTCATAAGCCAGTCTTGGCTCTTCCGAGAAGGTCGTAATCTCAAAGGTGCCTTCAGCATTTTTGTCGCACAACTCCTCAATAAATCGGTGCCCAACCATGCCATTACCAATGACAACGATGCGTTTCTTTTCCATTGTTATTCCCTATGCAGAAAGCTTCTCTAGCTGTGTTTCAGCCTGAGAGATAAACCAGTTGAGGTCATCAGCCAGTGTGACGACCTCACCCACCACAACAAGCGCTGGGGACTTGACGCCCTCTCCTTGAATGGTGGCTTCAATTGAATGCAAATCGGCGGTAAAAACCCGCTGCTGCGGCGTGCAGCCATTCTCAATAATGGCGACTGGCGTGCTGGTAGAAAGGCCATGCTGACTCAGTGACTGAGCAATTTGCCCGACCTTCGACAAGCCCATGTAAAACACCAGCGTGTGATTCAGCGAGGCCAGCGCCTGCCAGTTGATGGAGAGCTCTTTTTCCGCATGTGCCGTGACGAAAGTTGCCCCTTGAGAAAGGCCCCGATGTGTCAAAGGAATACCTGCATAGCTGGTGCATCCTGACGCTGCGGTGATACCCGGAACGACTTCTACGGATATACCCTCACGGTGTAGCTCTAACATCTCTTCACCACCGCGACCAAACACAAAGGAATCACCGCCTTTTAAACGACAGATTCTTTTGCCGCGGCTGGCGAGTTCGATCAATAGCTGGTTGGTTTCACTCTGAGGAACGCTGTGCTTCCCTTTTGCTTTACCCACATACACCAGCTCGACGCCCTCAGGGATCAGATCAATGATTTCCTTGCTGACGAGTCTGTCATAAACCACCACGTCGCTATTCTCTATACAACGAAGTGCCTTAATGGTCAGCAAGTCCGGATCACCTGGTCCGGCCCCCACCAATGAGACGTGTCCTCGTTTAAAAGATGTAATTTTAACGGTGGACATCCTTGCCCCTCATGTCGCGTGTTATTCATCTCGCTAGAGCAATTTGGGTGCCATTAGGAAAACCTAGATTTAAAATCCTGATATAAAGTCATGTTTTTAAAAGTTATATTTTTACTGAAAAGCTTTAGAGAACCAGAATAAAAAATAGATTTAAAATAGATCTTTCGCTTCGAATTAGTGCATTGAGCTCTCATTAATGCACTGTTATTGCGCAATTTATTAATTTAATTTATTTGGCACTATTTCAGTGAAAGATAATATTTAAAACTTTTCCCATACTTATTCATTGGTTTTCATTAAATAAAAACTCAAATGCAAAAAATCATATTTAGCACCGAGTAGTTGGCGTGAGAGTTGCTTTATTCCCCTTAATAGAGATAAGAGAATCTCAAGAGGAATAAAATGACTAAAATAATGATTCCAGTTGGATAAAGTCGACATGTGCATATTGCGGAGTAGGCTGTGGCATTGAGGCCAAAGTACAAGCTGATGGAAAATTGGAAGTTCGTGGCGATGAAGAGCATCCGGCAAATTTAGGAAAGCTTTGCTCAAAGGGCTTAAAGCTGGGGGAAACCGTCACAACACAAGGGCGCATGCTTTCCCCTTCCGTTCACGGAGTAGATTGTTCATGGGATGACGCGCTCTCCCATGTCGCCTCCACCTTCAGCGATACCATCGCAAAGTACGGACAGGACTCGGTCGCGTTTTATGTGTCAGGACAACTGCTGACCGAAGATTACTATGTCGCCAACAAGCTGATGAAAGGCTTTATCGGCAGCGCCAATATCGATACCAATTCCCGGCTGTGTATGGCTTCTTCTGTCGTCGGTCACAAACGCGCATTCGGCGAAGATATCGTGCCTGGCAACTATGAAGATCTGGAACTTGCTAATCTCGTGATTCTCACAGGCTCAAACCTCGCATGGTGTCACCCGGTTTTGTATCAACGCCTTAAAGCCGCAAAAGCACGTCATGGCACTAAGATCGTAGTCATCGACCCACGGGAAACAGCAAGTTGCGAAATTGCTGACCTCCACCTTCCCTTATTCCCGGGCTCTGACATTGCGTTGTTCAACGGCTTACTCGCCTATATGGCAAAGCTGAATCAGATTAACCAAAAATATGTCGATCAACATACCGAAGGCTTTGATGAAGCATTAGAGCTCGCCAAGCGCTTCTCAAACATCACGTCAGTGTCTTTGGCTACTGGCCTCAAGACAGCCGATATTGAAACCTTCTACCAGTGGTTCCGCTCAACACCGAAAACCGTGACTGTGTATTCGCAGGGTGTGAATCAATCCACCAGCGGTACAGACAAGGTAAACAGCATTCTCAACTGCCATATAGCAACAGGTCGGGTTGGCCTGCCGGGCTCAACACCGTTTTCAATCACTGGACAACCTAACGCCATGGGAGGGCGCGAGGTTGGCGGTCTGGCAAACACGCTGGCCGCACATATGGAATTTGGTAATCCAGAACAATCAGAACTACTCAGTGAATTTTGGGAAGCATCCAACCTTGCGACAAAGCCAGGCCTCAAAGCCATGGACATGTTCGAAGCGATTGAGACAGGAAAGATTAAGGCTCTTTGGGTGATGGCAACCAACCCAGCAGTCAGCCTCCCGGAAAGCAACCGGATTAATGCGATTCTCGCCAGCTGTCCCTATGTTGTCGTCTCTGATTGCGTTGAAAGTAATGACACTCTGAAGTACGCCCACGTTCGTCTGCCTGCACAAGGTTGGAGCGAGAAGTCAGGCACTGTCACCAACTCCGAACGCCGGATTTCGCGTCAGCGTCGCTTGTTGCCTACCCCTGGTATGGGCAAACCCGACTGGTGGATAGTCAGCGAAGTCGCAAAGAAAATGGGATTCGAACAGCAGTTCAGCTACCGCTCGGAACTGGATATCTTCAACGAGTATGTAGAGCAAACCCGATTGGGAAATGAAGTCGGCACGTCAACCGCACGTGCCCTGACGCTGGAAAGCCTTTCAGATATGACGCCAGAAAGTTATCAATCTTTTGCGCCTAGGCAATGGCCTGCAAAAGATGGTGTTTGCCCGGAACGTCTATTCGGCGATGGGAACTATGCGACGCCGAATGGCAAAGGCAGGTTTGTTGCTGTTGATTACAAGCCACCCGCACTCTCTTTAAGTGAGCGCTATGGGCTTATATTGAACTCTGGGCGAATTCGAGACCAATGGCATACCATGACCCGCTCTGGGCTCTCTCCGTCGCTTTCAGAGAACGACAGCGTACCTCGGCTTGAAATT
The DNA here is from genome assembly GCF_011045095.1 of Grimontia sedimenti. Lineage (GTDB taxonomy): Bacteria > Pseudomonadota > Gammaproteobacteria > Enterobacterales > Vibrionaceae > Enterovibrio > Enterovibrio sedimenti. The sequence continues at coordinate 547,623 of NZ_JAALDL010000002.1, forward strand.
CACCCCTTTGATGCAGCCGATCGTGGAATTAAGGATGGTAACTTGGCGAAAGTCATCAGTAGCATTGGTGAACAAATCTTCATTGCTAAAGTAACCAGTACCGTTTCGGTCGGGCAATGCTATGCCCCTATTCACTGGACACATACCAACTGTTCAGATGGCAAGGTGTGCACTGTCATTCCTTCCAACACGGATCCGTTCTCCGGCCAGCCTGAGTTCAAAGCGACGCCTGTAGAGGTTAAATCGGTAAAAACTTATCTCGATGCGCAGATTGTTTCTAGATCCCCGTTGGATAAAACAAAACTCAATGCTATCCCCGCTGCTTTTTGGGTATCACAGCAATGTGATAGCGGTATTTTGTATTCACTCAAGCTAACCGTCAAAACATTGGAGTTGGAAGATTTGTTGGCTGCATTGATAGATGATGAACAGCCTACTCTGGTCACTGCATCCAGTGGCGAGGCGCAACGGGTGGTTTCTCTTCAGTCAGGAGAATTTGAACTTGCTGCTGCGATATATCCATCGTCGCTAGCCGGATCTCAACCGGATATTTCCCAGTTAATTTCAGCGGAAGCAGAGCCAGAAGTCATGCATGGTTTTCTTGCTGGCACGCTGAAAGCCAAATCGCGAACCATCTGCACCTGTAAAAAGGTCACCAAAGCAGATATTGAGAATGCCATCGATAACAGTGGCGTTTGTTCTGTGAAATCGCTGGGTGAGTCAACGGGAGCAGGAACCGGTTGCGGCTCCTGCGTGGCGGAACTGGAACAGTTTATTGGGAACGCAAAGCCGATTTCAATCATGCCGTATGAGCGTCAGGTTGAAAGCGCATGCGGCAAGTAGTCGGGCTTACTTGGCAAACAGCTTGCCTTCGATGTCTTTGAAGGCTTTAAATTCGAGCGCGTTTCCGGTTGGGTCAAGGAAGAACATGGTGGCCTGCTCACCCGGCTGGCCAACAAAACGGATGTAGGGCTCAATCACAAATTCGACGCCTCTGGATTTCAATCTATCAGCCAGTTGTTGCCAGTCTTCCATTTCCAGCACCACACCAATGTGCGGAACAGGCACTGACTTGGCATCAACAGCATTGTGATGAAGCTTGAGTGTGTTGTTTTCACCAATGTTTGGATCATGATGAATCACCAGTTGGTGACCATAGAGATTGAAATCAACCCACTCATCGCTGCTGCGCCCCTCTCCACAATTGAGGACATCCGCATAGAAACGTCGGGATTCTTCCAAGTGTCGCACTGGAATGGCGACATGAAATGGGGTTAATGCCATGACTTTCTCCTTGTCGAACTACTTCTAACCAGCCTACGCCAAAAATAACATTGTCATTGCCTTAAGGCTCGGAACAGGCACAAAAAAAGCACCCGAAGGTGCTTTTTCGTTTGGCGTGAAGAGATTACTTCTTCTTGCGCTTGTCAGTGATTTCCCACTTACCGTCGATAAACAGACCCGTCCAGCCAGAAGGCTTGCCGTCATCTTCGGTACGCACGTAGTTCTCTTTGCTCTTACGGCTAAAGCGAACCACTGCTTTGCGACCATCTGGATCTTCCGATGGTGCATCTGCCAGATATTTGAACTTCTCAGGCAGGCGTTCTTTGAAACGTGCCAGTTCTTCAACCAATGGTGCACGGGTTTCGCGCGATTTCGGGAAGTTACTTGCCGCCAGGAATAGACCTGATGCACCGTCACGAAGCACAAAGTACGCGTCTGAATTCTCACAAGGCAGTTCAGGGAAGTGTACTGGATCTTCTTTCGGTGGCGCGACTTCGCCGTTCTTCAGGATCTTACGGGTGTTCTTACAGGTTTCGCTGGTGCAATCCATGTACTTACCGAAACGGCCGTTTTTCAGCACCATGTCGGAACCACACTTGTCACACTCGACCACTGGGCCGTCGTAACCTTTCAGCTTGAACTCACCTTTCTCAACCACATAGCCATCACAGCTTGGGTTGTTACCACAAACATGCAGCTTGCGGTCTTGGTCGATGAGGTAAGCATCCATCGCCGTTTCACACTTCGGACAACGTTTCTTCGCACGCAGCGCTGCGGTTTCAACGTCTTCTTCCAAAACGTTAACGATGCCTTCTTCATCCATCAGGTTGATGGTGGTTTTACAACGCTCTTTCGGCGGCAGTGCATAACCAGAACAACCCAGGAATACGCCAGTCGATGCAGTACGGATACCCATCTTACGGCCACAGGTTGGACAGTCGATGTCGGTCATCACGATGCTGTTAGGCTTCATGCCACCTTCACCTTCTTCCAGCTCTGCTTTTTCCAGATCGCCGGTGAAGTCTTTGAAGAAGTTGTTCAGCACGTTTTTCCAATCTTCTGAACCCATCGCGATTTGGTCGAGATGTTCTTCCATTCGTGCTGTGAAGTCGTAGTCCATCAGGTCAGCAAAGCTGTCATCCAGACGGTCTGTCACAATCTCACCCATCTTCTCAGCGTAGAAACGACGCTGCTCTACACGTACATAGCCACGATCCTGAATCGTAGAAATGATCGCTGCATAAGTCGATGGACGGCCAATGCCACGCTTCTCAAGTTCCTTAACCAGTGCAGCTTCTGTGTAGCGTGCAGGTGGTTTGGTGAAGTGTTGCTTCGGATCCACTTTTTCCAAAGACAGAATCTCGCCCACATCAACATGCGGCAGCGTGGTGTCTTCGTTTTTACCCATTGGACGTTGAACACGTGTCCAACCATCAAAGCGTAAGGTGCGACCTTTTGCTTTCAGGGTAAATTCGCCTGCTTCCACAGTAATGGTGCTGGAATCGTACTTCGCTGGCACCATCTGACAAGACACAAACTGACGCCAGATCAGGTCGTAAAGACGATGTGCGTCTGGGTCCATACCCTGAAGTTCATCGGCTTTCACATCCACGCTTGAAGGACGGATCGCTTCGTGCGCTTCCTGTGCATTACCCTTTGAGCCGTACACATTTGCTGATGATGGCAGATAGTTGTCACCATACTCTGAGCCAATGAAACTGCGCGCAGCTTCAACTGCTTCTTTACTCAGGTTGGTCGAGTCAGTACGCATGTAGGTGATGTAACCTGCTTCGTACAGACGCTGAGCCAGCATCATGTCTTCTTAACACCGAAGCCCATGCGGGTGCTCGCAGCTTGTTGCAGCGTCGAGGTAATAAATGGTGCAGACGGCTTGCTTGAGGTTGGACGGTCTTCACGGTCAACCACTTTGTAAGTCGCTTTCTGCAGCGCAGCCGTTGCTGCCATTGCCTGCTCTTCGTTCAGCGGTTTAAACGCTTCACGATTTTGCTGGGCAACAACCAGACGCAACGCATTTTGGCTCGCCGTGGTGGTGTCAGTGTGAATGTCCCAGTATTCCATAGGAATAAAGGCTTTGATTTCATGCTCACGCTCAACCAGCAGTTTTACAGCAACTGACTGAACACGGCCCGCAGACAAACCACGCGCGACTTTTTTCCAAAGCAGCGGCGACACCATAAAGCCCACAACACGGTCGAGGAAACGACGCGCCTGCTGAGCATTTACGCCATCCATGTTCAGCTCGCCCGGTGCTTCGAACGCCTGCTGGATTGCGTTTTTAGTGATTTCGTTGAACACAACGCGCTTGAAACGGCTTTCGTCACCGCCAATGATTTCCCGCAAGTGCCAGGCAATCGCCTCTCCCTCGCGGTCCAAATCCGTTGCGAGATAAACGTGGTCAGCTTTCTCTGCCAACGTTTTCAGTTCCTGCACGACTTTTTCTTTGCCCGGCAGGATTTGATAATTCGCTTTCCAGTTGCGGTATGGGTCAACACCCATTTTGTTAATCAGCGCGTTTTTATCTTTCTCTTTTTTGATGCGCTCTTTCTCTTCCGCACTCAACCCTTTGGTTGAAACTGGCGTTGCTTTCTTGCCGCCTTGCGCGGCACCGGTAGGCAGATCTCGGACATGACCTACGCTCGATTTAACGATGAAGTCTTTGCCCAGATATTTATTGATCGTTTTTGCCTTTGCCGGGGACTCCACGATAACGAGAGATTTACCCATAGTGACCCAATACGCCCTCGCGTTTCTCATTCATAAAATTCATTCAGATCGCAGGCAATCGATGAGCTTTCCAACTCCAGTGCCATGCTGACGCTTTTTTTAATATTGTGCGACTCGATCCGAATATCAACCAGTTTCTATCTAATTTCCCCTGATTGGTCGCTGCTTCCCCAGTTGTTGTTCATTTGTTAACAACAAGTCTGCACTATCAGGGAAATGTTGCCGTCTCACTTTTATTAGTCGAGGATATCTTAGACCGCTAGCCCTTTAGCGCCGCACTTTTACCCTCTATTCGTCATTGCTAAGAAAGCATGACTGAAAGTGCAGGCTAAAGCAGGCAGGCGCGCTAATCATTACCATTGACCGAAGCATCTTTACCATTTCGCTTCGAATTTTTCTGGCTTGGCTCACAATAAGTAGCGGAAGCCGCAAAATATTGAGGCTTTGTTCAAACCTACTGTTTTTTCCTTCCCCAGCGCTATAATGCCCCTTCATTTCACCACCCGAATCGAGAAGAAAATGGCTGAGAAAACACCTATCAGCGCTGACGATTTATTGAAAATCGCAAACGAAATGATCCGTGAGCACGATGCTTACATCGAAGGCATGAACACTGACTTTGTCGAAGAAAAAGCCGGCGTCATGGTCTTCAAAGGGGAGTATTTTTTAGACGAAAACGGACTGCCAACCCCTAAAACCACTGCCGTATTTAATATGTTTAAGTACCTGGCGCACCAGTTGTCAAAGCAATATACGATTCAGTAGTTTTATAAACTTAAATGACCTAAAAATGCTGGGTTCAGTGATAAAAATGCCACCTTTCGGTGGCATTTTTATCTTTAACCTTCAAACACTGCTGTGTCTTTTTTCTCGTCTTGATGGACATCATCACCGCCACCAGAGCCCGGCTTCTGACCGCGTCCTTTCGGATCTGGGCCAAACTGATTTGGACCCGGTGTACCATCAAGAATACCTAACTCCACCAGCGCGAAGATAGGACCTACCAACGGAAGAAAAGTCACAATAATCCACCAAGGACTCTTGTTTCTGTCTTTCAGACGTTTGATATTCAGTGCGATAGAAGCATAAATGGCAAACAGTGAAATCGCCAATGCCAGTGCATCAAGCACTACATTCCCACCCTGATAGAAGAAAGTTGGCAGCACCATAATCAATACCGGGACGCTGTACAGCCAGTAATCTCGGCGTCGCATCCGGCCTTCAAAGGAGAGCAGTGCCCACTTTTGATTGTTCATTTTTACTCCTAAACGATTGGTCGCTGACCGCGGCTAATCCACTTCAGCAGCACGCGGTCTAGCGCTTCTGCCGACGCACCGGCCAGTTTTTCTGCCAGTTTCTTGCGTTGAACATAACGCACGCCCAGCACATCTTTTTCTTTCACTGCCGACACCAGATAATCGTCACTGGTTCCAATGCTGTCAATTAATCCCAGTGGCAGTGCCTGATTGCCAAACCAATGCTCACCAGTAGCCACTTTTTCAAGATCTAATGATGGACGGTGGTCAGCAATAAAGTCTTTGAACAGTGTGTGAGTTTCTTCCAGCTCACTAACAAATTTCTCACGTGCCTTGTCGGTGTTTTCGCCAAACATGGTTAACGTGCGTTTGAATTCACCTGCAGTCAATTGCTCAAATTCAATGTCATGCTTTTTAAGCAGTTTGTTGAAGTTTGGCAACTGTGCAATCACACCGATGGAACCTACTACGGCAAAAGGCGCTGCAACGATCTTGTCTGCCACACATGCCATCATATAACCGCCACTTGCAGCCACTTTATCCACCGCAGCTGTCAGCGGTATACCTGCTTGCTTGATGCGATCAAGCTGTGAAGAAGCAAGGCCATATGCGTGAACCATACCGCCACCACTTTCAAGGCGCACCAGCACTTCATCACCCTCTTTGGCAACAGCCAGAATTGCCGTCACTTCTTCGCGCAAAGAAGTTACTTCACGTGCATCGATACTGCCTTTAAAATCCAAGACGAAAACATGTGGTTTACGGCTTTGTTCCAGCGTTGCCGTATCTGTCATTTTCTTCGCTTCGTTCTTGGCTTCTTTAGCCTTCGCTTTCTCCGCTTTTTTATCTGCTTTGTCGCGCGCTTTTAATGCCGCTTCATCGTAGAGATGCGATTCCATCGAATGCACTAAATCTTTATGTTTTTCAGTCAGGTTAGTGATTTCCAACTCACCTTTTTGAGACTGTTTTCCGCCAGCGCTTTTAGCAATAATAAGCACGACGATCACGGCGACTGCAAAGGTCAGCACTTTCGCCAGGAAAAGGCCGTAATCAAGCAAGAATTCCAAACTTAGTTCCTCGTTTATTGTTGTTTCTGTGTACTTTTATTGAGCACAGATTTATGTGAATCCCGTCATTCTACTAGACATGAATACCCAAACAACCTCGTATGTCGCTTTCTTTACATCACCAGGTTGTTTCTTCTTCCCAAGCAGCCTTAAAATGCGAGCTTACAACAGTGCCTTTCACTCGCATGATGACGAGTGGCAAGTTTAGCAGGCACGCAAGATCAAAATGAAAAGGATATTGTAACGTGGAGTATCAAGTAGCAGCCGACGCATTGAATGGCAAAGTGATTCTGGTTACCGGCGCAGGCGACGGTATTGGCCGCCAGGCTGCCATCAGTTACGCACAACACGGTGCAACAGTGATTTTGCTGGGACGCACAGTGAAGAAACTGGAAAGCGTTTACGACGAAATCGAAGCAGCAGGTTACCCGCAGCCAGCGATCATTCCACTCGATATGATGGGTGCAACCCGCCAGCATTATTTGGATATGACCGACACCATCGAGCAGCAGTTCGGTAAGCTGGACGGTGTTTTACACAACGCAGGCATGCTGGGCGTGCTGAGCCCATTCGATCAAATAGAAGAAAAAGCCTACGACGAAGTCATGCAGGTGAACGTGAAAGCGACCTTCCTGATGACACAAGCGCTAATGCCTTTGATTCAAAAATCTGAAGATGGCCGTATCGTTTTCACCTCATCGACAGTGGGGCATTCAGGACGCGCATTCTGGGGCACCTACGCTATCTCTAAATTCGCGACTGAAGGTATGATGCAGGTGCTGGCTGATGAGCTCAGCAACACCACGGTGAAGGTCAACGCCATCAATCCAGGGGGTACGCGCACTAAAATGCGCGCCTCAGCTTTCCCTGCCGAAGATGCCAACAACCTTAAGACACCACTGGATATCATGCCACTATACCTTTACCTGATGGCACCTGAGGGTAAAGACGTGAATGGTCAGTGTATTGATGCTCAACCGAAGCGCTAGCGAGATACGAGATATGAGATACGAGATACGAGATACGAGATAGAAGACTGTAGTTGAGCTTCCACAGATAGTCTTTTATCTGCTCTTTCTATATTCTGCTCTGGCTAATCACTGCTCTTTTTCGGTTTCATAACGACAAAAGCCAGCATCTCTGCTGGCTTTTTCTTTACATATTCCAAACCATTAACGTGGTTTGCGATTTCCACCTGTCTTCTTCTGACGAGTAGAAGACTGACCGGAACGGTTTGCGCCAGGCTTACCTGGACGACCGCCACCTGTGCGGGTGCGGTTACCGGCTGGTTGACCACCACGACGATTACGTGGCTTGCGGGTTTCACCAGACTCAACACGCTCTTCATAACGACGCACTGCACGACGAATCTTTTGCGCACGCGCTTTACGCTTCTTGGTTTCTGGGTCGATCATGGTTTCTTGTTCTGCACGCAGTTCTACCATCTCGCGAAGATAGTTCACATCGCTCAGTTCAAGCTCCATCCAACCGCCACGAGGCAGTTCTTTGCTCAGGTAGATATCACCATAGCGAACACGCTTAAGACGACTCACAGTCACGCCCTGAGTTTCCCAAAGACGACGTACTTCGCGGTTACGACCTTCAGTGATCACTACGTAGAAGGTGTGGTTTGAACCTTCACCACCTGCGTAAACCACGTCTTCGAAACGTGCTTCACCGTCTTCCAGTTCAACGCCGCGAACCAGATTACGGACCATCTCTTCGTTAACTTCGCCGAATACACGAACCATGTATTCGCGCTGCACCTGACGGCTTGGGTGCATCAAACGGTTTGCCAATTCACCATCTGTGGTGAAAAGCAGAAGACCTGAGGTGTTTGCGTCCAGACGGCCTACTGCCACCCAACGCGCGCCATTCAGGCGTGGCAGGCGGTCAAACACAGTGCGGCGACCTTCTGGATCGCTGCGGGTACACAATTCGCCTTCCGGCTTGTTGTATGCCAGAACACGACAAACTTGTTCAGAAGACGCAGAAATTTGCACATGGTGACCATCAACACGTACGTTAGCATTCAGGTCTTCCAAACGGTCGCCCAGTTTTGCTACTACACCGTTAACACTCACTCGGCCAGACTGAATCATGCCCTCGATTTCACGACGTGAACCAAGACCTGCACGGGCCAGCACCTTCTGTAATTTTTCGCTCATTGACTAACTACCTTACTGTCGCCTTCACAGGCGTCGATGTCGGAAAGAAAACCTTTGGAGGCGCGACTGAGCGCGGATCTAAGGCAACGGCGTATTATGCCAAAATGCACACAATGACACCACATAATTTCACGGAATCGATAATGGCTGAATCTGGCAATTTTCGTTTGCACTCAGCGATTTTATTTAACTGAGAGTTTTTGCCCAATTGCCCCTCTTCTAGCCTATTCAAAAGGAGAGGTATCGCCTGTACCACGACGGAGAATTTCAGGCTCATCTTCGCTGAGATCGATAACTGTAGTTGGCTGCTCGCCCAGATAGCCACCGTTGAGAATACAGTCAACGGCATGTTCTAACTGGTCGCGGATTGCTTCCGGATCTGACTCTGTATGCTCATTCCCCGGTAAGATTAGCGATGTCGACATCATCGGCTCGCCCAACGCCTCAAGTAAATCCAACGCAATTTGGTTTTCCGGCACGCGGATACCGATGGTTTTACGCTTAGGGTTCATCAGTCGACGAGGGACTTCTTTAGTCGCTTTCAAGATAAATGTGTAACAACCCGGCGTATTGTTCCGAATCAAGCGGTAGGCACTGTTGTCGACACGGGCATAGACCGACAGCTCAGATAAATCACGACACATCAGCGTGAAGTTATGTCTGTCATCCAGTCGGCGAATTCGACAGATTCGCTCAAGTGCTTGTTTGTTTTCCAATTGGCAACCCAGCGCATAACCAGAATCCGTTGGGTAGATAATCACGCCACCGTTACGAACAATCGCAACAGCTTGATTGATAAGACGTGCTTGCGGGTTTTCAGGATGCACGTAAAAGAATTGGCTCACACTTCCTCCTCATGAGGCATTTCTGCCCCGGCAATCTCGGGCAAAGACCAGTTTTCCCAGACTTCCTTACAACCTTTCGGTAAGTATAAGTTACGACCCAACTCCAGCCACGGTGAAGGGTAATGAAAATCAGAGCCTTGGGAACCAGCTAACCCGAACTGAATAGCATAGTCGCCCAGCAGACGACGTTCATTGGGCGATTGTTGTGGCTGAGCAACTTCCATTGCATCACCACCTGCATCAACAAAAGCCTGAAGCAGGCGTTTCAACCATTTAGCGGTAAGTTTATACCGACCAGGATGAGCCAGCACGGCTTGACCACCCGCTTTGTGAATAACATCAACGGCTTCCTGAATCGTACACCAGTTTGGTGGTACATAACCCGGGTTTCCGCGGGTTAGATATTTTTTGAATACGGCCTGCATGTTTTTCACATGCCCCTGCTCCACCATCCAACGGGCAAAGTGGGCGCGTGTAAGCGCGACATCGCCTGCCAGCGCTTTTGTGCCTTCGAGCGCGCCGGGCATACGCTGCTTTTCCAAGCGTTCTGCAATTTGTACTGCACGTTCATCGCGGCGCGCTGACTGCTCTACGATCAGCTTCTGCAATTCAGGAGACTCAGGATCGATATTGAGACCGACGACATGGATGTCTTTGTTTTCCCAAACTGTCGATATTTCAATACCATTGACGATGTGTAACGGCAGATTGTCACGGGCGACGACTGCTTTGGCTTCTTCCAGTCCTGCCACCGTATCGTGATCGGTAATCGCCAACACATTGACGCGAAAATCAACCGCGCGCTTGACCAAGTCTTCCGGTGTGAAGCGCCCATCCGACGCTGTTGTGTGGCTATGTAGATCAAATAGCATTCATTTTCTTCTATTTGTTGCTTGACTTCGCCAACATATACTAGTTAACTAGTACACGATTACTTATTCAAATGGATATCGTCTTCATGGTACAGCATAACCTCATCCAACAAACAGCACTGATTAACTGGTGGTGGCACTCCCAATAGCGGGCGGTGTGATGAGTGATATCTCAAGGAAAGACGACACCAAGCCCGCATAACGCGGGTTTTTTTGTACCTATTTTTTCCCGGAAACTGGATTGGGAATGACAAGCTAAGGACTCAGATTATGATCATCGTGCTAAAGCCTCAGGCAACAGAACAAGAAGCAAAACACATCCTGAACAAGATTGAGAACGCTGGCTTGAAGCCACTTTACATGCCGGGTGTAGAGCGTATTGTTTTGGGCGCACTGGGTGATGAACGCGTATTACAGAAGCTTCATCTGGAAAGCGACCCACTGGTTGAAGAAGTTAAACCTATCCTGACCAAATACAAAATGGTGTCCCGCGAAGTACAGGCACACAACAGCGTGGTCCGTATCGGTAATGTGCCAGTTGGCGGCGACAAATTCGCGGTTATTGCTGGTCCTTGCTCTGTAGAATCCGAACAACAACTGATGTCTGTTGCAGATGTCGTCAAAGGTCATGGCGCGGTTGCCCTTCGCGGCGGCGCTTACAAACCACGCACCAGCCCTTATGACTTCCAAGGCATGGGCGTTGAAGGCCTGAAATTGCTTAAACAAGCAAGTGAAGCCACTGGCATGCCAACTGTTTCTGAAGTCATGGAAGTCGGTCAGGTTGATTCACTGTGTGAATACATCGACTGCTTGCAAATTGGCGCGCGTAATATGCAGAACTACGGATTGTTAAAAGCCGTGGGCGAAACTGGTAAACCGATCTTGTTAAAACGCGGACTTTCCGCCACTATCGAGGAACTGTTGCTGGCGGCAGAATATATCTATGATGCTGGCAACCCGAACATTATTCTCTGTGAGCGCGGCATTCGTACATTTGAAACAGCAACGCGTAATACTTTGGATTTAAATGCAGTCGCTTACATCAAGCAGCGCAGCCACTTGCCCGTGGTCGTCGACCCAAGTCATGGCACCGGCGTACGTGAGCTTGTCATTCCATTGTCTCGTGCGGCAGCAGCGGTAGGCGCCGACGGTATCATCGTTGAAAGCCACCTCAATCCAGCAGAAGCGCTGTCAGATGGGCATCAAGCACTGACAGGGGAAATGTTCGCGCAGTTAATGCAAGAATTGAAACCATTTGTAGAAGCAGCAGGGAGAACGCTGTGAAAAACCACGCTTTAAATAAAGGCGAACTCGACGTATTGAGCCTGGATGTGCCATACGTCGCTGCACCCACTGAATTGTATGCGGCGATCTGTCAGGATCGCCCACATAGTCTGTTACTAGAATCTGCCGAGATTGATTCCAAACAGGATCTCAAAAGCCTGATGTTGGTCGACGCGGCAGTGCGTATCGTTTGTCGTGGCCACACGGTTGAACTCGAAGCTAAGAGCCAAAACGGCCACAACGTGCTTGATGCCGTTGAAGCCGAGCTCGTCAGACAACAAATTGCTATCGAAAGTGAGCGTCAGCCAGAGCTGCTGACCTTACACTTTGCTGAAGAAAACCGCACACTGGATGAAGACGCCCGTCTGCGCCAGCCATCCCCTTTTGATGCGCTGCGTTTGGTTCAGCATGCTTTCAAACTGGATGGTCTGCCAGACGAAGCATTATTTGTCGGTGGTTTGTTTGCGTACGACTTAGTCGCGCAATTTGAACCACTGCCAGACGTGGAATCCGGTAACCGTTGTCCTGACTACCTGTTTTATGTTGCGGAAACCCTTTTGGTTATCGACCACCAGCGTCGCAAAGCCAAACTTCAGGCAACCCAGTTTGGTGGTAACGAAAACACCGAAACCTATTTTGATTTGAGCCGCCGCTTACAGGCGATTCGGGAAAGCTGCCTGAATCCAACCGAAATGCCTTCTGCGAAGCAACTGGACAGTGTTGATGTAGCCGTATCCGTTAGCGACGAAGATTTCTGCAATGCGGTCGATGAGCTCAAAGGCTACGTGGTAAAAGGCGATGTTTTCCAAGTTGTTCCAAGCCGTCGCTTCACTTTGCCATGCCCTTCCCCGCTAAACGCATACCTAAAGCTCAAACAAGGCAATCCGAGCCCTTACATGTTCTACATGCAGGACGAGGAGTTCACCCTGTTTGGCGCATCTCCGGAAAGTGCGCTGAAATACAGCAAAGACACCAATCAAGTTGAAATCTACCCAATCGCAGGTACTCGCCATCGCGGCAAAAACAGCGATGGTTCTATCAACCTTGATCTGGATGGTCGCATAGAGCTTGAACTTCGCAACGACATAAAAGAAAAAGCCGAGCACATGATGCTGGTTGACTTGGCGCGAAACGATGTGGCTCGCATCAGTGAACCTGGCACCCGCTATGTCGCTGATCTTCTTCAAGTAGACCGTTACAGTCACGTGATGCATTTGGTGTCGCGCGTTGTCGGACAGCTTCGTCATGATTTGGACGCTCTGCACGCTTACCAAGCCTGCATGAACATGGGTACCTTGACGGGTGCACCGAAAATCCGAGCGATGCAATTGATTCGTGAGTTCGAGCAAAGCCGTCGCGGCAGCTATGGTGGCGCAGTCGGTTACATTACCGGTCACGGCGATATGGATACCTGCATCGTTATCCGCTCCGCTTATGTAGAAGATGGCATAGCGCAGGTACAAGCCGGTGCAGGTGTGGTGTTTGATTCTGTGCCTCAGGCAGAAGCAGACGAAACCCGTGGCAAAGCAGCAGCCGTTCTTACCGCCATTCGCGCAGCACATACAGGAGCATAAGCATGAGCAATCAGGTCAATGCACATATTGTGCTCGTCGATAACTTCGACTCATTCACTTACAACCTGGTCGATCAATTCCGCTCACTCGGTTATCCAGTCACGATTTACCGAAACAGCCTGAGTGCAGACCAAATCGAACAGGCCCTGTCTGAGCTCAACAACCCAGTGGTTGTATTATCGCCAGGCCCTGGTGCACCTTCAGAAGCAGGCTGTATGCCAGAGCTGATTCTAAAACTGAAAGGCAAAGTGCCCATGATTGGTATTTGCCTTGGCCAACAAGCGATTACCGAAGCCTATGGCGGTACTGTTGCAGGCGCAGGTGAAATCGTTCATGGCAAAGCCTCGCTAATGAAACACAACGGCCACGATGTATTTGGAAGCATCGAAAGTCCGCTGACGATTGCCCGATACCACTCTTTGGTTGCGACCAAAGTGCCGGACTCACTGGATGTGATTGCGGATGTGGATGGATTGGTGATGGCTGTTGTTAACGACGCAGACAAAGTCGTGGGTTTCCAATTCCACCCGGAATCCATTCTTACAACAAAAGGCGCAGACCTTTTAACCAATACCATTAACTGGGCTACACAAGCGCGCTGATTGACAAGGACAAGGAGAGCATTATGGAAGCGATTATCAACAAACTTTACGACCAGACATCTTTGTCGCAGGAAGAAAGCCATCAGCTGTTTGATACCATTATCAAAGGCGAGCTTGACCCCATTCTGCTGTCAGCAGCGCTGACCGCATTAAAAATCAAAGGCGAAACGCCAGAAGAAATCGCGGGTGCAGCGTCTGCACTCACAGAAAACGCCAACCCATTCCCAACACCGGATTATGATTTCGCTGACATCGTCGGCACTGGCGGCGACGGCGCAAACACCATCAATATTTCAACCACCGCAGCATTCGTCGCCGCAGCATGTGGCGTGAAAGTCGCCAAGCACGGTAACCGCGGTGTATCAAGCAAGTCGGGTTCTTCTGATCTGTTAGCGGCATTTGGTATCGACCTGGCAATGAGCCCTGAAATCGCGCGCGGTGCACTGGATGATTTGGGTGTGTGCTTCCTGTTCGCGCCTCAGTATCACAGCGGTGTTCGCCACGCGATGCCGGTCCGCCAAACCATGAAAACCCGCACCATCTTCAACTTGCTGGGCCCACTGATTAACCCTGCGAAGCCAACGCTGGAATTGATGGGTGTTTACGACAAAGCACTGGTTCGCCCAATTGCCGAAACTATGTTGAACCTCAACATGAAACGCGCAGCCGTTGTTCACGGCAGTGGTTTGGATGAAGTGGCGATTCACGGTGAAACAACAGTCGCGGAAATCAAAGACGGCGTCATCACCGAATACACACTGACACCGGAAGATTTTGGTGTTCAAACCTACCCGCTTGAATCCATCAAAGGCGGAACGCCAGAAGAAAACCGCGAAATCATTTCGCAAATTCTACAAGGCAAAGGCACCGACGCGCAGCAATCTGCTGTCGCTGTTAACGTAGCATTACTGCTACGCCTGTTTGGACAAGAAGATCTCAAAGCTAACACGCAAAAAGCGCTGGATGTGATGAATAGTGGTAAGCCATTCGAACTGGTTCAGCAACTGGCATCTCGGAGCAACTAATGGAAACGGTACTGGCAAAAATTGTTGAAGACAAAAAAGAGTGGGTAGCAGCGCGTAAAGAGTCGCAACCACTAGAGAGTTTTATTAACGACGTGGTACCCAGCGATCGTAGCTTCTACCACGCGCTTTCTGGCAACCCAGCGAAGTTCATCCTCGAGTGCAAAAAAGCGTCACCGTCCAAAGGCCTGATTCGTGATGACTTTGATCTTAACTACATTGCAGGTGTTTACGGTAAACATGCCGCTGCGATTTCAGTGTTGACTGATGAAAAGTACTTCCAGGGCAATTTTAGTTTTCTACCGATTGTTCGTTCGCAAGTACCTTGCCCAGTGCTTTGTAAAGACTTCATGGTTGATACCTATCAAGTGTACCTTGCGCGCTATCATCAAGCCGATGCCATTCTGCTGATGCTATCTGTACTTAACGATGAAGAATACCGCACACTCGCAGCGGTCGCGCATGAGCTGAACCTCGGTGTGTTGACGGAAGTCAGTAACGAAGAAGAACTGGAGCGTGCGATTGCTCTCAATGCCAAAGTTGTTGGCATCAATAACCGCAACTTGCGTGACCTAAGCATCGACCTGAACCGTACCAAAGAACTGGCACCTCGCCTGCCTGATGATCGCATTGTAATTTCAGAGTCGGGTATTTATACCCACCAGCAAATTCGCGAATTGGCACCGTTTGCGAATGGCTTCCTGATTGGTAGCTCGCTGATGGCAGAAGCCGATGTCGAACAAGCGGTTCGCCGTGTGCTTTACGGTGACAATAAGGTGTGTGGTCTAACCCGCGCCGAAGACGCCAAAGCGGCTTACGAAGCATATGCCAACTATGGCGGCCTGATTTTCGTTGAAAAATCGCCACGTTATGTCGACTTGGAAGCTGCGCGGAAAGTGATGGAAGGCGCGCCGCTGCAATACGTTGGCGTGTTCCAGAACCACGACCTGAACCATGTCGCTGACACCGCAAAAGCGCTGGATCTGGCAGCGGTTCAACTCCACGGCGCTGAAGACAGCGAATATGTGAAACAACTTCGTGCCGAATTGCCGAAAGGTACTCAGATTTGGAAAGCGCATGGCGTAAGCGACACGGTTCCTCACATTGAGCCTCACGCTGATCGTAACCTTCTGGATAGCCGCGTCGGCAACCAAAGTGGCGGTACAGGAACACAGTTCGACTGGTCTTTGGTGCCGGATGAACAAAAAGAAAGCCTGATGCTGGCCGGTGGACTGTCATCAGAGAACGCAAGAGAAGCTGCGCAAATCGGCTGTGCGGGACTCGATTTTAACTCGGGCGTGGAAAGCGAACCGGGTATCAAAGATAAAGACAAATTGGACGCTGCATTTACGGCGCTGAGAGATTACTAAGGACTGTTATGACTAAGTTAAACGCCTATTTTGGAGAGTTTGGCGGACAGTATGTTCCTCAAATTCTGGTTCCAGCGTTAGACCAACTGGAGCAAGCGTTTATTGACGCACAGAACGATCCAGCTTTTCAGGAAGAGTTCATTTCTCTTCTGAAAGAGTATGCGGGTCGTCCTACTGCCCTCACCCTTTGCCGCAACCTGACCAAAGGGACGAAAACCAAACTTTACCTGAAACGTGAAGATCTGCTCCACGGCGGTGCACACAAAACCAATCAGGTATTGGGTCAGGCGCTACTGGCTAAGCGTATGGGTAAAAAAGAAATCATTGCCGAAACCGGCGCTGGCCAACACGGTGTAGCAACGGCACTGGCTTGTGCCCTGCTGGATTTGAAATGCCGCGTGTACATGGGTGCAAAAGACGTTGAACGTCAAAGCCCGAACGTATTCCGCATGAAGCTGATGGGCGCAGAGGTCATCCCTGTTCATTCTGGTTCTTCAACGCTGAAAGATGCCTGTAACGAAGCGCTGCGTGACTGGTCTGCAAGTTACGAAGAAGCTCACTATTTGCTTGGTACCGCGGCGGGTCCTCACCCATTCCCGACGATTGTTCGCGAGTTCCAGAAGATGATTGGTGAAGAGACCAAGCAGCAAATTCTGGAAATCGAAGGCCGCCTGCCAGACAACGTCATCGCCTGTGTGGGTGGTGGTTCTAACGCTATTGGCATGTTCGCAGATTTCATCAAAGAAACCGATGTGGGTCTGATTGGCGTTGAGCCTGCTGGTCTGGGGCTGGACACAGACCAACATGGTGCGCCGCTTAAACACGGTAAACTCGGCATCTTCTTTGGCATGAAAGCACCACTGATGCAGGATCCAAATGGTCAGGTCGAAGAGTCTTACTCTGTGTCTGCTGGTCTCGACTTCCCATCGGTTGGCCCTCAGCACGCGCACCTGAATTCCATCGGCCGCGCCGAATACGTTGCAATTACCGATGACGAAGCTCTGGACGCCTTCCAGGAACTGGCTCGTCACGAAGGCATTATTCCAGCACTGGAATCTGCTCATGCTTTGGCGTATGCGCTGAAGATGGCAAAAGAAAACCCAGAAAAAGAGCAGCTGCTTGTAGTGAACCTGTCAGGCCGCGGTGACAAGGACATCTTTACTGTCCACGACATTTTGAAAGAAAAAGGAGTGATGTAATGGCTGCTACCTTGTCTCACCGCTATGGAGCGATGTTCGAAAAGCTGGATGCTAAAGGTGAAGGCGCATTCGTTCCTTTTGTCACCATTGGCGATCCAAACCCAGAGCAATCACTGCGTATTATTGAAACGCTGATTGAAAATGGTGCCGACGCACTGGAGCTGGGTATTCCGTTCTCAGATCCATTGGCCGATGGCCCGACCATTCAGGGTGCCACCATTCGCGCATTGGAGTCTGGCACTACGCCAGATAACTGCTTCGGCATTCTGAAGGAAGTGCGTGAGCGTCACCCTGATATTCCAGTTGGCCTTCTGATGTACGCAAACCTGGTTTTCGCCAATGGTGTCGATAACTTCTATGCCAAGTGTGCAGAGGCCGGTGTGGATTCGGTACTGATAGCTGATGTGCCAGCAGGCGAATCTGCCGAGTTCCGAGCGTCCGCTGCCAAGCATGGTGTTCACGCTATCTTTATCGCGCCACCAAACGCGAACGAAGAAACCCTGAAAACCATCTCTGAATTAGGCGGTGGCTACACGTACCTGCTTTCCCGTGCTGGTGTTACCGGTGCAGAAACCAAAGCCGGTAAGCCAATTGAGCACCTCCTCGCTCAACTGTCGGCATTCGATGCCCCCCGCCCTCTGCTGGGCTTTGGTATCTCTGAGCCAGCACAGGTGAAAGAAGCGATTACAGCAGGCGCAGCTGGCGCAATTTCAGGTTCAGCGGTTGTTAAGATCATCGAGCGCAATGTGGCTGATGAAGCAAACATGCTGAAGGAGCTTGGCGAGTTCGTTGCAAACATGAAAGCGGCAACAACCAAGTAAGCAGAAGTCGTCCCAAATCTCCGATGTTTAAGGCCATCATCCGATGGCCTTTTCTTTTCTCTATCGCCTTTACGTTTTAACTGCCAGAAGTTTTCGGTAAACTTTGGGTCTTATTGAGCATGCCTAAAGCTCTGCCACAAGGATCACTCTCTGAATGAAACAGCTTCTCGACTTTATTCCGCTCATTATCTTCTTCGCGCTTTACAAGATGTACGATATCTACACGGCAACGGGAGCGCTGATTGTCGCGACAATCATTCAAGTCGCCGTTACATGGGTGCTCTACAAAAAAGTCGAGAAGATGCAGATAGTCACAGCGGTATTGGTGGCTGTTTTCGGCGGCATGACGCTGTTTTTCCAAGATGACAATTTCATCAAATGGAAAGTAACGATCGTTTACACCCTGTTTGCCATTGGGTTGACGATATCTCAGGTTCTGGGTAAACCACTTATCAAAGGCATGCTTGGCAAAGAAATTACCCTGCCAGACAATGTGTGGCGAAACATCAACTCAGCCTGGGTTGGTTTTTTCGCAGCGTTGGCGGTGCTCAACGTTTATGTCGCCTATCAGATGCCACTGGATGTTTGGGTAAATTTCAAAGTGTTCGGTTTGTTAGCACTGACGTTGGCATTTACCATGGTAAGCGGTGTTTACATCTACAAGCACATGCCAAAAGAAACCGATTCAGAAGAACAATAACTCGCACTTAAAACACTCTTAGGGTGATTAGGCTCACCCTTTTTCAATTTCATTTCCCGGAAGTCGTATCATGTCGGAAACGAATAATTGCCCTCGCGGTCAACTGTTACTGCGAACGCTTGCTATGCCCGCTGACACCAATGCTAATGGTGATATTTTTGGCGGTTGGATTATGTCCCAGCTTGATTTAGCTGGTGCCATTTTGGCGAAAGAGATTTCCCACGGTCGGGTGGTCACTGTGTCTGTTCAGGAAATTGTCTTTAAAACTCCTGTTTCAGTGGGTGATGTGGTTTGCTGCTATGGAGAATGCACCCGCATTGGTCGCACTTCTATGAGTGTGAGTTTAGAAGTCTGGGTGAAACCTGTCGCAACAGATGGTATCGGCACACGACGTAAAGTCTGTGAGGCAACGTTTAATTATGTTGCTATTGATGGCGATGGACGCCCAAGACCGATAAATAAGTCATAAATCAGAAAAACTTGCCTGCGCGATAAAGTAGCCTTGCATACAATAGGCCGAAGACCTTAGGTGAGAAAAACTCGGAGAGAAGCACGGATGTGGTACGTTATTTTTTCACAAGATGTTGAAAACAGTTTGCCGTTAAGAATGCAAGTGAGGGAACAACACCTCGCCCGTTTACGTGATCTGGAAGCGCAAGACCGTCTTCTGGTGGCAGGCCCAAACCCAGCGGTTGATAGCGAAGACCCAGGTGAAGCAGGTTTTACAGGCTCTACTGTGATTGCAAAGTTTGACAGCCTGGAAGACGCAAAAGCTTGGGCAGACGCTGACCCATATATCGAAGCTGGCGTTTACAAAGATGTCATCGTGAAACCATTTAAAAAAGTGCTGCCGGCGTAACATTCGCCGACAGTTCAAACGCACAGGAATGTTCAATGCGAAAGACTCTAAAAACAGGACGTATTGCGCTGATTAGCGCTGCAGCGCTGGTTCTCTCGGCCTGTTCAAGCACGTCAGATCTCGAGATTGCGGAATCCTTTGCTGCGCAACGTGCAGATATGCTCAGCAAACTCGTCCCTATTCAGTTGAATGGCTACAACCTTGTCCGTGCTAAATCTAACAGCACTGAAATTGAACTGACTCTTCTGTATTCAGGCAGTGGAGACGTGGCACCAGCTGCATTAGCTGAAGGTTTGGAGAAAACCTATTGTACGGATAACGAAATCTATTCGCTGATGGAAAAAGGCGTGCACTACAAACTGCTTTTCCGCGATGCACGGGGACGCCCTGTTCTGGAGCGAACCATTCGCAGTGAAGATTGCGAAAAACACCAATGAAACAACAAAGCCCGCAAAAGCGGGCTTTGTTATTTTTGTAGCTCGAAACCCAGAATGAAAGACATCACTTTCTCTCTTGGCATTTCACAGGGCTTCAACGACCAGATATCATCAACAAGATACAAATTCCCGCTGATAAAATCAGATCCCGCCAGAGACTCTGCGTAAACTTTTACCGCATGTCCGTTGCTGTAGCGCTTCAGTGAAAGTCCCCAACGCTCATCTTTGTACCGAACGTCATAATGACCAGAATCTAGGGTCTGTTGACCTTTGGTGATGATTTTTGCAGCAGTTTGTGGCGACTTTATACAAGGCAGAGGCTTCGATGTGTAAGAAGCCGATAACGCAGGAGAAAGTCGCCACAAACGCTGCCCGAAGGGTTCTGCCCCTAAGCGTTTTATGCTTTGTTGAGGTGTATTTGCTTAGAATGACTAGGCGACACACACCTCGCCGCGCCTAAAACGCTTAGGGTCAGAACAAAATTTAACCACCAAAGGTCAACAGACCCTGGTGTTTCTATCCGTTGAAATGCATCCATAAAGCTTCGAACCTAAATTAAGCCCTATGTTTAAAATGCATCACTTTCAGCGCACTGTCAGTATCAATATCTTCAAATTCCGGTGGATTGGTAAGGCGTGAGACAAAAGTAAACTCAGGAGCCAACTCAGCCATTTGATCTGTCAGGAATTCTGGTTTCACGTCTGGCGCATTCACACAAGCCAGCACATCACCACCATCAGCGACCAACTCCGGTAAACGTCTTAGGATCTTGGCGTAATCTTTGGTCAGTACGAAGCTGCCTTTCTGGAATGAAGGCGGGTCGATTATCACCAGATCGTAAGGGCCAAACTTCTTCACCTTGCCCCATGACTTGAAAAGCTCGTGACCAAGGAAACTTACTTTGCTCAAGTCGTGCTGATTCAGGTGATGGTTTTCTCGGCCTCGTGAGAGTGAAGATTTCGCCATATCCAGATTCACCACTTTTTCTGCGCCACCTTCAATAGCCGCTACAGAGAAACCACAGGTGTACGCAAACAAGTTCAATACGCGTTTGCCAGCTGCATTTTCTTGCACCCATTGACGACCAAGGCGCATATCCAGAAACAGACCGTTATTCTGGCGCTTACCCAAGTCCAACTTGTAGTTAAGGCCATTCTCAACCACTTCAATCTGGTTTGGCATTTCGCCCACAATGGTTTCGGTTTCTGAGCCTTCACGGTCACGATGCTGAAGAATGACCGTCGTACCTTGGCATTTCGTCCACACATCACTTGCTACCAAAGCGCTTATGCCTTCTTGCAACGCTGCATAGAATTCACTATCTGATTCTTTGAATATCGCAATCTGAAGCACGCCTTTACCCAGCCAATCGGCGGTTAGCTGTTCTAAACCTTCGTAGCAACGCCCACGTCCATGGAAAACACGGCGTACCTCTTGGTTACACTCAGCAAGGCGAGCGATAAGCACTTCAAAAAATGTAGGCAGCGCGGCGGCATTCATCATTCAATCGTATCCTCTGCGTTTTCGGTAAAGACATTCTGTTCGACAATCTGACTGCTCAACTGCAAGTTATAAAATTCACAGTTGCGGCGGTTACACCCGCGCGCTTTTTTCTTTCTCAGTTGGCGACGAAAGTTCGCCAAGCTCCAATAACGACTCGAAGAGCCTGACTTTCTAAGCGTGCGTGTTTTCTTTTGTTTAAGTGCCATTTTCGACTCCATACTTCCATCCTTGGAGTACTTAATTGCTATTTTTGGTGCGGTAGCTTCGGCCAGTTTAACGCGTCCGGTGTTTGCCATTCTTCTGGCAGTTCAGGCCATTCGTTACCAATGCTTGGCTTTTGTTGGAATGAAAATGCCTCGCCACCGTGATTGAACCTAAGGGCAAACGCATGAAGGTATCCCCTGTCTGCCCCCGCCCCGCTGTAGGTTTCATCACCCATAATTGACGACCCAACACTTTTTAGCGCCACCCGGATCTGGTGAGTTTTTCCTGTGTAAGGCTTGCAGAGAAATAAGCGTTTACCTTCACCACCAGACGTGGAAAAGAACTGAGTAACAGCAGGATTGGTTTTGGTAGATAGAAGCTTCCACATTGAGCGGCGACTTTTGGTCATATCACCAATAATGGTGCCCTGCTTTTTATTAGGCTTCTTTGCAGACAGAGCCAGATAAAACTTCTTCACAGTTTTGTCGGCAAACATGGATGAAAGCTCAGATGCCGCTTGTTGATGACGTCCTAATAGAAGCAATCCAGAGGTCATTTTGTCCAGTCGATGGATCAGGTAGAGTTTTTCGTCGCCCGTTTGCTTCGCCACTTCACTCAAAAGAGGCTGATCATTATCGTCTTTGTGAACACTAATGCCGGGATGTTTATCGATAACCAGAAAGTCATCATTCTGAAAAACCAGACTAAACATGGGTAAACCTGTCGCTGCAGAAAAATAAGCGCAGAGTGTAAACCCTATCGCCCCAAATTTCTCTAATCAGAAAAGAAAATCCCCGGTATTTACCGGGGATACGAGGTTGAGTTTGCGCTTGATGAGGATTACTTAAACAAGGGCCATAGGAAAACCAACGCCATCAGGATTGGACACACTACACGAACGTAGGTTGGCCACACTTTCCAGAACAGACTCTCCGAAATTTCTGGGTTACCTTGACGCAACTCTTCCAGTACCTGGTTACGCTTCCAAATCCAACCCGCAATCAGCGCCATGATAAGCCCCAGAATTGGCTGCATATACTCTGTGGTAATGCTGATCACCAGACCAAACAGTGAACCAAAGTTAAAGATGATAACGGTTGAGAACAGCGCAATTGCACCGCCAATCCACCACACAACTGTCTTACGATCTTTATTCAGTTCTTCAGAAGCACAAGACACTGGCACTTCAAGCATAGAAATTGATGAGGTCAGGGCTGCGATAACCATCAGCGCAAAGAAGGCCACACCAACAATCAGACCTGCGCTGCCCATGGTGTCAAACATCGCTGGCAACACACTGAATACCAGCGTATCACCATCTAAGAGGCCACCGGCTTCGTTGTAAATCTGCACACCGTTGTGTTGAGCCGCAAACATTGCAGGGAGGATCAGAAGGCCCGCAACAAAGGCAACACCCGTATCTAACAAAGCAACCTGCGCCGCTGTTTTAGGCAGATCCGCATCTTTGCGAAGGTATGAGCCGTAGACCATCATAGTGCACACACCGATAGACAGAGAGAAGAATGCCTGCCCCATCGCACTGACCATCAGATCAGGAGAGAAGTGCGAAGTATCCGGAACCAGATACATCTTCAGGCCATCAACAGCACCCGGTTGGAAAAGGGTGTAAATCACCATCAAGATGAACAGCACAAACAGCACTGGCATTAAACGGCTTGACCATTTTTCAATACCATCTGCAACACCATTACGAACCACTAGAATCGTCAACACCATGAACAGCAGCATCAATACCAGATTGCGTTCAATGCTGAAGCCTTCCAGCCAAGCCGCAGCCGCGTCCATGCCCACCGCGCTCAGCAACGGGCCCACGAGAAAGCCAAAGAACCAACCGGCCACGATGGCATAGAAGCTGAGAATGCCACTCACGCCTAACATACCGGCGATACCCACCGCAGAGCCAAGCGCTTTTTGTTTTGGTGCAACAGAAATCAGGGAACGAATAGGGTTAGATGCACCGTAACGACCAATGGTCAGCTCCGCCACTAACAGTGGGTAAGCTAGAATAAATACCATTGCGAGGTAGGTCAGTAAAAAGACGGCACCACCATTGCTAGCCGCTTGCGTAGGGAAACCCCAAATGTTGCCAAGGCCCACCGCAGAACCTGCGGCGGCAAGAATAAACCCTAACCGGGAAGAAAATTGGGCTCTATTACCGCTTGCCATAATCACTCTCTAAAAATTTTTAATAATGTTGTTATACCCAATTCGTCCCTGACAGCCGCATTCAGCGAGAGTTAACTGGGTGATTCTTTTCCTGGTAATGTTCAACCTTCCTTGGGGGCGAACGCCAAGCTGTAAACTTATCATTACAGAATTCAAAGCTCCTGTTTGATGTACAGGCATGGCAAGTAAACCAGTTAGAGAATAAAATTTGAAGCGATCGCGCTATATTTTTCGATCAGCCAACATAATTCCCCATTCTCGCCCTCCTTCTGATTACTTTATAAACACTTAGTGACAAAGATTTATTAACAATTGTCTGTTGAGTTGGAAAATACTTCCCGTCTGCCTCGCGATTGGGAATATGCATAGCTAAATACAGTGCATACTGTTTCTTAACAGCCTATATTGGGGATGTTTTGGGTCTAAGTGGATTGAAATGGATAAGATTTATCAGTTCTTGGTGTGGGCAAGCGTCTTCTTTTATTGGTTGCTTATCGCCGGTGTGACTATTCGCGTGGTGCTCAAACGTCGCGCGCTCGGTGTTTCCATCGCCTGGTTGATGATCATCTATATCATTCCTATTGTTGGTGTCATTCTTTACCTGCTTTTTGGCGAGCTCAACCTTGGCAGGAAAAGGGCTGAACGCGCCAGATCTATGTTTGCGCCTTATGGTAAATGGCTTGAAACCATCAATGAATGTGAAGCTCACCGACCACAGCACCAAAGTTTCCTCGCTCGCCCTGTTCACGATTTATGCCTGCGACGGGCAGGGATCCCTGCGTTGGCGGGCAATCAACTCACGCTGTTCAATGAAACCGCAGACATTCTGCGGAATATTGCTCAAGATGTCAGAGAGGCCGAACACTCCGTCAATATGGTCTTCTATATCTGGCATCCTGGTGGACATGCTGACGATGTCGCCAAAGCGGTGTGTGATGCAGCGAAACGCGGCGTTACGGTACGAATTCTGCTTGATTCCGCTGGAAGTAAAACCTTTTTCAGAAGCCATTGGCCTGATGCGATGCGTAATGCCGGGGTTGAACTCATTGAAGCTCTTGCCGTCAGTCCAGCGCGTATGTTCCTTCGCAGATTGGATATCCGTCAGCATCGCAAAATCGTGATAGTGGATAACAAGATTGGCTACACAGGTTCGATGAACCTGGTCGACCCCCGTTTCTTTAAACAGAATGCAGGTGTAGGCCAATGGGTCGACATTATGGTCAAAGCCGAAGGTCCTTCCGTGCCTATTCTCAACAGCATATTTGCCTGGGACTGGGAGGTGGAAACCGGCCTTCGCTATCTGCCCGATTTGCCCCAGTGCAGCTTGATTGAAGAGCATCGCCATGCAAACCACTCGGTCCAGATCGCTCCTTCCGGCCCCGGTATGCCAGATGGCATCATTCAACAGGTATTAATGCTGGCGATTCATCAGGCGAAAAAGAGCCTGACAATCACTACACCTTACTTGGTACCCAGTGAGAGCCTGCTTAGTGCACTGCAAACGACCGCACAGCGCGGAGTCACAGTAAATATTATTATTCCGGCCAAAAACGACAGCCTGATGGTGGAATGGGCCAGCCGCTCTTTCTTTAACGAGCTGTTACGCGCGGGTATTAATATCTATCGTTTCAACGGCGGACTTTTGCATACTAAGTCAGTGATGGTCGATGATAATTTCTGTCTTATCGGGACAGTGAACTTGGATATGCGCAGCCTTTGGCTCAACTTTGAATTGACGCTCTGCGTAGATGATCCTGAATTTTGCGACGATTTAGTTGCGCTGCAAAATGGCTACATGGCTAACTCTTCTCTCGTAGACCGAGCCGAGTGGTCACGACGCTCGGTGTTAAATCGCCCGATTGAGCAGTTCTTTTATATGTTTAGTCCTTTACTTTAACTTATACCCACTCTATCCAGAAAATTGTTACTAATACTTGCGTTAAAAGTATTCAAAAAGTTGAGCTTTATATATATTCATAAAGTTTTACAAAATAATAGAATGTGACCTGAAACTTTCTTATAGGCCTTTTTTGGTTACTAAATAACCTTCCTGATTAAAATAAACTCAAAGTAATAAGTGATAGATATCACATTTGCTACAAGTCATCTCACACGCCTATTAAAAGTCCTTATTTTTCATTATGTTATTTTTACAAAAACAATAAACTCATTACGATACATTCTTACAACGCAACTGCCTAGCGGATTAGACTTTATTTCATTTCCAGTTGTACTATGCGTGCCACTTATAACACCAATAAACTAGTGATAATCGTGTATATTCAATCGGAACTGAGTTTTTTATGCCGACTCGTTGCTCTCAAATCAGCCAAGCGTCATCACGATTGGTTGGAACAGCAAGGCGTCACATTAAGTTCTGAACAGGCAATTACTATCGCCGCAGTGGCAGACAAAGGTGAACTGCGTCAAGGCGATCTGATGGGGTTGCCATATTTAGCCAGTGAAAAGTCTAAAGTCAGTCGTGTCGTGCAAGGCTTGGTAATGGAGGGTTATATTGACCGTCGTGATGACATACATGACCGTCGCTCCAAAATCTTGACCTTGTCTGAAAAAGGACAAATGATGGCCGATATGATGTCTCAAGCAGAATCCAACAATAAGTTGATTTTGTCTTCATTGCTTTCCAGTGAAGAGATGTCTTCGTTGCAAAAAGCATTGGAAAAAATTGTACGCGCAATGTGATTCCCGTAAAGCCCGAGCCCTGCTCGGGTTTTTCTTTTTAAGCCCACCTAAAGCCTGCAACTTCTTAAAAATTACCGTATTTAATACGTGAAAAAAGATCCATATACGCATCAGTATCTTGATCAATGTTTGTGCATTTTTACGCATTTTTTGCGATCCATATACACTCAGTTGACTACACTTGAAGTGCGGATTGGGGACGCAGCTAAGGGGTGGTTAATGTTGGCTCGACACAGAAACTATTTGCTCAAAGACACAAAGCAATTACACGCTCATGTACAGGTTAATCCTACCGGCCTGTTAGAAATTGAGATCGTTGAGAAACGTCAATGCCACGCTGCAGAGTTTGAACACTTAAGGTTCGAACGCAGCGGCAGAGTGACGAAGTTGGTAGGCAAACACACGTCAAATGGCAAACCAGTCCATTGGCAATTGCCACTTGCAAATGATGACGCCAAGGAACTGGAGCATCTTATCGAAGAAGCCACGGAAGAGCTTGAAATACTGATGAGAGATCTATAACAAACTCATTGCACCATAGTGCCCATTGACGCTGCTCCGGCAGCGTTTTTTCTTTTTAAAGTCACCATTGATCCTGCATAATGTCTACTGGTTTCGAGCAGGCTTAACGCTTCATGTCTAAAGATATTTTTAATACTATCGACCTTAATCTTCTCAGAGTTTTTCTTGTCTTGTTCCAAGAGAAAAACACGAGGAGAGCCGCCGAACGTTTGTATGTCACACAACCTGCCGTTAGCCAAAACCTTAAAAAGCTCCGTCACTTTTTCAATGATGAGCTTTTTATAAAAGTTCCAGAGGGGCTGCAACCAACATCCAAAGCGGAAGAATTAGCCGCAAAAATTATTCCGGCTTTAAACGACCTCCAATCTTCTTTGAATGAACTGGAAGCGTTTGAACCTCTCACCCTGAAGAAAAAAATCAGGATCGCATTTGCCCCTCAAGTCATGATACGTCTGTCTGGCACTTTTATTCTTGAGCTCAGGGAAAAAGCCCCCTGCCTCGAGGTTGAAGTTGTTAATTGGACTTCTTCTACTATTACAGACATTGAAAGTGGCCAACTTCTAATGGGTATTTCATATGGCCTTGATGTTAAGCCAAAACATATTCGGGAGCAGAAGTTAGTCGACCTCACAGGTTGTTGCGCGGTAAGAAAAGACCACCCAATTCAATCAAAATCCGCGACACCGAACGAATTTTCCAAGTACGAGCTTGCCTCTCTTTTCATCCCTGGTTGGAGTGAAGACCTTCCCGTTGCAGCCAAGAAGATGAAAGAATTATCTCTTCCTTACAAAGTTGGCTTTCGCTCTGCCTACCCGATGGCGATAGTCGATGTTTTACATAAATCAGACATGTTTTTCGCTACCAGCAATCTCTTTCCCTTCAGTTCATATCCTTCTCTGCGTCGTATAGATGTTGATACCCAAGATTTCGAACTAACCTACTCCCTCAATAGTTTCTTCCACCAAAGAAACGGTAACGACCCTCTGACTCTTTGGCTCAACAGCCTTGTAAAAGAAGAACTGGAACTCGCTATCCAATAACCATTACTAATCACCGACATAACTGCTGCTAATTGGGGGTTATCACACTAATCCCCTATTCTGGTCTCGCCACTTAAGGACAGGCTCACGTAATTAGCAAGGATGCTCCCTTTTTAAGAGAGCAATCATGAAACGACTTCTTTGGGCAGCCACACTTTTAACCAGTTCATTCGCCGTCGCGGATATTCACTTTTCTCCAGGCCTAAAAATCGGAATGCAGTGGGGCTTGGGTGCTCAACTTGGCGTTAACGATGTCATGGGGTTTGAAGCCGTGTATGGCAGTTTCGGAATTGCCGATTCCTACTGGTTCTCTGACAAAGAGTCAGTCAAACACTACCGTTTAGGTGTTCAATATTTAGAAAGCAAGCACCAAGAGTATTCGGTTCAACTCGAAGCTGGGATTGCTGAGTACCGAGGCACAAGAAATTACTTTGGCCGTGATAGAGAAGATCTTAAAGCCTATGGACCTAGTGTCGGCGCTGCTTTGGTGTTTGATTACAACCTACCTATAAAAGTCAGATATGGCCTTGAAATGGGATATTTTCGACATCAGGACACCTTTCTACCGAGCGGCTTAGCGCCTCAACTCAATGTCGGTGTGATCCTCCCACTTTGATGGCTGCCGTTTTTCAGCATTTTTCGCCGTAACTTTAACGCTCAACGCATGTTGGGCGATTGTTACATCCTCATACTATGGATGAATGTACATTTAAGGCCACTCTGGTAAAATGCGCCAAAATTCAAATGTGAGCATGACGAGAGCCAAATATGCCAATGTATGTTGTGGGTCATAAGATCCCTGATTCTGATTCTATCTGTGGTGCAATTGCACTTGCATACCTGAAAAACCAAATCGGTGAGCCAGCAGTAGCAGCGCGTCTTGGAGAGCCGTCTCCTGAGACTGCTTTCATCCTGGAACGCTTTGGTTTCGAAGCTCCTGAGCTGAAACTGAGCTATGCAGGCGAAGAAGTTTACATCGTTGACCACTCTGAACTGACTCAAGCACCTGACGACATCGCAGAAGCAACGATCGTCGGTATCGTTGACCACCACAAACTGGGCGACCTAACCACTTCTACCCCACTGGAATGTTGGATCCGTCCTGTTGGCTGTTCTAACACCGTCATCAAAATGATGTATGACTTCCACGGCGTAGAAATTCCAAAAGAGATCGCAGGCATCATGATGTGCGCGATTCTGAGCGACACCGTTATCTTCAAATCTCCAACTTGCACCACCGCAGACATTCGTTGTGTTGAAGACCTAGCGAAGATTGCTGGTATTGAAGATTACGAAGCCCTTGGCCTGGAAATGTTCAATGTGAAATCAGCCGTCGCTGGTACACCTATCCGTGATCTGGTGATGCGTGATTACAAAGACTTCAACATGAACGGTAATCTGGTAGGCATCGGCCAATTGGAAGTAGTCGATCTATCAGTATTCGACGACATCAAAGCAGAACTGGAAGCAGATATCGCAACGTTAAAAGCAGAAGGCGAGCGCCACACTGTGATGTTGCTACTGACTGACATCATGAAAGAAGGTTCTGAGCTTCTGGTTATCTCTGATGACGTTTCTGTTGTTGAGCGCGCATACGGTAAAGAAACCGAAAACGGCCGCGTATGGCTGGATGGTGTTCTGAGCCGTAAGAAGCAGGTTGTTCCACCGCTTCAAGACGCATTTGCTTAATTGCGCATATCAATTAAAAAGGGCGGATTTCCGCCCTTTTTAATACGCTTAAGTGACAGGCTTTCTGGCTAGAAATAACATTTAATATATAAGCATCTAGTCAAAGTGACACTATTTTGTGATCGACACAATAATAAAACTACCAACATCATTAATTGATCAATAATAAGTGCCACTCTTTTATTGATACACCACCTTCAAAACCAACATCTTTACGTTGTCGTTTCTTTATCTAAAGAACAGCCGCTACTCTCTATACCTTAAAAATCGCAATATCAACCCATATCACTGCAACTAAATGTCTAATCAACTAATTGAATTGGAATGAGCTTTCCGTCAAATATCGATGAATAAATTAATTCTCAACATTAATACACTTTTAAATAATAATTAAAAAATCATCATAACTATAGTCACAAAGCCTTAAATAAGCCCTACTCTATTCAGGTAATTATTCTTATAAAAGACTGGTAGATAATTGAGGGTTCATGGATGTCCGAAGAGACTCTAGATCAGATGGCTAATAAGAAAGTTTTTATCTCTAAAAATGGACGAGTTGAATATGCGCAAAGTGGAATAAAAATAAGTCAAGGTGACGTTATTTTCATTCCACTGCAAGATGAAGAAAAAAATAGCTCTGCCAATGGAGATGATATAGCTTCACATACCGTATTGCTTGTGGAAGATAACCTACCGCCAGACATGGTACTGACGGATGATTTCGAGGAAATTATAAAGGCAATCAGTGAAGGTCGAGACCCTTTGCTAGTTGCAAATGTGGATCCACAAGCAGGCGAAGCTTCAACAGGTTCATCGCTTGCTCCACAGGCTGTTATTCTCGCCAATTCACTCTCTGTATTGGCTTCAGCGGGATTTGACACTGATTACACTTTCGCTACCAACTCTCCCCTCCTTGACTTTTCCGGAGCAAGCGCTTTATTAAGCAGCCAAGAATCAGAGGGTTCTTCGCCAAGTACTCCTTCTCTCCTTCAAGCAACATTAGGTGGCAGTAACTCTGTATTTGAAGGGGGTACTGCCACATATACCATCACATTATCAGAACCTGCAACGTCAGACATTGTGATCACTATTAGTGTGCAGCATAAAACATCAGAATCTGGCGATATAACTCCAATTACCCAAGAGCTGGTGATCCCAGAAGGTCAAACCCAAGCTATCTTTGTCGTCGATATTTTGGATGACTCCTTTGATGAAAGCGATGATGATGACAGCTTTGAAGTTTCTATTATCAAAACTGAAGTCAGTGACAACCAAAAGTTAGTCGATTCATCCGCACCTTTTACGACAACCATTTTTGATGAAGACACTAAAGACCTAAAGGTTGGTGAAGACACTCCAATACTTTTATTGAATGGCGATAGTGCCGTAGATGAAGGCTCTGACGCGATCTACACATTGGAGCTTTCTGAGGCTCCATATTCAGACATGGAAATAGTAGTTACTATTAGCCACATTTCCAGTGAAACTGGAGATATCACAGTTTCAGAAAAGTTAGTCGTCATTCCAGAAGGCAGCACAACAGCAAGCTTTACTGTAGAAACCCTTAATGATGTTTATGATGAACGTGCTGACGAAGATACCTTCAAAGTTGAAGTAACAAGTTCCGCAGGGGGCGCATTTGAAGGACAACCTACTGTACCTGATGCAGTGGAAACCACCATTAATGACGGCACCACCGCTGATGCACCGACTCTTACCTTAACTGGTGATACCTCTGTCAATGAAGGTGAAAGCGCCAGCTATACCTTAAGTATTTCGGATGCACCTGCCACAGATTTCACCGTTTCTTTGGTGATTGGTCATGTCACCACCGAAGAAGGCGATGTCGCCCCGGTGACCCGCGATGTGGTGATCGCTGCTGGGACCACTTCTGTCGACTTTACTATCGATACGCTGGAAGATGTCTTTAACGAAAGTGCTGATGACGATGTCTTCAGTGTCTCCGTGTCTTCTACCACTGGCGGTGGTTACGAGCAGCAGCCGGCTGCGCCATCCGCGGTCAACACCGAGATTGTGGATGATACCGATGCGGGAACATCACTGGGTGCTCCAACGCTATCATTAACTGGCGATACCGCGGTCAATGAAGGTGAGAGCGCCAGCTACACCTTGAGTATCTCCGATGCGCCGACAGCAGACTTTACTGTCACCGTAGTCATTGGACATAAGACTGCAGAAGACGGTGATGTCACCCCAGTCACCCGTGATGTCGTCATTGCGGCAGGCACAACGTCTACAGACTTTACCGTGGACACCCTGAACGACAGCCTGGATGAATCGGCAGATGACGATGTATTTACCGTCTCGGTGGATGCCACCTCCGGCGGTGACTTTGAAGCGCAGCCAACGGCTCCTTCCGCTGTCGAAACCACCATCAATGATGGCACCACCACGGATGCGCCAACCCTGACATTGACTGGCGATGCCTCTGTCATTGAAGGCGAAGCGGCAAGCTACACGCTTACCCTCTCGGAAGCGCCGACCGCGGACTTTACGGTCACTGTGGTGATTGGACACAAGACCACAGAAGATGGCGATGTGACGCCAGTGACCCGAGATGTCGTTATTGCCACAGGCACCACTTCCGTTGATTTCACCGTGGACACGCTGGACGACAGCTTGAATGAATCAGCGGATGACGATGTGTTCACCGTCTCGGTGGATACAACCTCTGGCGGTGACTTCGAAGCGCAGCCCACCGCACCGGCTG
>NZ_JAALDL010000030.1 GCF_011045095.1 Grimontia sedimenti
CCTAGGTCAGTGACATATCGCGAAGCGACAATCCTGACGGTCAACTCGTTCTTAGACAAGCTAACGAAAAGTGGCTCCCCCTGCTGGACTTGAACCAGCGACATACGGATTAACAGTCCGCCGTTCTACCGACTGAACTAAGGGGGAATCGCTCAAAGCGGGGCGAATCTTAGCTATCGCCCTGTAGGCTGTCAACCACCGAAAACGCACATTTTGAGGAATTTAAATCATCTGCTTAATGTACGATCAAGATTGGCTGATTTTTTGTTCTGTGGGCTTTGTATGCTGCAAATAAAGGCTTGGATCTCTGTCTATTTAAAAAATTTCAATCGCCATCACCACATCCCTAAAAGTCTATATGTTTGCGTAAGTCTTTACGTTTCGGATAGGGGTCTAACTTAGATTGAACAAAACTTAAACAGCGCTGAAGTCAGATGTGTCTACCCAGTGGTTCAAATGCGTAAGATGGCAACGAGATCCGGCAAACTGATAGTGTGATATAGCTCTCATAAGTGCTTTTAGTGTGCTATCAGTCGATTTACTGTTGAATATGAGAAAAAGGGTTTGACATTTTGGAACACTTTTCTGGTTTGCCTTCGCGAGGGTTACCCACAAAATCTGTGGATAAGTGTGTTAATCAACACTTTTATCCCCATCAGATCTCATTGTTGAGTATGCTGAGTAGAGGAAGAATTGAGCGCTTTAGTACGAAAAGCTTTAAATACAAAGTGATTGAATGATTTTTGTCCAGTTGATCATCGGTAAATGATAATTTCGAGTTGTGCACATTGTCCGTGTTAATTATTTTCTTCCCAAGGCCGCACAAATTCGCCAGTTATTTGCCTGTCGAGCACAAATAAGACAAGCTGAAAGGGCAGGGAACAAGCATAAAAGGAATAAATAGTGGAAGCGCTACCCAAACTGAACCTCAAAGGAAAAATCAGCGAGATTGAATGGCAACGTCGAGTCGACCTAGCGGCTTGCTATCGTCTCGTCGCCCATATGGGCTGGGATGACCTTATCTACACGCATCTCTCTTTACGTATACCTGATACCGATACTTATCTGGTGAATGCCTTTGGTGTGGCATTTGACGAAGTCACCGCGTCAAATCTGGTAAAAGTTGATTTGGATGGAAATATCCTCGACGACACCCCTTTCACGATTAACCCTGCCGGTTTCACCATTCACAGTGCAATCCATGAAGTGCGTTCTGATGCACACTGTGTAATCCACCTGCACACCAATGAAACCATTGCAGTCGCGAGTCAAAAAGAGGGTTTACTTCCACTTAGCCAGTATTCGATGTTCTCACTGCCCTCGCTTTCTTATCATGGGTACGAAGGTCTTGCGGTAAATGCGGATGAGCGAAAGCGATTACAGGAAGATCTTGGTGACACCAATCATATGTTGTTGGTCAACCATGGTGGTTTAACCTTAGGCCCAACCGTGGGCGACGCTTTCATGCGTTTTTACGATATGCAGCGCGCTTGCGAAGTTCAGTTAATGTTGCAAGCAGCAGGCAAAGAGGCAATTTCTGTTCCTCAGCCTATTCAGGATAATATTTTTGCTCAGGCAAATGTTGTTCATTCCGGTGCGACAGGCGGGCAACTCGCTTGGCCATCACTTCTTCGAAAAGCTTGGCGCATTGACCCAAGCTTTATGGAATAAAGACAAAATAAAAAGACGATTTGGAGTACATGGATGAAAGTCACGTCAGTCGAAGTTTTCGATATTCATTGCCCGGAAAGACCGCCTTGGAACCCGGTATTTGTGCGTATTCACACTGATGAAGGGATCAGTGGTGTGGGCGAGGCAGGTCTTGCTTACGATTTGGGGCATAGCGCAGCCGCAAACATGATTAAAGAAATGGCCGAAGCATTCTTAATTGGTCATGACCCATTCCAGACCGAAATGCTGTGGTCACGCATGCTGCGAGAGAGTTTCTGGGGATTAGGTGGTGGTCCTGTTGTCTATGCAGCGATGAGTGCGATTGATACGGCGCTTTGGGATATTAAAGGAAAGGCACTTGGCCTTCCTGTCTATCAACTTCTGGGCGGCAAGGTAAATGACAAGCTGCGTACTTATGCGTCTCAGCTTCAGTTTGATTGGGACAAAGAGTTCAAAGCACTGTCACAGCCGGAAGAGTATGCAGAAGCGGCGATTAAAGCGATCGCCGAAGGTTATGATGCGGTCAAGGTTGACCCAATCATGTACGACAAAGATGGCAACACCTACTACGAGCGCACCAAAATCATTTCCCGTGCAGAAATGAAATTGTACCGCGCGCGTATGAAAGCCATTCGTGAAGCGGTAGGTGACGAAGTGGACATCATTTTTGAATGCCACAGCTTGCCGGGTGCAACAACGGCGATTCAGCTGGGTGAGATCGCTGAAGAGTTCGACTGCATGTATTACGAAGAGCCGGTGAACTATCTCAACCATTCCCTGCATAAGAAAGTGGCTGACCGCGTCAATGTGCCAATTGCCGGTGGCGAGCGTTTGTATAACCGTTGGGGTGTGCGCCCGTATCTGGAAGATCAAAGTGTTGACGTGCTGCAGCCGGATATCGGCCTGTGTGGCGGCTTTACTGAAACTAAGAAAGTCTGTGATTACGCAGACATCTTTGATGTTCGCATTCAGGCGCACGTTTGTGGTGGCCCCGTGGCGACTGCGGCCTCATTACATCTGGAAACGGCAATTCCAAACTTCCTGATCCATGAGCACCACACTTATGCGATTAAGTCGTGGAACCGCGAACTTTGTATTCAGGATCCTCAGCCAGTGAATGGCTTCTTTGAGGTATCGGAAGAGCCGGGTATCGGCATTGAGCTGAACGATGAAGTGGTCATGCGCTCACCACGTATTGAGATTAAGTAATCGCTCGATCGGATAGTTAAGAAACAACCCGCCTTTGAGCGGGTTGTTTTTTCTCTGTCGTTCAGCCTAAAAACGATAAAACGTGGAGGCGTTTTGGTACATGACCTTCTGGAGGACTTCCCAAGGAAGATTGAGTGCCAGATAGTCCTGCCAAAGCTCTGTGTAAGACGTTCTAAACAGTGTCAGAGGGAAATTGCTCGCCAGCATGACTCGGTCATGCCCAAATGCGGCAATTAAAGTTTCGATGGTTTGCGCAATAGTATTAACCGGAAAGTGCCTGTCCGTCATTTCCCAGCCTGAGGCCTTCACCCAAAGGTTATTCAAACCAGAAAGCTTCCCAATATTCTCCTTCCAACCCGAAGAATCTGCTGGCGGTGGAAAACCAGCGTGGTTAAGGACAACATTGAGAGAAGGTAAGTGACCAATGACATCGATAAATGCTGTAACCGCTCTGTCGTCGTTGGCATCAAATTGCGCTTCGAAGATCACTCCTTCTTTTTCTAGATGCGCGAGATTCCGTTTTACCTGCTGATTGCTTAACAAGGATACTGCGTCGTCATCCAGAATATGTCGAACCCCCACCACAGAGCTCAGCGTCTTTAAGCGCGTCACCTGATCACTGAAGGCTTCGGAAGAGAGAGTCAGGTCGGCACAGGCAATGCTTCTGAATGGCAATTGGCAGGTGCTTTCCAGCCATTCGATTTCTCGCCAGGGAGCTTGATTATCGAACCCTGCTTCAACGTGCACAAAGCCCGCAAGTTCTGCGGGTGCAGAAACCTGCAAGTCTGATTCAGAAAAGTCCCTTTGTATAACGGCTTTATCCTGCCAGAAGGGGGGATTGCCAGTTTGCAGCCAACCGTATTTACCTTTCTGGCGATCGAATAAATGCAGGTGAGGATCGATAAATTTCATGGCTACTGAGCCGTGTAGCCGCCATCAACAGCATGAAGGCTGCCCGTGATAAAACTGGCTTTGTCGCTCGCCAGGAAAATGACCATGTTGGCAACTTCTTCAGGTTGAGCGATACGTCCCAGTGGTTGCAGATTGCCTTCTTCTTTATGAACGGCTTCTTTATCTGCTCCCGAACGTTCGCAGTAGGCATCAATTGCTTTGTGATAAAGCGGCGTCTCTGTGGTGCCTGCACATACGGCGTTGGCGCGAATGTTAAACAAGGCATAATCCAGCGCAGTGGTTTTTGCCATCGACGCAATGGCGTGCTTACTCAGGTTATAAGCAAAGGAATTGCCTTTAGCGATGGTGCATTGGTCTGAACCAAGCAGCACGATACTGCCAGATTTCGCCGCTTTCATGGCTGGCAGGCAAGCACGAATCGCGTAGTAAGCGCCTTTGACATTGATGCTCATGACGCGATCGAAATCTTCTTCACTGGTGTTTTCAATGTTTGAGCTGAAATGGATACCGGCGTTACACACCAGAGCATCAATCTGACCTTCGTTTGCAATGACCTGATTAACAGCGGCATCGACAGCGGCTGAGTCCGTCACATTGCAATCCACCCAGTTTCCGCGAGGGCCTTGCTGAATATCCAATGAGTAAACGGTGTATCCCTCTGCAATAAATCCATCGACGACCGCGAGGCCGATCCCTACTGAGCCACCGGTTACTACCGCTACTTTTTTCATCATTTTCCTCAGATATTCATGTTGGTGGGCTGTGCCGACCTCTTTAGTATGGAAGAGATCTTCGGTGTGGAAACCGAGTGTGTCAACAACTCCGAGCCTTGTCAGTATCTTGTCAGTTGACTTAGGGGACTGAGCGCGCAAAATGAGTGGTTTGATGATTGAGTCACGGAAGCAAGATGGGCAAGACTTTTAAACTGCAATCGCCATTTAAACCCGCAGGCGATCAGCCTACCGCCATCAACCAGTTGTTGGATGGACTGGATTCTGGTCTTGCACACCAAACGCTGTTGGGTGTGACGGGGTCGGGGAAGACCTATACCATGGCCAATGTGATTGCTGAAGCGGGACGTCCAACCATGATACTGGCGCCTAACAAAACGCTGGCAGCGCAGTTATACGGTGAGATGCGAGAGTTCTTTCCGGAAAATGCGGTGGAGTATTTCGTTTCTTATTACGACTACTACCAACCAGAAGCGTATGTGCCTGCTTCCGACACCTTTATTGAAAAAGATGCGTCTATCAACGAACACGTTGAGCAGATGCGTCTTTCCGCCACCAAAGCCCTGATGGAACGCCGCGATGTGGTGATTGTTGCTTCCGTCTCTGCGATTTACGGTTTGGGTGATCCTGATTCTTATCTCAAGATGATGTTGCACCTGCGCCGTGGGGACATGATTGAGCAGCGCTCTATTCTGCGACGGCTTGCTGAGCTTCAATACACCCGAAACGATCAGGCTTTTAGTCGCGGTACCTTCCGCGTTCGCGGTGAAGTGATTGATATCTTCCCTGCGGAATCTGATCGTGATGCTATCCGTATTGAGCTATTTGATGATGAAGTGGAATGCATCAGCGTCTTTGACCCGCTGACGGGATCGATTTCTGAACGTAATCTGCCTCGGGCGACGATTTATCCGAAAACCCACTACGTGACGCCGCGAGAGAAAATTCTAGACGCTATTGAACACATCAAAGTTGAATTGGCTGATCGAAAAAAAGTCCTGTTAGAGAACAATAAACTAATTGAAGAGCAGCGTATTTCCCAGCGCACCCTGTTTGACCTAGAAATGATGCAGGAGCTGGGCTATTGCTCAGGCATTGAGAACTACTCTCGCTACTTGAGTGGCCGAACGGAAGGGGAGCCGCCTCCAACACTGTTTGACTACCTGCCTGCTGATGGCCTTCTGATCATCGACGAATCGCACGTTACTGTGCCGCAGATAGGCGCAATGTTTAAAGGTGACCGCTCGCGTAAAGAAACGCTGGTGGAGTATGGCTTCCGATTACCTTCAGCTCTGGATAACCGTCCGCTCAAGTTTGACGAGTTCGAAGCGCTGGCACCGCAAACCGTCTATGTGTCTGCAACGCCGGGTAAATACGAACTGGAAAAATCTGATGGTGAAATCGCTGATCAGGTTGTGCGACCAACGGGTCTTCTTGACCCAGAAATAGAAGTGCGTCCAGTAGCAACCCAAGTGGATGATCTGCTCTCTGAAATTCGTCTCCGTACGCAGAAAGATGAGCGCGTGTTGGTGACTACACTGACCAAGCGCATGGCAGAGGACCTGACAGAATATCTGGAAGAGCACGACGTGCGTGTTCGTTACTTGCATTCAGACATCGATACAGTCGAGAGGGTAGAAATCATCCGGGATTTACGACTGGGTGAATTTGATGTTCTGGTGGGGATTAACTTACTGCGAGAAGGCCTAGATATGCCAGAAGTCTCTCTGGTGGCGATTCTGGATGCTGATAAAGAGGGCTTCCTGCGCTCAGACCGTTCGCTTATTCAGACTATCGGACGTGCTGCGCGTAACCTTGCTGGTAAGGCAATTCTATACGGTGACACTATTACTGGCTCCATGCAGCGAGCAATAGAAGAAACAGAGCGTCGTCGGGCGAAACAACAGGCTCACAATGAAGAGCATGGTATTGTTCCCCAGAAGCTCAACAAAAAAATCGCGGATGTCATGGAGCTGGGCGGCAAACGTCGGCCGCAGAAGCCAAAAGTGTCGTCTTCACTTAAGGCAGTGGCAGAAGATGATGCCGCTTATGTGGCAAAATCACCACAGCAAATTGAAGCTCAGATCCAGAAATTGGAAGCGAAAATGTATGAAGCTGCGCAAAACCTGGAGTTTGAAACAGCAGCGGGCTTGCGAGACGAAATCGCTGATTTGCGTGCATTATTCATTCGAAACAGCTAAAAAAAAGCCAACCGCAAATAGGTCGGTTGGCTATCTTGTTTCAGTGAACGAAGTGCTCACAAACAACGTCAGTTGGCTAGGTGACCCAGAAGGGTCGCTTTTAATAATGCAGTAAGTGTGCCAACATTTTTGCCGCTCAATATCGCAATTTCAGTTCATTAGAACAATCTTATTTGCAATTTCTTTTGCAAATTGCAATGCAAAACGCGCCGATAGTGCTGTGTAGACAAAAATCGGCGTTATACTGGTACTGACTTTCTAATAAAAAGATAGATTTATTTGGGGATCGATGGCGGGGGTTCAATGCTAGATTCTGGCGCCAAAAAACGCATTTTAATGGTGGAAGACACCGCTTCAGTGGCTGCTTTGTACAAGTCTTATCTTAACCCACTTGATGTTGAGGTTGAGATTGCAAGTACTGGCCAAGAGGCCATCCACCATTTTTCTTCAGGCAGTTTTTCATTAGTTCTTTTGGATCTGCGCTTGCCTGATATTTCTGGTTTCGACGTGCTTTCCGAAATTCGACAACACCACCCAGACATTCCGGTGGTGATCATGACTGCGCATGGATCAATTGATGCGGCAGTTGAAGCCATGCGTTACGGGGCGAGTGATTTTCTGATCAAGCCGTGCGAGGCGGACTTGTTACGGGTAACTGTCAATAACGCGCTGAAACCAAAGAGTAAAATCGGAGGGCAATCACCTGAGGGAGCATACTACGGCTTTATTGGTCACAGTGTTCCGATGCAGGCGGTTTATCGCGTTATCGACTCGGCAGCGCCGAGTAAAGCCACGGTATTCATTACGGGTGAAAGTGGCACAGGTAAAGAGGTGTGTGCGGAGGCCGTGCATGCGGCAAGCTCACGTGCCAAAAAGCCGTTCGTGGCGATCAACTGTGCAGCGATACCAAAAGATCTCATTGAGAGTGAATTGTTTGGCCATGTAAAAGGTGCCTTTACTGGTGCCGCGTCCGAGCGCGAAGGTGCGGCGGAAATGGCCGATGGTGGCACCCTGTTTTTGGATGAAATCTGCGAAATGGATTTGGATCTTCAATCCAAACTGCTGCGTTTTATTCAAACGGGAACCTTCCAGAAAGTAGGTTCTTCCAAAGTAAAACAAGTCGATGTGCGGTTTGTTTGTGCGACAAACCGTGATCCGTGGGAAGAAGTGCTGCAAGGCAATTTCCGTGAGGATCTCTACTACCGACTACACGTTATTCCGTTGGCATTGCCTCCTCTGCGTGATCGTGGTGAAGACGTGGTTGAGATCGCGCAATCGCTGTTGCTGATGTTTGCGATGGAGGAAGGAAAAGATTTTCGTACCTTCAATGCTGAGGTGACCAGCCGTCTGTTGACCTACGAATGGCCCGGAAACGTTCGCCAGTTGCAGAACGTTATTCGCAATATTGTCGTGTTACACAATGCGCGAGAAGTCACAGAACAAATGCTGCCACCGCCGCTAAATACAGTTTCTGGTGTCAAAATTGCATCTACTCCTGCTAGAGCAACTGCGCAAGCTGCAATTGCTCCTTCGCGCGACGAAAATTTTGCTGTCGCGCCAGCGTTAGTAAACCAGGGGACAGTGACGAAAGCTGACATTGAACCTCTTTGGTTGGTTGAAAAGCGAGCGATACAAATTGCGATTGACGCGTGTGATGGAAACATCCCACAGGCTGCAGGTCTGTTGGAAGTGAGCCCATCGACTATTTATCGCAAGCTGCAAAGTTGGCAAGAATCACAAGAAAAAAGGAACTGAGTTATGGCGTCGACAGTGAATCATGAGACGTTGCGGCGGCTGGCGGTTGAAGTAGGCGAAGACACGGTATCTTCGCTTCTCGTGGTATTTAGTGACGAACTAACCCGATATTCAGATCAACTTTCAGAAGCACCAAGCGCAATGCAGGTACGTGAAATTAGCCACGCGATCAAAAGTAGCGCGGCCAGTTTCGGCGCAGACGAATTGGCAGAATTGGCACGTGAGTGTGAATCTCGTGTCAAACAAGGCCAAGAATCATGGGTTCATGACCAATTGCCTCGTCTGACAACAATGCTGCAGGGTACTGCAGTTCAATATAAAGCGTTAGCAGGTCAGCAAGATCTGCTCGATCGACTGGGATAATTTGTCCCTGTCATGACGCCACTGGTGGTTGGCAGAGGCCAAGTCTGCCACCACTTGCTGGTGCTCATCGCCGAGCTCTTCATCGATATCCGGTCCCAATACCAAATCTATTCCGCGACCACCCATAGAGCGTTCACACCAATTCAGCATGGTTTTGAGAGACATTTGCCCTGCAGGCCCGTGTTCCTTTCCTAGATTTCGGATAAAGATAACTTTGGCTTGCGTTTGCTTGAGTGCCCGGTTTATTTCCGGCAACAACAGAGGCGGCATCACACTGGTGAGGAAGCTTCCCGGCCCCAACACCACCAGATCTGCTTCTTGAATAGCCATTACCGCTTCTTTGGTTGCTGGAACAACCGGTTCCAACATCAAACGAGCTGGTGGTTCGGGTAATTCATCTACATCTGTTTCGCCTGCAATCACTTCCCCTGTGCTGGTTTGCGCAGCCAGATCGGCAGGGTGCTCAGACATCGGAACAATATGGGTGGATACCTTAAGCATGTCCCGAATCAGGTTGATAGCCTCAAGTGGGCGGATAGACAGGTTGTCCAATGCTGTCAGCATTAAATTGCCCAAGTTATGACCATCAAGCTCACCGTTACCTTTAAACCGGTACTCGAATATCATTGAACCGATTGAAGGCTCAGTAATTAGCTGATTAATGCAGTTTCGGGTATCACCCCAGGCAATCCCGCCCTGGCAGGCACGTATCCGGCCGGTAGAGCCGCCATTGTCTGTTGTTGTTACAACACCTGTGACAAGCTCTCCGTGCTCGCGCAGCGCCGACAAGACACGACCTAGGCCATGCCCACCACCAACAGCAACGATTTTATGTTTTGGTTGTTTCATCGCACTTCGTTTTTATTCGTTTCTATTGCCAATAATAAGGTATGACTCGAAAAAGAATGCGTTTTCTCTCGTCTTTTTGACCAATTTTTAGGTTTCCGGTCACGCAAAGAACAAAAAAAGACCAGCCTGAACTGGTCTTTTTAAGCGGTGAGGGTGGGAAAGATTAGTGAGGATCTTTCATCAGGCTGAGTAGGTATTCTGCGGTGTCACTGCAGGTATGCGCAGCCATGAGAACTTGTTTTTCACTCGCGGGTATTGGTAGCAATTCCAACCAGCGCTGGCAAAGCCAGCTTAAGTCATCAAAGTTTGGTTTTTTGTGCAACGAGCTCAGCTCAGGATAGCGCTCAAACATAATCAGCAGGCGCTCTGCCAAAGGTTGAGCGTCGTTACTGACTGCACGTTCCGGCCATGCTGGCAGAGTTTGGCAGACGGCTTCGACAACGCCAGCTTCGTTTTCCTTAATGCTGTCGATCACAAAGCTTTCGTGCCCGCAGACTGTTATCGTCAGCGCGCCGCTGTCTGCAGCCACGCTGAAATCTTCGATAGTGACTCTTGTTCCAATACCTGCGCCAATAGGGCTGGTTTCGTCCATGCAAACGCCGATGTCCATGCCGTTACGCATCGCATACTTCACGGTGTTCAACTGTTCTCCCGGGGTCACGCGCAACGGTAGACGGCCGGAAGGGAGGATATGACGGTTGTTGAAGAGGATTGGCAAAGTAATTGTCATCATTAGCTCCCGGTTTTGCTGGCGGCTTAGCACTTCTTCCCTGAGCCACCTTTTCTTATGTGTTTAATATCGGAACTACTTAGATACCCGTGTCGTACAATCGACAGTGCAATTTCAATGCCCAGACATTACATGACTGATTTTGCGGACATTTCATTTTCCATGTCGCAAAATGCAATTCGAATTTGCGATTAGCGAACTATCAAAATGCAATGACATCACGTTTTGCCTTGATTGAGTATGGAACGGAAAAGAGGTGTTGGCTTGAAATTTCCGTTTCCAAGTCCAAATAGACATCCCACACATCGGTTGTGACAAAATTGTGCGTTAAGGTTCCGTCTCAGATCTGTTTGTGTTTTGAGACAGTGAGTAAAAAGTTAAGGCGTTGGCATATCTGCACGAAAGTGAGGGACATTTCTTGTTAGCGAAAGATAAATTTTGCTAGATTATGCTTAAAGCTCCGGTCTTATTGTCACAAGTGATAATAC
Organism: Grimontia sedimenti; assembly: GCF_011045095.1. Taxonomy (GTDB): domain Bacteria; phylum Pseudomonadota; class Gammaproteobacteria; order Enterobacterales; family Vibrionaceae; genus Enterovibrio; species Enterovibrio sedimenti. The sequence goes on from NZ_JAALDL010000030.1 coordinate 10,910, forward strand.
CGGACGCAGGTAACTCCGAAGCCTATCACGCTAAGTTCGCCAGAATATGCGGGTTAGGCCGTGACCCTGAGTCACCAGGGCGGCCATAGAAATGTGTCCGTCTCCCGTATTTGGAAAGGTGTTTCGTGGCTGTTCAATTTGAAGATTCCTTCAACCGCAAGTTTTATTACTTGAGGTTGTCTATTACTGATGTCTGTAACTTCCGTTGCACGTATTGCTTACCGGACGGTTATAAGCCTACGCAAAAAAACTCAAGCTTCCTGACGTTGGATGAGCTTCATCGTGTGGTAGCTGCGTTTGCTGATTGTGGTACCTCTAAAGTGCGTATTACGGGCGGTGAACCCACGCTACGCAAAGATTTCACTGACATTGTTTCTATGATTTCCGAGCAGAAGGGCATTGAGAAAATTGCCATGACAACCAATGGCTATCGTCTTGAGAAGCATGCAAAGGAATGGCGTGAAGCGGGTCTGACCAATATCAACGTCAGTGTTGATAGCCTTGATCCTCGTATGTTCCATCAGATCACCGGTGAGAATAAATTCCATCAGGTGATGCGTGGTATTGATGCCGCTTTCGATGAGGGGTTTGAGCAAGTAAAGGTCAATGCTGTGTTGCTGAAAGACCTGAACAGCGGAGAGTTACCCGCCTTTCTGAATTGGATAAAAGATAAGTCAATCCAACTGAGATTCATCGAGTTGATGCAAACGGGCGAGATGAATTCCCTGTTTGAGAATCACCATGTGTCTGGTGTGTCTATCCGAAATCACTTGATCGCTAATGGTTGGATTATGAAGGTCCGCAATCAAAGCGATGGCCCTGCAGAAGTGTTCTGCCACCCAGACTATACCGGTGAGATTGGTCTCATCATGCCGTACAAGAAAGATTTCTGTGATTCTTGCAATCGTCTCCGCGTCTCTGCAGTAGGCAAGCTCCACATGTGCTTGTTTGGTGATTACGGCGTTGAACTCCGTGATTTGCTTCAGGACGATACGCAGGAAAAGGCACTGATAGCACGAATTCAGAACGCTTTGGCAAACAAAAAGCAAAGTCATTTTCTAGATCAGGGGCACACAGGCATGACGCCGCACCTGGCTTCTATAGGCGGATAACGCCGTTCAAGACATCATTCATTGAGGTTCAAATTTTATGGGTCACGCTGTTACTGAGTTTTCCCCTGCAAAAATTGCAGTCCTGACTGTTTCCGACACTCGCACTGAAGAAAACGATACGTCAGGCAAGTTCCTGGTTGATGCACTGCAAGATGCGGGTCATCAACTTGCGGATAAAAAAATCGTTATTGATGACATTTACAAGATCCGCGCGATTGTTTCCCAGTGGATTGCTGACGAAAACGTACAGGCTGTGTTGATCACTGGCGGTACAGGTTTTACTTCCCGCGACAGCACGCCAGAAGCGCTGAAACCACTTTTCGACAAAGAAGTGGAGGGTTTTGGTGAGCTGTTCCGTGCGATTTCTTACCAAGAAATTGGCACGTCAACCATTCAGTCTCGCGCGATTGCCGGTTTTGCTAACCACACTGTCATTTTTGGGATGCCAGGTTCAACAGGGGCATGCCGCACTGGTTGGAATGGCATTATTAAGCAGCAGTTGGATGCGAGCCACCGTCCATGTAACTTCATGCCGCACCTGGGTAAATAATTGATGAGCGGCTTTACACATATTAATGCCTCTGGAGAGGCAAACATGGTGGATGTTTCCGCGAAAGCGGAAACGGTTCGAGAGGCACGCGCGGAAGCATTTGTGACCATGGCGGCGGATACTCTGGCGCTGATTGTTTCAGGCAAGCACCACAAAGGTGATGTGTTCGCAACAGCACGCATAGCAGGTATTCAAGCTGCTAAGCGTACCTGGGATTTGATTCCTCTTTGTCATCCTTTGATGTTGTCGAAAGTGGAAGTATCACTGGAGGCTTTGCCAGAAACATCGCAGGTGCGTATCGAATCAGTTTGTAAACTTTCCGGTAAAACAGGTGTTGAAATGGAAGCGCTGACGGCTGCTTCAGTGGCAGCACTGACAATCTACGACATGTGTAAGGCTGTGCAAAAAGACATGGTGATCAGTCAGGTTCGTCTGCTGGAAAAAACGGGCGGTAAATCAGGACACTTTAAGGTGGAAGGATGATTCAGGTACTCTTTTTGCGCAAGTTAAAGAGTTGGTGGGCACGGCGTCTCTGACACTGGAAGGTGAGTTCCAATCTGCCGAAGACATTCGTCAGCATCTTGCAGAAAAAGGCGATAAATGGGCTTTGGCACTGGAGCAGGGTAAGCTTCTGGTGGCAATCAACCAGACTATTTCTGAGTTGTCATCGCCAGTGAAAGCAGGTGACGAGGTTGCCTTTTTCCCACCGGTGACCGGAGGCTGATCAATGATCTCGGTACAAGAACAGGATTTCTCCGTCGCAGAAGAATACCAGCGATTGAATGATCATGCTGGCGATGGCGCTATCGTGACCTTCATCGGCAAAGTTCGAGACATGAATCTTGGTGACAATGTCACGGGCCTGACCTTGGAGCATTACCCAGGCATGACGGAAAAGTCTTTGGCTGAGATTGTCGAGCAAGCCAAGTCACGATGGCCGCTGACACATGTTCGCGTTATCCACCGAGTAGGTGCCCTGGATATCGGTGACCAAATTGTGTTTGTGGGTGTTTCCAGTGCGCACCGTGGCGCTGCGTTTGAAGCATGTGAGTTTGTGATGGATTACCTGAAAACCAAAGCGCCATTTTGGAAAAAAGAACGTCTGTCTGATAAAGAGCGCTGGATTGAAGCGCGTGACAGTGATGAGGACGCAGCAAAGCGCTGGTAATTATTATTAGGCTTCATTTAAACAAAGAAAGGGATGCAAATGCATCCCTTTGTCGTTTCACTGGTTATAGGTTTAGATTACTGGCAGCTTGCTGCGCCCAGTTCTTTCCAAACACCCCATTGACCAGTTGTGCCAGGCTCTTCGTTGGTGGTCCACCACTTGGCAGAGTACTCAACACCTTTATGAGTCACAACGTCACCTGAGTTGTAAACAGTACCTTCAGCCCAAGCGTTAGGACAAGTCACGACAGGCTCATCTTTCGCGACGACAACCGATACGGTTGCAGAGTCGGTCAGCTTGCCATCAGATACGGTCACTGAGAATGTCAGTGTTGTATCTACTGAGTAGCTACCCGCAGTGAAAGTCAGTGAAGCGCCGTTTTGTGTTGCAGTCACACCCGCTGGAACATCCCAAGTATAAGTCAGTGCATCATTGTTTGCATCGCTTGAACCGCTAGCATCCACCAGAACCACATCACCTGCATTCGCTGTCGCTGGTGCTGTCAGCGCGGCTACTGGTGCTTCGTTGACTGGATCAACAGCTTTTGCTTTAGCAGTCACCACAACAGTATCGGTCGCAGTTGCGCCTTTATCGTCGGTCACTGTCAGTGAGAACACGAACTGGGTATCTGTAGTGACTGCTGGGATATCCGCAGATGCGGTTGCAGTGCTTGCGCCAGTCAGTGCAACGGAAGGGCCTGAAGTTTGTTTCCAGCTGTACGAAACAACTTGCCCGTCAGTATCTTTCGACGCTGAGCCATCAAGTGCTACAGCACCCGCTGCGTTAACGGTAACATCTGCACCAGCATTGGCGACAGGTGCTTTGTTAACAGGGTCAACTGGACCACCTGCAAGTGACTCTTGCATTGCGTTCAGGATATCACCGTTGTCTGCATCGATCTCCCATGCAAACAGACCCGCGAAGTTGTTCTGGCGAACGTAAGCGCCTTTAGCCATCACAGAGCGTTTGTCATCGTACGTGATCAAGTCACCGTTTGATGGGTCGTATACCCACGGAGCATCCGCTTGCTCGTCATAGCCTTGGATAACATTAGGGTTGTTGATGTACTTAGTCACGATATCTTTGTAGTCGATAACGCCATCTTCCCAAGAGCCAGCAACTTTGCCGTTACCTACACCCGTCATTGGGTTAGTTGGATCTGACATGCTTGCTTCAGATACGCCTGTCCAGCCACGGCCATACATAGCTGCGCCGATAACGAGCTTTTCAGGTGGAACGCCTTTTTCAAGCAGAAGGTTTACGCCGTTTTTCGTTGTGTATGCAGGGCCTTTACGAGGTTTGCCTTCAGCATCGACACCTTTACCTGCACACTCGTCAGCAGACATATGGCTGCCACAGTCCAGTGCGGCCTGGTGACCGACAACATTGTTCCAACCGCCGTAGTAGTCGTAAGTCATGGCGAAGATGTAATCCATGTACGGAACAGCATCTACATAGTTAACGTTGGCAATTTTGTCATAGCCAACACCAACCGCTGAGGTCAGTTCGTACGTGCGGCCAGTTTCAGCAGAAAGCTCATCCAGCATTGCACGTAGTTCTTGCATCAGCACTGCGTAAGTGTCGCCATCTTTCGCAGGATCGCCGAGGTTCGGGTTAGCACCCAAGCCACCTGGGTATTCCCAGTCGATGTCTACACCGTCATAGAATTTCCACGTTTGCAGGAATTTCTTCACAGAAGCGACGAACTTGTCGCGCTTAGCTTTATCGCCAAACTCGTAGAATGGGTCAGACAGTGTCCAGCCGCCGATTGAAGGCAGGATTTTAGATCAGGGTAACGCTGTTTCAGCGCCATGATCTGACCATAGGTACCTTTGTAAGAAGAAGAGTAGCTTTGACCTGATTGTGGGTGAGGCATTTGAACTGCAGCCCAAGGGTCGTGAATCACGACTTCGTAATCTGGTAAGCCAGCACAAGCGCGGTTCAGTGCAGCTAGCGGGCCATCAGCAAGAGAAGGGTTGTTACCACAAATTGGCACGAAGCCATAAATGATGTGAGTCAGATTTTGCGCTGGAATTTTGTCTACTGGGAATTTACGACCGTACACACCCCACTCAACAAAGTATGCACCGACAACGGTGTCTGCTGGTGTGTTGTAGTTGCCATTGTTTGGATCAACGTTCATTGGCAGTGGGTCAAGGTGGCTACCATCTGTGTCTGCAACAACAATCTGTTTTGGTGCACTTTGGGTACAAGCTTGCGCAGCACCGGTTCCACTACACAGTTCTACGACCATGTCATATTTGCCACCTTTAGCAACCTGCACAATGGCAGACTCTTTCTGGCTGGCAGATGGAGTGACTGACGCTTCGTGAGCAACTTGGCCGTTAAGGAGTACTCGCCAAGTATCACCAGGTTCACCGGACCAGCGATCCCATGAAACCGGCACTTCTGCGTAAGGTTTTACAGTCACTAGATCTTTATAAGCAGTCGCTGCATCGTTGACTTCGATAATTGCAAAGTTTGTTTCACCCCAAGCGATAATTGGTGCGCCAGGTGCCGCCATGGCTGGCGCAGCGGTAGCGCTGGCGATAGAGGCTGCGAGTAGCCCCTTTAGAAAAGCCCGTTTGTTCATCTTAATATCCCTCGAAAATTTATTGCGAGAATTATCTATTCATCGCGTGAATATGAGCCAATCTGCGCTGACTCTGTCCTGATACTTGGTAAGAAACAGATTTAAAGCAAAATCAGAGGGTAAGGAATTAGAGGTGTAGAAGAGAAAAAAGTAACGAGCTCGTTACATTGCGGGTGGTTTTTGAACAGGCCATCACAAAAATCGCACACTTTATCGTCTTGGTGAATTAAGTTTGCAGGAAAAAAATAACCTCTCGGTAGAGAGGTTATTCATTTACATAATGAACTGTGTATCAACGGGTGCCTTTTGCTTTTTCTTCGTTTGCCTGCTTTTTGGCAGAAGGAATAAAGCCATGTCGGACGCGAGAGCACAGAGGTCTGGATTGGGAACCGGCAGGTCTCATTTTCGTGATCGTCTCTTTGTTTAATTGTTGATTAATTCTGGTTGTTGCACCTCAGTGCCGATAAAACAAACTTTCATTACATCGGTACAGAGACATAGTGCGCAATATTTAAGACTTTCACAATTTAATCTGTGTCACATCTCTAATTAGAACGAATAAATTCTAACCAGCAATTTTTTTATTACCGTAAGTTATTAAAACATTATAATTTGTAGTGTTTTTAGGCGTCTACGTGCTCGCTCTCTCATTGTTTCAAATGTGGAGCGGGGGAGCGGATAGGCTTTGCTACACTTTTATTGCTGGTAAGTAACACAAAGATGTGTTGGTAAATCAGCGAATGTGCACCGCAGTTGAGTGTGCCATGGTGGAATGAATCAATCAGGAGGATCACAATGGGACATAGACGTATTAGTAATAAAAAGATGAAGCAGATGCTGCAAGAGGTTCTGACAGATGACATGAGTGAGAGCAATACTGGAACTCTTGTTGAGGGCAAAGAGCAGAAAAGTGCGGACCAGGATCCTCTTCAAACGCAAGATCAGCAAAAGTAAAAACCACTCACTTCCATTCATAGGCCAGTTGATTCCAACTGGCTTTTTTATTGCCTTCGCGAATGTGCGACATGTTTGGTCACGACAATGACCAATATTTATCCACTGACCACTTAAGTTATGCGGCAAAAATAGTTTAACAAATTGTAAAATCAATGGCTTGGTGATTATTTTCAGTGCTTTACAAAGCTTGGTGTCATCTATTGTTGGTTTGGAGGGTGTAAATTCTATTCATGAATAGTGAATGAATACGCTTTTGATTGTTTTTTAAACGGCTGATATTAACGATTTTTGTTGTAAAAGATACCGATAACACCAGACTTTAATGCTTAAAAAATATGCTTTTTAGGCGATATCTACAATATTTCACTTTGATTGCATCTGAAGGTGAAGCATATGTTCAATGCAGTGCAATGAAATAGTGATAGATGCTGATAATGCTCGTTATGTTAGATATATGTGACTTTTTTTGTCGTTTTTGTGGCAAATTGCTTTGATGCTTGGTAATGTTCCAAACAATTCTCCGTAAAGCACCTATGTTTTGTGGCGGTAAGCAGCTTAATTCGCTTCCCGTTTTATGGTCGCGGAGAGTGTCATGGATGCAACTGAAGGATAAATTGGAGTATCTGCATGTATAAGAACAAAATCACTCAGGCGCTGTTACTTGGCGCAGGCATGGCGGTAGCCGCTACCTCTTTCACGGCAACAGCAGCGGAAGTACCTGCCGGTGTAAAACTGTCACCTAAGCAAGAGCTCGTTCGTGGTAACGGTACTGAAGTGGCGTCTTTGGACCCACATAAAGTAGAAGGTGTGCCTGAGGCCCATGTATTGCGTGACCTGATGGAAGGTCTGGTTATTCAGGATGCAGTGGGTACCACTATCCCGGGAGCAGCGGAGTCTTGGAGCACTGAAGATAACCAAACTTTCACTTTTAAGATCCGCGAAGACGCTAAGTGGTCAAATGGTGACCCGGTAACCGCGCAAGATTTTGAATACAGCTTTAAACGTGCAGCCGATCCAGCAACCGCTTCCCCATACGCTTGGTACATTGAATATACCAAGATGAAGAATGCGAAAGACGTTATTGCCGGGAAGAAACCAGCAAGCGAGCTGGCTGTTAAAGCTATTGATGACCGCACACTGGTCATTGAAACTGAAGTTCCGCTGCCATATTTCGTGAAGATGATGGCGCACACCACCATGTACCCTGTACACAAAGCAACAGTTGAAAAACACGGTGATTCTTGGACCAAACCAGGAAACTTTGTGGGTAACGGTGCTTTTGTATTGTCTGACTGGGTAGTGAACGAAAAAATTGTTCTCGAGCGCAATGCAAACTACTGGGATAACAAAGATACAGTTATCGATCAGGTAACTTTCCTGCCAATCGAAAACCAGAATGCGGAAATGAACCGCTTCCTTTCTGGCGAAATCGATATCACTTATGAAGTGCCTAACGAGCAGTTCCGCCGTCTGGCTAAGCAATACCCAGACAATGTAGTGGTTTCACCTAACCTGTGTACTTACTACTACGGTTTCAATACTCAGAAAGCACCGTTCGACGATGTGCGTGTTCGTAAAGCGCTGTCTTACACTATTGACCGCGACATCGTCACTAAAGCGATTCTGGGTCAAGGCCAAAAGCCTGCTTACGCGCTGACTCATAGCGGTATTACTGGCTTCGCACCAGAAGCACCAGAATACGCGAAGATGACGCAGAAAGAGCGCATCGCAGAAGCGAAGAAACTGCTGGAAGAAGCAGGCTTCGGTCCTGGTCAGCCTCTGGACTTCACTCTGCTGTACAACACCAGTGAAAACCACAAGAAGATTGCCGTTGCAATCCAGTCTATGTGGAAAAAATCTCTGGGTAACTTCGTGAATGTCACGCTGGAAAACCAAGAGTGGAAAACCTACCTGGACAACAGTAAGCAGGGCAACTTTGATGTACGTCGTGCAGGCTGGTGTGCGGACTACAACGAAGCATCTACCTTCCTGGCTATCGCGATGACTGAGAATGGCTCGAATGACCAGAAGTACTCAAGCGATGTCTTCGATAAAGCAATGAACGACGCGGTTAAAGTAGCGAAAACTGAAGCTGAGCGTAATAACTTCTACGCGATTGCTGAAGCGCAACTGGCGCAAGACATGCCAATCGCGCCTATCTACCAGTACGTACAACCTCGCTTGGTTGGCACGCACGTAGGTGGCTACCCAGACCAAAACCCGCAAGACAATATCTACTCGAAAGATATGTTCATCATCGCAGAATAATAATAGCGTCACTCCATGCGCCTGTTGCCATGCTGCAGGCGCATGCTTTTTCGAACATAAGTAGGATGCTTTATGTTTAGATTGATTTTTACTCGTACACTGGAAGCGATACCAACCCTCTTGGTATTGATTACGATTTCCTTTTTCTTGATGCGTTTTGCGCCCGGAAATCCTTTTTCTTCAGAAAAAACATTGCCACAAGAGGTAATGCAAAACATCAACGCCAAATATGGTTTGGATAAGCCACTGTTTGAGCAATACACCACCTATCTTGGCAACGTGGTACTGCGCGGTGACTTCGGTCCTTCTTTTAAATACAAAGACTATACCGTCAACGAACTGATCGCCTCTGCACTGCCTGTTTCTGCAAAAGTAGGTTTTTATGCATTTATCGTGACCGTCATTATCGGGGTCACTGTCGGCACCATCGCCGCGTTACGGCAAAACAGTTGGGTGGACTACCTCATCATGTCCACGTCGATGTTTGGGGTTGTATTACCGTCTTTCGTTCTTGCCCCAGTACTGATCTATATCTTTTCCATCGGTCTGGGTTGGCTCCCAGCGGGTGGTTGGAATGGCGGTGCAATCCAGTACATGGTTCTGCCGATTGTTGCCATGTCATTCCTGTATATCGCTACGTTTGCCCGTATTACACGTGGCAGCATGATTGAAACCCTGAACAGTAACTTTATCCGAACCGCGAAAGCGAAAGGCCTGAGTATGCGATACATCGTTATCAAGCACGCTCTGCGTCCAGCGCTGCTGCCGGTGGTCTCGTACATGGGACCAGCGTTCGTGGGCATCATTACCGGCTCGGTGGTCATTGAAACCATCTTTGGTCTGCCAGGTATCGGTAAGTTGTTCGTTAACGCAGCCTTCAACCGGGACTATTCATTGGTTCTGGGTGTCACCATTCTGATTGGTGCGCTGTTTATTATCTTCAACGCCATCGTCGATATTCTTCTGGCGTGGCTGGATCCGAAGATTCGTTATTGAGGTTTGAATCATGATTTTAAAAAGAGAAGAAAATAACGAAGCTATCGAAAATTTCTCGGCGAAGCTGGAAGTAGAAGGTCGAAGCCTTTGGCAAGATGCGCGTATCCGTTTTATGCGTAACAAAGCCGCAATGACCAGTCTTTTCATTCTGGTGTGTATCACTGCATGGGTATTGATCGGTCCAATGTTCGCGACTTATGCGTTTGATGATACCGATTGGTATGCGATGCACGCTGCACCGTCTTTCGGCGAAGAAGGCCATATTTTTGGTACTGATGCGCTGGGTCGTGACATCTATGTCCGCACTCTGGTTGGTGGTCAAATCTCACTGATGGTAGGTCTGATGGGCGCCTTGGTGGCGGTTGTGATTGGTACCATTTACGGTGCAACGTCCGGCTATATTGGCGGCCGAACTGACCGCGTGATGATGCGTATTCTGGAAATTCTGAATGCGATTCCATTCATGTTCCTGGTTATCGTATTGGTGACTTTCTTTGGCCGTAACATCTTCCTGATTTTCGTGGCTATCGGTGCTATTGCCTGGCTGGATATGGCACGTATCGTACGTGGCCAGACACTCAGCTTGCGTAACAAGGAATTTATCGAAGCGGCACACGTATGTGGTGTTAGCACCAAGAATATTATCCTCCGTCATATTGTACCGAACGTGCTGGGTATCGTTGCGGTTTACTCAACCCTACTTATCCCAACCATGATCTTGATTGAGTCATTCCTGAGCTTCTTGGGCCTAGGTGTTCAAGAACCAATGACGAGCTGGGGCGCGCTGCTGCAGGAAGGTTCCCAAACCATGGAACTGGCAATCTGGCAGTTGGCTTTCCCAACGCTGTTTATGGTCACTACACTGCTTTGCTTTAACTATGTGGGTGATGGTTTGCGTGACGCGCTGGATCCGAAGGATCGATAAGGAGGAAGTATGAGCCTGTTAGATGTAAAAGATCTGCGCGTAGAGTTTAAAACCCAGGATGGGTCTGTGACCGCAGTTAACGACCTGAACTTCTCTCTCGACCGTGGCGAAACGCTGGGTATCGTCGGTGAGTCGGGTTCAGGTAAAAGCCAGACCGTGTTCTCTATCATGGGTTTGCTGGCGAAAAACGGCGTTGTTTCCGGCAGCGCTAAATTTGAAGGCAATGAGATCCTGAACCTTCCAGAGAAGGAACTGAACAAAATCCGCGCGGAACAAATCGCGATGATTTTCCAGGACCCC
>NZ_JAALDL010000031.1 GCF_011045095.1 Grimontia sedimenti
ATTATTTCGCTAAGCGCAGGGATATGGCACACCTTGGTTTTAATCCTAGAAAAACTGGTGCTGTTTGATACTGATAACGGTAACCGAATCCGATAAGCGTTTGTGTCCGTGCAATAAAAAAACGCTCCCGAGTGAGCGTTTTTATTTGGTTTTTCTTCAAGTTCCGACGTTTAAGCCGGATACGGTCTGCGCGACGTTTTCTGCACCGGAGCGGATTTCCTCCATGACGGAGGAAGCTTCAGATATCTGCTGAGTACCTTTCTCTGCCGCTTCAGATACGCTGGACATCTTGCGCGTGGCATCAGACGTTAAGTCGCGATTCTTCTTCACCACATCAGTAATTTCAGCCGTCGACTGGCTGGTACGTGCTGCAAGTTGTCGAACTTCATCCGCAACCACTGCAAAGCCCCGGCCTTGATCACCGGCACGCGCCGCCTCGATGGCAGCATTTAGTGCCAGAAGATTCGTTTGATCAGCAATGTCACTGATGGTGGAGAGGATTGCTTCAATGCTTTTCGATTGCTCATTAAGCTGGGTGATGGCGTTAGAGGTTTCCAGTACTTGGTCGGAAATCGATTGTGATGTCGCCACCGTTGACTCCAGAACACCTGCACCTTTTGTAGCAATCTCTGCAGTTTTGACCGACGTTGAGTAAGCCACACCTGCAGCATCACGAATCGCGTGCTCTTGTGTTACTTTCTCGGTAATGTTGTTTGCGAACTTCACAACACGGACCACGTTGCCTTTGTCATCAAATACGGGGTTATAAGTCGCTCGGAGCCACAGAACATTCCCCATGGAATCCTTACGTTCAAACTGGCCAGCTTTGAAATCACCACTTGCGAGCTCTGCCCAGAAGTTAGGATTATCCTGATAGAAGTGATCAGGGCAGAACATTCGGTGATGCTTGCCTTGGATCTGATCGAGCGTATATCCCACCGCGCCCAGAAAGTTATCATTGGCTTGGATAATTGTACCGTCAGGGTGGAACTCAATCATGGCCATTGATTTATTCAGAGCATCAAATACTGCGGCCTGATCATCAAGCCGGATTTTTTCTTCCGTCACATCGGCTGCGATCTTCATAACTTCAACCACAGTACCGTTTTGTTTTATAGGGAAGTAGGTGGCTTCTAACCAAAGTCGTTCGCCTTGCGCGTTTAATCGTGGCACCGTGCCGCTAATCACTTCGCCTGCACGCAGTCGCTCCCAGAACTTTTGATACTCGAAACTTTGACCGTATTCAGGGTCGCACAGCTCTCTATGATGTTTTCCTGTCAATTGCTCGAGCGTAAAACCTACGGCGCCAAGGAATATGTTATTTGCGTGTTTGACGACACCTTCAGGTGTGAAGTGAATTGTCGCAACACTGTTGTTAATGGCATCTAAAAGGGCTTGGTTATGTGAAGCGCTTGATTCCAGTTCTTCCAGTTGTTTTCTTAGTTTCCCGTTAAACATGATTGCTTTCCTTTCCCAGCAAGCACAAATAAATGGTGCAATAAATAACCGCGCATATTCTGATTAAGCGCTTATTTAAAACTAGCTGATAATTTAGTCATTCGTATTGAAAGTGAGATCGGCGGTTCATGAGAATTGAGAGCAGGTTTGCGTGGGTCAGACAAAAAAAAAGCCAGCGTCTGCTGGCTATTGTCGATTCTTAGCTAATTTAACCAAGTGGTTAGGCTTTGGCACTTTTGGGCACGGGTAATATTTTGACCTGTTTGATCATGTTCTCAGCCACTTCCACGATTTCCATTTGATGCCCTTCCACTTCGATGCTGAGTTGACTACTCGGGATATCTTCGAGGTGTTCCAGTATCAATCCGTTTAAGGTGCGAGGGCCGTCGGTAGGAAGCTGCCAATTCAGGCTCTTGTTGAGATCCCGGATATTCGCGGTGCCGTCAATCATGAAACTGCCGTCTGGTAGGGCGGTAATTTCCTCTGCCAGACTTGGTGAAAGCGAGGTAGTAAATTCACCGACGATCTCTTCCAGAATATCTTCCAGTGTTACCAAGCCGATGATGTCGCCATATTCGTCGACAATCATTCCGATACGTTGCTTGTTACGCTGGAATTTCAGCATCTGAACGTTCAACGGTGTGCCTTCCGGAATGTAGTACACCTCATCCGCGGCGCGTAACAGGTTCTCTTTGTTGAACTCGTTTTCCACCATCATCCGATAAGCTTCACGTACCCGCAGCATGCCAACCACTTCATCAATGTTGTCGCGATACAGCACCATGCGGCCATGTGGTGCATGGGTGAGCTGTCGCATGATGGCTTTCCAGTCATCATTGACGTTGATACCGGTGATTTCGTTTCGCGGCACCATGATGTCATCCACGGTGATTTCTTCGAGCTCAAGAATCGACAGCAGCATATTCTGGTGACGGCGAGGGATGAGCCCGCCCGCCTCATTCACGACGGTACGAAGCTCTTCAGAGCTCAGGTTGTCTTTTCCGCTGTGATCAGTCGCAAGCCCCAGAATTTTAAGAAAGCCATTGGTAATGCCATTCACCACCCAAACCAGCGGATAAAGCGCTTTCATCAAAACATTGAGTAAAAGGCTGCTGGTGTAGGAAACGCGTTCTGGATAGAGCGCTGCGAGGGTTTTGGGTGTTACCTCTGCAAATACGAGGATAACAAGGGTTAGGCCACCGGTTGCAATCGCGACGCCGAGATCGCCAAACAGGCGCATACCCAGAATGGTTGCGATGGCGGAAGCGAGAATATTAACCAGGTTATTTCCGATGAGGATCAGGCCAATCAGCCTGTCTGGGCGTTCAAGCAGCTTTTCTACGCGCTTGGCGCCTTTGTGCCCTTGCTTGGATAGGTGTCGAAGCCGGTATCGATTTAATGCCATCATGCCGGTTTCGGAGCCGGAAAAATACGCAGAAATAAAGATGAGCAATACCAAAACGGTCGCTAGCGTTCCCGTCGATATGTCGTCCAAATTGCAAGTTCCTTCTTGTTTGGTTCAACCCTAATTAAGGGCAAGAATTTGCGTCCATGTCAAACATTGCTGCGCAAACTTTATACATAAACGCCCCGTTAGGGTAAAGAAAGCCTATAAAAAGGGGCGTCTGAATTGAGAGACCGTTAACCTGCGATAATCACTTCGCGGACAAAACGGCTGCCAAAATAGGCGAGAGTTAGGAGGAATGCTCCCACTATGCTGATCCAGATAACGCGGCGTCCGCGCCATCCTGACTGATAATGCCCCCACAGCAGCACGCCGTAGACAATCCATGCCATTGCGGACAGCACAGCTTTGTGTGCTTTGCCCTGAGCAATCATGTCCTGCACAAACACAAGCCCGGTCAGCAGGGTCAACGTCAGCAGAACTTCACCAATCAGAATGATGTTGAACAGCTGTCGTTCAACCGCCATGAGTGGTGGCAGGTTAGGGTTCATCACCAGCTTTTTCTTGTGTTTCAACTGATGGTCGAGCCATGCCAGCTGAATGGCATACAAAGTGGCAATCATCAGTGTGGAGTAAGAGAAAAGCGCGAGGGAGATGTGCACCAGAACTTCAGGATGAGCTTCGAGGTGAGTAATAAACGCACCGGGAAGCAATGTGGCAGCGGTCAAGTTAATCGCAGAGAAACTATAAACCACAGGCAGTAGCACCCAAATCCGCATCCTGAACATGAGTCCAGTGGTAATCGCGGCAATGATAAAGCTGATGAGGGACGCGACATTAAGGATGCTAAGGTTCTGCCCACCGCCTGACAGGATGAGATCAGAAAGCAGGTAAGCATGCAGCACCAACGCACCACACGCGCTCAGAAACACCGAGCGAGCCGGGATCTGATTCGGGCCGGACAGGCCAGGAATAATTTGCAAAAGCGCCGCAAAATAAAGCAAAGCGGCGGTGAGTGCTAAAAAGATATCCATGTGTCTTTCAACAACATCGCGTCAAAAAGAAAGGCTTCAGTATACCTTGCGCAACTGAGAGTCGCTATCAACACGAGCCGATCTTTGAGACGTAAACCTGTCTTACCCGCGACAAATTTTAGGAAAAGTGCCTGCAAGCCACTTTAAAACTATCGTTAAAGGCAGCATGTAAGCATCAGCAATAATGAGATATAATCGCGCCAATTTTGTGTTTATCGCCACCTGACAGGATTTCGGGTCACGTGGTGCCATCGCGTAGATAAGCGAGTAGGACATGTTTGAAAACCTAACGGATCGTCTATCCCGTACGCTGAAAAACATCAGTGGTCGCGGTCGACTGACAGAAGACAATATAAAAGACACGCTGCGTGAAGTACGCATGGCGCTGCTGGAAGCGGATGTTGCGTTGCCAGTGGTTCGTGACTTCGTGAAGAAAGTAAAAGAAAGCGCAGTTGGACTGGAAGTGTCGAAAAGCCTGACTCCAGGTCAGGAATTCATCAAGATTGTTCAATCTGAACTTGAAGCTGTGATGGGTGAATCCAACTCTGAGTTGGATTTGGCAGCGCAGCCACCGGCTGTAGTACTGATGGCGGGCCTGCAAGGTGCGGGTAAAACCACCAGTGTCGGTAAGCTGGGTAAAATGCTCAAAGAGCGTCACAAGAAGAAAGTGCTGGTGGTCTCAGCTGACGTTTATCGCCCAGCGGCGATCAAACAGTTGGAAACGCTGGCCGGTGATGTGGGCATTGATTTCTTCCCATCAACGCCGGATCAAAAGCCGGTTGATATCGCCAGTGAAGCTTTGGC
This sequence comes from Grimontia sedimenti, assembly GCF_011045095.1. Taxonomy (GTDB): domain Bacteria; phylum Pseudomonadota; class Gammaproteobacteria; order Enterobacterales; family Vibrionaceae; genus Enterovibrio; species Enterovibrio sedimenti. The sequence continues at coordinate 4,702 of NZ_JAALDL010000031.1, forward strand.
GCACGGCAAGCTGAAATTCTATGACGTGGTCATTGTCGATACCGCAGGTCGCCTGCACGTCGACGAAGAGATGATGGACGAGATTAAAGACGTCCACGCGGCAATCAATCCTGTTGAAACCCTGTTCGTGGTCGATGCCATGACAGGTCAGGATGCGGCGAATACAGCTAAAGCGTTTAACGATGCGCTGCCACTAACCGGTGTGGTACTGACCAAAGTGGACGGTGACGCACGTGGTGGTGCGGCGCTGTCTGTTCGTCATATTACCGGTAAGCCAATCAAGTTCCTGGGTGTAGGTGAGAAAACCGACGCACTGGAACCTTTCCACCCTGACCGTGTTGCCAGCCGTATCCTTGGTATGGGTGACGTGCTGTCACTGATTGAAGACCTCGAGCGCAATGTCGACAAAGACAAAGCCGAGCAACTGGCGAAGAAGTTTAAAGAGAAGAAAGGTTTCGACCTTCAGGACTTCCGCGACCAGCTTCAACAGATGAAGAACATGGGCGGTATGATGGGGATGCTCGACAAACTGCCGGGCATGTCAAACCTGTCTGATGATGTGAAAAACCAAGTGGACGATAAAATCTTCGTTCAGATGGAAGCCATCATCAACTCCATGACGCCGAAAGAGCGTGCACGTCCAGACCTGATTAAAGGCTCACGTAAAAAACGTATCGCCGCAGGTTCAGGTACTCAGGTACAGGACGTTAACCGTCTACTCAAGCAGTTTACCCAGATGCAGAAGATGATGAAGAAGATGCAAAAGGGCGGCATGAAGAACATGATGCGCAATATGAAAGGCATGATGGGTGGTGGCGGTGGTATGTTCCCACGCTAAACCGCAATAAAACCTATTCTCCGGTCAGATGAAAGAAGCTGACTGGGATTCGATAGAGCGACGGAATCGCTAAGTGATTGAAGTCCAGTTACTGCTGATGCTTTTTTAGCTAAAGCAGTTGCATTCGATCACAGAAAGCGTAAAATTCCGGAGCTTTATTTTGGCACGAGGCCCCGTATTAGCACGGGGCCAATTTAATTTAGTAATGCAAAGAGGACGATATGGTAACCATTCGTTTGGCACGTCACGGCGCTAAAAAGCGTCCATTCTATCAAATCGTTGTTGCAGACAGCCGCCAAGCTCGCGACGGTCGCTTCATCGAGAAAGTAGGTTTCTTCAACCCAGTTGCACAGGGTCAAGAAGAGAAGCTGCGTCTGGACCTGGACCGCGTTAACCACTGGGTTGGCGAAGGTGCAGCTGTTTCTGACCGCGTAGCTAAGCTTATCAAAGACGCTGCTAAAGCTGCGTAATTGATTAGTGTCAGGGTTGAAAGAAAAAGAAATGAGTGAGCAAGAAAAGGTTGTAGTAGGCAAGCTAGGTGCTTCTTATGGCATCCGTGGCTGGCTCAAAGTTTTTTCTTACACTGAAAACGCTGAAAACATCTTTAGCTACACACCTTGGTTTATCAAAGTGCGTGGCGAATGGCAGGAATTCAGTCTTGAAGACTGGAAGCGCCATGGTCAGGGTTATGTAGGCAAGTTGAAAAGTCTGGATCAGCGTGAAGACGCTCAGGCACTGACAAATGCTGAAATCGCTATCAATGCAGAAGTATTGCCTTCGCTGTCAGATGAGGAATTCTACTGGCGCGAACTGTACGGAATGGAAGTGGTGACAACCAAAGGGTACAACCTGGGTAAAGTTACGGACATTCTGGAAACGGGCTCTAACGACGTATTGGTCATTCAAGCGAACCCGAAAGATGCTTTTGGCCAGAAGGAACGTTTAATACCGTTCCTCGATGGGCAAGTCATCAAGTTGATTGATCGCTCTGCTCAACGGATCGAAGTTGACTGGGATCCTGGATTTTAATTCCCCCAGTAACATTTAAAGCAATGGGAGTGGAAAAATGTGGGTTGGTATCATCAGCCTTTTTCCTGAAATGTTCCGTGCTGTTACTGAATTTGGGGTAACTGGCCAGGCGGTTAAAAAAGGCCTGCTCGAGGTAGAAACGTGGAATCCCCGCGATTTTACCCACGACAAACACCGGACGGTTGATGACCGCCCATATGGTGGAGGCCCAGGCATGTTGATGATGGTTCAGCCTTTGCGCGATGCCATTCACACTGCCAAGAAAGCCGCTGATGGCAAGGCGAAAGTGATTTACCTTTCACCTCAAGGCCGAAAGCTTGACCAAGCAGGTGTTGAGGAGCTGGCGCAGAACGAGAAGTTGATTCTTATCTGTGGACGCTACGAAGGGGTAGATGAGCGCATTATACAAACCGAAGTCGATGAAGAATGGTCTATCGGGGATTTTGTGCTCAGTGGTGGTGAGCTGCCAGCCATGACGTTGGTTGACGCGGTTGCTCGGTTTGTACCGGGTGTCCTCGGAGACTTTGCGTCAGCGGAAGAAGATTCTTTTGCAAATGGTTTGCTGGATTGCCCTCACTACACACGTCCTGAAGTGTTGGACGGATTGGAAGTACCTTCGGTACTGAAATCCGGAAATCATAAGGACATTCGCCGCTGGCGATTGAAAGAATCGCTGGGCCGTACCTGGCTCAGAAGACCAGAGCTCCTGGAAAACCTAGCTCTGACTGACGAACAGGAATCACTGCTTGCTGAGTTCATTAACGAACACAGACAAGTACCTAAAGATATTTAGTATCAGTTTATTCTAGGGTATAGAAAATGAGTAACATCATCAAAGCGCTCGAAGATGAGCAACTTAAACAAGACGTTCCTGCGTTCAACGTAGGTGACACTGTTGTCGTTCAAGTTAAAGTTAAAGAAGGACAGCGTGAGCGTCTGCAGGCTTACGAAGGCGTTGTAATCGCTAAGCGTAACCGTGGTCTACATTCAGCATTTACCGTTCGTAAGATCTCTAGCGGTGAAGGCGTTGAGCGTGTATTCCAAACTCACTCACCAGTTGTTGACAGCATTACTGTTAAGCGCCGCGGTGCAGTACGTCGTGCCAAACTGTACTACCTGCGTGAGCGTTCTGGTAAGGCAGCTCGTATTAAAGAGCGTCTGGCTAAGAAATAATCGCTCCGGCGTTTATACCCGAAAGGGAAAGAAAGCCCGCCTGTTTAGGCGGGCTTTTTCTTTTTCTGCAGACGGAAAATGCGTGCCATAATGCGGGCTTCACGAAGGAGATATAACGTGCAGTACGATTGGATTTTATTTGACGCTGACGAGACCCTGTTTTCTTTCGATGCTTTCGCGGGTCTTCAAGCAATGTTCAAAACCTTAGGTGTTAACTTTACCGAGCAGGATTTTGCAGAGTATCAGACCGTCAATAAGCCGCTTTGGGTGAAATACCAAAACGGTGCAATCTCGGCGAAACAGCTTCAAGAAGACCGTTTTCTGGTGTGGGCTGAGCGCTTGGATATTGAACCGGGTGAGCTTAACCGCCGTTTTCTCGATGCCATGGCGGATGTTTGTGAACCTTTGGAAGGGGTACGTGAAACCCTGCCTTTGCTGGCGCAACATGCCAAACTCGGTATCATCACTAATGGCTTTGTGCAGCTTCAACAAATCCGCCTCGAAAAAACAGGGCTTCAGGAGTTCTTCGACTTGGTAGTGATTTCAGAACAAGTTGGTGTAGCCAAACCTGATGTTGCTATCTTTGATCATGCCTTCAATAAGATGGGCAACCCTGATAAAGCGCGGGTGCTGATGATTGGCGACAATGCAGATTCCGATATTCTTGGTGGCACCAATGCGGGTATCGACACTGGTTGGCTGAATGTTGATGGCAAAGTGAAACCGGAAGGTATTGAGCCAACCTTTACTGCTGCTTCATGGGCAGATATTCGCGCTCAATTGTTGGATTAATCTTCGGGTTGTTTGGATTTATTCGTGCAGCTTGAGTCCTGAGCTGCACCTTCTCATTCCTCCTCAAAAGAAATTTGCGCCGCGTTCCATAAGCTAACCATTTCATACCAGGTTGCAAACTTAGCACATCACAGTCAACCAAATCGCGCTTCACTCTCAACATGCTGAACGCTGGTGTTCGGCGGCGTTTTGCCAAAACAATAATGAGAGGAAAGCACAATGGAACCAACAGACACGCTGCAAAAACAGTTGGTTGGAGCGCTATCGAGAAATTGGTGGGTGTTGTTATTGCGTGGTATCGCGTCCATTATTTTCGGCTTCATGCTCTGGACCTTGCCGACGGAAGAGTCGGTGGAAACACTTATTCTGGTATTCGGTATTTTTGCATTTGTGGACGGCGCACTTCAGGTGTGGACAGCCATCATGGAGCGCAAAGAACGGGATAACTGGGTGGTACTGATGCTCTGGGGTGTGGTCGGGATCGCGGCCGGGATTATGACGTTTACTGTGCCGGGACTCACTGCGGTTGCCTTGCTTTTCTACATAGCCATTTGGGCGATAGCGAAAGGTGTGCTGGAGATCATCGCCGCGATCAGGCTGAGGAAGGAGATTGCCGGAGAGTGGCTGCTTATTCTCGGAGGTGTTATTTCCATTCTGTTCGGTGGCTTTTTGATGTCTAACCCCGCTGCAGGTGCGACGGCACTCATTTGGGTGATTGCGATGTACGCGTTTATTTTTGGTGTCTTGTTTATGGCACTTTCCTTTAAGCTCAAGGGATTAAAAGAAAATGCATGACACCAATTCTGCACCTTTCCACTGAATCGGTATATAGTGACACTTTCCAAATCAATCTTAAGGAACACAGGATGTTGAAAAAATCCTTGGTGTCACTGGTTGCGTTGATGATCGTTGGCTGCGCATCCGTTGGAGATGCAGAGTCTTTGGTGAAGAAAGGCGATTGGCAGGCAGTCGGTGAGCAGGATGGTCTGAGAGGTATCCCTTCCCGTTCAATGTCTGATCTCAATGAACTGGCACAGCGGGCTGGTGGACAGAATGTCAATGTGAGCGATTACGAGTCTGGCTACGCGGAAGGTGTTGATCGTTATTGTAGTCTAGACAATGCCTATGACATTGGTTTGTCGGGCATGCAGTATTTGGGTGTGTGTGCCAACAGACCTGATGGTCTTCGCTTTCAGATGCAATGGCAGAGAGGTTTTGAGGACTTCCAATCAGCTGACCAGACTTTCTGATTGAGCTAGGGGCTGTTGACCTTTGGTGGTTAAATTTTGTTCTTGCTATAAGCGTTATGCGCGGCGAGGTGTGTGCCGCCTGGTCATTTTAAGCAAATAGACCTCAACAAAGCATAAAACGCTTAGAGTACGGGACGCGCAGTCGAACCCTTCGGGCAGCGTTTGTGGGGAATTTCTGCTGCGTTATCGGCTTCTCATGTAGGCCAGCTACACATCGAAGCCTCTGCCTTGCATAAAATCCCCACAAACTGCTGCAAAAATCATCACCAAAGGTCAACAGCCCCTAGTAAAATAGCAACCCCAAGCAAAAAGGCCTTTTCGAAAGGCCTTTTTCTGTTTTGTACGCCAGGGTTTACAAAATTGTTGCCAGTATGCCGATTGATGAAGTTAATGAAATAGCCTATAAATTTAACCCTTCGACCCTGATGTAAATATACTTTTACGTTGTTGTTTTATCTTTACGATCTATTGCATTCATCTCTCAGATTGTTATTGTATGGTCAGTTGCGTGATAAATACCCATTCAATGCGCAAAATAGATTCAGAAAGGAAAAATGTCATGGAAAGAGATCTGCTTACTAACGTACACATTCAGGACGAAACGGTTCTGATTACCCCTGACCAACTGCGCAGCAAGCTACCCGTAAAGGAAGAGACGCTGGCCTTTATTTCAAAAGCGCGTCAGGAAATTGCAGATATCATCCATAAGAAAGATCACCGCCTTTTGGTCGTGTGTGGTCCTTGCTCGATTCACGATACTGATGCGGCGATTGAATACGCGAGAAACCTCAAGGCGCTTTCAGAAACCCTGAACGATCAGATTTACATTGTGATGCGGGTTTACTTTGAAAAACCACGCACCACGGTTGGCTGGAAGGGACTCATCAACGATCCAAATTTGGATGGCTCTTTCGATGTAGAGGCAGGTCTTCATAAAGCCCGTGAACTACTTATCACACTGGCTGACATGGGTCTGCCACTGGCAACAGAAGCTTTGGATCCAATCAGCCCGCAATACATTGGCGATCTGTTTAGTTGGGCGGCGATTGGCGCGCGTACGACTGAGTCTCAAACTCACCGCGAAATGGCGAGTGGCCTTTCCATGCCAATTGGCTTCAAAAACGGTACTGATGGCAGCTTGGCAACGGCCATTAATGCAATGAAGGCGGCTGCATCTGGTCACCGTTTCATGGGAATTAACAAAGAAGGTCAGGTTGCGCTGCTGACAACTCAGGGCAACCCGGATGGTCATGTGATTCTGCGTGGTGGCAAGCAGACCAATTATGACTCAGTTTCGGTGACAGAATGCGAAAATGAGATGAAAGGGGCAGGGCTTGAGCCTTCACTGATGGTAGACTGCAGCCACGCCAACTCTCGAAAAGATTTCCGTCGTCAGCCACTTGTTGCTGAAGATGTGTTCCACCAAATCCGTGAAGGAAACCAATCCATCATTGGTTTGATGATTGAGAGCAACATCAACGAAGGCAATCAGTCCGCGGACTTGCCGCGTGAAGAGATGGCTTACGGGGTGTCTATTACCGACGCATGCATCAACTGGCAGGATACTGAAAACCTGCTGCGCCGTGCCCATGATGAACTGACACCTTTCCTGGAACAGCGTTTACAAGGACATTAAGCCACATGGTTGCAGAGTTGACCCAACTTCGGGATCAAATTGACGAAGTCGACAAACAAATGGTCGAGTTGCTGGCACGCCGACTGGAATTGGTCGCGGAAGTTGGCGAGGTGAAGAGCAAACACGGTTTGCCGATTTATGCGCCGGATCGTGAAGCTGCTATGTTGGCATCACGTCGTGAAGAAGCTGCTTCTCGCGGGATTCCGCCGGATCTGATTGAAGATATTCTTCGTCGCACCATGCGTGAATCTTACGCCAGTGAAAACGATTCTGGATTTAAATGCCTGAACCCGGATCTGCGTTCTATCGTGGTGGTGGGTGGCCATGGCCAGTTAGGTAAAGTGTTCTGCAAGCTTTTCCGACTGTCTGGCTATGACGTTAAGGTATTGGGCTCGAAAGATTGGGACAAGGCTGAAGAAATACTCTCTGATGCAGGCATGGTGGTTGTCACCGTGCCTATCAATAAAACTGACAGTGTTATTCGCTCATTAGGCAAGTTGCCCGATGATTGCCTCTTGGTAGATCTGACCTCCATCAAGAGTGAACCTCTGCAGGCCATGCTGGAATCACACAAAGGACCAGTGGTGGGTTTGCACCCTATGTTTGGTCCGGATATTTCTAGTCTCGCTAAACAAGTGATTGTGTACTGTGACGGGCGAAATCCGGAAGCGTACCAATGGCTGCTTGAGCAATTCCGCATCTGGGGTGCGAGTTTGCACCGTATCAGCGCGATTGAGCATGATCAGGGGATGACGCTGATCCAAGCGTTACGCCACTTCACTTCGTTCGTGTATGGTCTGCATCTGGCGGAAGAGAATCCGAATCTGGAACAGCTTACAGCGCTTAGCTCGCCAATATACCGCCTTGAACTGGCGATGGTGGGCCGATTGTTTGCTCAGGACGCCCAGCTTTACGGGGATATCATTATGTCCTCGACGCAAAACATCGACATGATTAAGCGTTTCCACGCGCGTTTTGGCGAGGCGATTAACCTGCTCGATAAGCAAGACAAAGAAGGCTTTGTTCAGGCGTTCAGCCAGGTGGAAAACTGGTTCGGCGACTTTGCTCCGCGCTTTATGAAAGAAAGTCAGAATCTGCTTCGTCAGGCGAATGACACTACGCACCGAGGTTAATCTGGCCGAGATAAAACAAAAGGAGCCAATTGGCTCCTTTTTTGTTTCTAGGGTCAACAGACTCTAGCATTGAGTATCATTAAACGTCGATTTCTGTTGGGGCAACGTTCTCAATCGGGTAAGAGCCCAGTACTTTAATGTAGCGGGTGATCTTGGTGAGCTCTTCCAATGCTTCTTTCATCACATCCGTACGCATATTGCCTTCTACATCCACATAGAACATCTCTTCCCATGGGTTGCCAAGCACAGGGCGTGATTCCAGTTTGGTCATGTTGATACCGTGATTGCGCAGCACAAGCAGACACTCCACCAGAGAGCCAGCAGATTGTCCGGTAGACATAATAAAGGTGGTTTTGGCTGGGATCAGCGCAGTGACTTCTACAGGCTTACGTGCGACGACGATAAAGCGGGTGTGGTTTTCCTGCTGATTGGCGATGCCGAACTTCAGTGGCTTTAGACCATAAAGTTCACCGCTTGCCGCATTACCAATCGCAGCCACATTTGGCTGGGCCATGGCTGCGACTTCTTTCATCGCCTCCGCGGTGCTTGAGCAATACTCTTGCTTGATACCACTGCCCAGAGATCTCACGAACTCACTGCATTGTTGATGCGGTTGTGGATGCGAATAAAGCACTTCGATTTGGTCAATCTGGGTGTCCACCGCGGTCAGAAGGCAGTGTTCAATCGGCTGGGTGATCTCTCCGACGATAGACAAGCGGGTGTGCTGAAGTTGGTCGTAAACATCATTAATCGAACCTGAGCTGGTGTTTTCAATCGGCAGCACGCCGTAATCGGCATTGCCGGTTTCCACCATTTCCAGCACTTCTTTAAAGCTTGAGCACTGGATCTCCGCGAGCTTGGTATGTTTACGTGCAAAAAAGTTGCGGGTCGCGAGATTGGAGTAGGAGCCTTTGCCACCGAGGAAAGAAACGCGGGCAAGTGGTTGTTCATTGTCTGGGTTGGCAAGGCGTTGCAGGAATGCCTGTTGGTAGAGCACAGAGTCTTCAATAATGGTGTGGAAAATTTTGGTGACGTACTGTGGGTCTAGCTCGTGGGATTTCCCATTGGCTACCAGCTTCTCAAGCAGTGCCTGCTCACGCTCAACATCACGGACGGGCTTTTGGGTTTGGATTTTGCTTTTAGCGACTTCAAGACTCAGCTTACGTCGTTCTGCCAGCAGTGACAGCAGCTCTTGATCGATACGGCTGACATTCACCCGTATTTCATCAAGTGACAATGTTGGTTTACTCATTCCTTGTTCCTACTCATTATTCAGCGCCCAAAACAAAAAAGCCTCCCTTTCTGAGGGAGGCCTTCGGGAATCTGTCGTTATCGATGCTCGCCCTTACGCCCCACCTCTTCAGAAGCGGAAAAAGAAGCGAAAGAAAAACGAAGTGGTTTGCGACATCGACACTTTATCTTGTTGGTTCGATTATTGTTCAACCATATTGGGACGGCGTTGTCATGTCAAGACGAATCAGCCCCGCACTTGGCGGGGCTGACTGGTTTAATCCTCTGGATAGATTAGATAGCTTCAGATTCTTCTTCCGGTACTTCCACACCTGCATGGCTTGCGCGGCGTGCTTCGCCTTTGTGAGCTTGTTTGTTTAGCTGTTTCTCCAGTTTCTGGCCCACTTCATTGATGGCGGCATACATATCTTCATGCTCAGCGGAGGCAATCAATTTTGCACCTGGCATAGACACGCCAGCTTCTACTTTAAATTTGTTACCTGGTTCTTCACTGATGACAGCATGAGGGTTAATGAGAGCGACTTGCCATTTCTCTAGCTTTTCAAAACGAGACGTAATGCGATCGCGAATGGCAGGAGTGATGTCGATGTTTTTACCAGTAATTTCTACTCTCATAGATGTTTCCTCTTTTGCTTGCCCTTTGCTGGGCTCACTTTCAGATTACGTTTCTGGAGAGGAAATAATGTGACCTAAATCACTTTTGTGTCGCGAAATTTTATTGGTCAGGGGATTTGTGATCCTGTGTTTAACTTCGGTTTAAAAAGTCCGGAAAGTGCTTGAATCAGGTAAAAGAAGTGGTGCAAGATGAAGAGGTTAAGGTCGCTAACGAACACTGAACGTTAGGGACTTTGTTCGTGCTAAAGAAGGCTTTGGCGAAGAATGCAGCAGTTCACTATTTCGCCCGGACAATCAATCTCACACCCAATTAAACTAAAAGCAGCCATCAGGCTGCTTTTTTCTTTTTAGTTTGAAGGGAGCTATTAGGCATCCACACCATTCAGTTTCATTAATTCGCGGGTCCGCTGAGCAGGTTCTTCCAGCTTCAGCTCTTCATAGGCTTTAAGCATCAACGGAAGAGACTTCTTCGCGGCATCCGTGTCTGGGAAATCACGCTGGATTTGCTGACAACGGTTGATCACGGCAACCCAGGCTTCACGGCGAACATAGAAATCGGCAGTGGCCAGTTCGTAATCTGCCAGACGGTTTTTCAGCGCGACAAGGCGTTTGGCTGCATCAGCGGCGTAATCACTGTCTGGGTATCGATCCAGCAGGCGGCGGAAGTCCACAAACGCGCGGCGAACTGGCTCGGGGTCGCGGTCTTCACGATCCATATTCAGCATATCGTGGATGAAGCTTCTGTCCTGCGCCATGTTGGTCAGACCGCGCATATAGAGTACCCAATCCATCTCAGGGTGACCTGGGTTCATACGCATGAAACGGTCAATGGTGGCCTCACCCAAGGCCAGATCGTCATTCTTGTAGTAAGCGTAAATCAGATCCAGTTGAACCTGCTCAGAGTAAGCACCAAACGGATAGCGTGAGTCCAGAGCTTCAAGCTTTTGGATTGCGGTGTTCCAACTGCCTTCATTAAGGGAAACCTGCGCTTCCTGATACAGCTCAGAAGGCGGAATATCAGGGACAACTTCTTCCGTGCTTGAACATCCAGCCAGCAGGGAAATAGCAAGTAAAGAGGATAAAGTAAGGCGTTTCATTACTACAGTTGCTTCCTTGAAAGAATATTTTCAGCCTTTGCCATTACGGAGACAGCCGCAAAAAGCTACAATGGCGCGATTGTGGGCTATTCTACCCATCGACCAGATATAATACCAACTGGTAAACGTGACTGAGCCCGAGGGCTTACATCAATACCACTTGGTATTAGTCTCATTGAGAATCAAAAAGTTCGTTATGGCACAGCAGTTAGAGTTAAACAGCACAGTAAATGAGAATCAACTGGGTCAACGTCTGGATCAGGCATTGGCAGAGTTGTTTCCGGATTATTCCCGATCACGCATCAAAGAATGGATTCTGGCCGACAAAGTAAGCGTCGATGGTGAGATCGTCAACAAACCACGTTTGAAAATGATGGGTGGTGAAGCCATCGTCGTTCAGGCAGAAATCGAAGATGAACAGCGTTGGGAAGCGCAGGACATTCCACTGAACATCGTTTATGAAGATGACGATATTATCGTTATTAATAAACCGCGTGATTTAGTGGTACACCCTGGTGCTGGTTGCCCTGACGGTACCGTTTTGAACGGTCTGCTTTTCCATTACCCGGATATCGCTGAAGTACCGCGTGCGGGTATCGTGCATCGTCTGGATAAAGACACTACCGGCTTGATGGTGGTGGCGAAAAATATCCCAACCCAAACACGTTTGGTTCGTGCACTGCAAAAGCGTAAGAAGTTCACCCGTGAGTACGAAGCGATTGCACTGGGTAACATGACAGGCGGTGGCATGATTGAAAAGCCAATCGGCCGTCATTCTACCAAGCGCACACACATGGCTGTTCAAGAGCTGGGTAAACCAGCGATTACGCATTACCGTGTGGTTGAGCACTTCCGCGCACACACCCGTTTGCGTCTGCGTCTGGAAACCGGTCGTACGCACCAGATCCGTGTTCACATGGCATACCTGAACCACCCTCTGGTAGGTGATCAGCTTTATGGTGGTCGTCCGCGTCCGCCACGCAATTCGGGTGATGAGCTGATCCAGACACTGCGTCAGTTTGACCGTCAGGCACTTCATGCTGTCATGCTGCGTATTGAACACCCTACCACCAAAGAAATGATGGAATGGCACGCACCAATCCCAGATGACATGGTGAAACTGACTGAAGTACTGCGTGCAGACACCTTAGAGCACGGAGACGAGGACTACTGATCATGGATTGGATCACGCCAGACTGGCCCGCGCCTTCAAGGATTAAAGCTGTGAGCACCACCCGCCAAGGTGGTGTCAGCCCTGTTCCTTTTGATAGCCTGAACTTAGGCGATCACGTGGGTGATGATAGTGATTTAGTGGTAAGAAACCGCCAAACACTGGCAGAAGTGATGTTGATGCCGACATCTCCAGCCTGGTTGAATCAAGTTCATGGTACTGAAGTTGTGACTTTGCCTTTGGCCGTTGATGAGGTGCCGGATGCCGATGCCGCCTTTACGGGAGCTCAAGGGCAGGTGTGTGTGGTGATGACTGCCGATTGTCTTCCTGTGCTTTTCTGTAATGAAGAGGGGACACAGGTGGGGGCGGCACATGCTGGCTGGCGCGGTTTGGTCAACGGTGTGTTGGAACAAACGCTCAGTAAGTTTGATGAACCAAGTAAAGTGATGGCATGGCTTGGCCCTGCCATCGGCCCTGACGCTTTTGAAGTGGGTAGCGAAGTGCGTGAGCAGTTTATGGCGCACGATACAGCCGCCGAAAAAGCGTTTAAGCCACACAAGGATCGTTGGTTGGCAGATATCTACCTTTTGGCAAGGCAGCGACTCCAATCTGCAGGTGTGACTCAGATTTATGGCGGAGAACACTGCACAGTCTCTGCTCCGGAAACCTTCTTCTCCTACCGTAGAGAAAATCGTACAGGCCGTCAGGCCAGCTGTATCTGGATCGGTACAGAACGCGATTAACCAGATCGACAAAAATTTCGCCGCTCAACTTGAAATCAGCCGCAGCCGCTCCCATTTTTTCGTTAAGCAACATCAAAGCTATTATCGAAATTATTAAAGGGGGGAGGCTATGCGCCTTGACCGATTTACCAGCAAATTCCAATTAGCCATCTCTGACGCTCAGTCACTGGCTTTAGGGCGCGATCATCAGTATATCGAGCCCGTGCACTTGATGGTGTCTCTCCTCAATCAGGACAGCAGCACCATCCGTCCTCTGATGACGCTCCTGAATGTGGATCTGACCCAACTGCGTTCAAGTCTGAGTGAACTGCTCGACAAGCTGCCGAAAGTGACTGGCACTGGCGGCGATGTCCAGCTCTCGCACAGCATGGGCATGCTTTTCAATATGTGTGACAAGCTGTCCCAGAAGCGTAAAGACAAATACATCTCCTCTGAGCTTTTTATCCTGGCTGCCGTTGAAGACAAAGGTGCTTTGGGTGAGTTGCTCAGAAGTCTTGGCCTGACAACCAAGAAAGTGGAAGACGCGATTGATAAAGTGCGTGGCGGTCAGGCTATCAATGATCCTAACGCAGAAGAAGCGCGTCAGGCGTTGGAAAAGTTCACCATTGACCTGACTGAAAAAGCCGAGCAGGGCAAGCTCGACCCGGTTATTGGCCGTGACGAAGAAATCCGCCGCACTGTGCAGGTGCTGCAACGCCGTACCAAGAACAATCCAGTGATCATTGGTGAACCGGGCGTAGGTAAAACCGCCATTGTTGAAGGTTTGGCGCAGCGTATCGTCAACGGTGAGGTACCTGAAGGGCTTCGTAACAAACGTGTGCTTTCTCTCGACATGGGTTCGCTCGTTGCCGGTGCAAAATATCGTGGTGAATTCGAAGAACGCCTGAAGTCAGTTCTCAATGAGCTGGCGAAAGAAGAAGGTAACGTCATTCTCTTTATCGACGAAATCCACACCATGGTAGGCGCAGGTAAAGCAGAAGGTGCGATGGATGCGGGCAACATGCTTAAGCCTGCATTGGCGCGTGGCGAACTTCATTGCGTTGGTGCAACCACATTAGATGAATACCGTCAGTATGTGGAAAAAGATGCGGCACTTGAGCGTCGTTTCCAGAAAGTGTTGGTGGATGAGCCAACGGTTGAAGACACCGTTGCTATTTTGCGTGGTCTTAAAGAGCGTTACGAGCTTCACCATGCGGTAGAAATTACTGACCCGGCGATCGTTGCTGCTGCGAGTCTCTCTCATCGCTATATCTCGGATAGACAACTGCCGGATAAAGCCATTGACCTGATTGATGAAGCGGCATCGAGCATTCGTATGCAAATAGACTCTAAGCCGGAACAGCTTGATCGATTAGAGCGTCGTTTAATCCAGCTCAAGATTGAGCAGCAAGCGCTGGCTAAAGAAAACGACGAAGCAAGTAAGAAGCGTCTTGAATCTCTGCAAAGTGAAATTGATGAGAAAGAGCGTGACTATGCTGAGCTTGAGGAAGTGTGGAATGCGGAGAAAGCAGCGCTTTCCGGCACGCAACACATCAAGAGTGCGTTAGAGCAGGCACGCACGGATTTAGATATCGCACGTCGTGCAGGTGACCTTAACCGCATGTCTGAACTGCAGTATGGCCGCATTCCAGAACTGGAGAAGCAACTTGATCTGGCAAGTCAGGCGGAAATGCAGGAAATGACCTTGCTGAAAAACCGGGTGACTGACGCTGAGATTGCAGAAGTGCTATCTCGTCAAACCGGTATTCCTGTCGCCAAGATGCTGGAAGGCGAGAAAGAAAAGCTACTTCAGATGGAAGATGAGCTTCATGGTCGGGTGATTGGTCAATCAGAGGCAGTGACCTCGGTGGCAAACGCTATTCGTCGCAGCCGTGCCGGCCTTGCTGATCCGAATCGCCCGATTGGCTCGTTCCTGTTCCTTGGTCCAACAGGTGTGGGTAAAACAGAACTGTGTAAATCACTGGCAGAGTTTCTCTTTGACAGCAGCGACGCCATGGTGCGCATCGACATGTCAGAGTTTATGGAGAAACATTCAGTAGCTAGGCTGGTGGGTGCACCTCCTGGCTATGTGGGGTATGAAGAAGGCGGTTATCTGACAGAAGCAGTTCGCCGTCGTCCTTATTCTGTCATTCTGTTAGATGAAGTCGAGAAGGCGCACCCTGATGTCTTCAATCTTCTTCTACAGGTGTTGGATGATGGTCGTCTGACAGATGGTCAGGGTCGTACCGTTGATTTTCGTAATGCTGTGGTGATCATGACCTCCAACCTGGGTTCTGATCGCATTCAGGAACATTTTGGTGAACTGGATTACAACGGCATCAAAGCCATGGTGATGGATGTGGTGGGCAAACATTTCCGCCCAGAGTTCATTAACCGAGTCGATGAGTCTGTGGTCTTCCACCCATTGGGTCAGGAGCACATTAAGTCTATCGCCGGTATCCAGCTTGCGCATTTGGCAAAACGTATGGCTGAGCGTGACCTGAAGTTGGAAGTCACCGACGAGGCACTGACGCTTATCGCGGATGCGGGATTTGATCCGGTATATGGGGCTCGCCCACTTAAGCGCGCCATTCAGCAAAGTGTCGAGAACCCATTGGCACAATCTATTCTTCGCGGAGAAGTGAAACCAGGCTTGCCGGTGAAACTGATTGTCGAAGACGAGCAAATAAAAGCTGCGCAATAAAGGCAAGCTTAAAGAGTAAGAATCTAAAGAGGCCTAATAGGCCTCTTTTCTTTTATCACTATCTATGTACTTCCCTCGATTCTAAAAGTTACCCACAGCCTTTTGTGGGCTTGATGTGGGTAAAATGTGTGGAAATAAGCCTTTCGTGCAAAAGATACTCAAACGAAGACTTTTCTACAAAAAACTTCAAAAAATCCCTTGCCAGAATTCGAGACCTCCCTATAATGCGCCCCATCGACACGGCAAGCGGCTCCCAACAAGGAAATGCCTACCAAGTCGAAACGCGAAAACTTCCTCACCAAAGCATTGAAAATTGCGGTGAAGAGGTGAGTCAACAAGGTGTTTTGAGGGTTGCGAAAGCAACGCTGAAAAATCTCAAAATTTCTTCTTGACTTCATCGCCCGGCAGCGTAAAATTCGCAGCCCTGACGGTGAGAAGCAACGCTTCTTCAAGTCAACGTTCTTTAACAATTTGACCTATGCAATCTGTGTGGGCACTCGTGATTGATAGACAAAAGATTTATCGATGTTTACTGAGTGACCAAACGAAAACTCTTCGGAGTTATCGGCACAGTCAATTTATACAGTATTTCATCGAGCCAAAAACTTTAATTGAAGAGTTTGATCATGGCTCAGATTGAACGCTGGCGGCAGGCCTAACACATGCAAGTCGAGCGGCAGC
>NZ_JAALDL010000032.1 GCF_011045095.1 Grimontia sedimenti
CATCGGAGGAAATCCGCTCCGGTGCAGAAAACGTCGCGCAGACCGTATCCGGCTTAAACGTCGGAACTTGAAGAAAAAACCAAATAAAAAAACGCTCGACTCGGGAGTTTTTTATTGCACGGACACAAACGCTTATCGGATTCGGTTACCGTTATCAGTATCAAACAGCACCAGTTTTTCAGGATTAAAACCAAGGTGTGCCATATCCCCTGCGCTTAGCGAAATATTCGCTGGCATTCGGGCAACGACTTCCTTGCCACCCAGCGATGTAATCACATAAGTGTCCGCGCCAGTTGGCTCAGTCACATCGACTTTGCAATGCAAGGTACCTTCGCCATCGGTTTGTTCTGTAATGTCTTCCGGTCTCACACCAAGGCTGACAGTTTTCCCAACATAGGCAGCCAAGTCTGCAAATCCCACGTCAAAGGCTATAGATTGATGCTCTCCATCAAACCCTTCCAGTTGCAACACGGTGCGGCTCGCGTCTGCCTCAATGACTTTGGCATCCACAAGATTCATGGATGGGCTCCCCATAAAGGTTGCCACAAAGGTATTGGCCGGATTGTCATAGACTTCAGCAGGAGATCCTAGTTGTTGAAGCTCGCCGTCTTTCATCACTGCAATCTTGGTTGCCAACGTCATCGCTTCAATCTGGTCATGGGTGACATACACAATCGTCGCATTCAAACGTTGGTGAAGACGTTTGATTTCGGTACGCATATCTACCCGTAGCTTGGCATCCAGGTTCGACAATGGCTCGTCGAACAGGAAGATTTTCGGGTCACGCACAAGTGCCCTCCCCATCGCCACACGTTGACGTTGACCACCGGAAAGCTGACCTGGTTTTCGGCTCAGCAGGTGTTCAATCTGCAGCATGGAAGAGACTTCATTTATCTTGCGGTCACGCTCCGGTTTTGGAACGTTACGCATTTCCAATCCAAACGAGATGTTCTGACCAACGGTCATGTTCGGATAAAGTGCATAAGACTGAAATACCATGGCGATATCCCGATCTGCCGGGTGCAGGTCGTTAATCACCACATCACCGATAGAAACACCGCCATCACTGATGCTGTCGAGACCTGCAATCATATTCAATAGTGTGGATTTACCACAGCCAGATGGCCCCACCAGAACCAGAAAGTCACCATCATCAATGGCGATGTCGATCCCCTTTAATACCTCAACATGACCAAAGCGTTTTTTTACATTATTCAGCGTCAAAGAAGCCATTCACATTATCCTTTTACTGAGCCAGCCATCAGACCGCGTACGAAATAGCGACCGGCCAGGACATAAACCAAAAGGGTGGGCAGTGCCGCAATCATGGCGCCAGCCATGTGCACGTTGTATTCCTTTACACCCGTGGAAGAGTTCACCAGATTGTTCAGGGCTACGGTGATCGGTGCAGTATCTCCCGATGCAAAAGACGCCCCAAACAGGAAGTCGTTCCATATGTTGGTGAACTGCCAGATGATGGTCACCACAATGATAGGGCCAGAACTTGGCAACAAAATGCGGAAGAACATTTGGAAGAAACCTGCGCCATCAATCATGGCGGCACGAATCAACTCACTAGGAAACGCTTCGTAATAGTTGCGGAAAAACAGCGTTGTGAAACCCAAACCGTAAATCACGTGCACCATCACCAGCCCTGGCGTGGTATTCGCTATCCCAAGCGTACCGAGTACCTGGCTCATAGGCACAAGCACCACCTGGAATGGAATGAAGCAGCCAAACAGCATCAAACCGAACACCCATTTGTGCCCCGGGAAACGCCACTTGGTGAGCACATATCCATTCAATGCACCCAATATGGTGGAAAGCAAAACACCGGGCACCGTGATGGCAATTGAGTTACCGAAGTAGCCGCTGATCCCTTCGCAGGTAAGGCCGATACAGGCTGTTCCCCACGCAGCTTTCCAGGGCTCCACCGTCCATACTTCTGGCAGTGCCAGCATATTGCCCTGACGGATTTCATCCAGCTCTTTAAAGGATGTCACCAGCATCACGAACAGAGGAAGCAGATACATACAGGCGAACACAATGAGCGTGGTGTAGATCAGCACACGCCAGAATTTTGCGCCCTGAAACGGGGATTTGTTATCAATGCTCTCCATGCTTGGGCTCCTTCAACTCGCTGTAGAGATAAGGGATGATGATCGCCGCAATGGTCATCAGCATGATAATGGCACTCGCAGAACCCACTGCCATTTGGTTTCGCGAGAAGGTGTACGAATACATAAAGGTGGCTGGCAATGCAGTTGCATTACCCGGACCGCCTCCCGTCAGCGCAATAACCAAGTCGTAGCTCTTGATCGCCATATGGGCGAGCACGATGAAAGCGCTCAAGAATACCGGGCGAAGCTGAGGGATAATGATGCGGCGATACATCTGGAAGGATGATGCCCCATCAAGCTGCGCCGCTTTCAGCATTTCGCTGTCGATGCCACGAAGCCCTGCCAGGAACATAGCCATCACAAAGCCGGAGGTTTGCCAGACCCCTGCGATAACAATGGTGTATATCGCCATATCCGGATTAATCAGCCAATCAAAGCTGAAGCTCTCCCACCCCAGTTCATGCATGGTTTTTTCAAGCCCAAGGCCAGGGTTCAAGAACCACTTCCACGCGGTAC
Organism: Grimontia sedimenti; assembly: GCF_011045095.1. Taxonomy (GTDB): domain Bacteria; phylum Pseudomonadota; class Gammaproteobacteria; order Enterobacterales; family Vibrionaceae; genus Enterovibrio; species Enterovibrio sedimenti. Next base: position 2,637 of record NZ_JAALDL010000032.1, read on the forward strand.
CTGTCACGATAAAACTCAGAGCCATCGGGTAGAGAAATATGGGGCGAAGCCCGCCTTCAATACGGATTTTCTGATCGAGAAGAATTGCCAGCAGCAACCCCAGCGCACAGCAAATCACAATGTAGAGAATGCCGAAAATGGCGAGATTTTCGAGTGCCACCTGCCAGTTAAGGCTGTTCCAGAGTTTTTCATAAGGCCGAACCCCATCGAGGTTATAGTTCGGCAGCATCCGCGATCGGCTGAAAGAAATGTAGGTTGTCCAGGCAATAAAGCCGTAAACAAAAAAGAGGATCAGCGCGAACGAGGGAGCAATGACAATTTTTGGCAACAGCTGCTGCCAGAACTGGCGCGAGCTGTATTTTCCTTGAGAAGCCATAGTTGGTCCTTCAAACGACGAGAAACGACTATCCGTGGGATTAGACTCTGCGAGGAGCAGAAAGGGGAAGGTCTGTAACCTTCCCCTTTTTCATCGGATTACTGCGCATCCTGAACGGCAGCAACCAGTGCTTTCGTCGCTTGCTTGGAGTCCATACCGCCGTTGAAGTGGTTAGTCACCACGTCATAGACCGCATTTTTCACCGCTGCCGGTGCCGCGTGGCCGTGCGCCATGCTACCGACAAGCATGTCGTTTTTGTTGGCTTCCGCCAGATCCGCCATGCCTTTTTTACCACAGGCATCAAACGCTTCGTTCGACACATCTGTACGCGCTGGCACTGAACCTTTCACTACATTGAACGCAGACTGGAACTCCGGAGACATGATGGCTTTCGCCATGGCTTTCTGTGCATCCGAATCGCCCACATCAAACATCACGAATTGGTCCGAGTTAAAGGTCACCATACCTTGGGTGCCTGGCATACGGAAACAGAGGAAATCTTCATTTGGCTTCTTACCGGCTTTCAGGAATTCACCTTTCGCCCAGTCGCCCATGATTTGCATGCCAGCTTTATCTTCAATCACCATAGCAGAAGCCAGGTTCCAGTCACGGCCCGGGAAGTTCTTATCCACGTAGCCGCGCAGCTGTGACATACGGTCAAAGATTTGCACCATGGTGTCTGAACCTAACGCTTTAGGATCTAAATCCACCATCGCTTTTTTGTAGAAATCGATACCGCCAGTGGTCAGTACCACGCCATCAAAGATGGTTGCATCCTGCCAAGCCTGACCACCATGAGCCAATGGGATATAGCCCGCGGCCTTCAGTTTATCCAGCGTTTCAATCAACTCGTCCCAGTTGGTTGGCTGTTTAGCGCCAACTTCATCAAGCAGCTTTTTGTTTGCCCAAATCCAGTTCGTAGAATGGACATTCACTGGCGCAGACACCCACTTACCATCATATTTGGCGAAGTTTTGCAGTGCATTCGGCACCACCGTATTCCAGCCTTCGGCATCTGCCACGCTGTTGAGGTTAGCTACCACATCTTCCGCTGCCCAGTCCTGGATATCAAAACCCAGCATTTGCACTGCTGTAGGAGGATTACCCGAGGTCACACGGGCACGTAGAACCGTCATTGCGTTACCACCGCCGCCACCGGCAACTGGCATGTCCTGCCAGCCTACGCCCTGGCCTGCCAGATCGTCCTTAAGTACGTTCAGTGCTGCGGCTTCACCACCCGACGTCCACCAGTGCAGCACTTCTACATCTTCTGCCTGAACGACAGTCGCTGATAACAGCAAAGTACCTGCGAGCGGCAGGGTTTGCAGCATGTTGTTCTTTGTCATGATAGTTGTCCCATTCTTTTCGTTGACCTGCGATTACAGCAGTCTTCCTTTCCTAAAAGGGGACTGAGGCCAGACTTTCAGCCTTTATCCCTCTACCGAACAACATGACGAACGAACCACAAGTTCCACACCCACCAGGGCGTTTTCCGGCACCTTCTGGTTATCTCGCCATTGTTGCAATCGTTCATATGCCATTTGGCCGATGTCTTCTGCCCTGACCCTGACTGTCGTCAGCGCCGGCGACATCAACCGGCTATCCTCTAAATCGTCAAACCCCACCACAGCGATATCTTTCCCTGGGGTTAAGCCACGCTCTTGCAAAGCGGTATACACGCCATATGCCACCACGTCGGTAAAACACACGATGCCTGTGATGGAAGCGTCTCTGTCCATCACCCGGTTGACCGCGATCGTCCCCCCCTGCCTTTTGGTGGAACTTGGCTCAATGTCGCTATCTTTCACTGTCAATCCGGCTTCTCTCATGGCCTTCAGGAAGCCGTCTTTGCGTTCGTGGTAATCCGATATCGTCGTCAGCCCGCCAACAAAGGCGATGCGTTTGTGCCCAAGCCCAATCAAATACCGTGTCGCCAAATACATCCCCAGACGGTTATCTGGCATCACCGTGGGCACATGTGCGCCTTCCACGTCCCGCATTAAACAAACCACAGGGTGGGAAGCATCCGCCAATTCCCTCAACCACACCGCCTCTGTACCTGGCGCGGGTGTAATGAAAAAACCTGCCACATTGTGCTCTTTAAGCGATGCCACCATAGAGCTTTGACGGTCGACGCTTTCATTGATGTTGACCACCACAGGCATGTAACCCCGCAGCTCCAGCTCTCCTTCCAAAGCGATAATTACTTGCGCTAGATAAGGGTTCGCCAAATCGTTTGCCACTATCGCTACCAGATTCGACTCACGGCTTCGCAGCCCCGCCGCATCGCGGTTGTAGACATAGCCCAGCTCTCGAATCGCCGTGTTCACCTTTTCCACGGTATCCGCTTTCACACCCGCAGCGCCGCGAAGGACCAAAGACACGGTGGATTTCGACACGCCCGCAGCTTTTGCTACATCAATCACCGTGGCTTTTTTCGGACTGGAATGTCCGTTTTTATTACCTGTTGCCACGAGAGAACCACTCCTGCCTAGTCATGCTTTGCCCATGAAAAATATTTACCCTTCAATTACAAATATATGCGAGCAAAACCTTCAAACGGTTAAAAAATAAACTGGAACGTTCCAATAAAGGTAGTATATTTGTGGAAATGAGGTTGCAATTTCGTTAACTGACTGACTCAAAACAAGGATTAGATCACATCAGATACGAAAATCTTGTTAAGGCCCCGCAAGGACGTGACGAGTGCCTCCTTAAGTCCGCTTATTTGTTTGTGGTTTTAAGGTGGTACTGACGTATCAATAGGAGGACGTATGCCGCTTTCCACTGAAAACATGCCACAGCAAATCCGCGAATTTAAGCAGTCACTGAAAGTGCAGATGAGTGATTACCCGTCCCGGTTCGAGCAAGTCTCTGAAGCCATGAAGGCAGAAGTTGAACGTATCAAGGAGGAAGAGAGTAAAGGCTCTGCGATCCCCCAGTTTGAATTTGCCGATATTGCCAAAACCGGTTTTAACGATGCGCAAAAACAGCAAGTTCACCGTGCGGGCTGCTGCATTATTCGAAACACCTTGCCAGCGGCAGAAGTCAGCGAGCATAACGAAGCACTTTCCCAGTACATCATCGACAACGGGTATTACGACCATACGCCAACCGTTGAAGACAACTACTTCAGCCAATTGAAATCTGACAAGCCACAGATCTTCGGGATCTACTGGTCACAAGCCCAGATCTGGCGCGTCAGCACCCAAACATGGCGACTGCCCGAAGACACCTTAACCACCTCTGGACCTGGCAGGACAATGGCAAAACCTTTTTCAACCCGGATCTTGAAGCCAGTTATGCGGATCGTGTCCGTCGCCGCGAACCAGGTGACGCTACTCTCGGCCTTTCCCCACATGTCGATTCCGGCTCGATAGAGCGTTGGATAGAACCCCATTACCGGGAGGTTTACCACGAAGTGTTTCTGGGTGACTGGCAGAAGTATGAAGCGTTCCATGGTGCCAACCGTATTGAGGTCGAGGAATATCCATCCCCTGCGGTATGCAGTGTTTTCCGCACTTTCCAAGGCTGGGTGGCGCTGACTTCTCAGGGCAAGGGGGATGGAACCTTGCAAATGGTACCTTCCACTATGGCGATGCCTTACATGCTGCTGCGTGCGATTCAAGATGATGTGCCTGAAGAAGATCTTTGTGGCGCCACACCAGGGCGTGCGCTGACCGTCTCACCGAAATGGCACCCATTGTTGCTGGAAGGTTTGGTCTCAATACCGAAAATGAATCCTGGCGATACGGTCTGGTGGCATCCGGATACCATTCACGCCGTGGAAGATAAGCACAACGGAGACGGTTACAGTAATGTGCTATTCATCGGAGCGGCGCCAGATTGCGAGAAAAACCAGCACTTCCTTGCCAAGCAGCGCACTGCTTTTCTAAATGGTGAAAGTTGCCCAGACTTCGCACCCGAGCACCACGAGAAAACCTATCAGGGACGTGCAACCTTGGATGACTTAAGTGAGCTGGGCAAACGCCAGATGGGTTTTGAATAATACCAATCACAGTAAATAGGTGCTCAGAAACAGCGCAGGAAAAATGCTCGAGAACAAGGCGGAAAATTTCGATAAGTAGTTATTCTACAGTCAAATTTTCCAACGCTGTTATCGAGAATTTTAACAAGCTAGGATGAGTAGATATTTACTACGATTGGTATAACCTCAATGTCAGCGATAATAGCTTTGGGGTTCCCGTAGGCCAAACGCAAAAAAGCGCCGGATTCGGCGCTTTTTTATTGAATCTACTCAGCAAAGAAAGTTAGAAAGGCCACCAGCTTCGGTTATCTTCCAACTCTTCACGGCAGCTTCTCAACTGCCCACCGTAAGTTTGCGCCTGGCGCTCGACCTTTCTCGCCACTTGCATCACTTTCGGCTTGGATTTGTAAGTGCCACGCTTAAAGCCTCCACGCCCTTCGTGATAGGCCAGATACTGGTTGTAAGCATCCCACTTCGAAATCCCCAGTTGCTTTTGGGTTTCGCTGGTGTACCAGCCGATAAACTGCATGGCATCACCAAAATCTGTGCGAGAGCCACCATTTCGGGTTGCCTTCTGATAATCAGACCAAGCCGGATCCTGCGCCTGAGCATAACCATAAGCACTGCTCACCCGTCCCCATGGGATCACCCAAAGCACATAGTCTCTTGGCGGTACCGCATCATGAACATAGGAGCTTTCCTGCTTCACGAATGCCATAGCAATATGAATTGGTGTCCCCCACTCATCTTCCATGTCGACCGCATCTTCATACCAATCGTCATACTGGCGGAAAATACTGCAAAGGTTATCAGGATTTTTCGGCGGAGGCGTCGCACAACCGGTTAATACCAGTGCGCAGAGAACAAGCAGCCATTTGGGAGAAATGCGCATGGGTGTCCTTTCTGTCTATCGTGTTCTTTCTATCTATCGCGTACAAAAACAGGCTGGGGATACCAGCCTGCTTATTGCTAAATCAGTATCACTTCAGAGTGATACACTATCACCAAAATACTCGGCCAGGTACTGCTCGAAGCTGATACCGTCGCCTTGCTCCACATCTTGCTGACGTTTCAGGCTGGCTTCGCTTTCGTCTTCAAACTGCTGCTTAGAGAAAGTCTCGTAGTCACCTTGGGCAAACAAGGCCTGATTGTCTTTAGCAATGCCAAGACCCACTTTACCGATGCTTTCTTTGGCCAGAACCTCTTTCAGCAGTTTGGCTGAGAGCGTTTTCTCTGGGTCATCGAACCAACCTGACAGCTCAGTGCATACCGACTGGTACTTGTCGCCGCCGTAGACTTTGTCCATCACCACTGCCAACTCAGCCAAATCAGCAAAGACACGGCGTCCCCACTCGGCTTGCGTCAGTTGTTCGCCATCGCAGCCAATTTGCAGCGTCAGACCCGGTTTACGTCCTTCCAACACCACTTTGTTCCAGTTCTCGCGCCAGCATTGCAGCTCACAATCCGTCATTGGTGCTGACTCAGACAGTGCACACCAAGTGATGAACAAGTCGAGGAAGTATACCTGATAGTCATCGATGCCCACCGGGCTGAATGGGTTAACATCCAGCGATCGCACTTCGATATATTCAACACCGCCGCGCTCCAACGCTTCAGACGGTTTTTCACCGCTTTTCGCCACTCGCTTCGGACGAATCGGCGCATAAAGCTCGTTTTCAATCTGAAGGACATTGCTGTTGAGTTGGCGGTAACCGTTTTCGTCTTTCACCCCAATCTTGGCAAAGTCAGCAGATGGCGTGCCAATTGCCGCGCGAACACCTTGCAGGTATTGCTCTAGACTATCAAACCCAATCTTGAGACTGCTTTGCGCATTGTTGGTGTAGCCCAAGTCGCTCAAACGAAGAGAAGTCGCATAAGGCAGATAGCAGGTGCCGTTGCCAATCTCGTTGAAATCGAGTTTGGATTCAGTTTTGTTGATAAAAGATCCGCACAGCGCTGGTGAAGCTCCAAACAGATAAGGGATCATCCAACCAAAGCGGTAGTAGTTTCGGATCAAACCAAAATACGCTTCAGAGACGGATTCCTGTCTTGCGCACGGTGTCTGATCGCCAAACAACTGCTGCCAGAAACTGCTTGGGAACGAGAAATTAAAATGCACGCCGGAGATGATTTGCATTACGCTGCCATAGCGGTGCTTCAACCCCTGACGATACAGGGTCTTCATTCGACCTACGTTTGACGAGCCGTACTGTGCCAAAGTGATGTCGTCTTCGTTCGCGACATAACACGGCATCGACATCGGCCACAAAGACTCTTCACCCAGTGTGCGATAGGTGAAGCGGTGGATGTCCTGCAACTGGGAGATCATTTCTGGCACGGAATAGGTCACCGGCGTGATGAATTCCAGCAATTGCTCGGCGAAGTCGGTGGTAATCCATTGATGAGTCAGGGCAGAGCCTAACGCTTTTGGATGGGCGTCGGAGGACAGCGTGCCTTGGGGTGTGATGCGCAATGCTTCGCGTTCAACACCTCGGCCTATGCCTTTAAGCGCTTCCGGGTTTGCGGAGAACGCTTCCAACCTTTGGGAGAAACTAGTCAAGGCTGCACTCGTTTATTGTCATAAAGCAGTAAGATGGCTAAGCATAATCACTCTTGGTGGCAAAAGCCATCTCACTGTATTTACTCTTGGCTTCCCTGCCGAGGTTTAGGGGTTAATTCTCAACCACTAAACGCTTTACGGGCAGTCCCAGTGTGGAAAGTGCAGGTTCAAGTGTCGCTGCATCTCCCACAATAATCACCTGATACGCGTCAGGTTCGAACCATCTTGCCGCCAGTGCATTGAGGGTTTCTTTTGAAACCGTCTCAATAATCGCTTTCTGCTGCGCTTTGTAATCTGACGACAACTGATGGCGCATCATATTGGCAATAAGACCGGCCTTATCGCCAGGCGTTTCATAGCTCAACGCATCTTTTTGGCCTACGGCAAGTCGCAGGAACTTCAACTCATCGTCAGTGATGCCACTTGACGCCATCTCGTTGAGTTCATTTTGCATTTCGCGGACGGTATCGACCGTACTGTCTGCGCGCACTTGCGCCTGAAATACGACACGGCCTGTGTCCTGATTACCCACGACATAGCCGCCGGCTCCATAAGTGTAGCCTTTGTCCTCACGAAGATTCAGGTTAAGTCGCGAGTTGAAATTTCCAGCCAAGTTGAAGTTTGCCAGTTGGGTTTTGAACATCTCTCCGGTAGCGTCATAAGGCATGGCATGGCGCACCATTTGCACCACGCTTTGCGGCGCACTGGGTTTATCCACCAGCCAGATTTGCGGCTCGGCATATTGCTTGCGTTCTGCCGGTGCTGGCGCAGTGGCCTTATCCCCTTTCCAACGGCTCAACCCATTCACTTTAGACAGTAAGGTTTGCTTATCAATGTCACCGACCGCAATCAGACGCGCATTGTCGGGCGTGTAATTGTCTGCATAGAACTGCTTCACATCATCAAGCGTCAGGCCATTCAAGGTTTCCTTGGTACCTTCTGACGGCAATGCGTGCCAAGGGTCACTGTAGAGCACTTCACGTCTGGCCTGTCCGGCCTGCCATTGCGGCGTTTGGTGACTGAAATGAATACCTTCCAGTGCCTGCTTCTTTAAGCGGTCGAAATCTGTCTCATCGAAGCGCGGATTAAACAGCATGTCACCAGCAAGCGTCAGGGTTTCACGCAGATTTTTGGTCAATGAGGAAACACTGATTGTGGTGCCACGTGATGACGCGCTGATGCTGATGCTTGAGCCCAGGCGATCTAACTCAGCAGCAATATCTTCACTGCTTCGATGGGTCGTGCCTTCAGATATCAAATCTGCCGTCAGCGACGCCAATCCATTCTTGCCCTTGGGCTCCATCAAGCTTCCGGCAGGAAGCACCAGATGCACAGTCACTGTTGGCGTTTCGTTTGATTCAGCGCCGGAGATCTCAATCCCATTGCCCAACTTGGCGTGATAAAGCTCAGGCACTTTCACTGATACTGAACCGTTAGGGCCCGGTGGCACGCTGCGATCAAACGTTTCCGGGGTGTAACGCATCACCTGCTTTTCTGACTCACCGGATGATGTCGCCCGGGTTGCGGTGTAGTTTTGCTCGGCCGCTTGCAGGCGTTTTTGACCTCTAGGCACCACTGACACATTCACCGAAGGCTGTTGCCACACAAAACGGTTAAAGGCATTTTCCACGTCTTGGGTGGTCACGCCATTCAGCTCATCAAGCCAGCTTGCCAGCCTGTCTGGGTCACCATAGAAGGTTTCATTCGACGCAAGCTGGGAAACCTTACCCTGCACACTTTGCAGGCCAAACACGGCACCTGCTTCCGCACTGCCTTTCACCTGTTCCAGATCGTCTTCTTTGATGCCCCGGACTTTGAGTGAATCCAGCACCTTCATCACATCACCGCGAAGCTCGCTGAGATCCTGACCACGGTTACCTAACACGTAGAGCTGGAAGTTACAGGAAAGCTCTGCACAATCCTGATAGGCACTGGCACTGAGCGCTTTGCCCGGTTTCACCAAATCTTGATACAGCAGGCTGTTTCGCCCTTGACCTAACACCGAGCCCAACATGTCGATCGCCACGCGGGAATCCGCACCTGGGTATTCAGTTGGCCAGCTCATCACCAGCATCGGCTGCTGAATATTGTCTTCGAGCGTCACAAAACGATCAGCGTCAATAGTCACAGGCCATTTGTCCGCTGCTTTCACTTCCGGCCCACGCTGGATATCACCAAAGTATTTGTTCACCCACTTCAGTGTCTGCTCAACATCGATATCACCGCCAATGGTTAGCGTGGCATTGTTCGGTCCATACCAACGTAAGAAGAAGGCTTTCAAATCGTCAACATCAACGCCGTTCAAATCTTCCACGTAGCCAATCGTCGGCCAGCTGTAAGGGTGAGTCGGCGGATAAAGCGCCGCGGCCAGGGTTTCATGGACCAAACCATATGGGCGGTTTTCAAAGTTTTGTGCCCGTTCGTTTTTCACCGTGTCACGCTGGATTTCAAACTTACGCTGGGAGACCGCCTCTAACAGAAAACCCATTCTGTCCGATTCCAGCCACAGCATTTTTTCCAGCTCATTGGCAGGCACAGTTTGATAGTAGTTGGTGCGGTCACGGTTAGTGGTGCCATTGACGCTACCACCAGATTCAGTGACAAACTTGAAATGCTGCTGATCACCGACATGCTTCGAACCCTGGAACATCATGTGCTCGAAGAAATGCGCAAAACCAGATTTACCCGGTTCTTCACGCGCGGAGCCAACATGATATGTCACGTCCACATGCACCAGAGGATCAGAGTCATCCGGATGCAAGACCACTGTCAGCCCGTTGTCCAACTGGTATTTTTGATACGGAATCGACGGGGTGTTCTCGCCAGCTTTCTCTTGTTCGACAAACGTGATGCCTTCAGGCAGCGAAGGCTGGGAAGTGGCGTGATACACGCCACACCCCGACAGCCCTAATACAGCGGCAGTGAGGATAAAATAACGCACTAACTATCCTTTCTATGATCGTTAAAAAAGAAGGCCTCGGGTGACCAGTGCCAGAATGAGATAACGCAGCGCTTTACCTAACGCTATCAAGATCCAGCACCAAGGTTGTTTGAGTCTCAGCCATCCGGCAGCAAGACAAAGGGGGTCACCAATGATGGGAAGCCAGCTTAGCAGCAAGGTCCAGTAACCGTAACGTTGCAGCCAGCTAATGGCTCTTTGACCGTGTTTTTGGTTAAGGGTTCGCGCGGGAATAAAACGGCCTATCCAATAGTTGGTCATGCCACCAAGGGTATTACCCAAAGTCGCCACCATGACCAGTATGGCGATACCGTAATCGCTCTGTTTAAGAAGGTAAATCAGGTTGGCTTCTGAGCCACCGGGAAGCAAGGTTGCGCTGAGAAAACCGGTCGAAAACAGGACCCACAGCGCAGAGTCACCACTAATCCAATCCAACGTCTGTCACCCGTACATCTATGACATCCATCCCTGCTGCAGCCGCAGCGTCAATGCCAAATATCGCGTCTTCAAACACCAGACACCTTTCCGGTGACACTTTCATCAGCTGCGCACAGTGCAAAAAGGTATCCGGCGCAGGTTTGTGGGCGGAGACCTGATCCGCCCCCACTACATAATCAAACAAATGGAGAAGCCCTGATTTCTCCAGCATTCTCGCTGCGATGTCAGTCAAGGTTCCTGTTCCCACTGCCATCGGCTTTTTGCCTGCATAGTATTTGGCCACTTCAACAAACGGCAGTTGCTCAAGATGATCTTCCATCAGGTATTTGAAAGACTGTGTTTTGTGGTCAGCCAATATTTGGGGCTCAATCGCCAACTCCAACTCTTTCACCAAAGTTTGAGCCGTCAAAATCGTCGGACTGCCACCACGGGAGTGATACCAACTTTCGTCAACCTCAAACCCAAAGTCAGAGGCCGTTTGCTGCCAGGCTGCAAAGTGCGCAGACATGGAATCGAGCAGCGTGCCATCGAGGTCGAAAATCAGCGCTTCGTATTTGTCGTAACAACTCATTATTGCGGGATCTCCAAAAGAATTTTTCCGCGGGTTCTGCCGCTTTGGATTTCGACATGCGCCTGAACACCGTCTTCAAGCGGATAGATTTTACTGATTTCGATGGTAAGCGATTTGTCCGAAACCGCATTCAGCAATGCATCAAGTTGGGCAACATTCGGCTGTACCAGCATACCCTGAGCGATGACACCGCGTTTCTCTGCCGCTTCGATAATGCGCGGAGCCGTAATGGTCGGCACAGTGACCACACGACCACCGGCTTTCACTGAAGCCAACGCCGCTTCGCCAACATCGCCGCCCATCAGGTCAATCAGGACATCAATGTCCTGAACCTGCTGTTCAAGTGGTGCTTTGCCATAATCCAGAGCGGTAGCGCCCAGCGAAGAAACAAACTCTTCATTTTTGTCGGAGCAACTGGCAAACACGTCTGCGCCCTTTGCTTTCGCCAACTGGATGGCAATATGGCCAACACCACCTGCGCCCGCCAGGATCAGCACTTTATCGTCTTTGGTCGTATTGACTAACTCAAGCGCCTGCAAGGCTGTCAGGCCTGCAACCGGAAGCGTTGAAGCTTGTTCCAAAGATACATCCTCCGGCACAAAAGAGAGCGCGTCAGAAGGTGCGCAAAGATACTGGCCATAGCCTCCACCCTCGACAATTCGGCCCACGATACGATCACCAGCCTTAAACTGTCCGCTATCCTGCACAACCACACCTGCTGCATCAAAGCCAGGCGTCCAGGGTAAGCAGTCTTTGATTTTCTCTGCGCCCCAACCAAGACCTGCACGGGTTTTAGCGTCGATGGGGTTAACGCCAGCGAACCCCACTTTCACCAATACCTGACCTTCAGATGGTGTTGGAATATCGGTTTGTTGCAGCTTGAGGGTATCTGGTTCACCGAAAGCAGTGATGGCAAGTTGGAGGTTCTTTGGCATGGTTTCATCCTTTTTCTGCACCAGCGTTTTTTTCCAGTGTTAATAAAAAAGGCGGAAGACTCAATGCCTTCCGCCTTATTATTTTGTGAACGTATTTTAAAGGGTTAGCCAACCAGTGCCAGCAGAACACCTGCTGCAACCGCTGAGCCCAATACGCCTGCGACGTTTGGCCCCATTGCGTGCATCAACAGAAAGTTATGCGGGTTGGAATCAAGACCTACCTTGTTAACCACACGTGCAGCCATAGGTACAGCCGAAACACCTGCCGCACCAATCAGTGGGTTGATGTTGTCTTTGCTGTATTTGTTCAAAAGCTTAGCCATCAATACGCCAGCCGCAGTACCGATACTGAACGCGACCGCACCTAGCACCAGAATACCCAGCGTTTCAAACTTCAGGAAGGACTCTGCCTGAAGCTTAGAACCGACAGCCAGACCCAGGAAGATGGTCACGATATTGATCAGCTCGTTTTGCGCCGTGTTTGACAGACGGTCAACCACGCCACATTCACGCATCAGGTTACCCAGACAGAACATACCAACCAGCGGTGTCGCAGAAGGCAGGAACAGAATCGCCATCATCAGTACCGCCAACGGGAAGATGATTTTCTCTGTCTTCGATACGTGACGCAGTTGCTGCATCTCGATCTTACGCTCTTCCTCGTTGGTCAGCAGCTTCATGATTGGCGGCTGGATAATTGGCACCAGCGCCATGTAGCTGTACGCCGCAACCGCAATCGCACCCAACAAGTCTGGAGACAAGCGACTGGCCAGGAATATTGCCGTTGGACCATCTGCACCACCGATAATCGCGATAGATGCCGCATCTGCCAGTGAGAATTCCATCCCAGGTACCAGATTCAGCAAGATGGCACCAAACAGGGTAGCGAAGATACCAAACTGCGCAGCCGCGCCCAGCCAAAGGGTGCGAGGGTTAGCAATCAATGCACCGAAGTCAGTCATCGCACCCACGCCCATGAAGATAAGCAGTGGGAAGATTCCAGACTCAATGCCTACGTAGTAGACGTAATACAGCACACCACCTGGTTCGGTAAAGCCGGCATTCGGGATATTCGCGAGGATGGCACCAAAACCGATTGGCAGCAGAAGTAAGGGCTCGAAGCCCTTACGAATCGCCAAAAACAACAGGCAACAACCGACAGTGATCATCACGAGCTGGCCAAAATCAAAGTTGGCCAGACCAGTTTCACTCCAGAGGATTAACAAACCTTCCATGATTTTCCTCTTACGCCAGGCTCAGTAGTGGTGAACCAACGGTAACAGAGTCACCTTCTTTCACCATCACGTCTTGCACGACACCTGCACGGGTTGCGCGAACTTCTGTTTCCATCTTCATTGCTTCCAGGATAAGCAGCACATCGCCTTCCTGAACCTGATGACCTTGTTTAGCAACCACTTTGAAAATGTTACCCGCCAGAGGCGCTGCAACCGCTTCAGATGCACCTGCTGTTGGTGCAGGGGCAGGAGCTGCAGTTGGCGCTGCCGCAGAAGGCGTCACAGATGTCAGCTCGCCTTGCGGACCAACGACCACATCGTAAACCTGACCGTTTACCTGAACACTGTAAGCTTCAGTGCCACCCGCAGAAACAGGTGCTGCTGGAGCCGCTGCAACTTCAGGTTCAGTGCCTGGCACTGGTTCAAAGGCATCCGGATTGCCACGGTTTTTCAGGAATTTCAGACCAACCTGTGGGAACAGAGAGTAAGTCAGAACGTCATCAACCTGTGCTTCTGCCAGCAAGATGCCTTCTTCTTTCGACTTAGCAATCAGCTCATCAGTCAGAATGTGAAGCTCAGGTTCAATGAGATCAGCAGGACGGCAGGTAATCGCTTCTCCACCATCCAGAACGCGCGCCTGAAGTTCTTTGTTCACTTCTGCAGGTGCTGCGCCGTATTCGCCTTTCAGCACGCCTGCTGTTTCCTTGGTGATGCTCTTATAACGCTCACCCGTCAATACGTTGATAACCGCCTGAGTACCTACGATTTGCGAGGTTGGTGTTACCAGCGGGATATAACCGAGATCTTCACGAACGCGCGGAATTTCTTGCAACACTTCGTCTAAACGATCGGCTGCACCCTGCTCTTTGAGCTGGCCTTCCATGTTAGTCAGCATGCCACCTGGAACCTGAGCAATCAGGATGCGAGAATCGACGCCTTTCAGCTGACCTTCAAACTTGGCGTACTTCTTACGAACTTCTCGGAAGTAAGCAGCAATTGGCTCGATTTTCTCAAGCTGTAGGCCAGTATCACGCTCAGTGCCTTGCAACATAGCGACTACGGTTTCGGTTGGCGTGTGACCGTAGGTTTGGCTCATGGAAGAAATCGCAGTGTCGAGCACATCCAGACCCGCTTCCACCGCTTTAACCGCAGTAGCAGTAGAAAGACCGGTTGTTGCATGGCAGTGCAGCGCAAGAGGGATATCACAAGAAGCTTTGATGCGCTTGATCAGCTCTTCTGCCTCATAAGGCTTGAGCAGGCCAGACATGTCTTTGATACATAGGGAGTGACAGCCCAGATCTTCAAGGCGTTTCGCCAGATCAGTCCAGGTGTCCAATGTGTGGTAAGGGCTGGTGGTGTAAGACAACGTACCTTGAGCATGCGCGCCAACATCCACAGCGGATTTCACCGCTTTCTCAAAGTTACGCACGTCATTCATCGCATCAAAAATACGGAATACGTCCATACCGTTGGCGTGGGCACGCTCAACGAATTTCTCTACCACGTCATCCGCATAATGGCGGTAACCCAGCAAGTTCTGACCACGCAACAGCATTTGCATTGGGGTTTTCGGCATCGCTTTTTTCAGTTCGCGCAGGCGAACCCATGGGTCTTCGCCCAAAAAGCGGATACAGGCATCAAAGGTTGCGCCGCCCCAAGTTTCCAATGACCAGTAACCAACATCATCTAACGCAGCGGCAATCGGTAACATGTCATCAAGACGCATACGGGTCGCAAACAGCGATTGGTGCGCATCACGCAAGACAACGTCTGTAATAGCGAGTGGCTTAGACATACGACAAAACTCCTTGTAATTGTATGTTTCGCATCAGCTAGCGCTGGCGATTACGGTATTTATGTACTGCTGCAGAAATCGCAGCAATAGTTTCCCCTGACACCTGACCATTATTGTTATTTGATGGGGTGGTCGTGGTGGTTGCCTGAGGTGGCAACTCTTCGGGGACCAAGCGGGACATCAGCTTGACCAGACCGACCAAGATGGTAAGAAAGACGAAAACCACTACCATGCCTGTCAGCATGAGTGTAGCGGCGTGCTGAAGAGTACTACCCAAATCCATATGTTTGCTTCCTTGCAGGTTACCGTATTCCATTTACCGGAAAATCGGCACGACTTTTCTCAACGAAACGTATTTTACATTTTGTTGAGAATTTACTCACTCAGTTAAGTTATCGGTCAAAATACTAACAAACTGCAATAATGACAATCCTGCAATACTCGTCAATTGCTTCATTTTCGGCCTCAGACGCAATAAATACGGACAATTGTTACTATTTTGTTAACACCAAGCATCTGAAATAGGCTGCAACTTGTTGCGGAAAGTTCGCAGTGTAAAAGTGCTACTTTTTAGTGAGTTAAGCGGTTTTTCTCGAATGAGAAGAACAGTGAGCAGATAAAGTAGCAAAAGTATAAAAACGGAAAATATAGAGAAAAGTAAGGCTTTTGAGACAGTGAGAGATTAGTCGGAAATTTCGAATAGAAATGCAGAAAAGAAATGGCGCGACCGGGAGGATTCGAACCTCCGACCGCCTGGTTCGTAGCCAGGTACTCTATCCAGCTGAGCTACGGTCGCGCAGGCATTGATTGCATAAAGGTATCAATCAAGGTGAAAGTGATATGGCGCGCTCGGGAGGATTC
>NZ_JAALDL010000033.1 GCF_011045095.1 Grimontia sedimenti
AGGCTACCGTCCACAGTTCTACTTCCGTACTACTGACGTGACCGGTACTATCGAACTGCCAGAAGGCGTTGAGATGGTAATGCCAGGCGACAACATCCAAATGGTTGTTGAGCTGATTGCACCAATCGCGATGGACGAAGGCCTGCGCTTCGCTATCCGTGAAGGTGGCCGTACCGTAGGTGCGGGTGTTGTTGCTAAGATCCTGGCTTAATTCTTATTAAGCTTCGATTAGCACAATGCTAGAAAAAGGACGCTTCGGCGTCCTTTTTCATTTCTGACAACCGCAGACATCTCCTTAGCATCACCTGCCTGTGATATTCCTTCAAAACTTGCCTTCGTTGTTTTCTTTTATTCTTCGCTAATCAATCGAAGAAACGAATTGGTAATGCTAACAATTCTCGTTTATATTGTTTATTAGATTAGTAGAGGAAGATACAAAGATGTACGTTTGTCTGTGCCATGGAATTTCTGATAAAACACTGAAAAAACTTGCTTATGAGCAAGGGGTTGATGATATCCGTGAAATCAGAAAATTGACGCCTCTTGGCTCGCAGTGTGGCAAATGTATACGTCCTGCGAAGGAAATCCTTCAAGAAGCAGCGTTAAATCCTCTCTACAAGAAAGTTGGCTAAGTGCAACTTGTCTAACATCTGACATTGACCACACTTCATTCGGTTCTACTTTTAATAGACGCCGAAAAGAGGAGTGCGCGATATGAAATCAGATCCAAAAATCATCCAACATCTCAACAAAATTCTGGGCAACGAACTTGTTGCCATCAATCAATATTTCCTTCATGCCCGAATGTACAAGGACTGGGGATTGAAAGCGATTGCTGATAAAGAATACGAAGAGTCTATCGATGAGATGAAACATGCTGATGATTTGATAGAGCGTATCCTTTTCCTCGAAGGCATACCCAACCTGCAAGATCTGGGTAAATTGCGCATAGGTGAAGATACCAAAGAAATGCTAGAGTGCGATTTAGCGCTGGAAATGGATGCTATTCCTGATCTGCGTGATGCCATTGAGTACGCTGAGAGTGTGCGTGATTATGTTTCGCGCGACCTGTTCCAGGATATTCTGGAAGAGGAAGAAGAGCATGTTGATTGGCTGGAAACCCAGCTGGGACTTATCGATAAAGTAGGTATCCAGAATTACAATCAAGCGCAAATGATTGAATGTGATGACTCTTGAGCAAGATTTTGAATGAGGATAAAGGGAGCCCAAAATAGGCTCCTTTTTTGTACTTACGCCAAAGCCAGAGACCGCAGTTTTACTTGCTTACCTAACCCCTGATTATTTTTTAAACGCCACTTGCAAAGCAAATTGTGATCTGTATAATGCCCGCACTGCCTGAGACATTTGCTCTCAAGCGTGCAGTTGTGAACCAATGAGCACAGGAGGAAGACCCATCGTTGTAGGCTCAGCCTGATGAGGTCGGTAATGTATACTCCGCTTATGTTCGCAGTCATATAAAATGGCTGACAATGTACCAGATATTGGTACTACGGTTTCACATAAATCAATCGACATTCCCTTATCTAGATAAGGTTGAGTGGCGATATTGTTTGTGTAATTTTTTAATTTGGAGCTCTGTCTAATGCAGAACCAACGTATCCGTATCCGCCTGAAGGCGTTCGATCACCGTTTGATCGATCAGTCTACTGCGGAAATCGTTGAAACCGCTAAGCGCACTGGTGCGCAGGTGAAGGGTCCAATCCCTCTGCCAACTCGCAAAGAGCGCTTCACCGTTCTTATCTCTCCGCACGTAAACAAAGATGCACGTGACCAGTACGAAATCCGTACTCACAAGCGTCTGATCGACATCGTTGAGCCAACAGATAAAACTGTTGACGCTCTGATGCGTCTTGACCTTGCTGCGGGCGTTGATGTTCAAATCAGCCTGGGTTAAGAGGGGAGTTAATAATGATTGGTCTAGTCGGTCGTAAAGTGGGCATGACTCGCATCTTCACTGAGGAAGGCGTTTCTATCCCTGTAACCGTTGTAGAAGTAGAAACTAACCGTGTTACTCAGGTACGTACTCCTGAAGTAGATGGTTACTCTGCTATCCAAGTAACTTCAGGCGCTAAGAAAGCAAGCCGCGTAACTAAGCCAGAAGCTGGTCACTTTGCGAAAGCAGGTGTTGAAGCTGGCCGCGGTCTGTGGGAATTCCGTCTGGAAAACGGCGAAGATTTCGAAGTAGGCGCTGAGCTGAACGTAGATCTGTTCGCTGAAATCAAAAAAGTAGACGTTACTGGCACATCTAAAGGTAAGGGCTTCCAAGGCGCTGTTAAGCGTTGGAACTTCCGTACTCAAGATATGACCCACGGTAACTCCTTGTCTCACCGTGCTCCTGGTTCTATCGGTCAATGTCAGACTCCAGGTCGCGTATTCAAAGGCAAGAAAATGGCAGGTCACATGGGTGCTGAGCAGGTAACTACTCAAAACCTTGAGATCGTACGTGTTGACGCTGAGCGCAAGCTGCTTCTTATTAAAGGTGCAGTACCAGGTGCGACTGGCAGCAACGTGATCGTTAAACCAGCCGTTAAAGCGTAACGTCGAGGAGATAGTAATGGAATTGGTAGTAAAAGGCGCTGACGCGCTGACTGTTTCCGAAACTACCTTCGGGCGTGAGTTCAACGAAGCTCTGGTTCACCAAGTAGTAGTTGCATACGCAGCTGGTGCCCGTCAAGGTACTCGTGCGCAAAAGACTCGTTCAGACGTATCAGGTGGCGGTGCTAAGCCATGGCGTCAGAAGGGTACTGGTCGCGCTCGTGCAGGTACAATCCGTAGCCCAATCTGGCGCTCGGGTGGTGTAACTTTCGCTGCGCGTCCACAGGACCACAGCCAGAAAGTTAACAAGAAAATGTACCGTGGTGCTATTAAAAGCATCCTGTCTGAGCTGGTTCGTCAAGAGCGTCTGATCGTTGTTGATAACTTCTCAGTAGAAGCACCAAAAACTAAAGAGCTGATCGCTAAGCTGAAAGAGCTTGAGCTGTCTGAAGCTCTGATCGTAACTGCAGAAGTTGATGAGAACCTGTTCTTGGCAGCGCGCAACCTGTACAAGGTTGATGTTCGCGATGCAGCAGGCATCGACCCAGTTAGCCTGATCGCTTTCGACAAAGTAGTTATGACTGCAGCTGCAGTTAAGCAAGTTGAGGAGATGCTGGGATGATCACTGAAGAGCGTATCCTGAAAGTTCTGCGTGCTCCGCACATCTCTGAAAAAGCAACCATGGCTGCTGAAAACGGTAACACTATCGTATTCAAAGTAGCGATGACTGCGACTAAGAGAGAGATCAAAGCAGCAGTTGAGAAACTGTTCGAAGTTGAAGTGAAGTCTGTAAATACTCTTATCACTAAGGGTAAGACCAAACGTCAAGGTATGCGCCAAGGCCGTCGTTCAGACGTGAAAAAAGCGTACGTTATCTTGAAAGAAGGTCAAGACATCGACTTCGCTGGCGGCGCTGAGTAAGACGGAGGAGTAACAGAAAATGGCAATTGTTAAATGTAAGCCTACTTCACCGGGTCGTCGTCACGTTGTTAAGATTGTAAACGCTGACCTGTACAAAGGTAAGCCTTACGCACCACTGCTGGAGAAAAACTCTAAGTCTGGTGGTCGTAACAACAACGGTCGTATCACTGTACGTCACATCGGTGGTGGTCATAAGCAACACTACCGTGTAATTGACTTCAAACGTACTAAAGACGGCATCCCAGCGAAAGTTGAGCGTCTGGAATACGATCCAAACCGTAGCGCGAACATCGCACTGGTTCTGTACGCAGACGGTGAGCGTCGTTACATCATTGCACCTAAAGGCCTGAAAGCTGGCGACCAGATCCAATCTGGTTCAGATGCTGCGATCAAAGTGGGCAACAGCCTGCCAATGCGCAACATCCCAGTAGGTTCTACAGTTCACAACGTTGAACTGAAGCCTGGTAAAGGTGCTCAGCTGGCTCGTTCAGCTGGTGCATACGCACAAATCGTAGCTCGCGATGGCGCATACGTAACTATTCGTCTGCGTTCTGGTGAGATGCGCAAAGTTCTTTCTGAAGGTCGTGCGACCATCGGTGAAGTTGGTAACGCAGAACACATGCTGCGTGAACTGGGTAAAGCAGGTGCTACTCGCTGGAAGGGCGTTCGTCCAACAGTTCGTGGTGTTGCAATGAACCCAGTAGACCACCCACACGGTGGTGGTGAAGGTCGTACTTCGGGCGGTCGTCACCCAGTATCTCCTTGGGGTATGCCTACTAAAGGCTTCAAGACCCGTAAGAACAAACGTACCGACAAGTACATCGTACGTCGTCGTAACAAGTAATTTATATCAGAGGATAAGCCATGCCACGTTCTCTCAAGAAAGGTCCTTTTATTGACCTGCACTTGCTGAAGAAGGTAGAGAAAGCGGTGGAAAGCGGTGACAAGAAGCCTGTTAAGACTTGGTCCCGTCGTTCAATGATCATCCCTCAGATGATCGGTTTGACCATCGCTGTCCATAATGGTCGTCAGCACGTACCTGTTTTCATCACTGATGAGATGATCGGTCACAAGCTGGGCGAATTTGCACCAACACGTACTTATCGCGGCCACGCTGCAGATAAGAAAGCTAAGAAGCGTTAAGGAGTTAAGATATGGAAGCTATTGCTAAACATCGCTTTGCTCGTATTTCGCCTCAGAAAGCACGTTTGGTAGCAGACCAAGTGCGCGGTAAAAACGTTGCACAAGCAATTGAACTTCTGACTTTCAGCGACAAAAAAGCTGCTGATCTGATCAAGAAGGTGCTGGAGTCTGCAATTGCAAACGCTGAGCATAACGAAGGCGCAGACATCGATGATCTGTCTGTAGCAAAAATCTTCGTTGACGAAGGCCCAGTCATGAAGCGCATCATGCCTCGTGCAAAAGGCCGTGCCGATCGCATCTTGAAGCGTTCTAGCCACATCACTGTTGTTGTAGCAGACCGCTAAGAGACGAGGAGAGAAAGCAATGGGTCAAAAAGTACATCCTAATGGTATTCGTCTTGGCATTTGTAAGCCTTGGAATTCCACTTGGTTTGCTAACAGCCAAGATTTCGCTGACAACCTAGACGGCGACTTCAAGGTACGTCAGTTCCTGACTAAAGAACTGTCTAAAGCGTCTGTTTCTCGTATCGTTATCGAGCGTCCAGCGAAGAGCATCCGTGTGACTATCCACACTGCTCGTCCAGGCGTTGTTATCGGTAAGAAAGGCGAAGACGTAGAAAAACTGCGCGCTCGCGTTGCACAACTGGCAGGTGTTCCTGCTCAAATCAACATCGCAGAAGTACGCAAGCCTGAGCTTGACGCACAACTGGTTGGTGACAGCATCGCGTCTCAGCTAGAGCGTCGTGTTATGTTCCGTCGCGCTATGAAGCGTGCGGTACAAAACGCAATGCGTCTGGGTGCCAAGGGTATCAAAGTGGAAGTAAGCGGCCGTCTTGGCGGTGCTGAAATCGCTCGTACCGAGTGGTACCGTGAAGGTCGTGTGCCACTGCACACTCTTCGTGCTGACATTGATTACGCAACTTCTTCGGCTCACACCACTTATGGTGTAATTGGTATTAAAGTTTGGATCTTCAAAGGTGAAGTTCTGGGCGGCATGCCAGTAGCAGAGCCACAGGCTGACAAGCCTAAGAAGCAGCGTAAAGGCCGTAAGTAAGGAGTCTATCGATGCTTCAACCAAAACGTACTAAGTTCCGCAAGACTCATAAGGGTCGTAACCGCGGTCTTGCTGCAGGTACTGACGTAAGCTTCGGTACCTTCGGCCTGAAAGCTGTTGGTCGTGGTCGTATCACTGCGCGTCAGATCGAAGCTGCACGTCGTGCTATGACTCGTCACATCAAGCGTCAGGGTCAAATCTGGATCCGTGTGTTCCCAGACAAGCCAATCACTACCAAACCTCTGGAAGTTCGTCAGGGTAAAGGTAAGGGTTCTGTGAGCTACTGGGTTGCACAAATCCAACCAGGTAAAGTCCTGTACGAGATGGATGGTGTTTCTGAAAGCCTTGCTCGCGAAGCATTCGAGCTGGCTTCTCGTAAACTACCTATCAAAACCACTTTCGTAACTAAGGCGGTGATGTGATGAAAGCACAAGAACTTCGCGAAAAGAGCGTAGAGCAGCTGAATGAAGAACTGCTGGGTCTGCTGCGTGAGCAATTCAATCTGCGCATGCAAGCGGCTACTGGTCAACTTCAGCAAACTCACACTCTGAAGAACGTTCGTCGCGATATCGCACGTGTTAAAACCGTTCTGAACCAGAAGGGCAACGCATAATGAGCGACAAAATCCGTACTCAACAAGGTCGTGTAATTAGCGACAAGATGGATAAATCTATCGTTGTTGCTATCGAACGCCAGGTGAAACACCCAATCTACGGTAAATTCATCAAGCGTACGACCAAACTGCACGTTCATGACGAAAACAACGAGTGCGCACAAGGCGATACCGTTGAGATCCGTGAGTGCCGTCCACTGTCTAAGACTAAGTCTTGGACTCTGGTACGCGTAGTTGAGAAAGCGCGCCTGTAAGGCAAGCTTTCCAGCGATAAAAAACAAAGCGGCTCCCATTTCGGAGCCGTTTATTTTTTATCTACCCATCTTCAAAAAATAGTGTTATTATTCGCCGCCCTTGTAATGAGGCAGCCCGACCCGAGATGGGTCTAGATGTAATAACAGCGGAGCACTAACAATGATCCAAATGCAAAGTATGCTGGATGCAGCCGATAACTCCGGCGCTCGCAGCGTAATGTGTATTAAGGTGCTGGGTGGTTCACACCGTCGCTACGCCCATATCGGCGACGTCATCAAAGTTACCGTTAAAGATGCAATCCCACGCGGTAAAGTTAAAAAAGGTGATGTCCTGAAGGCGGTTGTAGTTCGCACCCGTAAAGGCGTTCGTCGTCCAGACGGCTCTGTCATTCGCTTCGACCGTAATGCTTGCGTATTGTTGAACAACACTACTGAGCAACCAGTCGGTACCCGTATCTTTGGTCCTGTGACACGCGAACTTCGTGGCGATAAGTTCATGAAGATTGTGTCTCTGGCGCCAGAAGTTCTGTAAGGAGCGGTTAAAATGGCAGCTAAAATCCGTCGTAACGACGAAGTTATCGTTCTTGCCGGTAAAGATAAAGGCAAGAAAGGTAAAGTAAGTAAGGTTCTGACCACTGGTAAAGTTATCGTTGAAGGTATCAACCTGGTTAAGAAACACCAGAAGCCTGTTCCGGCTCTGGGCATCCAAGGCGGCATCGTAGAAAAAGAAGCTGCAGTGGACGTTTCTAACGTTGCTATCTACAACGCGGCAACTGGTAAAGCAGACCGTGTAGGCTTCCGATTCGAAGACGGCAAAAAAGTTCGTTTCTTCAAATCGAATGGCGAAATTATTTAAGTAATTCTGGAGTAGTACACTATGGCGAAACTGCATGATTACTACAAAGAGACTGTTGTAAAAGAACTGGCTGAAAAGTTCGAATACAAGAGTATCATGCAAGTCCCAAGGATCGAAAAGATCACCCTGAACATGGGTGTGGGCGAAGCAATCAACGACAAAAAACTGCTTGAGAACGCAGCATCTGACCTGGCATCAATCACAGGTCAAAAGCCGCTGATCACTAAAGCACGTAAGTCTGTTGCTGGCTTCAAGATCCGTGAGGGCTACCCAATTGGCTGTAAAGTAACCCTGCGTGGCGAGCGTATGTGGGAATTCCTAGAGCGTCTGATTTCAATCGCTCTCCCACGTGTGCGTGACTTCCGTGGCGTAAGTTCGAAATCTTTCGACGGTCGCGGTAACTATAGCATGGGCGTTCGTGAGCAAATCATCTTCCCAGAGATCGACTACGACAAAGTAGATCGTATCCGTGGTCTTGATATTACTATCACTACCACAGCGGCGACTGATGAGGAAGGTCAAGCTCTGCTGGCTGCCTTTAACTTCCCATTCCGTAAGTAAGGTGAAGGGTTACTGTAATGGCTAAGCAATCAATGAAAGCGCGCGAAGTAAAACGCGCGAAGCTGGTAGCAAAGTTCGCTGAGAAGCGTGCTGCACTGAAAGCTATCATCAAAAACGTTAACGCGTCTGAAGAAGAGCGTTGGGATGCAGTCCTGAAGCTTCAAACTCTACCGCGTGATTCTGCTAAGTCTCGTCAGCGTAACCGCTGTAACCAGACTGGTCGTCCACATGGCTACCTACGCAAATTCGGCCTGAGCCGAATCAAGGTTCGTGAAGCTTGCATGAAAGGCGAGATTCCGGGTCTGCGTAAGGCGAGCTGGTAATTGAATCACGGGAGTAAAGACTTATGAGCATGCAAGATCCGATTTCGGATATGCTGACCCGCATCCGCAACGGTCAGGCAGCAACTAAAGTTGCTGTTAAGATGCCTTCGTCAAAGCTGAAAGTGGCAATTGCTGAGCTGCTGAAAGCTGAAGGTTATGTGGCTGACTACGCTGTTTCTGGCGAAGTTAAGCCTGAGCTGGAAGTTACTCTGAAGTACTTCGAAGCTAAACCAGTTATCGAGCAAATCCAACGTGTAAGCCGTCCAGGTCTGCGCATCTATAAGAAAAAAGATGAGCTGCCTTCTGTAATGGGTGGTCTGGGTATTGCTGTAGTATCAACTTCTAAAGGTTTGATGACCGACCGTGCAGCTCGCAAAGCGGGTCTGGGCGGCGAAATCATCTGCTACGTAGCGTAAGGAGTAGGAAATGTCTCGTGTTGCAAAAGCACCCGTAGTAATTCCTGCCGGCGTAGAGGTGAAACTGAACGGTCAGGAAATCACTGTTAAAGGTAGCAAGGGCGAACTGACCCGCGTTATCAACGACGCAGTGGAACTAAGCCAAGAAGACAACGCTGTGAAGTTCGCGCCACGCGAAGGTATTGCTAAAGCTAACGCTCAAGCAGGTACCGCACGTGCACTGGTGAACAACATGGTTGTTGGTGTTACTGAAGGCTATACCAAGAAACTGATCCTGAAAGGTGTTGGTTATCGTGCAGCAATGAAAGGTAACTCAGTCGCTCTGACTCTGGGTTTCTCTCACCCTGTTGAACATGAACTGCCTGCAGGTATCAAAGCAGAATGCCCAAGCCAAACTGAAATTGTTTTGACTGGTACAGACAAGCAATTGGTTGGTCAAGTAGCTGCTGACATCCGCGCATACCGTCAGCCTGAGCCTTACAAAGGTAAAGGTGTTCGTTACGCTGACGAAGTTGTGCGTACTAAAGAAGCTAAGAAGAAGTAAGGTAACACTATGGATAAGAAAATTGCTCGTATCCGTCGTGCGACCCGAGCGCGTCGCAAGATTGCTGAACTGGGTGCGACTCGCCTAGTGGTACACCGTACTCCACGTCATGTGTACGCACAGGTTATCGCGGCAAATGGCTCCGAAGTAATCGCAGCTGCTTCTACCGTAGAAAAAGCGATCCGTGAGCAAGTGAAGAGCACCGGTAATAAAGAAGCCGCAGCAGCAGTAGGTAAAGCTATCGCTGAGCGTGCGAAGGAAAAAGGCATCGAATCTGTTGCTTTTGACCGTTCCGGTTTCCAATACCACGGCCGTGTGGCTGCACTGGCAGAAGCTGCCCGTGAAGCTGGTCTGAAATTCTAAGGTAGGCGGAAAGATGGCTAACGATAAACAACAAAGTGATTTGCATGAGAAGCTGATTGCTGTTAACCGTGTCTCTAAGACGGTTAAAGGTGGTCGCATCTTCAGCTTCACCGCTCTTACTGTAGTTGGTGATGGCAATGGTCGTGTAGGTTTCGGTTACGGCAAAGCCCGTGAAGTACCTGCAGCGATCCAAAAATCAATGGAAAAAGCGCGCCGTAACATGGTTACTGTTGCGCTGAACGAAGGTACTCTTCACCACGCTGTTAAAGGCAGCCACACTGGTTCTAAAGTGTACATGCAGCCTGCATCAGAAGGTACGGGTATCATCGCAGGTGGTGCGATGCGTGCGGTTCTGGAAGTTGCGGGTGTTCGCAACGTTCTGGCAAAAGCATACGGTTCTACTAACCCAATCAACATCGTTCGTGCAACGATCGATGGCCTGGGTGGTATGAAGTCTCCAGAAATGGTAGCTGCTAAGCGCGGTCTGCCAGTTAACGAAATTCTGGGGTAATTCGACATGGCTAAAACTATCAAAGTAACTCAGACTCGTAGCTCAATCGGTCGTTTGCCGAAACATAAAGCTACCCTGCGTGGCTTGGGCCTACGTCGCATCAACCACACTGTTGAACTTGAAGATACTGCTTGCGTACGCGGCATGATCAATCAAGTTTACTACATGGTTAAAGTGGAGGAGTAATCACAATGCGTCTGAATACTCTATCTCCGGCTGCGGGTTCAAAGCCTTCTAAGAAGCGCGTTGGCCGTGGTATCGGTTCAGGCCTGGGCAAAACTGGTGGCCGTGGTCACAAAGGTCAGAAATCACGTTCAGGTGGTTCTGTACGCCCAGGTTTCGAAGGCGGTCAAATGCCTTTGAAACAGCGTCTGCCAAAATTTGGTTTTACTTCTCGCAAGAGCCTTACTGCGGCTGAAGTTCGCCTGAGCGAACTGGCTAAAGTTGAAGGTGACGTAGTAAGCCTTGAGACACTGAAAGCTGCAAACGTAATCACTAAAGACATCCGTACGGCGAAAATCGTACTGTCTGGTGAGATTGCACGCTCAGTGACTGTAAAAGGTCTTCGCGTTACTAAAGGCGCTCAAGCTGCAATCGAAGCTGCTGGCGGTAAAATCGAGGAATAATTAGCTCGAGGACGAGGTACAGATGGCAAAACAACCAGGACAAAATTTTAGTAGTGCAAAAGGTGGACTTGCGGAGCTGAAAAGCCGTCTACTCTTTGTGGTAGGTGCGTTGCTCGTATTCCGCGCCGGTTCTTTTGTGCCAATTCCTGGTATTGACGCTGCTGTACTTGCCGATCTGTTCGAACAGCAACAAGGTACCATCATTGAACTGTTTAACATGTTCTCTGGTGGTGCTCTTGAGCGTGCATCTATCCTGGCGCTGGGCATCATGCCGTATATTTCGGCATCGATTATTGTCCAACTGCTTACGGTAGTTCATCCAGCTTTGGCTGAGTTGAAGAAAGAAGGGGAGTCTGGCCGTCGTAAGATCAGTCAGTACACCCGCTACGGCACGCTGGTATTGGCAACCTTCCAAGCGATTGGTATCGCTACAGGCTTGCCAAGTATGATTCCGGGTCTGGTGGTAACTCCAGGCCTAGGATTCTACTTTACTGCTGTTGTGAGCTTGGTCACTGGCACCATGTTCCTGATGTGGTTAGGTGAACAGATCACTGAGCGTGGTATCGGTAACGGTATATCCCTGATTATTTTCGCGGGTATCGTTGCAGGATTGCCATCCGCTATCGGACAAACAGCCGAGCAAGCGCGTCAAGGTGAATTGCACGTGCTTCTTCTTCTGTTGATTGCGGTAATTGCATTCGCAGTAATTGCGTTCGTAGTGTTTGTAGAGCGTGGTCAACGTCGAATCGTTGTTAACTACGCGAAGCGTCAGCAAGGGCGTCGTGTCTTCGCTGCGCAAAGCACACACCTGCCATTGAAACTAAATATGGCCGGCGTAATTCCAGCGATTTTTGCATCAAGTATTATCCTGTTCCCAGGCACACTGGCTCAATGGTTTGGTCAGAGTGAACAGTTGGGCTGGTTGGCGGATGTGTCATTGGCACTGAGCCCTGGTCAACCACTGTATGTAATTCTTTATGCTGCTGCGATTATCTTCTTCTGTTTCTTCTACACGGCGTTGGTTTTCAACCCGCGTGAGACAGCAGACAATCTGAAGAAGTCTGGTGCATTCGTACCTGGTATTCGCCCGGGCGAGCAGACTGCGAAGTACATAGATAAAGTGATGACTCGACTGACATTAGCAGGCGCGTTGTATATCACCTTTATCTGTCTGATCCCCGAGTTCATGATGATTGCTTGGAACGTACGCTTCTATTTTGGCGGAACTTCCCTACTTATCGTAGTCGTAGTAATCATGGACTTTATGGCTCAAGTTCAGACACATCTGATGTCTCAACAATATGAGTCCGTGTTGAAGAAAGCCAATCTGAAAGGCTACGGCCGCTAACAGATTGACATTTACGGAGTTTAGCAATGAAAGTTCGTGCTTCCGTTAAGAAAATCTGCCGTAACTGTAAAGTTATCAAGCGTAACGGTGTCGTTCGCGTGATTTGCAGTGAGCCAAAGCACAAGCAGCGCCAAGGCTAATAGCAGAATATTTTTCTTGCAAAATTTAGGCAGGCTGGCTACATTAGCCAGCCCACCTTTTGTGTGTGCAAAAGAAGTGGTATAGCCGCTGCGTATCCTAAACGGGCTCTGCAGCGGTTCTTCTTGATAAAGTACTAGGAGTGAATAGTGGCCCGTATTGCAGGCATTAACATTCCTGATCAGAAGCATGCTGTAATCGCACTGACTGCGATCTACGGTATCGGTAAAACCCGTTCAAAAGCTATCCTAGCTGAGACTGGTATTGCTGAAAGCACTAAGATCAGTGAACTAACTGAAGAGCAGATCGATCTACTGCGTGATGGCGTTGCCAAGTACACTGTAGAAGGTGATCTACGTCGTGAAGTTTCCATGAACATCAAGCGTCTAATGGACCTTGGTTGTTACCGCGGTTTGCGTCATCGTCGCAGCTTGCCACTACGTGGCCAGCGTACGAAGACCAATGCTCGTACCCGTAAGGGTCCGCGCAAGCCGATCAAGAAATAATCGGGGTAGGTAAAGTACTATGGCTAAACAACCAAATCGCGCACGTAAACGCGTACGCAAGCAAGTTGCTGACGGCGTAGCGCACATCCATGCGTCTTTCAACAACACAATCGTAACCATTACTGACCGTCAAGGTAATGCTCTAGCATGGGCTACTGCAGGTGGTTCTGGTTTCCGTGGTTCTCGTAAATCAACTCCGTTCGCTGCACAGGTTGCTGCTGAGCGTTGTGGTGAGATGGCTAAAGAATATGGCCTTAAGAACCTGGAAGTTATGGTTAAGGGCCCAGGTCCAGGTCGTGAATCTACTATTCGCGCACTGAACGCGGCTGGTTTCCGTATCACTAACATTGTTGATGCGACTCCAATCCCACATAACGGTTGTCGTCCACCTAAGAAACGTCGCGTATAACGCTGTTTCTTAGAATTCTGGAGAAAGATCATGGCAAGATATTTGGGTCCTAAGCTGAAGCTTAGCCGTCGCGAAGGTACTGACTTGTTCCTGAAGTCAGGCGTACGCGCGATTGATACCAAGTGTAAAATTGATAACGCCCCAGGCGTACACGGCGCACGTCGCGGCCGTCTGTCTGACTATGGCGTTCAGCTTCGTGAGAAGCAAAAAGTTCGTCGTATCTACGGCGTACTGGAAAAACAATTCCGTAACTACTACAAAGAAGCTGCTCGCATCAAAGGCAACACAGGTGAAAACCTGCTGCAACTTCTGGAAGGTCGTCTAGATAACGTAGTTTACCGCATGGGCTTCGGCGCAACTCGCGCAGAATCACGTCAGCTGGTAAGCCACAAAGCGATCCTGGTAAACGGTAAAGTGGTTAACGTTCCTTCTTTCAAGGTAACGGCCAACGACGTTGTTAGCATTCGCGAGAAAGCTAAGAACCAAGCACGCATCAAAGCAGCTCTTGAAATTGCTGCTCAGCGCGAGCTGCCAACTTGGATCGAAGTAGACAGCAACAAAATGGAAGGCACTTTCAAGCGCCTGCCAGAGCGTTCAGATTTGTCTGCTGACATCAACGAACACCTGATCGTCGAGCTTTACTCTAAGTAAGGCTAAACTAAAGAGAGGACACAATGCAGGGTTCTGTAACAGAATTTCTTAAGCCGCGTCTGGTTGACATCGAACAAGTTAGCTCGACGCACGCAAAAGTAACTCTTGAGCCGCTAGAGCGTGGCTTTGGTCACACCCTAGGTAATGCTCTACGTCGCATCCTACTGTCGTCTATGCCTGGTTGTGCAGTGACAGAAGTAGAAATTGACGGCGTGTTGCACGAGTACAGCACCAAAGAGGGCGTACAGGAAGATATCCTGGAAATCCTGCTTAACCTTAAAGGCCTTGCCGTTAAGGTAGAGGGTAAAGATGAAGTTATCCTAACCCTGAATAAGTCTGGTGCAGGCCCTGTTGTTGCAGGCGACATCACCCACGACGGTGGTGTTGAGATTGCGAACCCAGAACACGTAATCTGCCACCTGACAGATTCAAATGCTGAGATCAGCATGCGAATCAAGGTAGAACGTGGTCGCGGCTACGTACCAGCGTCAGCGCGTATTCACACTGAAGAAGACGAGCGTCCAATCGGCCGTCTGCTTGTAGATGCAACGTTCAGCCCAGTAGACCGTATTGCTTACAATGTTGAAGCAGCACGTGTTGAACAGCGTACCGACCTCGACAAGCTGGTTATCGATATGGAGACTAACGGTACTCTTGATCCTGAGGAAGCTATCCGTCGTGCAGCAACTATTCTTGCTGAGCAACTGGACGCATTCGTAGATCTGCGTGATGTACGAGTTCCTGAAGAGAAAGAAGAGAAGCCAGAGTTCGATCCGATCCTACTGCGTCCTGTAGACGATCTTGAACTAACTGTTCGCTCTGCTAACTGTTTGAAAGCAGAAGCGATCCACTACATCGGTGATCTGGTACAGCGTACTGAGGTTGAGCTTCTTAAGACGCCAAACCTTGGTAAGAAGTCTTTGACTGAAATTAAAGATGTGCTGGCTTCACGTGGTCTGTCTCTGGGTATGCGCCTGGAAAACTGGCCGCCAGCATCAATCGCTGAAGATTAATCAGATTCTGATTACTTAGTTAGAAGGATTAGGTCATGCGCCATCGTAAGAGTGGTCGTCAACTCAATCGCAACAGCAGCCATCGCAAAGCGATGTTCAGCAACATGGCTAGCTCGCTGGTAACTCACGAAGTTATCAAAACTACTCTGCCTAAGGCAAAAGAGCTGCGTCGCGTAATTGAGCCATTGATTACCCTAGCAAAGAACGACAGTGTTGCTAACCGTCGTCTTGCATTCGCTCGTACTCGTAACGACGAAGTTGTAGCGAAGCTGTTCAACGAACTAGGCCCACGTTTTGCCTCTCGTGCAGGCGGTTACACTCGCATTCTGAAATGCGGTGTACGTGCCGGCGACAAAGCCCCTATGGCTTACATCGAGTTGGTAGATCGTCCAGAGACAGCTGCAGAAGAAGCAGCTGAGTAATCTCTCGGTTCGTTCAAATAAGAAGCCAGGCTTTTAGCCTGGCTTTTTATTTATCTACTCATTCATAAAACAGCCTAAGCCCCATTTCTTTCTTTATAACTCTTGACGTTAAGGCTTCAGTAAAACAGTCTTTCTACTTCTACTTCTACTTCTACTTCTACTTCTACTTCTACTTCTACTTCTACTTCTACTTCTACTTCTACTTCTACTTCTACTTCTACTTCTACTTCTACTTACTTATCTAATGGCTGAACTGAATTCTCCAACAGAACTGAACTTATTGATTGGCTCAGTTAGTGAATAAGCAATATTGTAAACGTCAAATATGTGAGGGGAGGGGGGAGATTGAAAAGGCTATTACATCGTGCATAACACACTTATGCACAGCCTTTTGTGTGTTTGGTGTGAGTAAAATGTGTGGAAATAAGGCTTTCGAGTAAAATATAGCCAAGTGAAGCGATTTTTATAAAAAACCTCAAAAAAGCCCTTGCCAGAATTTCAGACCTCCCTATAATTCCGCCTCACCGACACGGAGAGCGGCTTCCACAGCGGAAACGCCCACTCAAATCGGTACGGCGAAGGCCTCAAAAATGAGTTGAAATAAACGCTTGACGCGCTGTTTCGAATCAGTAGAATGGCCGCCCGCTTCGAAGGGGAATTCACCCCGAGAGGCAAGTCAACAAGGTGTTTTGAGGGTTACGAAAGCAACGCTGAAAAATCTCAAAATTTCTTCTTGACTTCATCGCCTGGCAGCGTAAAATTCGCAGCCCTGACGGTGAGAAGCGATGCTTCTTCAAGTCAACGTTCTTTAACAATTTGACCTATGCAATCTGTGTGGGCACTCGTAGTTGATAGACAAAAGATTTATCGATGTTTACTGAGTGACCAAGCGAAAACTCTTCGGAGTTATCGGCACAGTCAATTCGTTTTGCTTCTGCTTTTTTAAAAAGCGGAGACAAAACAACAACAGTATTTCATCGAGCCAAAAACTTTAATTGAAGAGTTTGATCATGGCTCAGATTGAACGCTGGCGGCAGGCCTAACACATGCAAGTCGAGCGGCAGCGACAACATTGA
>NZ_JAALDL010000034.1 GCF_011045095.1 Grimontia sedimenti
AAGGTTGCGCTCTACCAGCTGAGCTAGTGTCGCATCGTTCATCCGACAATCAATCGGAATCATTTCAAATTTTGGAGCGACACACGAGGTTCGAACTCGTGACCTCAACCTTGGCAAGGTTGCGCTCTACCAGCTGAGCTAGTGTCGCTTTATCAAAGACATTTGTCTCTGTCAGGGCTGCGAATTATACGAAGAAAAATCGCGGATGCAATACTCTGAATCCAGAATTTTTGATTTTTCTTCGCATTGGTTATTTTGCCGTCAGATCGTAAAGATCTTGCTCCGGTAGTAACGAAGTTCCTCAATTGACTCCCGAATATCATCCAGTGCCAAATGAGTCCCTTGTTTTTTGATTCCTGACAGAACTTCAGGTTCCCAGCGACGAACCAACTCTTTGATCGTGCTGACGTCGACGGTACGGTAGTGGAAAAAGCGTTCCAGTTCAGGCATATGCTTATAGAGGAAACGGCGATCCTGGCCAACACTGTTGCCACAAATCGGCGACACACCAGCAGGCACCCAGTCTTGCAGGAAAGCGATCGTTTGTTTGATCGCGTCAGTTTCGCTTACTGTGCTTGCTTTCACGCGATCCACCAGCCCGCTGCCAGTATGAGTATTGGTGCACCACTCGTCCATTTTCGCCAGTTCTTCATCAGACTGGTGAATAGCGAGCACAGGCCCTTCAGCTAACACATTAAGTTCAGCATCTGTTACAACGGTAGCGATCTCAATGACTTTATGTACTTCTGGGTCAAGCCCTGTCATTTCGAGATCAATCCAGATTAAATTCTTATCGCTGAAAGACATCCAAATTGCCTATTTTACAAGTAAACCATGTATCATACTTAGCCTGACATGAAAGCCAACTAAACTAGCGACATTCTCGTGGCAAAAAAGAAAAAGCTCACAAAAGGCCAGTTACGCCGAGTACGGACAAATCAAAAAAAACGCATCGATCGCCAGCAAGAAGAGGTCCAATGGGACGAATCTCTGCTTGAATCTGCCCGTGAAGGGGTGGTGATCACCCGTTTCGGTCAGCACGCTGACATCGAAGATACTCAAACTGGCATCATCCACCGTTGCAACCTTCGCCGCTCTATCGAAAGCTTGGTGACCGGAGACAAAGTCGTCTGGCGTCCAGGCGTGGAAACACTGCAAGGCATTGCCGGCGTTGTGGAAGCTGCTCATGAACGCCACTCAGTGCTTACCCGTCCTGATTACTATGACGGCGTCAAACCGGTCGCGGCCAATATTGATCAGGTGGTGATCGTTTCCGCGATATTACCCGAATTGTCTACGAACATTATAGACCGTTACCTGATCGCTACCGAACAGGTTGGCTTCAAGCCCCTTATTGTGATCAACAAGATTGATTTGTTGGACGATGAAGGCCTTGAAATGGTTAAGAATATCCTCGCTTTGTACGCCGAAATTGGCTACGAAGTATTGATGGTCAGCCAGAAAAGCGGTGAAGGCGTCGACGAGCTGAAAGCGCGTTTGGCCGATGGCACAAGCATTTTCGTGGGTCAATCTGGCGTAGGTAAATCCAGTTTGGTGAATGCCCTGCTTCCTGAAGTGAATGCCGATATCGGTGAAGTTTCTGAAAACTCAGGTCTTGGCCAACACACCACCACGACAGCGCGTTTGTATCACTTCCCTGATGGTGGCGATCTGATTGATAGCCCTGGAGTGCGTGAATTTGGTCTTTGGCACTTAGAGCCTGAGCAGGTGACTCAAGGCTTCAAAGAATTCCGCGAATTCCTCGGAGGCTGTAAGTTCCGAGACTGCAAACACAAAGACGATCCAGGCTGCCTGCTGCGAGAAGCAGTAGAAGACGGCAAGATCAGTGTTGAGCGCTTCGAGAGCTACCACAAAATCATCGACAGCATGTCTGAGATGAAGGCAAATCGTCAGTTTTCACGCAATAAAGAAAACTGATCCATTTGGCTCAACTACACATCAACTGGTTAGCGGCCTGTTAATTTTGTAAACTAGGCCGCTTTTTAAATTCCAGGCCCGTTCTCGGGCGTATACGAGTTAGGAAAATAACCGTGTCTAACGATTTAAAAATTGGCCTGCAGTACTGCATGCCAAAACACCTGCTGACCCGCCTTGTTGGCAAACTGGCAGCAGCTAAAGCCGGCTTTCTGACAACGGCTGTGATCAAGTGGTTTATCCGCCAGTACAAGGTGGAAATGAACGAAGCTAAGAACCCAGATCCGAAAAGCTATCCAACCTTTAATGACTTCTTCGTCCGCGAATTAAAAGAAGGCGCGCGCCCTCTGAATGACGAAGCAAGCGTGATTGCCCACCCTGCCGATGCATGTGTGAGCCAAGCTGGCCCAATTGAAAAAGGCCGTCTGATTCAAGCGAAAGGCCACACCTTTGACGCCTGCGAACTGCTGGGCGGCGACGCCAAGCTGGCGGAAGAGTTTACTGATGGTGACTTCGCCACGCTGTACCTGTCACCACGTGATTACCACCGTGTTCACATGCCATGTGATGGCACGCTGCGCCAGATGATTTACGTACCGGGTGACCTGTTCTCCGTCAACCCGCTGACCGCAGAAAACGTGCCTAACCTGTTCGCACGTAACGAGCGCGTGGTATGTATTTTCGATACCGCTTTCGGCCCAATGGCGCACATTCTGGTTGGCGCGACTATTGTCGGCAGCATTGAAACGGTTTGGTCAGGCACGGTGACACCTCCTACTGGCCAAAGCATCCGCCGCTGGGACTACCCTGCAGAAGGCGAGCAAGCCATCACGCTGAAAAAAGGCGAAGAGATGGGTCGCTTCAAGCTGGGTTCAACCGTGATCAACTTGTTCCCGAAAGGCGCGATCACCTTTGATGACGCTATCATTCCTGGCAAACCAACCCGCATGGGTGAAGTTTATGCGCGCCAGAACGGTGTTGAAGCATCAGCTGAGACAGAAGGCAACGAAGCACAAGCCGCCGAATAAGCAGACTGGTTACACAAACTGTGATCTGTAACGAAAAGGGCAGCAATGCCCTTTTTTTGTGCCCAAAGTTTATCCAAACACAGAGTATTTTCTCTGCCACTCCGTATCCTGTAGCTCGTACTGAGCGGCTCAACACAATGAAATAACAAGCAAATACTGGCCGCTTATTTCTGTTTTCTGAGAATGGAAGTCTGCCGTATGCCAAGCCTTTCCCGCGCTGATATTTTGAAGTTTGTTGTGGCGTTTGGTGTCCCTTTGGGTGTGTTGATGATGCCCATAGATTGGATCCCATTGGATGATCTGACTGTGATACAGCATCGCCTGCTGGCGATTTTCCTGCTAGCTGCCCTACTTTGGGTGCTTGAGCCCGTGCCGGTATTTGCCACCTCGATCCTGATCATCGCGCTTGAGCTCATTATGATCTCTGACAAAGGGCTCTCTTTATTCCGTGAAGCAGTGCCCGGCCATGATCTGGGTGAACTCATCAAATACACCGACATCTTCAGCGCCTTCTCGTCTCCCATTATCATCCTGTTTATGGGCGGTTTTGCGCTGGCGATTGCGGCTTCCAAGTACGATCTCGACAACAACCTCGCCCGTGTTCTGCTTAAGCCTTTCGGCACCAAGCCGAGCCTTATCATGCTGGGCTTAATGCTAATTACTGCGGTGTTTTCGATGTTTATGTCCAACACCGCCACCACGGTTATGATGCTGGCACTGCTTGCCCCTATTGTGGCGTCAGTGCCACGCGGTGATAACGGCGTAAAAGCGCTGGTACTATGTATTCCCATTGCTGCCAATACCGGCGGTATAGCAACGCCGATCGGTACGCCGCCGAATGCCATTGCGCTGCAATACCTCACCGGAGAAAACGCCATCAGTTTTCTGGAATGGATGACCATGGGCCTGCCTTTTGTGGTGGTGCAACTGGCTTTTGCCTGGTGGCTGCTGCAAAAACTCTTCCCGACGGAACAGGAAGAAATGAAACTCAAGCTCAACGGTACTTTTCAAAGAAGCTGGCGTGCTTACACGGTGTATGCCACGTTTGCCGCGACTATCCTGCTTTGGATGACCACCAGCCTGCACGGCATGAACACTTATGTCGTGTCGATCATTCCACTCGCGGTATTCACCCTGACCGGCATCATGGGCAAGGAAGAGTTAAAACTCATTAACTGGGATGTGCTTTGGCTGGTTGCCGGTGGTATCGCGATTGGTTTGGCGCTCGACAAAACCGGGCTGGCAGTTGCGCTGGCTCATGCCGTGGATTACGATGCCCTGTCGCCACTCGCCGTGGTGCTGACGCTCTCTATGATTTGCTGGCTAATGGCCAATTTCATGTCCAACACGGCCACTGCCAACCTACTGATGCCGATTGCCGCAGCGGTTGCGATGTCGATGGACAGCCTTGTTTCTGTCGGCGGCATTCAAGGGCTTCTTGTCGTCGTTGCCTTCTCAGCATCTCTTGGCATGATCCTTCCTGTATCAACACCACCAAACAGTCTGGCTTACTCCACTGGTCTGATTGAAAGCAAAGATATGGCAAAAGTCGGTCTAATTGTGGGTCTGATTGGCCTTGCAATTGTCTACGCCGCGCTGCTCGTCCTAAACTGATCCCATCTATTTGCGGGGAAAGCGCACTGAGCACTTTTCCCGCCTAGCTTCAGCGGATAAACTCGCGCTCCTTTCCGGTTCTTTAAGTTAAAGGTGTCATCTTGGGTTACGAATGGCTCGCGCTCGGCGCTGCCTTCCTGTGGGGTATTTCCAGCCTGATTTCTGTCACGCCTGCGCGTCACTTGGGCAGCTTTGCCTATAGTCGCTGGCGGATGGCGTGTGTATCAGTGATGCTGACGACATTGGCCTTGTTTACAGGTGGCTGGGCAACCGTCTCATCCGATATTCTCTGGCCGATGGCACTGTCTGGTCTTATCGGAATATTTATTGGCGATACCGCCCTGTTTGGCTGTATGAACCGAATAGGACCCCGACGCTCTGGCCTTTTGTATTCCTGCCATGCGGTCTTTTCTGCCCTGCTTGGCATTTGGCTGTTTGGTGAAACGCTAGAAGGGATCCGTCTGCTCGGTGCCATTCTGGTGTTCTCCGGAGTGATGATTGCGGTCTTCTTCCGCCAAAGTGGTAATGCCCATCGATGGGAAGAAACTAAAGGCAACATCTGGGTGGCTGTCGGGCTGGGTTTAACCGCAGCGCTTTGTCAGTCGTTGGGTGGGGTCATTGCCAAGCCTGTTTTAACACAAGGGGTAGATCCGATTGCCGCTTCCGCCATCCGAATGATTGCAGCTTTCCTTGCCCACGGCACACTGAATTTCCTCCAGATACGTGTCGCGCAACCCGTTAACCCGATCAACTGGCGTATCTTCGGTATGGTCGTCGTGAACGGTTTTCTGGCAATGGCAGTCGGTATGACCCTGATTATGTACGCGCTGAAATGGGGAGAAGTCGGCATGGTCGCGCTACTGTCTTCCACGACACCGGTAATGATCCTGCCATTGATTTGGCTGTTTACCCGCGTGCGCCCTGCACCAAGCGCTTGGTTAGGTGCGGCGCTCGCTGTTATTGGCGCAGGTCTTATCGTTACCAGTAGCTGATAGGATTCCCAATAAAAACGCCGCATGATGCGGCGTTTTTATTGGCTCGGGATTAGGCTCGCCCGACCGGAAAAGCAATCACCTCATCGATGTGGGTTTTGCCTAAAGCCAGCATGATCAGACGATCGATACCCAACGCAACACCTGCGCAATCCGGCAAGCCATAACGAATCGCTTCAATCAATGATGATCGATAGGCTGAGCTTTCAGCCCCATCTTTTCGCGCTTGCGGTTATCTTCTTCAAAACGGGCCAGTTGCTCGTCAGCGTTGTCCAGCTCATAGAAACCGTTCGCAAGCTCAATACCTTTAAAGTAGACCTCGAAGCGCGCCGCCACGCGGCTATCGTCTTCACACACTCGCGCCAGTGCCGCCTGTGATGCCGGGAAGTTGTAAACGAAAGCCGGAACAGTCTGGCCAATTTGCTCTTCAACGCCAACGCTGAATAAGAGTTGCAGCAAGGTATCGCGGTCTTCTTCCGGCTCGGCGATATCAGACAATCCGAGTGGTGCAGCTGCAGCCTTCAACTCGTCCATCGAGCCTTCTAGTGGGCAGACACCGAGTACCTTGATGAACGCTTCCTGATAAGTCATTCGCTCTGCACCGCCAACGCTCAGAATCAGTTGCAGCAAAGCATCCATTTCATCCATCAATGCATGATGGTCAAAGCCTGGACGGTACCATTCCAGCATGGTGAACTCAGGGTTGTGGTTTCGCCCCGCTTCTTCGTTACGAAACGCTTTGTTGATTTGGTAGATAGCACCACTTCCCGCCGCCAGCAGGCGTTTCATGTGGAACTCAGGGCTGGTCATCATGTAAAGCGGGATACCCTTGGCAAAGCCTGGGCCGACAAATTCCGTCTTGAAGGTATGCAGATGAAAATCCGTCACCGTCGCCTGACTCATGGCTGGCGTGTCCACTTCCAGCACATCACGCTCGGCAAAAAAGCCGCGAATATCGTTCACCAGTTTGGCTCTGGCTTTCAGGGTTTCAATTTCTGCGGTGGGACGCCATTCAAGGGTCATTACTATCACTCAATCTCATTATGACTGGCGGCATTTTAGCTTTCGCGAGGCGTGATAGAAACCCGTGCTTTTATCAGCCTCAGAAATGCCTTTTCTGCCCTTTCATTCAAGCGACTGAATTAGCGCAATAAAAGCGCACAACTCCTTTTGGCAATCATTCTCATTTTCACTGTTTTTCCTTTTTAAAAGAGAGAGTTAAATTGCATGCAGCGATGACAGATTTTACGTGTCAGAAACAAGAGAAAACGACGCGCAACCTCTGTTTAACAAGGTGATTTCTTCCTGTCTAACGACCTGGATCACAAATCTACTGCTCTGGCTTTTTAGAAGGCAGAAACTCGGAACAAATACCCTTTCAGGTCAAAATTTACGGGATTTAACTTTAATAAGATGGGGAAAGTTTTTGAGTTAGATGCACGGTTAGCATCTTTAAATTTTAACAATCCTCCGGAGGATAGCTGTGAAAACCATTACCACAGATATCGCTGTTATTGGCGCGGGCGGTGCAGGTCTTCGTACTGCAATTGCTGCTGCAGAAGCAAACCCAGAGCTGGAAATTGCTTTGGTTTCCAAGGTTTACCCAATGCGTTCCCACACGGTGGCCGCAGAAGGTGGCTCCGCCGCTGTCATCAAGGATGAGGATAGTCTCGACAACCACTTTAACGATACCGTTGGCGGTGGTGACTGGCTATGTGAACAGGACGTTGTTGAATATTTCGTAGAAAACGCGACTCGCGAAATGGTTCAGTTGGAGCAATGGGGTTGCCCATGGAGCCGCAAGGAAAACGGTGACGTAAACGTACGTCGCTTCGGTGGCATGAAGGTTGAGCGCACCTGGTTTGCCGCAGATAAAACCGGCTTCCACATGCTGCACACCCTGTTCCAGACATCGATCAAATACCCACAAATCAAACGTCTCGACGAGTATTTCGTCGTTGACCTGCTGGTTGTCGACAATGAAGTACAAGGCCTTATCGCCATTCACATGGCGGAAGGCGAACTGGTCTGCATTAAAGCGAAATCTGTCGTACTGGCAACCGGTGGTGCGGGTCGTGTTTACAACTGCAACACCAACGGCGGTATCGTGACTGGCGACGGCATGGCGATGGCTTTCCGTCACGGTGTGGCACTGCGCGACATGGAGTTCGTTCAATATCACCCAACCGGTCTGCCAGGCACCGGCATTCTGATGACAGAAGGCTGCCGCGGTGAAGGCGGTATCATCGTCAATAAGAACGGCTACCGTTACCTGCAAGATTATGGCATGGGTCCGGAAACTCCGGTTGGCCAGCCAAAGAACAAATACATGGAGCTGGGCCCGCGTGACAAAGTCTCGCAAGCGTTCTGGCACGAGCAGCAAAAAGGTAACACCATCAAGCACCCACTGGGTGATGTGGTTCACCTTGACCTTCGCCATCTGGGTGAAGAGTACCTCAAGGAACGTCTGCCGTTTATCTGTGAGCTGGCAAAAGCATACGTCAACGTCGACCCAGCCAAAGAGCCAATCCCAATCCGTCCTACCGTGCACTACACCATGGGTGGTATCGAAACCGATTCCCGCACTGAAACCAGCATTAAGGGTCTGTTTGCGGTGGGCGAATGTTCTTCTGTCGGCCTGCACGGCGCGAACCGTTTGGGCTCAAACTCACTGGCAGAACTGGTGGTCTTTGGCCGCGTAGCCGGTGAAGGTGCCGCTGACCGTGCCGCTGAATTCAATGGCTGGAACGAAGCTGAAATCGCAAATCAGATGGAAGCAGTGAAAGCTAAAATCGATGCGCTGATGTCGCAAGAAGGCGATGAGAACTGGGCGAAAATCCGCACTGAAATGGGTCATACCATGGAAGCGGGTTGTGGTATCTACCGTCGCGAAGATCTGATGCAAGAAACCATCAACAAGCTGGCTGAGCTGAAAGAACGTTACAAGCGCATCAGCATCAAAGACAAAGGCAAGGTGTTCAACACTGACCTGCTGTATGCGATTGAAGTGGGCTACGGTCTGGAAGTTGCTGAAGCCATGGCACACTCCGCCGTGCTTCGCCGTGAATCCCG
This sequence comes from Grimontia sedimenti, assembly GCF_011045095.1. Lineage (GTDB taxonomy): Bacteria > Pseudomonadota > Gammaproteobacteria > Enterobacterales > Vibrionaceae > Enterovibrio > Enterovibrio sedimenti. The sequence goes on from NZ_JAALDL010000034.1 coordinate 8,642, forward strand.
CGGTGCGCACCAACGTTTAGATGACGGCTGCACCGAGCGTGATGACCAGAACTTCCTGAAGCACTCACTGGCATTCTATAACCCAGAAGGTGCACCAACGATTAAATACAGTGACGTGAAAATCACCAAGTCTCAGCCTAAAGCACGTCTTTACGGCGCCGCTGCAGAAGAAGCAGAAGCAGCAGCGAAGAAGGCTGAAAAAGCAGAGAAGGAGCAGGCATAATGTCAGCAAACCGCATTCAGAAAGTCAGCATTCTTCGCTACGACCCATCGAAAGATGACGAACCACGTCTGCAAACGTTCGACGTGCCATTTGATGAAACCATGTCTGTACTGGACGCGTTGGGTTACATCAAAGATCACCTGGACAAAGATCTGTCTTACCGCTGGTCTTGCCGTATGGCGATCTGTGGTTCGTGCGGCATCATGGTTAACAAGGTGCCAAAACTGGCATGTAAAGCCTTCCTGCGTGATTACCCTGACGGTGTAACCATCGAGCCACTGGCGAACTTCCCTATCGAGAAAGATTTGATTGTCGACATGACGCCGTTCATCGAGCGTCTTGAAGCCATCAAGCCTTACATCATTGGTAATGACCGCACACCGGAAGATGGCCCGAACAACCAGACGCCTGAGCAAATGGCGCGCTACAAACAGTTCGCTGGATGCATCAACTGTGGTCTGTGTTACGCGGCATGTCCGCAGTTTGGTCTAAACCCTGAGTTCATAGGCCCTGCCGCGCTGACACTGGCACACCGCTACAACCTCGACAGCCGTGATAACGGTGCTGCTGAGCGTATGAAGCTGATTAATGGTGAAAACGGCGCTTGGGGTTGTACCTTCGTGGGCTACTGCTCTGAAGTGTGTCCGAAGAACGTTGATCCGGCAGGCGCGGTAAACCAAGGCAAGATCGCATCGTCGCAAGACTTCGTGATCGCAATGCTCAAGCCAGATGGCTCTAAGAAAGTGGAGGCTTAAGGATGTCTAACCGTAAACCTTACGTTCGTGAAATGAAGCGTACCTGGTGGAAAGACCATCCTTTCTACCGCATGTACATGGTGCGTGAAGCCACTGTGCTTCCGCTGATTTTCTTCACCCTGTGCCTGACTTTCGGTTTAGGCAGTCTGGTCGTTGGCGAAGCTGCATGGAATGGCTGGTTGTCATTCATGGCAAACCCAGTGGTTATCGCGATCAACATCGTGGCACTCGCGGGTAGCCTGTTCCATGCACAGACTTTCTTCAGCATGATGCCGCAAGTGATGCCTATCCGCATCGGTGGAAAATTGCTGGATAAGAAAGTGATCGTCCTGACGCAGTGGGCTGCTGTCGCGGTGATTTCTGCTTTGATTCTGTTTCTGGTTTAACCCCGACATCTGAGGAGATTTAACGTGGTCGATTTGAATCCAAAACGTTCTGACGAACCGGTATGGTGGGGTCTGTTTGGTGCAGGTGGTTCATGGTTTGCGATGATCACCCCTGTGACCATTCTGGTTCTGGGCATCATGGCACCAATGGGCATACTGGATGCAGAAGCATTGAGCTATGAGCGCGTGACAAGTTTTGTCACCAGCTTCATCGGCGCACTGTTCACCATTGGTACTCTGTCTCTGCCAATGTGGCATGCGATGCACCGCCTGCACCATGGTATGCATGATCTAAAATTCCACACTGGCACCGCAGGCAAAGTCGCCTGTTACGCAACGGCATTTCTGATCAGCGCCCTGTCTGTTATTTTCATTTTCATGATTTAACAGCCAGTAAAACGAGAAAAAGGGAGCATTTGCTCCCTTTTTGTTTACCTAGGCTCTATTGAAATTAGCCTTTACTGCTGCACTTTCTGCATGGCTTCGGTTTTTTCCATCATTCCCAATGCGCCAAGACCGGTGATCACATCAAGGTTGGTGGTCATCTTTCCGCCATCACCGCCACCAAAGTAGTGCTTTGGTACTTCCACTTTGAAGTCTTTCAGGTTGTGATAAAGCGACGTAGAAATATCACGGTTAAGCTCTGCCAGATAGACGTCGCGGTTTGCACCATACGCATCATACTTGGCTTTCAGTATGGCCGCCTCCGCTTCACCTTTAGCCAGAATCGCTAGAGCTTCGAACTCCGCAGCCTTCGCGTTAGCTTGTTGAATCGCAAGGTTGGCTTCGGCAATCGCCAGCTCTTTGGATTTCTCTACTTCCGCCAATTGCTTGGTTTTCTCTACCTCAACAATCTCACGCTTGGCAATTTGCTGCGCAACCGCTACCTCTTTTTGTTGGGCAATCACCGCCAGCTCTTTTGTACGCTGTGCATCCTGTACTTCACGGGTACGTTGGATTTCTTTACGAAGCTGCTCGGTTTCCGCTTGCGCCTTCGAAGTTTCCTGCTCCTGAATCGCACGGATACGATCCGCGACCAGTCGTTTCTTGTCCGCCAACAATTGGTCTAATTGCTTCTCCGGTTGCGGATCGCCGATGGTGACCTGAGTGACATGAATGCCATATTGCTGCAGCGGGTTATCCTGCCGGATTGGCTGACCACTCGCATCACGTACAGGCACGGTTTTCCATACCAATTGTTGGGTGCGTTGTAGCTTGTTGGCATCAGATTGATCCAAACCAACAGGTGCCAAATCCAACTCTTCGACTTCAACCTGACGACGCTCGGTCAAATAGATCCCTTCACGAAGCTGATCGCCCAGTTTGGATTTGAATTGGTTCAGTCCGCCCTGGAAGAACTCCTCTCCCGTGTACTGGGTTGCCGTGATCACCGTGACGTTTCGTGCGTTTTTCACCAACAAAGCATCAATCAGGTTGCTGTTGTTACGAAATTCTCGGTGCATTTTCTTCACGGCTTCCGGATCGTTGCTCAACTTGAAGCGGTAAGTCACCGGAATTTGGCCGATGTAAGTATCCGCAAAGCGCACCTGCACCGGATCCAGCCGCTGGTAGAAATCTTCACCTGCGTTGTTACCGAATGACACAGTGATCACTTGATCGTACTGCGTGATTTTCGACAGAAACGGCATCCGGAAATGAATACCCGGCTCGGTAAACACATCCAGCTCACCTGTCATATTGTTCTGGTGAACATAGGTGTAGCCTGCATCTGTCATCAATACTGAGCTATTAATTGTCAGTCCCAACCCGAGCAGCGGTATACCTATAATCGCTGCTTTGAGACCTGTTCTAGCCAACTGACGTCTTTCTTCCATTTTTAAACCCTGTCCTAGATTTTTAGTGTCCATATTCTTTTCCTTCTTATTTGCTGCTTGATGAATAAAGCGGTATGGCTTTTAGGCCAAAGTGAATAACTACTCATCACCAGCGGGAATAAATGTAACAAAAAACTCACAACAGGAATATTCGAAACATTAACCGAATTTATTCGGTTTTAACGAAACATAACAACAAGGAATGATAGGAGGGTGCTTTCGAAGATAAATTGGAATCTACGGGGCTATAATACGCAAAAAGCGCCCCGAAGGACGCTTTTCAGCATAGAAGTAATGAATTACTTCACGCGGCTTACGTACTCACCTGAGCGAGTGTCAACTTTGATCACTTCGCCGATTTGGATGAACAGAGGTACACGCACAACTGCGCCAGTGATTAGAGTTGCTGGCTTACCACCGGTACCCTGAGTGTCGCCTTTCAGGCCTGGGTCAGTTTCAGTCACTTCCAGCTCAACAAAGTTTGGTGGAGTCACTGCGATTGGGTTGCCGTTCCACAGAGTCAGAGTACAACGATCGTTCTCTTTCAGCCATTTGATGTTTTCGCTTACTGCTTTCTCATCAGCCGCGATTTGCTCAAATGATTCTGCGTTCATGAAATGCCAGAACTCACCGTCGGTGTACAGGTAGTCCAGTTCCATATCGATAACGTCAGCAGCTTCAACAGAGTCGCCAGACTTGAAAGTCTTCTCCAGCACTTTGCCAGAAAGCAATTTGCGGATTTTCACGCGGTTGAACGCTTGGCCTTTACCTGGCTTAACGAACTCGTTTTCGATAATGACACAAGGCTCGTTATCGAGCATAATTTTCATTCCGCCGCGGAATTCATTGGTGCTAAAAGACGCCATGTCTATCCTCTTAACATCTTCGAAGTTGTCATAAATGCCGGACATAATAACCCGAAATGCGCCTTCTGTTGAGCAAAACTGGCTCAAAGAAATGGCAAATGCTGTCTCAGATCCTCAAAAGCTTCTGCAACAGCTTGATATAGAGCCTTCCGCATGGACGTCTGGCTTCAGCGCGCGTGAACTATTTTCCCAGCGCGTGCCACAAAGCTTCATCAATCGCATGGAAAAAGGTAACCCACACGACCCTCTGCTGCGTCAAGTGTTGCCATTGATTGAAGAGTTCGAAGAAGTCAGTGGTTTCACCACAGATCCACTTGAAGAGCAGGACAATACGGTTCCAGGCCTGCTGCATAAATACAAAAACCGCGTACTGATGATTGTTAAGGGTGGCTGCGCGATTAATTGCCGCTATTGTTTCCGTCGCCATTTCCCGTATGAAGACAACAGAGGCGGGAAAGACGTCTGGCGCGAAGCGATCACTTACTTACAGCAGCATCCAGAAGTGGATGAAGTCATCCTTTCAGGTGGCGACCCACTGATGGCAAAAGATCACGAACTGCAATGGCTGATTGAAGCTATAGAGTCTGTACCGCATATTAAACGTCTTCGTATCCACACACGTTTACCTGTTGTTATTCCATCCCGAGTGACGTTAGCACTTACTCACATACTTGAGTCATCAAGGCTTGGTGTGGTGTTGGTTACCCATATAAACCATGCTAACGAGATTGACGACGAGCTTCGAGCTTCGATGACAAAGCTGAAGCAAGCTGGCGTTACTCTCTTAAACCAAGGTGTGTTACTCCGTGGCGTGAATGACTCTGTCGATTCGCTGAAAAATCTGAGCAACAGTTTATTTGATGTAGGCATCTTGCCGTATTACCTGCATGTACTTGATAAGGTAAAAGGCGCCGCGCATTTTCTGGTCGACGACGACGAAGCCAAAAAGCTGATGTCTGGCCTTATCAAAGAGGTCTCTGGCTACATGGTGCCACGCCTGACCCGTGAGATCGGCGGGCGCGATAGTAAAACACCACTAGACCTTCACCTTGAGTGATAAAAGTAAGCAATCACCAACTAAAAAACTGCTTGCTTAGCAGTCAGTTGCAAGCAATGATGAAAAGTCCCTCTGGCATTACCAAAGGAGTGACTATGCCTGTAACTGTTCGTCCTGTAGAACCTCGCGATATTCCTGCTATTCAGCAACTTTATGCCTGCCCGAAAGCACAAGCTGGCACACTGCAAATGCCACTACCATCGCTCACAATGTGGGAAAAGCGACTCAATAATATACCGGATGACATTTACTGCTTGGTCGCAGAAGAGGATGGTGGGATAGTCGGTCAATTAGGCTTTGAAGCCAACCATAAAGGGCGTAGACGTCATGTCGGACAATTTGGCATGGCAGTGCATGATGACCACACAGGAAAAGGCGTCGCCAGTGCATTACTTCGCGCGATGATTGATTTAGCGGACAACTGGCTGAACCTGCGCCGAATTGAGTTAACCGTTTATAGTGACAATGAAGCCGCGATTGCCTTGTATCAAAAGTTTGGTTTTTGGCAGGAAGGTATAGCGGTTGATTACGCGTTTCGAAATGGAAAATACGTCGATGCGCTCTTTATGGCGCGTATTAACAGGTCATAATCCAGAAGATAAAAGATCCGGACATCCGGATCTTTTTTAATTAATCCACAAACTCCAATTGATGGAGATCAACAAGCGGTCCCAACTTCAGCAATTCAACTTCATTACGCTCTTCAATCCATTCCTTAATTGATTTCCTATCCTGCTCTGTCGCAGAACCATACCTGAGAGCGGAACCTATAACCAGCTCGATATCACTCATACCTCCGCCGCCAACTAGCAGGTGTCGGGATTCAGCAAAGTCGGCCAAAGACTCTATAAAAGCATCTAACTCTTCATCACTTTCCGTATTCAGCTTCAGACTGATCACAAAGCCAAAAACTGCAAATTCATCCAGATACAGTTTCTTTCTCAATCGCTTAGAACGTTGTGAAGGCATGGCTCAGGTTCCTGTCAGATAACAAGTGCTGACAGTGTAGAAGCTACTCGAGAAGTTGTCGGTAGCAAAGGTTAAAAAACGGGAGCGGTGGTAAATATGAAAAGGTGTAGACGCAAAAAAGCCCTGACCGTCAGGTCAGGGCTTTCTTTAAATTGGAAGCCTGGCGATGTCCTACTCTCACATGGGGAGACCCCACACTACCATCGGCGCTGTTACGTTTCACTACTGAGTTCGGCATGGAGTCAGGTGGGTCCATAACGCTATGGTCGCCAAGCAAATTCGTTAAAATCTTGGAAAGTGACTTTGTTTGTTCTCGTTCTTACACATTCAATGTTCTCTTCGAGTCCGTCAAAACCCCTTGGGTGTTGTATGGTTAAGCCTCACGGGCAATTAGTATCAGTTAGCTCAACGCCTCGCAG
>NZ_JAALDL010000035.1 GCF_011045095.1 Grimontia sedimenti
GAACGGCTTATGAACACGCTGACCTGACGGCTGACCGCTTTGTGGGTCAGTGGGTACAGTCACGATGTGGTCAAAGGCTTGCACCAGCATCTCGTCTTCATGGCCTTCTACGTAGATGTTACCGACAGAGTCAGCGGTGAAGGCACCGGCAGTGATGTTGCCCTGGGTTTTGCCTTCGATGGCGATATAACAAGGAGTTGGCATCTTAATTTCCCTATAAAAATTCGGAGGAGGTTGTTTACTACGTGGGTAATAACGCAAGGGGTGTGCCAGTGATGGAGTTTAATGAAAACAGAGACTTAGCCGACTCCAGAAAAAGGGAGAGCAAGGTATTGCTTGTGGGTTGGGCGAAAAGTTGCTCAGCGAGCAAGATTTGGCCGAAAGATCAGAGGGAAACTCATGGATGAAAACTCGCAGGAGTCAGACAACATTCAAGCGACTGCATTGATAGCATCGAGAAAACAGCAGTTTCGATAAGAGCATAAAAATGAAAGAAGTCGAGTTTTCGGTTGGCGCAGTCACCTTTACCTATTCGCTTAGCGAAGAGCAGCAACGCTTTCTGAGGTTGGCAGAGGAAACGAAGATCAACCTCAATGACTGGCCGGACTTTTCCGAGAAACTGACAGACACGATTCAAGATGCGATCCCTGATGAGTTGAAATTACCTTCAAAGAAGCAACTGGACTATGTTCGAGCTATCGCTAGCGATCTGAACTTGGCACTACCGAAACACTATGAGGATAGTGCGCTGACATGCTTGTCATTTATTGCCGATCACAAACCAGCACACGATCGTGTACTGGCGGTGTTTAATGGGGTTAAGGGGAAGTTGTTGAAGGATTAATAAAAGCCATTTTCATGCATTTCATCAATGTAGATCATTGGTGTCATACTTTTTATAAATTCAGTGGATTTAAGTTTTGCTTTCTCAATAATTTCTGGTTTGTTAGGGGTGTGAATAAATCGGAGAGGCAATGAGTCGTTGTAAACCTCTTCTAAGGTATAACCTTCTGATAAACAATCAATTAGGTCAGAATCACTAATAGTGTCACTAATCTCACCACATTCTAAAGCCCTATCGGTTAGCTGCGCTTTGGAGCCTAACTTGATTGCTTCATCGTAAGTAGTTTGAGAATCCGAGTAAACATAAAGACGATCATAAGCGGGAACAAAATTTCGATTTGCCATGAAAGTCAAGACATGACGGAGATCATTCCTTTGCTCCTTGTTTAACTTACTTTGGTTTTCATAAACAAAGATCAACTCCATAACAGGTGCAAAGAAGTTCTCCTTTGCGGCTTCTTCAATTAGAGAAATCCATTTGGAAAAATTCTTACTGATAAACGGATCTTTTGGTTTTTCAAGATAATATTTAGCTCTAATGTCGCCTTGTTCCGCTCTTTCTCTCAGTAACTGCTTAGACACCTCTCCCCAACTAGCTTCGCACAAACTGCCAAAATATGTACGACAAGTTTCATTCGCAGAATCTAACATCATTGCTGAATAGGGATTTCCCTGCTTTGCTGACTTTTCAAACCATTTGTACCCATCTAATCGAGATTTTACACTCACCCTCATCAAATGATTGGCGTACCAGTACATCGCATCTGCATTCCCTTTATCAGACAAGCTTTTTAGCTTTGGTATTGCCCGATCTAAACGACCATTCTGGTAATCTAGGAGAGGTTCAAACAAGATTTCCCCTGGGCGATACAAGCTTGAAGTGTAAGGGTCACTTAATGGCTCTTTCAACGATTCTGCAAAGAAGTGAGTTAGAGCTTTAGGACCTCTATCTTGTTCCTTTGAGGGAGAGTTGGCTGAAAATAATGCAACACCTATTAAGCCAACCAGAAAAATAAATGATATTAAAATATTTTTTCTCATTAGACTTCCTAAGTTACTATCTAATCTTGGACTTTATCCTTACTTTTCCGCTCTATATTACCGATAAAACCAACATACAATCGTATGCTGGTTTTTTTAGTAGGAAAAAAGAGGGTTTCTATAGGGATATGAAATGGTTAAAAAATATCAGTTTGATTTTCATCGAGATAGATTACTGGCGTTAGGGTCTCTATTATCTGTTTAGATAATTCACGTGCTCTTTCAAGATCATTCTTGTCTAAGAATCTCTGATTATATTCATTAGTTATGAAATATTCATATATCTGAAACTGTCTACCATAATCAAAGTTATGGCCATTACGGTTAAAGTCATCAACTATTGCCCATGCAGCCCCTTGTATCAACGCCAAACTATTTGATTCGGATTTTCTAGCAAATGCAGGTCCATATTCATAAACCTTACTTAATAGTGGTAATGTTCGTAGGATTTGGCTGTCAGTATAGTCTTGGTCAATAACTGCATTTTCGCCATTGCTTGCAAGAGGTAAATTCAGATTAATAGCATATGCATCATTGTTTTTTGCAGGTAGCTTATATAGGCTTTTTAAAACCTCTCTGTCTTCCTCAGGTAAGACTTGAGTATTGTCATTTGTGTCACTGCTGCTTACCCAAATGGGGTAGTTGTAGCTTTGACGATATAGACTTGCTAGCTCCATGAGCGGATAATAGTAATGATACTTTACACCATCAATAGATGCTTTTGCCAAAACGTTAAAACTCTCTTCGCTTACAGCCGTTCTGTTACCACCTTTTAACATCACATCATGCAGAAAAAGAGCATATCCAGCTCTGGCATCACCGGTATCGGCCAATTTTTTCAGTATTACTCTTCCTTTTTCTCCCCATTCTTCGCTGCAGTGAGATTCCATATATCGAGTACATTCAATGTCTCTACTGTCTAATCTAATCGCTGCGTATGGGTTGCCGAGTTTGGCGGCTTTTATAAATAATTCGCCTGCAGTTTCACCTGAGTAGATACTTTGTCCGTAGGTGATTTCTGCTAGCCAAAACATGGCTTCTGAATTGCCTTTTTCTACCAAAGGTGCTAGCAGAGTTTCCGCTTTCTCTTTGTCTCCATATTGGATAGCTAAAAGCGGGGCATAGAGTGGGTCTTCTGGACGATATCGACTGGCAGCATAGGGATCACTATTAACCTTATTGTTTTCTAAATATGAAGACAGTTGCTTTGATAGAAAACTTGGACCTTCGGCAATTTTTCGCTGAAAGCCACTGGGGTAGATTTCATAGAAAATATATAAAGCAATGAGAACAGATAAGCTTATGAGTAAGTGCTTTTTTTTAATTGTCATTGTATCGTCCAAGCCTTTTTCTTCCAGTTTGGGTCCTTTTTCAATTTGTTTGAAACCTCACTGTAGTTCTCGGAGGAGGTATCTCTATATAGAATGACATCTTTCACAATTGCCATATAGCTCTTTTCATTCACATATAGATTCATCCTCGAGCACAATTTAGGGGCAAATGCGTTGAAATCTATCTTTATATTTTTTGCACTTTCTATTGATTTGTCACTTAGTCCTACTGTATCGAGATTAGAGATAAATTCTGCTAATGTACTCCAGCCTTCGGCAAATCGTCGACATCTCTCAAGACGATTTTTCGCGCTCTCCAAGTTGCCTTCCATCAGTATCAGAGACTTTTCAAATTGAGAGCATCTAGCATCTTTGTCTTTGCCATCTATCGGAGATATCCACTCCATGATTTTCACTATGGCCTGCGCTTTTAGCAACTCATCCTGAAGCACTTTGACATCTTTTTCTAAAAAGCCTGGCACATACTTGGTATTGGGAGAAGCTCGCCAGGTGTCATACTTTTTATTGCTCAAGCTGAGGAACAATCTTGAGAGTGTTTCTGGTGGCAAATTCTTCACCCATGTTTCCACTTTTGAACTCGGACGTTCGACAATGTGTTTCGCTATCATTGGGGCATAATCTTCTTCTAATACGCTTTGAAGATAATCATTGTAAGTTTTAGTAGGCAGCAGCAAGACCTCAGCGAAAGTCAAACCCAATGCCATGGCTACGGTGAGGACGCGATTGAGTTCTTCGAAGTCTTTATTGTTGCCATCTACGTCAATATCACCCAGCACTTCGACGTATTTAAACCCACTTTCTTTTAAAATAGCGAGCAGACAATCAACAACTCTGTCGGCATTGACTGGATTCACTTTGATAGCAACTTTTCCACTTACGCCAGGACCACACACGAGCCTTGCTGCGGTGATAAGAAAAAATTGTCCATTGTGAAATCCGATTCTCAACTCACCCGAAAAACCAATACCGTAGTTGACGGCAATTTGTCCTGAAATACTACCGAGCTCAATAAAGTCAGAATTATGTTGACTACCACTAACTTCAACCACAGGTGGCAGCCATGATACTTCTGTAGAGCTTATTCCTCCAGCTTCGACTCCGGCAAAAACGTCAATGCTTGCACCGGCTTGCGCTGAAATGCTTTGAGGTATTTTGGGGCCATTGACATCACGAGTACTTACATTGTGCCCCCCTTTAACATACGCATTATAGTCTGGGGCTTTGAAGGCTTTACCTTTGACCCCAATTTGACCTGGCTGTGTTTCTGAGGGGCCAAAAGCGAGGTTACCGGATAGCATGCAACTAGCCCCAGCTACACCGTAAATCTTTGTGGAGAGTTTGAGTCTGAAATGACCCGCATTGTATTTCCTTCTCTCTGGCTTTTTAGCCTTATCCGGCTGAGCAATATAGGCTATTTCTAAATGAAATCCCTCTTTTTTAGGAAGGTACGTAGCAAAAGATATTTCACCACTCAGAAGCGTTAGCTTAACTTTGGCTGAAGCAGATCCAGTGAGAGACATGTTAGTGCTTAAGCCATTAACCTCACTACCCGGTAAGTTTAAATCTCCAGATCGACTGACAGTTAATCTCAAAAATTGAGCTTGCGCATTGGCTATGTATGATGACGATTTACCCTTTGGTCCGATACCATCTTGCCAATGATAATTATCCTCCCAAAAAGCTTTATCAAAATCTTTCACTTGCTCACTTAAGTTCAAAGGCTTCAGCACGAAATCATTCTTAGCTTCGGGGGCGGTGATTAGGCCTTTGCCTAGGTCGTTTAGAGCATCTTTCAATGTCGTTCCGGGTGAATCTTTGCTCACCATTGGATCTGCCAGAGTGATACTTTCAGTGATATCCTTGACGTGACCCAAATGTGATTTATTTGCTGATGATTTAGGAATTAACCAACTTGGACCGCGTATCCATTTGACCTCACCATCAGACAGTAAGCTGCACTCGACGGCTTGAAGGTCAGCGGCACCAGCATCATTTCTAAATATCCCTCTTTTCATTTCGGTTGGAGCGTATTGCTGTTCTTCCCATATTAGATGGAGACTCTTTGGCATATCATCGAATAAAACTATGTTTCTAATATCACCTGCGATTGCTCTTTTTTCTGCTTCTTTCTTGAGTTTATTGAGTCTGTAGATGGCAATTTTTTTATTGTGAGGAGTTCATTGAAAATACCGGGCACAGTTTCGCTGCCATTCAGAATTGAGCTCAACGCAGACATATGTTTCTTCAAGGTAGCGTCAATAACTCTCAATAGAGCTATTGTTGGATAGTATGCCCAAGCAACATTATCAGAAGCTAGTTGTATACCTGCTTGGGTGATTTCTTCTTTTTTGCCATATAAACCAAGTTCACGCAGTATTTCTTGTCTCAATTTTGCTTCTTCGATCAGTCCTTTTTCATCAAGTGTTGCTGCTTTTACTCCGAACACTAGATTGTCATTCTCACGCCATTTCCCGAACGCACTATCAGCTCCAGAGAGTGCCTTAGGGCCTTGATGGATAGGCAATGAACCTTCTAGTTCATCAAAGGAGAGACATTGTTCTTTAATGACATAGCCGTGACTGTTTAATTTTCTTAACGCCTTGGTGACACCATAGGCGTAAGTTGCTTTAGACGGTACGCGTGTGCGTCGCTTTTTCGCGAGGTGGGCATTAGAATTAGGCACATGTGTGAGCCAGAAACGCTTTAGTTGAGATAATGCCTCTTCATGAGGTGTTAATGCAATTTCGTCTTCTGTCCACTTACGGGCATCGACGAGTTTTTTAATTTGCTTTGCAACAGTTTCTTGTTTTTCACTCGTAAAATAGCGACGCTCTTTATCCCAAACAAACTTAGTGCCATCTTTAGAAGTCACTGTTTTTGCATTCTTTATAGCTTTTTCTTTTAACTCTTCAATACTGTCATTGAGGTGATCTACTACACCGTGAAATACAGATAATCTCGCTCTTTCCATGAGTTTAGCTTGCTTTTCTTTTTCACTAATTTCCTTGATCAAGTCGGTAGACTCTAGAACATATCGGACAGCGCGAGCACCTATGTGGTAATCCAAATAAAACTGTTTGAATTGCTCCCAAAATACGCTTCTACCTAAGAGTTTTCGGTAGTCCAGCTTTTCTTGTTCAGCAACTTTAATAATGAAACCGTCTTGACCTCCATCCTCATAAAGCTTTGCTGCACCTGAATTTATTGTGCTTATCAGCCATTCAAGATGGCGAAGCCTTTTGCCTTCACTCTCACTGAGAAAGGCTTCATGTGGTTTAGCTTCAAACTTCGAGAGGATCCCAAGATTGTTCAAATTTTGGAGAGATGTTTCACGATTATCCGCAACCATAGCTTCGGCAAGTAACGACATTTCTTTTTTGATCGCTTCTTTTGCCACATCAGTTACTGCATACCACCTTTTCTCGCCATTTTTCGTTTCTGGGTGAGAAGGAACATAAAGAATATCGACGAACTCAGGGGCGCTAGAACCGCAAAGATCATTACCACAAGCATTTGTTTTTGGAGGATCTGGAAGAGGTACTCTTTCGCCCGTTTTCACTGGGATAGGAGCGGCTTCATTACCTGGTAGTTTGATGGTGTCGCCTGCAAAAATAAGATCGACATTCTCAATCTGGTCGCTGTTGAGGTTTGCTAGATCCTCAACGTTTACATTAAATTTTTTAGCAATGAGACTTAAGCAGTCATCTTGTTGAATTAAATACGTATCAGTTTGACCAGGCATATCGTTAAACTAATTCCTTGAAAACTGCCGAGTGAAGGCGGATAGGAGAGGTTGCTTTTTTAAGGTTTTCTATATCAACATGCTTTGGGTGTATGACAGATAAACAGGATGATTCTGATGTAAACCAAGCTATTGAAGAGAAAGGGCCTAGTATGCAATTAAGATCTCTTTCGTTGATATCGCTTGCATGCATGCGCCAAAAACTCGAAGAGTAATATCTAAAGTACGTAAGGTATTCTTCAACTGTTACTGTAAGCAACGCGCGCAAGTGTTCGATGAGTTGATCATTTTCTACTTGTGTATCTGCCTTTAGAAAAATACAGCTAGAAGAAAATACTTCATCATTCATTAAACGTGTTTTGAGTTCTAACGTGGCTTCTAAGGGAGAAGCAATCGGAGATACTTCCTTCAAGTGTTCAAATGCCGGGTCACTCAATAAGGTGATGACATCGGCTTTAGGTTCGTGTTGATACAAAAAACTTTTGATTTCAGGTACTCGAACCGGATCCGCTACAATCCAATATCTATTACCACTATTTTGGAAGAAGCTTTCTAGTGAAACTCCCATTTAGCTTCTCCTTAAACAAGGACAATCTGATCGAGGACAGCTACCGTCAGGCCTTTTCTGGCACATTTTTGCCAAAGGGCGATCGGATATTGATAGATATGCAAAAGCATCGGGAGATATAAGTTTTGGGTTGGCAGCATACTGAGTTGCGCTAAAAAGGACTGGCTCTGTTTCTTCAGGAGTTTTCTCTGCCTCAACCCCACCCGGCAAAATCGGCATTACCCCACCAAACCCCGAGCCAGATCCTGCACTGCCACCCGAGTTGATGTTGATAACAGAACCCACGATATGAACGCCTGAAGGATCTATCTTCACGAAGTTGCCACCGACTTTGAGCGTGACTTCTGTATAAGCCTCCAGCACTGATTTATGACCACTCTTTAAGTGGATTTCGCTGCCTGCTTCGTTTAGCAGGGCGGCCCCCGCTTTAATATGTAGGGAACTGTCAGTGACGATAGTTTTGTCACTTTTAACGTGTGTCATGGTGTTGCCATCGACCGTTAAATGATCGTCAGCTTTGATGTGCTGGAACCTTTCATTCTCCACATCCAGATGGAGGTCATGTTTGATGTTGTCCTTGCGGTCATTCTCAACCAGCAGGTTCATGTCCTTCTGGGCATGG
>NZ_JAALDL010000036.1 GCF_011045095.1 Grimontia sedimenti
AGCGGTGGCTGATTTCAGTGAAGACACTGTTGTGCAGGATGTCATTGAAGTGACAGCGTCTGATGGTGTAACGACGACAGACATTGTTATTACTATCGGCGGGTCTCAAGATGCGATTGATGCATTCCTGGCAAGCAACTCGGTCATATCTGGTGATTTTTCAGGTCAAGTCACTGAGCGTGATCCCGGCGAGTCATCGACTGTGACAGGGAAGATCTCAGTGTCAGATCCTGACTCTACAGATTCTCCTTCGTTGGTATACGAGAGTGTGGATGGTACTTATGGCACATTCTTACTCGAAGACGGTGCTTGGTATAACCTTAATGAGGATCGTTGGACATATACCCTGAACAACGACAGCGTTCTGGTCCAGGCTTTGGCTGAAGGCCAGAAAGTAGAAGACACATTCACTGTAAAAGCGACGGACGGAAAATCCCAACGGATTGTTATCACAATTGTTGGTTCTGATGACGCGCCGGTAGCGACAGGAGATACATCAGCTCAGATAAACTTGTTCCTCGATCAAGGCTTTGAGGGTGACCTCTATGAGGTGAGAGGATGGAGGAGAGGTGATGGCTATTCGATTATTAGTGGTTTTAATGGCATTAATATCCTCACCGATGGAACAACCCTGCAGTTTATCGATAATGATTCAACGGTCGACCGAGGTGGCATCGACTATCCAAATTTTTACACATATGAGGTTGATGATACTCAGCGAGTTATCATTGATGGCAAAACCTATTCCTATATGGTCTGGAACACAGCGAAGTACAGATTTTCGGGTCGAGTCGTGACTGCTGCGCAGATTTATGTAGATTTGGACGGTAACGGAAGAACACCCTATGTTTGGAGTGACTCGAATGAATACGCGGCATTTTTAGTGCCAGTGTCGGGTTCATTTGTTAAAGGTACTTCCGCAAGTACAGTAACTGGCTCGGCAGAAACCCCGACACTCACTTATACCGAGCTGGGTGCTACGATGTCCTCCTTTGATGCCTCAGGCAGCATTGGCGTCACAGACGTTGACTCGGACAACTCCTCGGTAACGTTCGATGGCACAGGGCCTTATGAGGGTAACTTCGGTTCTTTGGTGATTGTCAACGGTACTTGGACATATACGGTGAATGATACAGCGGTGGCTGATTTCAGTGAAGACACTGTTGTGCAGGATGTCATTGAAGTGACAGCGTCTGATGGTGTAACGACGACAGACATTGTTATTACTATCGGTGGGTCTCAGGCAGCTATTGACCAATACCTCAACCCACAACCCCCTGAGTCTTTTAACCTTCTGACTGTGGAATCAGGTTCGTCCGAGACGCTTACTTTCCCTGTTTCGCTGGAATGGGAAAAGTCTGAGCTGGCCACGGGATACACTGTTTGCCGTCAAAATGCAGACTTTGATAACGACTGCGAACCATTAGGTACAACGGATGGGGCGCTGGAGCTAACAATAGGTATGACGGGTGCTTTGTCTGCGTTGTCTTCAGAGTTCTTTATTATTTCAACAAACAGCGTAGGCTCTGCGTCGTCTAACTTGCTCTCTTTGTCTTCAACCGATGCAAATGATTTGATCGCCAGCATTAAAGCTTCAGATCCTAGTCAATCTGCGAGGTTTGGCTATTCGGTATCAATTTCACGCGACGGTACAGTGTTTGCCGCAGGCGCGCCTTATAAAAATACCGCACGAGGTGCTGCTTATATCTTCCGCTTTACAGATGGCTTATGGCAACAAGAGGAACTGCTGACATCGCCCAATATTGACGCAAATGATTTTTATGGCTGGGCAGTGGCATTATCTGAAGACGGCAATACATTGGTCGTCGGTGCACCGCAGGAAGACGGAAGTAATTTGAGTGTATCCTCATCCTCTTGCTGCTATAACAACGACTCAGGTAACTCGGGAGCCGCCTATGTGTACCGTTTTGAGAATGATGCATGGGTATTTCAGCGTTACTTGAAAGCGGACAATGCCGGTTCTGATGATAGGTTTGGCCGAAGTGTTGCGTTGTCGTCGGATGGTAATAAGGTTCTCATCGGCGCGCCGGGAGAAGACTCGAGTACTACAGGCATCAACAGTATTTCCAACAATTTGTTAAGCCGCTGGGCTGGAGCAGCATATCTATTCAGTTTTAACGGTAGCACTTGGACTCAAGACCTATATATCAAAGCCTCTAATCCAGGAAGCTTAGATAAATTTGGGGAATCGGTTACGATGTCCGGAGATGGCAATACGCTTGCCGTTGGTGCGGTTGGAGAAAGTTCCAGTACAACCGGTATCAACACTACGCCAAACGATGCCTCGACGAATGCTGGTGCAACCTATGTATTTGAAAACAGTGATGGCAGTTGGGCGCAACAGGCTTATGTGAAGGCTTCCAACGCCGGTGGTGGTGATCAGTTTGGTATGTCAGTGAGCCTTTCTTCTGACGGAAACACGTTGGCAGTTGGTGCTATGTATGAAGATTCCAATACAACAGGCATTAACAGTACACCAAACAATTCACTCAGTGATACCGGTGCAGCCTATGTGTTCCAACGCAACGTTGACTCTTGGTCTCAACAGGCTTACGTCAAAGCATCGACGGTTCATAGTGGCATGTGGTTTGGTAATAGCGTTGCAATGTCACCGAATGGAACATCGCTCGTTGTTGGTGCTTGGCGTGAGGATTCCAGTAGCGTAGGTATTAATAGTACGCCAAATGTGTCAGCGCCACAGTCGGGCGCAGCATACCTCTTCAATTTTGATGGCAGTGAATGGTCGCAAGGCGCCTATTTGAAGTCACCAATGCCAGATTGGAATGAATACTTCGGTAACTCGGTTGATGTGTCAGATAATAACAATGTCATTGTTGGTGCTCCTGATGAAGGCTCTTCTAGTACAGGATTTAGATCTGGAGAAGTCTATCTCTATTAGACATTAAATTGGTCAAATTATAGAACAAGCGAGTCCTCTACTTTATCTTTCAATTCGTCCATGCATGATTGATGAGGTATGAGGGCTCCTTTCATATTTGTAGCGCTAAATTAATGTATTTCATTCTTGGTTTGAAATCTCTTTAAGGAGATAAATAATGAACTTTAAAACAAAGATTTCTATTAAGGTGTTTTCTGCCCTAAGTTTATTTTTGCTATCCCATGGGTCTTTAGCAGAAGAAATGAGCAAGCCCACATTACAATACCCTACCTATTTTTTTGGTATTAATGGTGGTTATCAAGTGGCTGATGATGGTGCATATAATAGTAGTGACCCAAAGAGTGGTATTTTTGAAATTAGTGGAGGGATTCAGTTTAGGCCTCAGTGGAGCGTGCTGCTAGGGTATCAATTTCATGGGGAGTTGGATGCTAAAGCAACTGGCGTAAAAGTGAATACAAATCTTGCAAAAGCGGCTTTGCGCTATGGGTGGGATCTAGAAAACGACTTTACTATTTATGGTCAGATGGGGATGGCTTACTGGGACATGGAAAAAAGCAAGTTAGTCGACCCAACCTCAACGCTAATGGGGTTTCACTTCTCACTGAAGTTGGTCTTCAGTACAAGCTAGAACCTAACATAAACCTTAGTGTGGGCTACCAGTTTATCGATGACATTGGCGACAATAAAACAGACAAGTACGACAGCCATGCTCTTATGGTTGGTATAGACTATTTTTTTGGCGATTAAACAGAGGCTTATGCTTTTCTGAACGGTGGTTGAACATCACCGTGGATTGTTTTGGAAAAGCATATGTTTATACCATTGAAAAAGAGGGAGCCGTGTTTTGTAGCTCCCTCTATCATAATTTTTATTGCTTACTTAATAGCATATTCTTTAAAACACCAGTGAGTCCATACTGAAATCGTCAATGGAACACGTTTTTGGTAGTTTGGCATGTTTTTTAAACGCTCGAATTCTATGGTAAAAATGGCGAGCTGTTTGTCTTTAGGGACATCAGGGCCTTTATTCCATTGTCGACATAGATAGTTACCATATCCTGATAGAACCTTGGTGTTTTTGGTTGAGGAAATTCTTCCTAAGTATTTCCGCCACCGATAATTTTTGAAATCCGCAGATAAGAGTTTCGGGTATGTGCGTATCGGTTCATCAAAAGTCATACGGTACACATCTACAATCTCACCACCGCGCGTTTTCCCTTCAATGACTGGCATCTGTGAAAACTTAAAAGGGTAGGGAGCAAACATATCCCAGCGTTGATCAAGGCGGAGTGTTTCAGCAATGGCTGAAACATGCTTAGGGTACTTGATATTCCATTGATGGATGCCTGCGATATTGTAATAGGTGACGATATAAAGCGTACTCAGGCCAAGGCCATTTTCAACCCAGTTAGCCTGCTCTTTGACCTCTCTGTATGGAAGGAAGCGTTCCGTTATTTGACCCATTGTCGCTCGGTTGTTTGCTATCCATCCGTAGAGTCTGTTGCCTGCTTTAAGGACGGGTTTCAAACCCATTACCGTTCCGATTGGCCGGAAAAGAATAGAGATCCGAAAGAGGTATTGTACGGCATTCCAATGGGTATGCAGGCCGCCTTTATGGTCACGCAACACCCAGCTGTTTTCACGTTCCATAATCGGATAAATGTCTGGGTTTGTCTGGGCCGGCAGTATTTTGACGCTCTCTGGCAGTAGGAAACTTCTCAGGATCAGACATGTTTTTTTGCAAAAGCCGCAGTCCTCATCATAGAAGATGGTTACGTCTCTCCGTTTAGCGCGATCATTAATTCTCGCCACCCAAGACCAGCATACCCCAGGAATCAATAAGCTGAGCGACATGAAGTCGATAAAAGGGAACAGTACGATATGTAGTGCGAGAAAGAAAGTCGTGTGCATTGCGACCAGTAACGCCAAAGTGAAAAGACGAAGGGGAACATGGAAGATCGGCGAGAATACTAGGAATAGGGCCACAATTTCTAAGTACCACACGAAGTAAGTACCAAGTGTCAGTAGCGCTGGAAAATCTCTCATCCAAACACCGAAGACAGTCGCCATCTGATCGAGATGAACAGCATAGTAAGCTGCATCCATAGTCACACGCCATTCATCACCCGTTTTCAAAATCGCAGTGAAGAAATATAGGTACATGACCTGAAGTAATGCACCTACTGACACTATCGAGAAGTAATTATGGCTTGTGGGTTCTGCGTTCGGTTCAGTTTGATATCGTCGATTTAGGGCTGAATCGATAGAGAATCTGGCTCCTATTGGCAGTAAAATGGCCCAAAAACACATTACGGTAAGTAGGGAGTCGCCCCCAGCTCCTAGGACAGCATTCCGATTCATAATGGAAAGCAAAAATATCCAGCTGATGAAAGCCATCAACCGAGATCTAAAGCCAATGAGTAACAGAAACGCCACCAAAAAGGCGACTATGAATAGCAAAACGACGAACCACTCACTACCACTTGCCCAATAAATGGACCAGCGAAAATCTGAAGCATATCCCATTGACGCGGAGCGGGTTAGAACGCCTTCGTCTGTGTAAAAGGCTTCAATATCGCGCGCTCTGCTGATGAGGTCCACCATAATTAATATTGCTAGAGCGATACGGAATAGCGCCAGCGACCTCAAATCTATGCCGAATATTGTTTTAAATGATGTCATTGTTCGCCACAATTTTTTATCCTCCTAAACCTACTTATGCCAGGGAGACCTCTCCAGTTTTTCTGTTAGTAGCGTTTATGTAAATAGTATCGGATCATTTTTCTATTTGTGGGTGCAATGGGTTAAAAAATGGAGTTTATTATTGTTTTTCTAATTTGTAATACCTGGTGAGGTTATATTGGACAGCTATGTCTAGCTAATTTTAACGTATGAGATGTTCTTAAACTTTAAAATTTTTGTTCGATAAAATAACGGTGAGAAATGCATGGTCTCTATTGGAGGATATAGCTTTTTTAAAAACGATGAATTTCGATTTTTTGTATTTTTTAAAGCATTTTATATTCATCAACCACCACCTAAAAAAGAGAGTGTTAATCCATTCTTTCTGAGCTTCCGTACTACCAAATCCACATCTAAAGGAGTGAGCCGTGTTTTCATTGTTCAAAGACAGAACCGCAAAGAAACTTAAGAAGAAACACTCGATGTTGCTGGAACAAGCGATGCAAGCCCAGAGAAGGGGTGACATCAGAATGTATTCAAAACTGACCGCAGAAGCAGAAGATGTGTTCAACGAATTCAAACAGGCAAGTGAGCAGCAATCCTGATGCTCAAAGGGCAAATCATGTATTGCGGGAGCTAAATTTGATGGATTTTAGTGACGAAGACCTTTCTAGAATCATTGAAATGGCGTGGGAGGACAGAACGCCATTTGAAGCTATCGATAATCAGTTTGGTCTGGGAGAGCCTCTACTCATTGGCTTGATGCGTCGTTCACTAAAGCCGAGCAGTTTCAAAGCCTGGCGTAAACGCGTGTCTGCAAGAAAAACCAAGCATCAAAAGTTGCGTCCTGTCGAGGTTAGTCGTGGTTATTGCCCAACACAGTACAACCAGCGATGAAAGCGACAAAGCGTTACCGGGGTAACAAGGCACACCTGCCAACCAAAATCTGCGTTGTTTGTGAAAGGCCATTTTCCTGGAGGAAAAAATGGACTACTTGTTGGGACGAGGTCAGATATTGCTCAGAAAGGTGTAGAAGAGAAAAGAAAAAGGCAGGGTGATCCTGCCTTTGAACTAAACGGAGAGTGCGCATTGCGAGTAAGCTGCTGCTAGTTGTCCAGGTAACGTGCCATCAGATGCTGCTTAAAGTGCTCAGCATTGAGTGGTTCACCAGTCGCTTGAGTCACTAACTCATCTGTTGAAAGCTTTGATCCCTTCGACCAAACGTTCTCTTTCAGCCATTCGCTAATCGGCGCGATCTCCAGCTGTTTCAGGCAGGTGTCGACATCAATTGTCTTGCGCATTGCTGCCATAAACTGTGCCGCATACATAGCACCCAGCGTGTAGCTTGGGAAATAGCCAAATGAGCCGTCTGTCCAGTGGATATCTTGCATACATCCATCAGTGAAATTACCTTCGGTAGAGATACCAAGATATTCCTCCATCTTTTGATTCCAGATGCCAGGAATGTCATCAACCTCAATGGCACCTTCAATCAGATCGCGTTCGATTTCGTATCGCAGAATAACGTGCGCAGGGTAGGTGACTTCATCTATTGCCATAATGCGTTGTTTCATAGAGGAAGCCCTGAAGTTCCGTATCGCCTTTAACGTCTTGGTCAGAGTGGTAGTAAAGGCGAAGATATCCATCGACCCATTCATTGATGATAGGAGCCAGTCCGTTGTCGTCGTGCTGCGGGTACTCATCAAGCTGTGCAAGGATTGGGTCGGCCATGCGATCAATCGGTGTGCTGTGCTCGAAGAAATGGTAGTGATTTTTTCTTCGCAGCGTGGCGTTCACAAAGGTTGTGCTGCTGAAACCAGACAATCTCTGAATTGCGCCGGTTAGCAGGCCATTGTGTGGGTTGCCATAGGTATACTCATACCCTTCAAAAAGCCGCGCCCCAGCGAAGTTCGGGTCGGCATCATTCACATCGAAGTTGTATTCCTGCTCGTCTAATCCTCCTCGATATCGCCATTCATTGGCGTTCGCGACGTCTTCACATTGAACATTTCCGTGAACAACAGCGCCGGGAAGTTTGAGGTATTCAAATGTGTTT
>NZ_JAALDL010000037.1 GCF_011045095.1 Grimontia sedimenti
GGTGTGTAAGCGCTGCGAGGCGTTGAGCTAACTGATACTAATTGCCCGTGAGGCTTAACCATACAACACCCAAGGGGTTTTGACGGACTCAAATAGAACATTGAATGTGTCGAGAACACAGAAACAGCTTTCCAAGATTTTGGTTTTTACCTTTTTTAAAGGTGAAGACTTAGCAGAATTTGCTTGGCGACCATAGCGTTATGGACCCACCTGACTCCATGCCGAACTCAGTAGTGAAACGTAACAGCGCCGATGGTAGTGTGGGGTCTCCCCATGTGAGAGTAGGACATCGCCAGGCTTCTAATTTAGAGAAAGCCCTGACCTGACGGTCAGGGCTTTTTTGCATCTACATCTTTCCATATTTACCACCGCTCCTGTTTTTTAACCTCAATTACTGACAGCAAGCATACACGTACTCAGCTCATGGTGAATAAAGCGCTGGAGCTTCCAAATAATAGATATAAAAAAACACCACCTTCTCAGGTGGTGTTCTTTGGGGCTCATTTAGTGAGTTATGCCCTGAACTCTTCCAGCGTTTCTATAACGTGGATACCGGCATCACGCATTTCAGCGCAACCTGTTTCAGTTGTTTCTTCAGCAATGCCTCGACAAGCTTCTAGGTTAACCCAAACATCAAAGCCACCATGCATCTTTAATTGCATAGCAGTGGTTTTGACGCAGTAGTCAGTAGCGAGGCCACCGACTAATACAGTGGTAACACCTTTGGCTCTAAGCCACTCAATGAGGCCAGTGCTGAGCTTTTCCTGAATATCATGGAAACATGCACCGTAAGGGTGGAGATTTGGCTCTACACCTTTCCAAATGACATGGTCATATTCAGTTACTTCAGGGAGTTCTGGGATAGTTTCAAAGCCTTCGGTACCAGGTACTGCATGGGATACCCAAGTAAGGTCTGCATTGGCATGCTCCAAAGGAACTAACATCTTATCGTGACTGTCGACTACCCATACCGCGTTGGCAGGATGCGCGTCCTTTGTGAGGACGCGGAATTGTGCCTTTGTTGCCTGTTCGTTAAGCGCGGGACCAATCTTATCTCCGCCGTGCACAGGTAATTCGCCTGGACAGATCGGTGTAAAGGTCTTCTGTGGGTCCACATCGATAGAAGCAATCACGTCTGACTCCTTAAAGTATCTGATTAAGCAGATGATCTGCCCTGATGCGCTTGATACGTTTGAGCAATCTTTGTACTTGAGGCGGGTAAGCTTCCAGCTTTTCAATTTGCTTGTAACTGCCAATCAGCTGAGTGTGCTCCAAAATCGTATCGATTTCCCTTTGGGCCTCCGCTTCCAGCAAACGACGTTTGTCGTGAAGCAAGATGGCATTTTCAAGATCCAGCTTCCATGCACGAGGGTTGAGGTTGTTACCCGTCAGTAGCATGTAGGATCTGTCTACCCAAATCCCTTTGAGATGAAAGCTGTTGTCGTCGTGCTTCCAAAGGTGGATTTTCAATTGACGCTTGGCGATAGCGGCTTCATTACGACGTGCAAAATTGCGCAGGTTCATTTCATAAAGATAAGGTAAACCTGAAATCGTTTTGAACGGCTCACTAGGAGGAATGTAGAAGTCATTCGCCGTTTTATCGCCAACGATAATGGTGACGTTCACACCTCTACGCAAGGCAAGTCTTATTTCACGTGTCACACTGCGCGGCGGGTTAAAGTAAGGCGTGCATATGATGAGTTCATTTTCAGCACTGGCGATTAAACGACAAATCTGAATGTTCAGGAAGTTCTTACGTTTACCCAACCCCACCATTGGCGTGAGGCCAATTTGATCGTCATTGATATGTTGCGAAATAAACTGATAGCTGGCTGCCTGCAGTCTTGCGCGTAATTCGCGGATAGCTGGCTTGAGTGCTTTTACTTCCGGGCGGTTAGGCTGTGCAAGGCATGTGACTGCTGAACTGGCTGCCAAGGTGTTTCCGATAAAGCCTGCCATGCAATCGGCTAGTGTTTTGTTGTTGATGACATGGTAGCGGTCATAACGATAGCGGTCATGCTGGGCAAGATACACATCATTCAGACTTGCACCGCTGTAAATAACGGTATCATCAAAGACAAAACCTTTAAGGTGCAGAACGCCGAAGACTTCCCTGTTTCTCACAGGTACGCCCAGCACATCAATCTTGTGCTGGTATTTCTCAGCGTACTCGCGGTAAAGCGCGGCGTTACCGTCCGACTTGTCAGCGCCAATCAGGCCGCGTTGGGCACGGTGCCAATCAACCAGTACTTTGATATCCAGAACCGGATTCTTTTGTTTTGCTTCATAGAGCGCATCAAGGATACTGCGCCCTGCCTCGTCGTCTTGCAGATACAGGGCAACAAGGTAAATACGATATTTAGCGTGAGCTATTTCGTGAAGCAGACGCTCCCTGAAGGTGGTCGCATCGAGCAGTGTTTCCATCTGGTCTGGACGGTGCGCAATTTTCGGGAGCTGATCGATCAACTGCTTATTGGCAGTAGCTGAAACCATTGTTGCCTCATTAAGTTCGACACTGGGTCGTGTTAACGCAAATCAAACCCTGTATTGTACCAGAAATTGTGCAATTTCCAGCGATATCGATGTGTCAGCTATCTCGATTTACAACTGTGACATTGAGTTGTGACCCATAGGGATAAGATCTTTACCACTGTTGCAGTAGCTTTGGTATCGGCCACGTAATTCTTCGGGCAGATTACTGACCTCGATCACTTCAAATCCAGCCTCTTTGTAGAGGTTTTCTAAATAGCGATACGCAAGACAATAGCAAGTCTTGGTCTGGATCTGAGTTTGAACGGCATTGAGGAAAGCTTCTCCCTGCTTTTTCCCTCGTTGATCGGGGGCAATAAGCATACCAGTCAGAAGCTGGAAGTCATGAAACTGCCTGAATCTAACTGAACCAAAAAGACCGCTGCTATTTTCTGCCGTCCAAATGATTTCGTCTTTCTTCGGCTTCCCTGCTGGGTAATGCGTTTTATAAAAACGAGCCACCAGTGGAAAACGGAGTGGGTCGAGAAGGGCATATCGTGTGTCGGCCATGGTTATCAAATCACTGTGAATTCAAGGCGGATGGGGTAGTATACATCGCTAAGACTTTATCAAAACGAAACTGCGATCCGAATGAATATCCTGTCTACTACATCGCTTAAACCATTTCACACCTTTGGTATTGATGTTCAGGCCAAAGCCATTATTGAAGCGCAAAGCGCGGAAGATTTTATCACGATCTGGCGTGATCGTGCTGACGAGCCAAAGATCGTCCTTGGTGAAGGCAGTAATCTTCTGTTCTGCGAAGATTTTGACGGGATCGTGATTCTAAATCGCCTAATGGGTATTGATGTTGAAGAGACAGCTTCGCATTGGCACCTTCATGTGGCTGGCGGTGAAAACTGGCACCATTTGGTGAAATGGACAGTTGAACAGGGGATGCCTGGTCTTGAGAATCTTGCGCTTATCCCGGGCCTTGTAGGTTCGGCTCCCATTCAGAACATCGGTGCTTATGGTGTTGAGCTGAATGAGCGGTGTGAGTATGTCGATGTCCTGATGCTTGAAACCGGCGAAATCATTCGCATGGGAGCAGGGGCTTGTGAATTTGGTTACCGCGACTCGGTGTTCAAGCGTGAACTCAAAGATAAAGCCATTATTCTTGCTGTAGGTTTCCAGTTATCTAAAGCTTGGAAGCCAGTGATAGGTTATGGGGCACTGGGTGATTTGGCGAGTAAGGCTGACGTTTCCGCCAAAGAGGTGTTTGATAAAGTCTGCGAAATTCGAAGTGAAAAACTGCCTGATCCTAATCTGTTAGGAAATGCTGGGAGCTTCTTTAAAAACCCAGTTGTGCCTAAGACACAGATAAAATCTCTCTTAGCTGATAATGAAAAGATGCCATCGTTTGAAGTATCGAACTCAGAAGTGAAGCTCGCTGCGGGCTGGCTTATCGATCAGTGTGGCTTAAAGGGCAAAAGCGTCGGTGGTGCCTCCGTTCATGATAAGCAGGCATTGGTGCTGGTAAATAGTGGTGGTGCAACAGCCCGTGATGTCGTGACTCTCGCGAAAGAAGTGGTTGATACTGTTCAACAACGTTTTGGCGTCTTGCTTGAACATGAGGTTCGCTTCATGGGTGCGACACAAGAGACCACATTGGAGGCAATATGCCAGCGCTAGATAATACGCCCCGCCTGGCACTTATAAAAATGCTGGCAGACGGTCAGTTCCACTCGGGCGAAAAATTGGGTGAAGAGCTCGGTATGAGCCGAGCTGCAATCAGCAAACACATCAAGGTTCTACAACAGTGGGGTGTGGATGTGTTCCGTGTTCAGGGGAAAGGCTATTGCCTGCCTGCGCCGCTTAATCTCCTTGATGAAGGCGCGCTAAACGCGCAACTAAACGTTCCCGCATTTGAGCTTATCCCCGTGATTGACTCTACAAACCAGCATCTTTTGGATCGCGTAGGTCAGTTGGAGTCTGGTTCTGCCTGTCTTGCCGAGTATCAACAGGCAGGCCGCGGACGTCGTGGCAGGGCATGGTTTTCTCCTTTTGGTGCCAACCTCTACCTTTCCATGTATTGGCGATTGGATGCAGGCATGGCTGCCGCGATGGGATTAAGCCTTGTTGTGGGTGTTTCCATGGCTGAGACTTTACAGAAACTGGGTGCTGAAGGCGTCAAAGTGAAGTGGCCGAACGACCTTTACTGGAATGACAAGAAGCTTGCCGGCATTTTGGTAGAAATGACAGGTCAGGCTGGCGATGCCGCTCATTTGGTTATTGGTATGGGACTGAACGTTTCGATGCCTGAAACGGAAGAAGTGGATCAAAGCTGGGCAAATCTTCAGGATGCTTGTCATCCACTCCCCGACAAAAACGCTTTGGCAGCCGCTTTAATAAATGGCGTAACAGAAGCGCTGAAGCAATATGAAGAGACTGGAATGGCAGGATTCGTGCCACGCTGGGACAGCTATGACAACTTCCAGGGGCGTGCGGTGAAATTACTGCTGGGTGAGCGAGTGGTTAAGGGGATTGCTCGCGGGATCAATGAGCAAGGGGCTTTGCTGCTCGAAACCGAAAATGGCATTACCCCATATCTCGGCGGAGAGATCAGTCTGCGCGCTGACGACTAAGCTATTTCCTAACTTTAACGGTTTGAACCGCGTGGTTGGTTCCTTTCTGGAGAATTAAGCCAGCACGCTCTCGCGTAGGAAGAATGTTCTCTTCCAGGTTCTTACCGTTAATCTCTTCCCAAATACCTGATGCTGTCTGAACTGCTTCATCATGCGAAAGCTTGGTGTAGTGGTGGAAATAGGACGTTGGGTTCTGAAACGCACCTTTACGGAACGCCATAAAGCGCTCGATATACCAGGTTTTCAGCAGTTCGCTGTCGGCATCAACATAGATAGAAAAGTCTAAGAAGTCTGAGATGAAAACGCGGTGAGGGTCGTGCGGGTAATCCATACCACTTTGCAATACATTCAGACCTTCCACGATCAAAATGTCCGGCTGTTGGACGACTTTGGTGTCTTCAGTGATGTCATAGACCAGATGCGAATAGACGGGCGCTTCAACCCTTGATTTCCCCGATTTCACATCGGCAACAAACTGCACCAGACCACGGATATCGTAAGACTCTGGAAATCCCTTTTTCTTCATCAGTCCACGCTCATTGAGGGTCTTGTTGGGATGAAGAAAACCATCAGTGGTGATGAGCTCGACTTTTGGGTGTTCAGGCCAGCGTTCCAGCAGTGCTTTCAGCAAACGTGCAGTTGTACTTTTTCCGACTGCCACACTGCCAGCAATACCAATCACATACGGAACATTATTGTCTTTTTGTCCCAAAAAGTGCTCAAGGACTTGGGTACGGCCTTTTCGTGCCTTGACGTACAAATTCAGCAATCGCGAAAGCGGCAGGTAGATATCCCGCACTTCATTCATCGTCAAATGCTCGTTAATACCACGCAGCTTTTCGAGATCGGTCTCGTCAAGCGTCATTGGCACTGAGTCGCGCAATTCTGACCATTGCTCACGGTCGAACGACAAATATGGAGTTAGTAAATCACTCATGCTCTGGATGAATCTGTGTGTTAAGGAGAGCGACAATACCTTATCGATGCGGTTTGTGGAAGTATGGAGGGGATTTAACGCTGCGCCATCTAGCTAAAAAACGGAGCAAATTGGTGAATTAATGCCCCATAAGATCTTATTTGGGTGAAATTTTTAAATTACCTATTGCAACGCTAAAAATCATTGAATAGAATGCGCAGCACTTGTCGCCGGCTTAGCTCAGTTGGTAGAGCAACTGACTTGTAATCAGTAGGTCGCCAGTTCGATTCCGGCAGCCGGCACCATTACGACAAAAAAGAACAATTTGGTGGGATTCCCGAGTGGCCAAAGGGATCAGACTGTAAATCTGACGGCTCCGCCTTCGAAGGTTCGAATCCTTCTCCCACCACCACTATTTCAAATAGTTTGAATAGCTCTACGAGAAACTGAAAGCGGGCATCGTATAATGGCTATTACCTCAGCCTTCCAAGCTGATGATGCGGGTTCGATTCCCGCTGCCCGCTCCAATCTTATAGTGCTGATATAGCTCAGTTGGTAGAGCGCACCCTTGGTAAGGGTGAGGTCCCCAGTTCAAATCTGGGTATCAGCACCACTCTTTCTCCCCAAAGTTACTTCAAGCCATTTGTCATATACTCAACAAAAATCCGTTTGTTGTATGTGTGGTCGTTAAACCACCAAAATACCGTGCTTAGAGGGACTGTCATGTCTAAAGAAAAATTTGAACGTACGAAACCGCACGTTAACGTTGGTACTATCGGCCACGTTGACCACGGTAAAACCACTCTGACTGCAGCAATCTGTA
>NZ_JAALDL010000038.1 GCF_011045095.1 Grimontia sedimenti
TTTAATGAAAACAGAGACTTAGCCGACTCCAGAAAAAGGGAGAGCAAGGTATTGCTTGTGGGTTGGGCGAAAAGTTGCTCAGCGAGCAAGATTTGGCCGGATTGGTCAGGTTGGTTTGAAGTGAAATGAGAAGTTACTGGGGCTAGGTATCTGAATTGGTGGAGGTTGATGCCGCCCAATATATTCAGAGATCAGGCGGTTAGTTTGGGAAGATAAACTAAGAAAGGTAGGAGTAATACAACAGGTTTAACCGATATTTACTGTGCCGCCGCCAATAACCATGCCACCGCAGCTTACTGGGTCTCCCGTTCTTGCTACGGGTTTTCCATCAGCAAAAACCGTCGCTGAACCTGCCGCAATACTGCGGCCATGTGGAGGGTGCTTGGGTTTGTCATGAGGCGCAAGTGGGTCGCCCAAACGGCAAACTGGGATACCATCAATTTTGACTGTGCCAGAGCCAGCGGTCGTTGGCGTTGGTGGGAAACCATCGTGGTCTGTTCCCGTATCCCCCAGTCGAACTGCATTTCCCATGACTTATTCCTTATTAAATTCTTAGTTTTTAACCAAAGGGATAATACCCAACAGCCTGCTAAAGAAGAAAATCTTACTTTTAGCGAGCTCAATCTCTGTTTCCGAAGCACAGAGTATCTGGCGGATCTTGTATTTCGGCGCGAGCGTGATAATGGCCTTTTGGTTCTGGTCATCAACGAATTTCAGGGCGGATTCACCGGATGCCGTCACCTCGGCGACATCAGCACCGGCGGAAGAAGCAGCCTTTTCGATTAACGCGAGGTCTTTAGAGGGTGTCACCAGGCACTTCGCGTCATTCAGCTCCGAACTACCCATCATAAGATACTCTGCAAACTCTGCTCTTTCAGTCCTATCCATTTCTTTCGCGAGGTAGATGTCTCCATCATTTTCGATGGCGAGCTTACCGCTAAACACACCCACGACATATTGTTGAGATGTCGATGAGTCGGCAGGTGTGGAGTAGCTTCCTTCCATTGACGCGAAGACTGATGAGACCAGAAAAATAGAGGATGCAGCTAAGAATCTGATCATCGGCTGATCCAAACCACGGCATCACCGTGTTCGTTTTCTGTGTTTCCGCCAAATCGCTCACCTGTTTCAAGTTGAAAGACTTCGTTACTCAGGTTGGATGTCCACTCTGCTGATACTGGCACTTCATCATTTGGAAGAGCTAGATGGTGGAAAGGCAATTTTTCATTTGAGAACAGCGAACCGACACCCTTTTCACGGGCATAGTCGACCCAGTCTTTTGGATAGTAAAGCGACTTCCTGTAGCTGCTGTCATCAAGGTCAAAGAGCAGGGTAGCTGCCGCAGATTCAAGTGACCAATAACCGAAGTGAGTGGCGTGTCTGCCTTTGTGTCGGTTATGCCAATAACAGTTTTTCATCCCCTGATACCAGCCTTTTAAGTACGCGTTCATCGACTGCTGACGCTCAGCTTTAGTTGGGGAAGCGCCATCACCTTTGATGGCATCGTAGAAATCTTTGTAGGGCTTTTCAAAAACCAGTGAATCTTGGCGAGGAAGTCCTTGAAGGCCAACACGGGTATAAAACTGAACGATGCATTTGTCATCACCGTCAGCTGGATTTTTGCCTGTCATACGTGCGATAAGAAGCAGCGCATCTCTATTGCCTGTTAAAACGGCAAGGCTGACAAGCCATAGGAGAAACTGATAACCGTCTGGCTCCCAATAATTTAGCACTTTGAACGGGAATTGTTCTTTGTGTCTAAATAGATCTTGAAATGCTGCTTTAACTAATTCTTCGACGCTTTCAAGATTTGTACCTCGAGAATACTCGAGTAAAACGTGTTCAAATTTGGCGAGAGAGAGTGACCAGCTAATGCCAGCGCGATGGACAATATCTTTAGTCTCATCAGTCAATCTGCCATAACGCTTAGCGTTGTCTTTTGTGAAGTACGCGTGCTGCTCTTCATAAACAGCTTCTTCCAGAAACGCATCCCTTCGCAATTGGTTAAAATTTGGCGCTTGCCCTGTCATCTCATAACCTCTTCAATGCTTCTTGCATTGGCATCCAGTCTTGTAATGTTCACTACCTCACCAGTCTCATCAACTATCATCAGCCATCTGTCATAGCCTTCATCCATGATGTCATCAGCAACATCACGGCCGACTTCATCGGCAAGTCTGGGCTGAATCCAAGCATCACTCATTTGTTTAGATGCCGGATAACCGTTCGAACCTCGAGTAGTAGAAAGTAGACTATTACTGGCAACGCCATCTGAATCAATATACTGACCTGAATTTGTACGATATTTTGTTTCGGTCACGATATAAGGGGGTGGTGGGTTAGCATTTTCATAGATGCCGTCGATGCCCCGACCGCGTGGGACATCCTCTAACGCACGAACCTGACGATTGTCCGGTAGTATGTTGCGGTGACCCTGATTGAGCATGTAATTATCACTGATAATTTCGCCATAAAGCCCTTTCTGAGTTCGGGTCAGAATGCGAGGGTTAACAGCGGCGACGCTTGGGTCGAGTTCATGCACAGTGCGTGCATTAACGTCTGCACGATAGTTTGGTGAGTATTCGTCCGCCTGCTTGCGAAGTGCATCTTCAATGCCATCTAGAATACGTTGAACCGGCGCTAGAGCGGGGGCAAGCATACGATCTGCAGCGTCTTGAACCCAACGAACTATGAGGACCGCTTCATCAAGCCATACCTTGACATCGCCCGGAGCGAAATAACGGATCTTACCGACGACATCAGTAAGCGTTTGCACGGCAGAATCCAGCAGCGATTTGAGGTTGCTGACTGTCACTTCTCCACGAATGCTGCTGAGCTTGTCGGCAACCTGACGCAAAATTACGCTGACATCCGAAATACCGAGAATTCGGCGCACTTTTTCGTTACCAAGGAACGACAGGATAGGCGCCATGGCGGGTCGGATAGCTTTGGCAACGTCACCCCCTGCTTTGCGGACGAACAGGAAGAGGATTTTTAAAACCCCTTTGATCGCTGAACCCAGGCTTGGTATTAAGCCTACCAGGGTCAGACAAAGCGCCACCCAAGCGGCGGTGTTAGTGCGGTCTTTGTAGATTTGGCGACAGTTGGCAATGAGGTCTCTACAATCCAGTACCTGGTCGACAATTGGGATCAGGCCAAGAACAGCATTAGCAGCAATTTGTCCCGTGGTTTGATTGGTGTTGAAATCACCTTGAAGGGCTTCCCAAATCCATTCCACAGCACCAATCGTGGCGTCGTAAGCTTCCTGCGCCTTACGCGAAACATAATCCTCACCTGCGTTGTAAGCAGACTCGAGGTTGTTGTAAAGGTACTCGAATACATCATTGCCCCACATTAGCCAGCACCTCCCAGCAACTTGTCTATTTTCCCGCCGAGAGAGTCGATAGGCTCACGTTCTAAATCTTCAAACTCATCATCTGGATCGTAATAAACGCGGATTGGACCAGACGGAACTTCATCAATACGGGCATAACCATCACCATCGAGCGTTCCTGATACTTCGGTGCCATCACTCAAAATGGCGCGATAAGGGGTGTCGGCGAAAGGCTGCATGTCAGGATCTATATATTCAAATTCGACCCAGTTTGGGACAATTTCACTGGTCAGTAAGCTTGAAATGCTTGGCATTGCAGGTGCTGCGCCACTGCCACTTCCCGCACTGCCTCCAGAGTTGAGGTTCACGACAGGACCTGAAATATGAACCCCTGCAGGGTCCAGCTTTACAAAACCGGAGGCGGTTTTGACGGTAATTTCAGTGCCTGCTTCGATGATGACTTTGTCGCCCGCTTTGTGGTGAATTTCAGTGCCTGCTTCAAGCAGTTGTTTCTTCCCTTGCTTGATGTGCAGTGAGGTATCGACTGTTAGGCTGATACCACCTTTCACATGCTCTTTGGATTGCCCATCGACAGTGAGGTGGTCATCCACCTTGATATGCTGGAACCTTTCATTCTCCACATCCAGATGGAGGTCATGTTTGATGTTGTCCTTGCGGTCATTCTCAACCAGCAGGTTCATGTCCTTCTGGGCATGGACATAGATTTCCTCCTGCCCCGCCTGGTCCTCAAAGCGAAGCTCATTAAAACCTTCCCCCTGATGGGTTTCGGTTCTAAGCACCGTGCGCGTCTTGTTGGCAGGCAGCGGGTAGGGAGGTACATTGGTGGCATGATACGTACGCCCGGTGACAATCGGCTGGTCCGGGTCACCTTCAAGGAAAGAGACAATTACCTCATGACCGATGCGGGGAATGGCCATCATGCCATACTGACCGCCCGCCCAGCCCTGAGAGACCCGTACCCAACAACTTGACGCATCATCACTGTTGCCATAACGGTCCCAGGGGAACTGCACCTTCACCCTGCCATGTTCATCACAGAAGATTTCCTCGCCATCGGGACCGGTAACAATC
>NZ_JAALDL010000039.1 GCF_011045095.1 Grimontia sedimenti
GAGTCCGTCAAAACCCCTTGGGTGTTGTATGGTTAAGCCTCACGGGCAATTAGTATCAGTTAGCTCAACGCCTCGCAGCGCTTACACACCTGACCTATCTACGTCGTCGTCTCCAACAACCCTTTAGAGGACTTAAAGTCCTAGGGATGACTCATCTTGAGGCTCGCTTCCCGCTTAGATGCTTTCAGCGGTTATCGATTCCGAACTTAGCTACCGGGCAATGCCACTGGCGTGACAACCCGAACACCAGAGGTTCGTCCACTCCGGTCCTCTCGTACTAGGAGCAGCCCCTCTCAATCATCCAACGCCCACGGCAGATAGGGACCGAACTGTCTCACGACGTTCTAAACCCAGCTCGCGTACCACTTTAAATGGCGAACAGCCATACCCTTGGGACCGACTTCAGCCCCAGGATGTGATGAGCCGACATCGAGGTGCCAAACACCGCCGTCGATATGAACTCTTGGGCGGTATCAGCCTGTTATCCCCGGAGTACCTTTTATCCGTTGAGCGATGGCCCTTCCATTCAGAACCACCGGATCACTATGACCTGCTTTCGCACCTGCTCGAACCGTCATTCTCGCAGTCAAGCGGGCTTATGCCATTGCACTAACCTCACGATGTCCGACCGTGATTAGCCCACCTTCGTGCTCCTCCGTTACGCTTTGGGAGGAGACCGCCCCAGTCAAACTACCCACCAGGCACTGTCCTCAATCCCGATTAGGGACCTAAGTTAGAACATCAAACATACAAGGGTGGTATTTCAAGGTCGGCTCCACACAAACTGGCGTCTGTGTTTCAAAGCCTCCCACCTATCCTACACATGTAGGCTCAATGTTCAGTGCCAAGCTGTAGTAAAGGTTCACGGGGTCTTTCCGTCTAGCCGCGGGTACACAGCATCTTCACTGCGATTTCAATTTCACTGAGTCTCGGGTGGAGACAGCGTGGCCATCATTACGCCATTCGTGCAGGTCGGAACTTACCCGACAAGGAATTTCGCTACCTTAGGACCGTTATAGTTACGGCCGCCGTTTACCGGGGCTTCGATCAAGAGCTTCGTCCGAAAACTAACCCCATCAATTAACCTTCCGGCACCGGGCAGGCGTCACACCGTATACGTCATCTTTCGATTTTGCACAGTGCTATGTTTTTAATAAACAGTTGCAGCCACCTGGTATCTGCGACTCTCAATAGCTCCATCCGCAAGGGACTTCACCGTCGAGAGCGTACCTTCTCCCGAAGTTACGGTACCATTTTGCCTAGTTCCTTCACCCGAGTTCTCTCAAGCGCCTTGGTATTCTCTACCCGACCACCTGTGTCGGTTTGGGGTACGGTTCCTGATAACCTGAAGCTTAGAGGCTTTTCCCGGAAGCATGGCATCAATGACTTCATCACCGTAGTGACTCGACATCGTGTCTCAGTGTATAGCGTCCCGGATTTGCCTAAGACACCCACCTACGCACTTGAACCTCGACAACCGTCGCGAGGCCCACCTAGCCTTCTCCGTCCCCCCATCGCAGTTATCAGCAGTACGGGAATATTAACCCGTTTCCCATCGACTACGCCTTTCGGCCTCGCCTTAGGGGCCGACTTACCCTGCCCCGATTAACGTTGGACAGGAACCCTTGGTCTTCCGGCGAGGAGGTTTTTCACCCCCTTTGTCGTTACTCATGTCAGCATTCGCACTTCTGATACCTCCAGCAGCCCTTACAGACCACCTTCAACGGCTTACAGAACGCTCCCCTACCCAATACCATAAATGGCACTGCCGCAGCTTCGGTGTATCGCTTAGCCCCGTTACATCTTCCGCGCAGGCCGACTCGACCAGTGAGCTATTACGCTTTCTTTAAATGATGGCTGCTTCTAAGCCAACATCCTGGCTGTCTGAGCCTTCCCACATCGTTTCCCACTTAGCGATAACTTTGGGACCTTAGCTGGCGGTCTGGGTTGTTTCCCTCTCCACGACGGACGTTAGCACCCGCCGTGTGTCTCCCGGATAGTACTTACTGGTATTCGGAGTTTGCAAAGGGTTGGTAAGTCGGGATGACCCCCTAGCCTTAACAGTGCTCTACCCCCAGTAGTATTCGTCCGAGGCGCTACCTAAATAGCTTTCGGGGAGAACCAGCTATCTCCGAGTTTGATTGGCCTTTCACCCCTAGCCACAAGTCATCCGCTAATTTTTCAACATTAGTCGGTTCGGTCCTCCAATTGATGTTACTCAATCTTCAACCTGCCCATGGCTAGATCACTCGGTTTCGGGTCTACGTCATGCAACTCATTCGCCCAGTTAAGACTCGGTTTCCCTACGGCTCCCCTATACGGTTAACCTTGCTACATAACGTAAGTCGCTGACCCATTATACAAAAGGTACGCAGTCACCTAACAAGTAGGCTCCCACTGCTTGTACGTACACGGTTTCAGGTTCTATTTCACTCCCCTCACAGGGGTTCTTTTCGCCTTTCCCTCACGGTACTGGTTCACTATCGGTCAGTCAGGAGTATTTAGCCTTGGAGGATGGTCCCCCCATCTTCAGACAAGATAACACGTGTCCCGTCCTACTCGTTTTCACGTTAAATAAGCCGTCGTGTACGGGGCTATCACCCTGTATCGCGCCACTTTCCAGAGGCTTCCACTAACTCATAAAACGCTTAAGGGCTAATCCGGGGTCGCTCGCCGCTACTGCCGGAATCTCAATTGATTTCTTTTCCTTCGGGTACTTAGATGTTTCAGTTCCCCGAGTTCGCCTCCACACACCTATGTATTCAGTGTGGGATACTGGCTTATGCCAGTGGGTTTCCCCATTCGGACATCCCAGATTCAAATGGCTGTTACTGCCTTATCTGGGCTTATCGCAAGTTACTACGTCCTTCATCGCCTCTGACTGCCAAGGCATCCACCGTGTACGCTTAGTCACTTAACCATACAACCCCAAGAGGTTTCGTATGTTCAAACAACCAAGGTGTTCTAATAAGAACATGTTCACCCTTTTTGCCTCTGCTTTTTCTTAAAAAGCGGAAACATAAAGCGATGAACGATTTCGCCGGACTCAAATATTGTTCATCACTTCCGAGGAAGGATGAAACCAAGAACACTTGAATGTGTTTGGTGTTAACTCCGTAGAGTCAACATTTGAGAACTTTTACAAACAAACTCATTGAGTTTGTTTAGTCAGCTTTCCAGATTTTTAAAGAGCATGTGATGT
>NZ_JAALDL010000003.1 GCF_011045095.1 Grimontia sedimenti
CCGGTGGCGGGTGAAGCCGATTTGTTGGCGTACTACGACTTCAGCCGTGCGAAAGGGCGCTGGGTAGAGAACGTGGCGACCGGAGCGTTTGATGCGCTGTTGTCTGCGGATGATTTATTAAAACAAAAAAATTAAAAGTAGGTTTAAGGAAATAGAAATATGTGGGCAATCTTCCTGACGGTACTGCTAATTGTGATACTTATGCTTCAGTCATGTAATTTAGACTTTAGTCCTCCGAATTCATGGCTAGGCGGTGGTGGTTCTGGCTCCGAAACTGGGTCTGGTGAAGCCGGCTCTGGAGGAGGTGATAGTGATGGTGGTGACGATAACAATAATGATGACTGCGGTGCCCCTGTTTGGCACGTTGATGTTCGTAATCTCAATTTGGTGGTTCGAGACACTCCTTTTTGGCTCAGCTCCCCAAATGGGTATGGTGTTGAATTTAGCCTTACCTACAATGTACTCGCAAATGAAGATAAAAACAGCGTTGTAGGTAGTCGATGGAGCTACAAGTACGGTAACCAAATTACAGAGACAGAAGATGGCAATGTTGCACTAACACTGGCGAATGGCAGAATCGACCTTTACGAAAAAGGTGACGATGGAAAATATAGAATTTCAGATAACATTCAACTTGAATCTGAAATTCAGAATACATTTGAAATAGAGAAAACAGATTTAGGCTACAGAATCATAAAACCTAATGGTTACTACAGCCTTTACCAATATAAAATTGATGAAACTTTTAGATTAACAGAGCGTGGGGGTCCAAATGGGCTGATAAGTCGAAGCCATTTCAGCAATGGGCAATTGACAGCTGTAGAGGACTCTTTAGGTAGGAGAACACATTTCTCGTATTCAAACAGTAAAATTATCAGTGTTACAGGCCCTTACGGGCGATCGGCAAACATGACCTATGATGTTGATGGTAATCTGACCTCAATTACTGACATGGAAGGGTACACAGCAGACATTGGGTATGATGATAGAGGTTACATTGAGTACATTGAGAATGCTCTTGGTAAGACATCTTTCTATATTGAGATTGGTGATGAAAATGCTATTAGAGATACTGTATACCCTGCGCCAGGCGAGGAACTGGGCAAGAGTATAAGACTGACTATTACTGATCCTGAAAATAACAAGTCTGAATACTTCTATAACTCTGCTAATGGTAATACATATTACACTGCACCTGAGCACTATAAGCCATATTTAGGCCCTGATAATAATAACTACAATTTTGATGTTCCAAAAGTAACTTATAGCTATAAACGTTATAGTGATAGTTACTCGAGAATTTCGAAAATCGACTACCAAGATGATACTTGGATTAGGTTTAACTATGGTGATAATAAGTATCTATCAACAAAAGAGTACTCAGATGGGAGAACCGAGAAATACACTTGGAATGATAATGGACTCTTGTCTTCGAAAACTAACACCAGTGGTGTAGAAACGACATATGAGTATGATGAGAATGAAAATATTCTATCAGTCTCTAATGGACTAATAACAGAAACGTTCCGATACGATGATAAAGGGCAGGTAATTTCTTGGGATAACGGTTCGGGGTTAACGACTACCTTTGAATATAATGATGATGGAAATCCCAAAAAAATTTCATCAAGTGATGGTGAAGTTGCTGAGTATCAATATGACCTAAGTGGTTATCTTGTTGGCTTATCTAAAAATGGCGAAAGTATTACTACCTTGACAAGAGATAGTTTGGGGAGAGTGGTTACCGCAACTGATTATATCGGCTATAGCACTCACTTCACATATAATGATATTGATACTGTTACCAGTGTGCGATATCCGGGAGATCGAGTTGTCGAATATGAGTTTGGGGCGTGTCCAAGGTTGTTACAATCGAAGACGCTTCCTATGGGTCGACAGACACAATACGGCTATGATAACAATAAAAACCTCACCGAGGTTCGTCGAGCTGACGATTCAGAAATTAATTTGGGTAGAGATAAGTCCGGTCGGTTAACCAGCCTTACAGATGCAAACCAAAACACAACCAAGTTTGAGTATTCTGATACAGGTAAACTGCTAAAGAAGACCTATGCCGATGGCAGTCAGTTGGAGATGAGCTACAGACAGGGTAGAGTACAAAAGATAGTTAATGCTCGAGGTATTGAAAAGCGTCTGACTTATAATGACTTAGGGCAGCTTGTCAATATCGATTATTCTGATGATACACCACCTGTATCATATACATATGATGTATTTGGCCGAATTGAGACTGCTACAGATCAATTTGGGACGACAACATATAGTTTCACAAATGATGGCTACTTATCTGGCATAGACGGGCCTTTAGCACAAGACAACATTGAAATTAAATACTCATCACAAAAGCAAGTTACTGGCATTTTGGTTAATGGCAAGGAAAATGCCATTTACGAATATGACTCTTTGGGTCGTATTGCTAATACAACGGCATTAGGAAACGTCTTTAAATATCACTATGACCTATCAGACTCCAATCTAAAATTTGCTTTGGATTACCCGAATGGAATCAGAAAGGAAAGCACATTAAATAGTAGCGCGGACTTGAACCAGATTAAATATACATTAAATGATAATGTGATTGCTGACTATCAATATGGCTACAACCAAGCGGGCCAAGTCAAAAGCCAAGCAGGAACGAGTGAGTTTTATAAACCTCAAAACACTCATGCTGAGTATAATAACCTCAACCAAATCACAAAATGGCAAGGGAAGCCAAGTCTTTTCGAGTATGACCAAGATGGGAATCCAACCAAAGGTTTATTGGCCGATGATATCCCTTATCAAGCAGTTTATGATGCGGAAAATAGGCTTGTTCAAATTGATTTTCAAAAAGATGGAGTGAGTTACTCCGAGCGCTTTGGTTATGACCATTCAAGTATGCTTGTTCAATATGAACTTATGAAGGATGGTCAACCCGATAAAGTGAAAAGATTTGTTCGTCTTGGCTTGGTTGAATTACAGCAAAGGGATGAAAACGGTAATATTGAAATTGAATTTGTATGGGACTTAAACTCACTCGGCGGCATCGGTGGGCTCTTGATTTCTAAGGCGGGAGATACAAGTAGATTTTACATTTACGACTACATAGGCAATGTTAGTAGAGTTCTTAACAAATCTGGTGAAATGACTGGTAACTCTAATTATACACCTTTCGGACAAACTGGGAGTGATACTTGGTCTACACAACCATATAGGCTTTCAACGAAGCGAAGTGACTTCGCAAGTGGACTGGTTTATTTTGGCTATCGATTCTATTCCCCTTATAGTCGCACTTGGCTAAATAGAGACCCACTTCATGAGAAGGGGGGGCTTAACCTATATTCATATGTGGATGGTAATCCGGTAGGACTAGTTGACCCAAATGGCAACCTCCCCTTGCCAATAATAGGTGGTATTATAGGAGGCATTAATGGTGGATTGGGTTCATGGGTTCAAGGTGGTAATTTTGATACAATACTTGAATCTACTGTAGCTGGCGCTATTGGTGGGGCTGCCTTTGGCCCTGTTGGTGCTGCAGCATTTGGTAATGGCTATGGTCAATTGCTCGGACTTTCCAGAAATGGGAAGAGCTATAGTTGTTTCAATTTTGGTTCGTTTGCTGGTGCAGCGTATGGTGCTGGTGTCGGATCTTTCCTTTCTGGGGGGGCTGGAGGTTTGTTATCAGCTCAATTTGATTTTTACTTTTCCACAATTGGTTCAATTGTAGGGGGGAGAGTAGGTGACTGAATTTCACTTTCTTGATGGTATTGAGAGAAAATTCAAAGTGATAGTGTTCATTCTATCTCTAGGATTATTTGCGGCTATTCTTTGGCCTAAAGATGAATTTAATATCAGCTTCTATTTCTTTTCTTTTGCTTACCTATATGCATTATTGAAGTTGATGGGGCAATTTTTTTTAATTAGAAAAACAGCAAAAAGTGTTGATATCTGTGAAAAAAGGTTAAACATCAAGCCAGTAGTTGGAAAGAAAGTAACGTGGACTATTGGCACTTTTTCTTGTTTGGAAAAGGAACCGGGGGTTTTTCAAAAAAATTTTCTGGATTCTTTTAATCTCATATTCATCAATGAACGTAAAACGATAACTATTTCATATGATGAGGAGTACTATTTTTTGATTTTTGATAATGTTTCATCTTTGGATAAATTTATCACGGAAATTAATAAATCTAAAGCTGGCGATTAAACATCGTTGAAAGTGTTTGGAGGTGTGAAACATTGGGACAGTCTTCATTAGAGAAAGAAAGTGAGAGAAACAACATTTGTCTTTAGGTAACTCATTGTAATAAAGCCAGATTTATCAAAAAGGCAACAATCGAGTCAGTCACTAGATTTCGAATCAAATCTCACTAAATTTATGATCTTGAGAAAAAATACAGGCGGCCGATGTTGAGTAGTTGGGATTAGAGGCAAGTAAAGCGCTTAACCGTCAGGCAATCTGAAACCGGATGTTCGCGTCGGTTTTGAGGGACGCAATACCTCCTGAATGGCTTGGTTGTTTCCGAGTAAACCGGCTCGCTCTACTTGGGCGCAAGCATTATGCTAATCAGCCGAGTCAAAAACCCAGTCTTGAAAGTATTGGGGTTTCTTAAAGCCAATGTCCTCTTAACTAATTAACATATCAAGAATTCCCTATTCCTTTGTTGTTTTATTGGGGGAGCTGAAATTACCATCACTCACATGTCATTTTGGTAGGCCATTTTTCGTACGCAACGGCTTTGCTGAATAGAAAGCCCTGCCCATAAGTTTCAGCGCTTAACTCACTCAGCATATTAGCTTGCTCCGGTGTTTCTACGCCTTCTGCCACCAGCTCTATTTTCAGGCTCTTGGTCATATTGATGATCACAGCGACAATGGACGTGTCGATTGTTTCCCTATCCAACATTTCGACGAACGCGCGATCAATTTTCAGGCAGTCAAACGGCAATTTACTCAGGTACGACAGAGAGCTATATCCGGTGCCAAAATCATCAATAGCAATATGGACACCCAATCCAATGATTTTCTGCATATTGCCGATAGTAATCGGATCATCATCAACGATACGGGACTCGGTGACTTCTAACGTCAGGTTGTCTGGGTTTAACCCGGTTTTTTTCAGCACATTCTTCAGTACATCAATAAAGTTAGGCTGCACCAGTTGATTGACTGACAGATTGACGTGTAGGTGAAAATCGGCACACCACTTACCCTCTTTGATGCCTTTCACCGCGTCAAAGCAGGCTTGGTAGAGAATTTGTTCGCCCAGCTTTTCAATCAGCCCGCTTTCCTCCGCAATGGCGATAAATTCCTTCGGTTCGATGATCCCTGAATCTGGAGATAACCATCTGGCCAATGCCTCAGCGCCAACGACTTTACCGGTATGTAAGTCGACAATAGGTTGGTAGAAAGGCACGAATTCATTTCTCTCAATGCCATCTTTTATCTTTGCCAGCATCTTGGTGCGTTTGCGCGAATAGTCTGCCATTTCCGGCTTGTAATAGCTGATGCTGGTTCTGTCCCGCTTGGCTTTGCTCAAAGCAATGCTGCCGCTTCGAAGCCACATGGTCATGTTCCTTTCGACATGATCAGCCACAATGCCGATAGAGGCGCTGACTAAAATACGTTCTTTCTGAATGATAAAAGGGGATGAGAACAGTTGAGTCAAGCGGTTCGCATTATCTGCAATGATTGCATCGTTCGGGTTATCAATAAGATAAACCGCAAACTCATCGCCACCGACTCGTGCAATATAGCAATCTACATCAAACATCACCTTGAGCTTATCAGCAATGGCGACCAGCAGTTGGTCTCCCTTAGCTTGCCCTAGGCTGTCGTTAATTTCTCTGAACTTGTTCAGACCAATCAGCATCAGGCAGCCATTGTATTCCCCGCGTCGGTCACAGACTTCAGTGAGGCCATGTCGACTGTAGAGCTCAGTGAGCGAGTCATACAGCAGTTGATGACGCATGGCACGAAAAGAAGCTTTGAGGTTGTTGGTCATTTCGGTAAACGCAAAAACCAACATGGAAGTTTCATAGATGTTCCCGGGTTTGGGCATCTTGCTGTCCCAGTCGCCTTTTGCGAGGTGGCGAGCGGCCGCTGCCGTGGAAGTAATGGGAGCCACAATTCGGTTGAAAGAGAACAACCCAAGGAAAATACCCAATGTGCAAAGGATCAGACCGATAATCCAACTGTCT
Source organism: Grimontia sedimenti (assembly GCF_011045095.1). Classification (GTDB taxonomy): domain Bacteria; phylum Pseudomonadota; class Gammaproteobacteria; order Enterobacterales; family Vibrionaceae; genus Enterovibrio; species Enterovibrio sedimenti. The sequence continues at coordinate 6,198 of NZ_JAALDL010000003.1, forward strand.
CGCTGACTTTTAGGGAGTTTCCCCAGCAAAGCTTCTTCTGATGTTGCGACCCCGATGTACCATTCAAGGCCAAACTCGTCGTTATAAGGGGTGATTTGGTAGAAATATCGCTCGTTGTCGACCTCGAGTGAAAATCGGGTAGAGGAGGTTTCAAGAGGAAGCTGATGCGTTTCTGCAAACAGCGCACTGGCTTTGATAATAGGATTCGCGCTCTCTGTGGTTAACAGTCTCTTACCTGCTGGGGTGTCAGGTGTGCCCCCAGAAACAACGCCACTCTCATCTGATTGGGCAATCAATCGTTGTTCGCCGTCAAACACATAGATAATGGTGTTGAACTCGCGTTGCTTCTGCATAAGAAAGGCATTGAAGGTGTCGATTTTCACATCGGTGACCACCACACCAATAAAGTCCCTTTGATAAAAAACCGGGGCGAGGGCTGACAGGGTGATTTCCTGCTTCTCGTCAGCATTGGTGTATATCTCAGACCAACCCGGTTTCAGGCTTTCAGCGACGGGCGCATACCAAGGCCGTATCCGCGGGTCATAGTCTTGGAAGACTGAGCGTACATTTTCACTGATCTCGCTGCCCTGATAGACGATAAGCTCATCATCAGTGCGTTCATCTTGCAGTATCAAGGTGTAGTCGTCGTCGCTTTCTTTTCTATACGCAACAAAATCACCGCCTTCACCACCAAATCCAATGGCATCCAAGCGCGGAATGTTGAGGTAGATATCTTTGAAATTTGAGAGCAGGTATTGCTCGACGTTTGAAGTATCACCGTCTTGATAAAGCTCATTGAAGCTGATGCCGTGACTGAGGATGAGGCTGGCGTTGAACGGAATATTCAGAAATTGCTGTAGCTCCAGCGTGACATTGGAAGTCAGCGAAGACAGTTGCTTACGACTGGTGTCCTGCACCATGTCTTCATAGCTATTGTTCTGAACCGCAAAAATAACGCCAATCGTAAAAAGAAAAATGATGACAAATGGAAGGACAACGGCGGTTCTAAGCGTAATTTGAGTCGGTGGCATGGTATCAACTTAACCCTTTGCCCGTATCGTAAATAAGTGGAGCAGACCTTATCGTTTGTATGGATAATTTTACTTCCAGCATTAATAAATAGACTCAATTGATAGATATATCAAATGCGGAGTTTTAATGCTGGCAGCAAGTCACTGAGAGAAATGCGTTTAGCTGGAAGAATTCGTTTAAAACCAATTCCAGCAAGGGATGTTATCTCTCGCGCCAGTCGGCATAGACCTCACCAAGAGAGCTAGCTAAAGCCCAATACCTTTAATTGCTGGTCGACTGACTCTCTGGCTTCTCGGATCACTCGCTCATCCTGGCTATTCAAAGCCTGTGTGAAGGCAACAATAAGTTCCTCCACCAACTGGCGTTCTTCTGCGAGTTTTTCTTCGTAGAGGCGGTTGAGCTTTTCTGACATTGCAATATTAGGCAGTTTGTCGCGGGGGTGGATTTTCAGCATGGCGAGTCGTTCGCGGCTTGCCGCCTTGTCGTCTTCACTCATGCCAACAGGGGTGCGGTCGATGATCTTCTGAGTGGTTTTCTGTGTCGACAGCACTGTCACATCCACTTCCAACAGACCATTGATGTCATAACTGAAACGCACATCAATCGCTTCTTCGCCCGCTTTATTTTCTGGCAAGGTCACTTCAAATTCATTGATGAAGATATTCTCGCGAACCCAATAGCGCTCGCCTTGGTAGACCGCAATTCGTACCACTGTTTGGTTATCTGTGGTGGTGTAGTAACGTTCAACACGGGAAGTAGGGATGACGGTATTGCGCTCAATGATTGGGCTGAATACATCCACCTGACCATTACGGTTTGACGCGATACCGAGGCTGAAAGGGGAAACATCTGTCAGTACAATTTCTTCGACGGCTTCATCTCGCAAACGGCAAGCAGCTTGAGTGGCTGCGCCCATAGCAACGACCAAATCCGGGTCGATGGAAATTTTACCGAAACGTCCAATCAAACGAGTGGCGAGTTGTTGAACCTGACGCAATCTCGTGGCACCGCCAACAAAAATCAGCTCATCAATATCTTCCGGTGTAATACGCGCATCGCTCAATGCCTGACGAAGTGGCTGGGAGAGTCGCAGCATGGTCTCCTTCCAGATTTCATCAAGCATGAATGGGGTGAGTGATATTGACTGGGCAAAGGGTTCCGGCAGGTTAATGACAACGTCGCCTTCGTTGGTTTTCTTGGCGCTTTCACAGGCGCTGATGATCTTTGCCATGTCGTTCAGGGCAATATCACCGTCATCGGTTTTGACTTTATCGATGACATAGTCAGCAAGCTTGCGGGTGAAGTCTTCACCACCAAGACGGTTATCGCCGGCAGAGGCGCGCACATCAACAAAACCGTCAGCATGCTCCACCACGGTAACATCAAAGGTACCACCGCCAAGGTCGAAGACCAGAAAGCGGCGTTCGTGAGATTCGTGAAGGCTGTATGCAAGACAGGCAGCAGTGGGTTCATTGATCAGCCGAACAGCAATCAAGTCGGCCAATTCTGCGGCAAGGTGAACTTGCTTACGCTGTTGGTCACTGAAGTAAGCGGGAACAGAAATCACCACTTCGCTGATGGCATGACCGAGAAACGCTTCCGCATCCGCTTTGAGTGAACGCAGGATGAGCGCACAAAGCTCAGTGGGCGTGTAACGCTGTTTGCCGAGTTGGTATTGCTTGTCGGAGCCAAGATAACGTTTAAAAGCTGCAGCGGTTTCCTGAGGGCGGGTCACCAAACGGGAGTGCGCGGCATCACCCACCAACACCTGTCCGCTGTCGTCGATACTGACAACGGAAGGGGTGAGGAAGTGGCCGAGGGCATTGGGGATCAGTTCAGCGTTTCCATTTCGCCAAACAGCAATCGCGCTGTTGGTGGTGCCTAAATCAATGCCGATCGCCAATTCGTTTGGAGCTGTCATCCTGTACATCCATGTCCATCTTTACTCTGCACAGGGTAACAGCAGAATTTTCCGGCTTAAATGATCGATATCGAGACTTGAGGGTCTATACCCAAACGACCTGAATGCGAGTTGACTGACGCCGTGCTCTTTGTTGCTCCTTTTTGATGGAGATGACTACACCTACAAAGGAACGCCGCGATCACAACGCCAGTCAATCTCGCTGAATCCTGCATCTTCAGGTTGTTTGGGTATAACAATTAAATCGACCAATCATACGGTTGAGGTTTTCAGCCTGTTCGTTTACCCCATCCATATTGCTGTTGATGCGGTTCAAAATACGCGCGCATTGTTGAATGTTGTCGCCCACATCCGTCACCCCATCTGAGGCTTCCCTGACGCGATCAAACTGCGCTTTGATAGAGATGTTCACCCGTTCAAAATTGGCACAGACTTCGCTATTCGATTGAGTGATTTTTGATAGTAACTCACCGGACAGATTTACCTTCTCGGCCCCCAGCGCGACACGGTTATCAGACTCTTTAATCAAAGATGAAATCTCTTTCGCTGCATCCGCGGAGCGCTGCGCCAGATTTCTTACTTCACCGGCCACCACAGAGAATCCGCGTCCTTGCTCGCCAGCTCTCGCGGCTTCTACGCTGGCATTGAGTGCAAGAAGGTTGGTCTGGAAGGCGATCCCTTCGATGGTTTCGATGATGACCTGCATTTTGCGGCTGGAGTCGGTGATGGATTTCATCGCATCTTCCACTTCTTTCACCAGCACTTCGCTCTCATGGGCGTGATCCAGTGCCGTTTGGGAAACAGAAACGGAGACTTTGGCGTGATCCAGTGTTTCTTCGATATTGCTGCGCATCGCCGCCATGCGCAGCGTGACATCTTTCAGGCCTTTGACTTGCGCATCTAATTGGCGGTTCAGATCCGACACCTCAGCATTGGTTTCTTCTGATTTGTTGGTGGCGGTTGAGGCAGACGTTTGAATCTCCTGCACCATATACGCCAGGCTAATGATGGTGTCGTTAATGCCTGATTTCAGCTTCTGGTAATCGCCAGCCACTTTATGGTCGAAGGTTTCAGTCAAATCACCTTTGGACAGTTTTTCCAATATCTGTTGAGTGTGGGCGAGGGTGTCATCAATGTTGGTGGCTGATTGATTCACTGCATTTGCTAATTCGAGCAAATCGCCCGACACGCCTTCTGTCTGGCATCGAGCCGAAAAATCACCTTCCGAGACCTGAGCCATGACGGTGACAATATTGGCAATCACCCCGTTAATGGAGGTTGAGGCGCGGTTCACCGCTGTTTTCATTTCGTCCAGTTTACCTGCAGCTTCAATCGACGCCGTTTGTCCGAATTTCCCTTGGCTAATAGATTCCATCACGCCGCAGATGTTAACGATGACGCCTTCTGTATTGGCAATAGATTGGTTGATGGACTCTTTGAGGGAAGCGAGCTCTCCAGCGGCAGGCGTGGTGATGCGTTTGCTGTAGTCACCGACTTCAAGGGATGACATCACCAGCTTGGCGTCTTTGATAAAGGCAGCAGTGGCGCGGGCTGAACTGTTCACCTGTGTTTTCAGTACATCGAGTTGCCCTTTGGCATCGGTGGTCACTTGAGAGCTGAAATCACCTTGTTCGATTTTTGCCATCACATGACCAATGCCTTTCACGGTGACTTCAATTTCGCTGGCGAACTCATTGATACTGAGTTTGAGTTTCTGTAAATCGCCAGCCATGTCGGAGTTCACGCGCTGAGAGAAGTCGCCTTCAGAAAGGCCTTCCATGGTGTTTGAAATGCTGCCGACGGCAGTGTCCAAGGATGCCAGCATGGTGTTGAGCGCCTCTGCTGCCTGTCCGGTTTCATCTTTGCTGTGCACGTTTGCGCGATCAGAAAAACGCCAGCTTTGACGAAGACCAAGAATAAAAGCCGACAGCTCTTGAATCGGCCTGGCAATAAGTTGGCCAAAGTGTTTGGCAGAAAATAGCACCAAAGCGATCAGCACCAGTGCGACCACAAGATAAATAAGTTGCAGGCCAGTGATGGCTTCCAAGGCTTCGCTGACATCTTGTTCTACGATGATCACCCAATCTGCGTTTTCACCAATCTGTATTTTTCTGAACACGGTAAAGACGTCGTGATCGCGGTAATTCAATCCATGAATCGCGGTATCAGGAATCTGAGATTGGCTGTTAAGCGCCGTTTCAATCGCCACCGTATTGATGGTTTTATTGTCTCGAAACGCTGATTCGACGGTCATGTCTTCGCTGAGAAAGGTGTCTGAACGCAGCTTGCGGTCAGCGCCGACGATATAAGATTCTCCCGTGGCACCCAGTCCATAGCCTTTGCTCATCACCGTGCTTATCTGTTCAAGCGGCAATTGAACAATCAACGCAGCTTTAGGCACGCCATTCACATATACAGGTGTGGCTGAGAACGCGGCAGGCGCATCATAAGATGGCAGGTACTGGCTATAGTCATGAAAGACGGTGTCGACTTTCTCGCCGTTAAGCAGTTTGCTTTTGAGTGTCCGGTATACCTCGCCCAAGCCGGAGTTGGCATAAGGTCCTTCAATCAGATTGGAGGCGAAGTCGATCTCTTTGAAAACGGAGTAAACCACGTCACCGGAAGAGAGATTAACAAGAAAAATGTCGTAAAAGCCGAAGTCACTAAGGTACTGGCGGAAAGTGGGATGAAACCGCTTATGGGCTTCATCGTAAGGAGTGCGCCCAGCCTGACGGAGTTGGTCTTTTTGCCCGATAGGATATTGATTCTTTACTATGTAGGCATGTTGTAACGCAATCATTGTCGCGTTGGCGCCTTCCATCAGTGCGTCGGTTTCTAATGGCGAGTCGGTTTCGAATTGATAGGTATTGGCAAAGCTTTCTTCATAAAACGCTGCGAGGTCCTGCATCTTTTGCTGAGTGCTTTCTTGTGGATACTCGCGAAAGGCCTCCAGTAAAGGCGTAATGGCGTTCACTGTCAGCGGATTCTGAGCAATGCTTTGTAATACTGCGTTGGAGTTTTGAAAGTAAAGTTCGACCGAGTCTGCCTTTAACTGAGCAATGGCTTGAAGGGATTCACTTTTCTGCTGTTCGATGGAATTGGACGAGCTGTAGAGACCGATAAACGCTGTAATGATGGTGGGTACCAGACCAATCAAACAGAGGATGACGGTCATCTTCTTTACGAGTGCATAATCTTCAAATTGTCGTTTCCAATTTTCGAGCACAGGTCCTCCCTCCGAGTCAAATCAGTGTCGCATTGTTAAGAGTGTAGGAAGAAAACCCGCTACTGTGTAATTAGTCAGGCACAATAGTTAATGAATTTTCAGTAACATGCGCGGTCTTATGGATAGATTCAAATTGAGAGTTTTTATCAGTGAGTGAAAAACCTTCTGACATGGACAAAAATTACGCGATTCTGAACAAGCCACTTTCCTTCGTTATCCTGATGTTGGGCATGACATTTGGCGTGCTGAACCTGCAGTTAGTGCTGGGAGGAGGAGAACAAAGTCTATTGATGAACTTGTTGTATGGTTTTCTGTCGTTTGTCGGCATTTTTGTTTCTTTGTTCTGGGTGTTTGATTCGAAAAATACCTGTGTGACCGACGAGTACGTTGAGAAGGGTAAAAATCGAATTCACTGGCGCGATGTCACAAGCTCAAAATCGAATGACTTTTCTATTGTCATTTCTGCTGGCGAGAAACGTATTGTGGTGAATTATTATGCGTACCGAGACCCAGAAGGCTTGATGAAAGAAATCCAGTCCAGATTACCTGCTAGGGGCTGTTGACCTTTGTTGAGGTGTATTTGCTTAGAATGATTAGGCGGCGCACACCTCGCCGCGCCTAAAACGCTTATGGCTAGAACAAAATTTAACCACCAAAGGTCAACGGCCTCCTAAGGATAAAATTCCCCTTTGCAGGGAAAAGTTGGCATTTACTGAAAAGCAAAAAGCCCGTTTGTAAGAAATAGAAGGTCAAGTCAGAGATAAAAGCCTGGAAAATAAAAATACCCATGAGATAGTAATGCTAGCTATCCCAAGTACCTAAACGAACCTAGCTGGCATTCGCTTAAAAAGCTGAGGTAGAAGTACCCGACAAAGACCATTTCTGCAATAAGTCTAAATCATTCCCAGACTGTATCTTTAAAATAGTCAGCTATCTACTTTCAGTGGAAGGAATCATAGAGTTACCCAAACCAATAAATCCCCACTAACACCCAAGCTGCAATGGCGACTGTTTCAATCACCACCATCAGAATTGGCTCGTAGCCGATGGTAAAGAGTTTCTTCACAGAGGTTTTAATCCCCAAGGCAGCCACCGCTGAAACCAGACACCAAGATGAGAGTCCTGACAGGGTATTGGTGACACCAACAGGCAGAATGTGGGCACTGTTTATCGCAACACAAATACAGAAACCGACAACGAAAAACGGAAGCAGTGGGATATCTGCTTTCTCGCTGTCTTTGTCAGGATGGCTTCGGAAGTAAAGGGAAATCACCAGAATCACGGGAACCAGCAGGGCCACGCGAAGCAGTTTAGTGATGGTGGCGAACTCGCCGGCTTGTGGGGAAATAGAATAGCCTGCACCTACGACCTGTGCGACGTCGTGAATGGTTCCGCCGATGAAAATGCCGGCCAGTCGGTCGTCAAAGCCTAAAAGGTTAACGAAGATGGGGTAGATGACCATGGCGATGGTGCTGAATGCGGTGACAGCGATTACCGTGAACAGCGTGTTGCGTTCACTGAAAGGGTGTTTGGGTAGAACGGCAGAAATCGCCAGCGCAGCAGATGCGCCACAGATAGCGACGGAGCCGCCCGTCAACACACCGAATTGAATGCGGCGGCCGAGAATTTTCGCTACTAACATGCCGATAGAAATGGTGAGCGCTATGCCTAGTGCCACCCAAACCAGCACTTCCCAGCCGAGAGAAGTCATCTCTTCTACGGTAATGCGAAGGCCGAGTAGAGCCACGCCAAATCGGAGGACTTTTTTGGCGGCAAATTCTACTCCTGCCTGACACTTGGAATCATCAGCAAGAAAGTGAAACGCAATGCCCAGCAAGAGGGCAAACAGCATTTGCGGTGCACCATAATGTGCTGCGAGAAAGGTGGCTGCAGCAGCGACGGTGACGGAAAGTAACAGACCGGGCGCAAGGGTACGGGCACTTTGGCTCAGTGATTGCCAATCAGGGAGACGTTGTTTTAGTTGTGATTGCATGAATAACTTCCATGTTATTGATTATTAGATAAGTCAGCTAATTCCTTCAGCTCTTTCATAGTGGCTTCGGTAAGGTGTAAGCCTTCTTTGAGAACACGCTCACGGCGGATAATGCGACGCTGCCCGGGCAAGCGAACACCCTCCTGCTCACACATGGTGTTGAGGAGTAATTCAAGACGTTCAGCAAATTGTGTTCCAGAAACCGTCGTATCGATGCCGATGACAGAATGCCCGATAGCAGGTGGCTCCCCGTCAGTATCGAAGAAATTTGACGCTTCAAAGCCATAAAGGGCACTGGTTAGGCTTGCTGAAAGAACTTCGACCATGAGCGCGAGCGCAGCCCCTTTGGCATCGCCGATGGGGAGCATGGAGCCTTTTACTGCTGCATCAGGATCTATGGTTGGCTCGCCATTGGCATCGATCGCCCAGCCTTCAGGAATGGTTTCGCCATTCTTTCTGGCGACCAATACCTTGCCGCGGGCCACTTTGCTCAAGCTCATGTCGATGACCATTGGTGGAGCACCGTCACGAGGGCAGGCAAAAGCAATAGGGTTAGTGCCAAAAAGGGCTTTCTTTCCGCCCCAAGGCGCAATGGCGCTCGGGCTGTTGGAAAATACCAAGGCGATACATCCTTGCTTGGCAATACGTTCTGCGTGGAACCCTGCTTGCCCAAAATGGTGGGAACGGTTGACTGTGGCTAACGCAATACCTTGTGCTTTTGCCATCGCGGGAAGCAGGGAAACAAGCTTGTCCATCGCCGGAAAGGCAAAACCGAGCTCTGCATTGATATGACAAACTGCGGGTTTTGGGGTATCAACCTTGGGGGTCGCATCACCCACCACTTTTCCGCATTTGACCTGCTCAATGTAGGCCGCGAGACGGGCGAGTCCGTGACCTGATTGACCATCGATTTCCGCTTGAATCAGAGCGTTCGCGACAGATTTAGCATTAGCCGGTGTGACGCCAGCGTTTTCCAGCGCTTGTGCGGTCACAGATTTAGCTTCCGAAGGGTCGATAAACACAGGCATAACTGGCTCCTGCGAATGGTAAGGAAAAGGACGCTGGGTTTCCCCAGCGTCGGTCTTGCTGTATCAAATGATTGCCGCGCCGAATAAGCGAAATGCTTATGCGCTTCGATACAGTTTGGTCAGAACGAACTCGCGGTGACCCAGCGCTTCCGCTGCGGTTGCACGGCCGTTTGCGGTACGCAGCGTCATGTCGATCAGCGCATCACCCGCTGTGTCGAGATTCAGCTCACGGCGCAGAATGCCGGAAACGTCTACATCGATGTGCTCACCCATGGTACGCACGGTACGTGGGTTCGCAGTGATTTTGATAACCGGCACAATGGGGTTACCAATGACGTTGCCTTGCCCTGTTGGGAACAGGTGAACCGCGAAGCCTGCAGCTGCCTGCAGCGTCACACACTCTGCCGCTGCAGAAGAGGTATCCATGAAGTACAGACCTGGGCCTGCTTCTGGGCGCTCTGCTGGCGTCAGAACATCAACGAACTGAGTGGTTTTACCGATCTTCTGGTAGTTACCAAATGCTTTCTCTTCGATGGTGGTCAGGCCGCCTTCGATGTTGCCTTTGGTTGGCTGGCTGTCAGACAGGTCAGACGTTTTGTGTGGCTCGATAACTTCGTCCATGTATGCCTGCCAGGTGTCCAGGAACTTCTGGCCAACTTCCGGGCTCACTGCACGGGTCTTACAGATTTGCTCTGCACCGGTCAGCTCTGATGTTTCACCGAAACATAGGGTCGCGCCTTCCGCTGAGAACTTGTCACACAGGTTACCCACAGTTGGGTTCGCTGCCAGACCAGACGTGGTATCAGATTCGCCACACTTCATTGAAACCCACAGCTCGCTCACGTCGCATTCTTCGCGGGTCAGTTCGCTCGCGTAATGAACGTATTCTTTCGCTACGCGGGAAGCGGCAGCAATCGTGTTGATGTCACCGTTTTGCTCAATTGCAAAGCCTTGAACAGGCTTACCAGAAGCTTTGATGCCTTCAACCACACGACTAGTCCAGCCCGGCTCGATGCCGATAACCACAACCGCAGCCACGTTCGGGTTGCAACCTGTACCAATCAGGGTACGGAAGTGCAGTTCCAAATCTTCACCAAATTGCAGGCGGCCATACGGGTGTGGCAGCGCCAGTGTGCCTTTGATGTTGTTAGCAACAGCTTCACATGCTGCATTAGACAGATCGTCCAATGGCAGGATGATGACGTGATTGCGCACACCGACACGGCCATTTTCGCGGCGGTAGCCCATAAATGTGTATTTGCTCATGGTTACCACCTCTTGGTTTTCACATTGTGTACGTGTACGTGACCGCCTTTCGCGATGTCTGCGACAGCTTTACCGATATCGTTGTCATACTTAAGAATGGTGTCGCCGTCTTTAATGTCGCTCAGCGCCACTTTGTGGCCGAGAGGGATTGCGTCCAGCGCGAGTACTTCGATGGTGGCATCTGTGTCCATCACCCATCCGGTTAGCGTTTGGCCTGCTTCGAGGCCCTCGACCACAATCACGCCGACAGTGTCAGACGAGTCGTGGACGAGAAAGTCCGGTGCTTGCATTTTCATCTCCTTTTGAATCAAGGTTTAAAACTTACTTCCATATATCCTTGGCGTGGCTGGCATACAGCTTGGGCAATCTGCTTCACCAACCTTGCCTCGGTGTTTGTTTACCCTTCGGGGAGCAACACCACTTTGGCAGCGGCGATGCGTCCGTTAAGTAAATCGTCAAAAGCGTTCGCTCCATCACTAAGCGGGCGCTCCTGAATCCAGTCCAGTGCGCCAAGCGCACCGTTATGCATGGCTTCTAGCGTCGCTTTGAAGTCCTGCATGGTGTAGGTGTAACTGCCTGCGAAGGTGACTTCCTGAAGGGTGAACTTACGAACATCCAGCCCTTCCAAGCTGTCTTGCAGTCCCACATGAATGATCACGCCACCGGGTTTGACCGCCGCTGATGCGCCCATTCGTGTGTGTTTGTTGCCCACGCAATCCACGACGAGATCCATGGTGTTCTCACCGACGACCTGCTCGGCCAGTGGATCGAAAACAGTGGCGACATTGGCCTTTTCCACGGTTTCACGGCGCAGGGCATTGGTTTCAGCCAGATAGATTTGCTTGCAGCCTTGTGCAGCAAGAGAAAGCGCGGCTGCTAGACCCACTGCACCACCGCCATAAACCAATGCTTTGTTTTCCACCAAAGGGCGTTTGCTAAGCTCTGCGCCTTTGGTGACGGCGTGCCAGCCTGTGGCAATCGGCTCAGCCAGTGATGCTGTACTGAGTGACATACCTTCCGGTACCGGCACTAAGTTGCGTTTGGGAATAGCGACAAACTCTGCGAATGCACCCTCCCTTGGCGGCATTGAAATAATCTGGCGAGATTGGCATTGGTTCGCGAAGCCATTCAGGCAGTATTCGCATTCACCACAGCTGACCAGAGGGTTGATGACGACGGCTTTTTGGTCCCATTCGCCACCGTGGACGATACCCGCGCCTTCGTGCCCGAGAATTAATGGGGCAGGGCGTCGCTCGTCGTGACCGAGGTAAGCGTGTAAATCAGATCCGCAAATCCCAACTGCCCGGATTTCGACCAACACTTCGTCTTCCCGTGGTGTTGGTACTTCCTCGTTGCGGTAGGTCATTTGATTTGGACCTGTGTAAACCAGCGCTTTCATATCCATTTCAATTAATCCTTACTGCTTGCCTATTTCGCGGTATAGCCGCCATCAAGAGAAATCATCTGACCTGAGATGTAATCCGAGGCTTTGGAAGCCAAAAACACCGTCAGTCCATCAAAGTCGCTCAGCTCTCCATTGCGTCCAACCGCCGTCATTGATGCGTGGTGCTTGGAGAGTGAATCGTCACTGAACACTTTCTCGGTCAGTGGTGTTTGGAAGAACCCAGGTGCAATGGCATTGGTGGTAATGCCTTCCTTCGACCAGGCTTCTGCCATTGCTCTTGTCAGCTGCGCGACGCCACCTTTTGATGCGCCATAAGGAATCGAATTGGCAAAGGCGCGATAGCTTTGCAGCGAGCCGATATTGATGATTTTTCCGTGGCCTTTTTCCCGCATGCCTGGCAAGCAGGCTTTGGCGAGAAAGAAGGGAACAGACAGGTTGAGGTTCAATGTCATGTCCCAACTTTCCAGCGTGATGTCATCGGCTGGTTGGCGTAGGTTGACGCCAGCGGCATTCACCAGAATGTCTGGTGCGCCAAAGTGCGATGACACTTTTTCAATGAATCGGGGCAGCGTTTCACGCTTGTTAAGGTCAACGGTTTCGATGGCGGCGTCTCCGCCTTCACCGGCAATGGCGACTGCCGTTTGCGCAAGCGTTTCTGCGTGGCGTCCGGAAAGCACCACTTTTGCGCCCGCTTTGGCGAGGGCATAAGCCATGCGTTGTCCGATACCGGAACCCGCTCCCGTCACCAATGCGACTTGACCTTCAAGGTTGAATAGTTGATTTATCATGCTGCCCGTCATCTCAGTCCCTCTTCGTTTTACTTACTCTGGCTGCAGGTTGAACTGCTCGTCAGGGAAGTATTTCGCGAGGCGTGCATCGCCCGTTTTTGCGTGTGCTTCCATGCCTTCAAGGCGGGAAATACGGGCAGTCACTTGCGCCACATCTTTGCTCGCTTCCTTGGTGGAGCGTTGATAGGTCACCACCTTGATGAACTTGCCCGCACTCAGGCCACCGGTGTACTTGGCAGCGCCTTTGGTGGGGAGGATGTGGTTTGGCCCAGAGGTTTTATCGCCAAAGGCCACATTGGTTTCTTCGCCAAGGAAGAGAGAGCCGTAGTTGCGCAGGTTTTGCAGCCACCAATCCAAATCTTCAGCGTGTACTTCCAGGTGCTCAGAGGCGTATTCGTCGCTGACTTTCACGGCTTCTTCTTTGGTGTCGACAAGAATGACTTCGCCGTAATCGCGCCAGGCAGCTTCCGCTGATTTGCTGTTGAGCTCTGGCAGATCAGCAATCAATTCAGGCAGACGTTTCATGACTTTCTCAGCCAACTCTTCTGAATCCGTCAGCAGCCAAGCTGGGGTGTTGGGACCGTGCTCTGCTTGACCCACTAAATCGACCGCGACCAGTTCTGGATCGGCATTTGCGTCTGCAATCACCATCACTTCAGAAGGGCCTGCAAACATGTCGATACCCACACGGCCATAGAGCTGGCGTTTAGCTTCAGCAACGAACTGGTTACCCGGACCAACAAGAATGTCGGCTGGGTGGCCAGTGAACTGACCGAATGCCATGGCAGCGATGCCTTGTACGCCACCTAAGTTCAGGATGGTGTCAGCACCACACAGGCTTAGGGTGTAAAGAATGGCAGGGTGGATACCGCCTTCACGGCCTGGAGGTGAACACGCGATAACATGGTCAACACCGGCTACTTTTGCAGTGGTCACCGACATAATCGCTGATGCGATATGTGAGTAACGGCCGCCCGGCACATAACAACCTGCTGCTTGCATTGGGATCAAACGCTGACCTGCAAACAAGCCCGGCGAAAGTTCAGTTTCAAATTCACTCAGGCTGTCTAGCTGTGCCTGGGCGAAGTCGCGAACGCGCTCATAGGCAAATTGAATATCCTTCTTCAATTGCTCTGGTACTTTCGCTGCTGCCGCGTCGATGTCTTCCTGAGAGACGACAATGTCGCCATGCCAGTTGTCGAATTTACGTGTGTACTCGATGCAGGTTTCTTCTCCACCCTGCTCGATATCCTTGAGCATGTCCGCCACGATTGCGCGAACATCGTCTTCACCTGTTGCAGCAGTTTTTTCTGCTTTTTTCAGATATTTAACAGCCATGTCGATAATTTCCTCGTTAAATTTTGGGCGCAACTTCCCTGTCTGGCTTGTCGGCGACAAGCCAGGGAAGGGTTAGATACGTTGGGTTAGTCGAGTGCCCAGAGCGACAATTCGGGGATAAATGCCAGGAGCAATACCACCGTTAACATGGATATGACGTAGGGCCCCGATCGCGCGGCAATCTTCAGAACCGAGGTCCCCGTTAATCCGGATACAACAAAGAGGTTCAGCCCAAGTGGCGGTGTGATGAAGCCGACACCCAGTGCGGTAACCATCATGATGCAGAACTGCACATCTTCCATGCCGATCTCGCGTGCCAGTGGCAGCAGGATTGGCGACAAAATCAGAATGTTTGGCGTGGTTTCCATAAAGCAGCCTGAGATGATCAAAATACCAATCATGATCAGAATCAGTGCTGTGCGACTATCGGTAAACGATGTCATGGTTTCCACGAAAGCCTGTGGTACATCGAGCGCAGCCAGTGTCTGTGCCAACGGTAGGCTCAGCGCAATAATGGGCAGAATGACGCCGTTTACTTTTGCGGAGCTTTCCAACATTTTCGGGAAATCGCTGATTTTCAGCGTGCCCTGGAAAAGGCCGATAATAATAGTGATAACCACAGCCACTGCGGCCGCTTCTGTCGGAGTAAATACGCCTGAGTAAATACCACCAAGAATGATGACAGGTACCAACAGGGCATAGCGGGCATCTACCACTACTGAAAACCAGCGCTTGATCGAGAAGCCTTGTCTGGCGTTCTCATAACCGTAGATACGGTTCATTACCACGTTAGTCATCATGATGGCGAACATGACCATCACGCCCGGTACAGCGGCTGCTAGGAACAGCGTCGACGCGGAAATACCCAACACCAGACCGATAATGATGTAAGCGATCGACGGCGGGATCAGGATGCCGGTACAGGCACCTGCTGCGACCAGCGCACAGGCATAAGGCTTTGGATAACCCTGCGCCACCAGACGGTCAATGGTCATTCGGCCTACTGCAGCTGCACCTGCCGCATCCGAACCTGAGATACAGGCGAAGAAACCACAGCCTAAAACAGTTGCACTACCAAAACCTGCTCTCGCGCCACCGACACTGGCTTCTGCCACGTCAAGGAGCTTGTTCGAGAGACCGGTTCTCACCAGAACATCACCTGTCAGGATAAAAAGTGGGACGGCAATCAGCGCGAAGGCATCAATACCGTCGAACAGAGATTCACCAAACAAGGACAGAGGTAGCACTTCGGTGATAAATAAGAGGGCAATTGAGCCCAAACCCAGTGATACCCATACCGGCACCGCAAGTGCGATGAGTACCAGCATGGCAATAACAGGGCCATAGAATTCCCAGCCAAGATCGACGGAGACCTGTTGCGAGTAATAATTCAGCATGAGACCTCCTAATCAAACAGCTTGTTGCCTTCGAACACAGGCGTATTCTGTGTGAGGCTGCGGATATCCCGGCGCATAGACTGCATCAGTCGGAATATCATCATGGAGAATCCCAGCGGAACAGCGGCAAGAAACCATGCCTGACTGATCCCCAGACCATGGGTCACAGACCCAAATTTCAGCGATATTTCAATAGGGTGGATTGACCAATAGAGCGCGAATAATGCGACAACCAGTGTGGCGACATCCCCAAGCAGATAAATGGCTGCCTTGCCCCGGTTTGGCAGGTAATGCAGCAAGACATCAATACGTATGTGTGCGCGTTCTTTTACGGCCGCAGACGCACCGACCCAAGCCAGATAGATAAAGGCATACCTTGCAACTTCTTCGCCCCAGATGGAGGAGTAGCTGAAGACAAAGCGTCTTAGTACTTCCATGGCGATGGTAATGACGATGGTGGTGTAGAAGAACAACAGCAACCAGCGCTCACCATTTTCGTCGATTTGTTTTAAGAAATTCATTGCGTTCGTCCAACGTCCGTTTCAGAGAGAGTGGGAGCCATTTGGGTGCGCTAGGAGAAACGTCCACCCAAATGGCGGTTTACTCAGCTATTAAACGTCGTGAACGAATGGACCTTTGTTTTCGTTCGCCGCTGCAAGCAGTTTATCGAATGCAGCTTTAGACCCAGCAAGTTCGTTTTTGAACGAATCCCAAGCGGGTAGCTGATGGCCTGCTTTGTCAGCCCACAGCTTCATCTCGTCAGCGTTCGGTGCATAGAATTGAACCCCAGCACGGCTCAGTTCAGCCATGGCATAGGCACGTGCAGCAGGAACTTTCGCCAAGTTTTGCAACGAGGTCACTTCACTGGCGAACTCAATACCTTCCTGAATGTGGCCCGGGAGGCTGTTAAACCACTCTAAGTTACAAGAGAAGACTTGTGAGTCTGGTACTGAGCGGTTGAAGGTGACCCAGGAAAGCACATCCTTGAAGCCGAAGACATTCAGCGCTTCTACCGAAGGGTCAAGGGCATCTGCCACGCCTTGTTTGATTGCTGACGGTGTTTCACCCCAGGCAACTGGTGTCGGGTTTGCGCCCAACAGACGGTAGAATTGCTGAAGGATTTTCGAACCCGGTACACGGAATTTGATGCCTTCCATTTGATCTGGGGTTTTGATTGGACCTTCAAGACCATTTCGAATAGCGACAACGCGTGGGTCGATCACCACATACCAAAGCGGTTTGAAGCCTTTCGCCTCTACTTTCGGGTGGATTTCGTTCTTCCATGCGTCAGATGTAACCAAGTTGACGAATTTCTGGTTCTCACCACACCAGTAAGGAATGTTGATGAGGTCAACAGCAGGAGCAAAAGGCGCAAAGTTAGAGAGAGAGTGTTGAGCGGCCTGAATGGTGCCTGCCTGTACTTTTTGCGCTAATGCGCCACCAGCACCCAGTTGACCACCCGGTGCCAGTTTTACGTAAACTTCACCGTTGGTCATGTTCTGGATGTTTTCTTTGAAATCCAGCTGCATGATAGGGTAGCTGCGGGATGCACCGATGATGTATGCCGTAGCAATGGTCATGGTGTATTTAGCTCGCTTCTGTCGTTCTTTTTCTTCATTAGCCGCAGCGTGTGCGGTGGTTGAGGTCAACAAGGCCCCCGAGGCACCTGCGACGACAGCTGCCGTAAAACCTGCTTTTTTTGCAATTTCCAGGAAACGGCGACGCTCTGCACTTTGTGGGGAGTCATCCTTATGGTGAACAGACATATATCTACTTCCTTTCTGCTTTTTATCGTAATTCTGTCGCACGGCCATCAGCTTCCTTTTCGGCTGACAACATAGCGAGACGAAAGTCAGCGAAGCAAGGAGAAGTAAAAGGAACTCCCCGACATCACCGACGCGAACTATGGATGTGGACCCAGAAGCGATCTGAAATTTGGTGGCAATCACATTGAGGAAATAGAGTGAAAAAAGCACCGCGGGTAGTATGTAGCGTTTCCTTAACGTCATGTTGCATTGCCTCGCTGTTATCAGTCGTGTTGGCTTGCAGTCGCCATTTTGTAGTTATAGCACTCACCAATCTTGTAAAATGATTGTTAAATGTAAGCGCTTACATTGTGAAGATAGAAGAGGGGTTGAACGACTGTCAAGTTTTTGGCGGTAAAATTTTTGTGTAACGCTATAATTAGGTAAGTTGCGGTTTATAAATCCCAAAAGTGAGTCAACGATATAACTTTCTATGACAAAAGAGACTCAATCAGCGCGTAAGCGCTTACAAAAACGACCGTCAGATGCGCCAACGGCGGAAGATGTTGCGATTGCAGCAGGGGTGTCGACGGCGACTGTATCCCGCTATTTGGCAAACCCTACGTCTGTGAGTGAGAAGCGGGGCGCCTTGATTCGGTCGGCGATTGAATCACTTGGCTATATTCCCCATGGTGCTGCTCAAGCGCTGGCCTCTCAACGTTCACGAACCATCGGTGTTATCGTCCCCACCTTAGACAACGCGATCTTTGCGGAAGGTATTCAGGCTTTTCAACGTAGGTTGCAGGAAAAAGGTTATACCCTGTTTATTGCGAGCTCCGATTATTCGACAGAAGAAGAGCTGGCTCAGGCAGAGCGTTTGATCACCCGTGGCGTAGAAGGTCTGATGCTGGTGGGTGCTGAACACCAGCCTCAGCTTTTCGATATTCTTCATAAAAAACAGCTCCCATACCTGTATACATGGTCTTTCAAGCCTGAGTTACCTCATCCTTGTATAGGGTTTGATAACTATCGGGCATCAGCCAGGGCGACGCAGTTTCTTATTGATCTGGGGCATAAGGATTTCGCAGCCATTCCGGGTATTACCAAGCTGAATGACAGACCTAAAGATCGTATCGCTGGATGTATAGAGACGCTGAGAAAAGCGGGAATAGCCCTGACCTCGGACAGGATCATTGAATGTCGTTATGATTTAGCGGAAAGCCGTCAAGCACTGAGAAAGCTGATGGAATTAACACCAAGACCAACAGCCATTGTTTGCGGTAACGACATAATTGCCATGGGCGCATTGCTGGAAGCGCAGTCGCTTGGCCTGCGGATTCCGGAAGATATCTCGATTGTTGGTTTTGATGATGTGGCCATGGCGTCTCATATCCAACCCGCTCTCACGACCATGCAAGTACCTTCGCGGGAAATGGGTGAGAAAGCCGCAGACTATTTGCTGGCAAAACTCGCGGGTGAGCCCGTGAGTGACACACTGGAACTTGAGGCTAAATTAGTGGTTCGTGAAACCACAGCAGCAATAAAAACAGGCGGGTAATACCCGCCTGTTTTTTACTTAGCTCGAAGGTTACCAAACCCAACTGGACTGCTCGTTATTGATCCGTGTTTGGATAGGAGTGGTGCCATCATAGAAGAAGACCTCGGCCAGCATGTAGTATTGGGAATCGGCCAAGGGGTAGGTGAGGGAAGCCAATCCGTTTTCTACATCGGCCGAGGTGATTCGGCTGTTGTAATCTGCACTGTAAGAACCATCATCATTCTGGGTGAAGCCACCGTAAATGGAGATATATCCTTTGCTGGTGGTGTAGCTGCTGATATCAATATCTACGCTTTGTGAATCGACAGAGTCATAACTGAAATCCGCGGGTACGACCATCTCAGACATATTTGTGGCAGAACTCAGCACCGTCGGAGGGATGGTCACATCTGCACCAGAAGTATCTGTCATCATGCCTAGAGGCGTTGTGTTAGATGTGCCAGAACTTGTTGTATCTGAACCAGTTGTACTGGAGTCCGTCGAAGAAGTACTACCGCTGCCTGATGGGGCAGTATCACCGCCTCCACCCCCACCACATGCGGTGAGTAAACCTGCCAGAGCTAGTGTGATAAGTGAATATTTCATGTCAGTTACTCCTCTGGCTCGTAGATTTTGTTTTCGGCTGCATTTTCTTCCGCATGCCAGGTGGTATTCGATAGACCGCTGCTTTCTGTGTAGCCTGCGAACAATGGGTAAGCCTGAATCAAGTCGATATGTTCTTGTGGCCATTTCCATTCATCAGTGATGAGCAGAACCCAAGGGAGGTTAGTGCTGGTTTTGTAGTAGCGGTTTTCTGCCGGAACACTGTCGTCGTCCTGCCATCCATAGAGGAAGGTATCGAACTGCTCTGTTGGTGCTTGGTCAGGCAGGTGGATTTCCAGGCCTCGTCCTGGGTTGTACCAGATACCATCACGCACATAACTGCCTGGGGTCGAGAAGATAAATGGGTCGTAAGGCATATCCACTAAACCGTAGGTGTTGACGCCCTCGTTGGTATAGATATCAATCTCGAACTCAAATGACAGGGCTTCCTGACAGTACTGGGCGGTGCGGTAGAAATTACATTCACCCGTCGGGATCTTGGTTTTCAAATCCTCATCAATGATGAAGATCGCTTCTGTCGAATCAGTCTCCAATCCATTGTTTTCCTGCGCGACGCCATTGTGCTTGAGCGTTGTGGCAGCGCTGTTAATGTCGGCCTGATTGAGGCCAGGAAGACGAATCGCAAAACCGTTGTGATAGCCCGCGCCATAGGCAGCGAGGTAGCCGGTGATCAAAATGCGTGTTGCCTGGTTGTCTTCATCAAGTGTTTCTGTGATTCGGAAACGGACCACCACATCATTCATGTCGTAATCGCCTTCTTTTGGCCAGTTATCCTCGTAGGCAATCGTGGCATAGCCTTGCTGACTAGGGTAATGCACCAACGTGGTACCGGTTTTCATCACTGTGACTGGGTGGTCTTCCACCTCGCCCGTGGTCGCACCGCCAAAGTAATCCAAGCCGGACTGTTCTGCGAAACGGAAGCGGCTGTAGGTGGATCCGATTGCCGCATCAACAGGAACAGATATTGAAAGGGTGTTTGCACCTGCTGACAGTAAACTGTCGCTGATGATTTTCTCACCACTGTCTTCAAAATCACCGTCAGCATTCCAGTCAATCCATGCTGATAAGTAGCCTTGCGTTGAAGCCTGCACCGATATAATGGCGCTCTCGCCAGCTTCCAATGCCGTAACGAAACCGACACCGTCTTCGTCAGCGGTACCTGCTTTGTTATCATCAAGTGGTGAGAGAAGACCGTCTCCTTCGCTATCTGGTGCGACCGAACCAAGGTAATAGGCAGTGTCTACCTGATGACGTGGACCGTTAGAGGCAAGCAAAGTCAGGTAGCTATCTGGCGCATCACCGAAGTCAATGGTGGAATCTTCATCAATCACAGGAGCGTTCGCACAACGTGCACCGTCGTTTTGGCCAGAAGCTGGGCCGTCCGCAAATTTAACCGCCGTGATATCGCCATCAGCGCCATAGTCAGAGAGGTCAATACGGAAGATGTCCCCGTCACTGTTACGTGAAACGTAGAAATAGCCGTTAACATCGAAATATCCCGCACCGAATGTCCCGGTTATACCTGCATTACCAACCAGGGTGGTGCTGCCATCTGTGGTATCAAACAAATAGACGTTGCCGCTTTGGTTGTCGATGCCGTAAAGACCGCCGTTGCCTGGGTGGAAAGCGAAGTCGGTCAATCTGACCGAAGCAGTTGTTGTGATTCTCTCCATCTCCAAAGTAGCATTCGGGTCACTGTCCAATGGGCTCAAATCGATTTTGAACAGCCCTTTGCCTTGGCGGTATAGATAATAGGTATGGTCATACACGTCACCCACGTAGAAGGTGTGATCGGTGGGTAAACCAGTCACATCCAATATCTCAGCCTGAAAGTCTTGTCCCAGTCTGACGATTTGTTTGTTGTTGGTGTCGTAGCCGTATATGTATCTGTCTTCGAAGTCGAAACCGACACCGTTAATGTTGGCGTTCAGACCAGTGTCAGACTGCAGCAAGCTTGTTTCACCAGTGACGAGGTTGACGCCGTAAACTTGCACGGGGCTTGATTGGAACAGGTAAGCTTTGCTGGGACACGTATCAAACGGCGTTGCGTAGGCAACGGGCGACATCAACGCTAGCGCGAGAGGTATGGCACGTCGAGACATAAGTTGCTCCAGGATTTGAAAATGTTAATGACCCTGTTTCAAAGAGCGTGCCATTTTTAATTTACTGATATTTAGTGATTTATTATTGTGAGAATCAGTCTGGAATAGGCTTTTTTCTCAGATTGACAGTCATAAGAAAAGGGACGGAATACTGATTTCTCAATATGAGAAATCAGTATTCCGTCGTATGGTGAGTTAGCTGCTTTCTCCCCAACAACGCATGTTTTCAAAGCGTTGGGCAAAGTAATCAATAAATGCACGCACCTTGGGGGCCAGTTGCCTTGAACTTGGGTAGACAGCCCAAATTGCAGTGTCTGATTCAAGCGGGTAGTTCTCTAGAATTCTCACGAGTTCACCACGTTCCAATTGCTCGTGTACTGCCCAATTTGAACAAACAGAAATGCCAATTCCTTCAATACAGGCGTCCCTAACAGCTTCACCGTTGTCGGTTCTCAACAAACTCTTCACTTTGATGCTTTCAAGCCCGCTGGGTGTTCGAAATACCAGTTGTTCCAAAGAAGGGAGTTGAACAAAAGAGTGAGAGCTGAGCTCCTTTAGGGTTTCTGGCCTGCCGTTTTCAGCAATATAAGACGGTGAGGCACACAGCATTCGGTTATCCGGTGCAAGCTTACGCGCGATGAGACTGGAATCCTTGAGCTCGGCATTTCGAATGGCGATATCAAAGCCGCCTTCAACCAGATCGACAATGGAATCAGACAAGCGTAGGTCGAGTGAAAGATCGGGGTATTCCTCCAAAAAACCTTTTAGCCCGGGAATAAGGTGCATTCGTCCAAAAGAGGCAGGGGCGGTTATTCGAAGTGTACCCCGAGGTGAGGTTGTTCCCGCGCCGACCGAGGCGCACGCCGCCTCGACACTCGCCAACACATCTTCTGCATGAGGCAAAAAGGCAATGCCTTCTTCGGTCAGCGAGACTTTTCGTGTGGTGCGATGCACTAATCGCACGCCCATGGACTCTTCGAGCTTGTTAATGTGCGCACTGGACACCGCAGGTGAAAGGCCAAGCTCGGCGCCCGCGGCACTGATGTTGTTTGTCGAGGCTAACCGGACAAAGAGTTTGAGGTGTTCGATATTCATCATTATCAATAAAAATTAAAAAGTGATTCTTTATATTCTGTGATTACTAATAAAAGCATATTGAATATGATTACAGCATAACCAATGTAGTAGCAATCGCTAAAGCAGAGACAAGATGACATCCCGTGTCATGGTAAAGCTATTAAGCTCAGATGGTTGAAAGCTGTTGCTGCCATAGTGAAGGGTGGAGCGATAAACAAGGAACAGGGCAAACAATGACAAAAACGATTCTAATTACAGGTGCAACAGACGGTATCGGGCTGGAAACCGCTAAACTACTGGCTTCTCAAGGTCACAATATCTTGCTACATGGGCGTAGCGCCGCCAAGCTGGAAAATGCAAAAGCCCAAGTTCAGGGGATCGCAGGTGTCGGTAATGTGGAAACTTATCTGGCAGATTTGTCGAACCTGAAGGATGTAGAAAAGTTTGCAGATGAAGTCGTGGCAAACCATACATCGTTGGATGTGCTGATTAACAACGCGGGTATTTTCCGAACTTCCTCGCCAATCACCGAAGATGGATTCGACGTGCGGTTTGTTGTTAACACAATCGCGCCTTACCTGCTCACCAAGCACTTGCTGACGTTGCTTGGACGAGAAGGGCGTGTTGTTAACCTGTCTTCTGCCGCGCAAGCACCCGTCAACATCTCTGCAATGAAAGGTGGAGTGAGAGTGGGTGATGAGTTTTCGGCTTACGCGCAAAGCAAGTTGGCTATCACCATGTGGACGCAAAAACTGGCGAGTGATTTGGGTGCCGATGGTCCAATGCTGGTGGCCGTTAACCCAGGTTCAATGCTCGGCAGTAAAATGGTAACAGAAGGCTTTGGCGTGGCAGGCGGTGATATTGGTATCGGTGCTGATATTCTCGCTCGAGCCTCGCTGAGCGACGAATTCGCTGACGCTTCCGGTAAGTACTATGACAATGATTCGCATCGCTTTGCTGCTCCGCACTCTGAAGCTGCGAATGGCGCTAAAGTAGACGCGGTTGTCGAAGCGATTGAGTCGCTAATTTAAGTGATAAGTGCTAATTGAAAAAGACCCCCGCTTTTAGCGGGGGTCTTTTTTGTTGGGGCTAGTTTGTTGTACGTCTGGTTTTTGCCAACAGGGCGATAGCGCCGAAAACCACAGTCAGTAACCATAGTTGGGAAAGGTGGCCTAGCTGGCTTTGAATCGTCGCGCCCATTTGATTGAGCTGGATAGTCGCCTGAATGGCAGGTGTGGAGGGTGCCAATTGCGCCAAAGCATTTAACCACACTGGCAGTTCACTGCTTGGCCAGACAAATCCTGATGTAAACAGCAGAGGCATCGAACTTAACAACACCGTTAAGGTAATGATTTCCGGCCTTGAAAGACATTTTCCCATCACCGTACCTAGGCCAATCGTTGCCAGCAAAAAAGGCATCATAATGATGATGAGATTTACAGGCTCTGCCAAACGATTAACCCCGTTAATCTCAAGGCTGGCACCCAGATAGTACATTGCCATTACACTGTAAATCGCAGTAAGAATGCAGGTTCGCGCGATCAGATTTTTCGCCCCGTTATGTGGGTTTACGCTGGTCAGCATGCCGGAAGAGATCAGCAGAGTTTGCTGCAAGATCAGGATAAACACACCGGGAACCACATAATTTCCGTAACCCGTTGTTGGGTTATAAACCGGCACCAAATTTAGTGAGAACGGTGTTATCTGCTTGGTTGCTGCTTCCATTGGCGTATCTTGCATCATGGCGCGCGTCGTTTTTACTGACGCGCCAAGTGTGTTACCTGCATTGACGACACCTTCTGCGATGGTGCCGTAGGTCAGGAAAAATGAAGCGTCTCCTCCTACTGAAATCACTGGGCTTTTACCCATCAACAGGTCGCGGTAGAAGTGCTGTGGAACCACAACGACACCTTCGATATCACCACCGGCAATTTGAGCGCTGGTTTCCGTCTCTGTGCCCAATCTCATCGCGACAGAAAGCTGTGGGGTGGCATCCAACTTTCTAACGAACGTGCGGCTTTCCTGACTGTTATCGTGATCGACAACCGCAACACGAAGTTCGCGTGGGAGTTGGTTTTGATACGGCAATGGGTAAAGCAGTGAATAGATAATGATGCCGCCAAACACGGTGAAAACCACTGCTGGATTGGTAAACAGTGCCTTCAGTTCTTGCTTAAACAACGCAGTCCAATTCATATGCCAGCCTCCTGAATTAGCGTCGCTGAGCGGCAGAGCCGTTTGAGTTTTGCGGCGACAAGTAGCCAAATCAGGCTGAAAGACGCTAAAGCGAGAAGCATGGGCTGCATTTGTATCAGTGTCGCGCCATAGTTGAACTGGCCAATTTGAACCGTGATGTAATGACTCACTGGTAACATTGCGCGCCAACACTGCGCCAGAAACGGCATGTCACTGGCTGGAAAGCTCACTCCCATAAACGCAAAGGCCGGCGCAGTAAAACCTGCGACCAAACTCATCGCACGGGTTGCATCGCGTGTGCTTAAATACAGCAAGGAACCTACCGCGAGACCTGCTGACACCATCAAGCCTTGTGAGGCGAAAAGTAACGTCCAGCTTCCGTTCATTGGCCAGCCCAACCCAAAGTGCATGGTGATGGCGAACACAACGCCCATCAGCCAAAGCGGAATAAGCAAGCCTGTTACTTTGGCAACTAGCGCTGATAACAAACCTTGCTTGAAGTGATTTTCCAGCCCTACGCGTTTGTCGGTCAGTGCCATGGAAAGCATGCCGCTCGCGACAATCACAATTTGCCAAAGTGCGGGAATAATCGCGGAGACAAGGAACTGCGCGTAGTTAGTGCCGTTATTAAACAGCGGCACTAGTTGAAAACGGACAGGCACAGACTGTCCTGCTGCTTGAGTGGAAACCGTCGTGCCATGCAGCATTTTCCCTTTGGTTTCGACCATGGCCGCAAAGGTACTTTGGCTTTGGGTAATCGCTGCATTCACCAGTTTACCAATCAGAATATACTGGCTGTTGTAGAAGGCAGTCACTTCTGGGCTTTCGCCGCGAACAGTGGCTTTCTCAAAGTCTGAGGGAATGATGACGGTAGCGTAGGTCCCAGCATTATTCAGTGAAGCGGTCGCTTCTTGAACGCTGGTGAAACTACGAGTTTCCAATGTAGGACTGGCGTCGTAGTAACGTGTGAGGCTCCGCGACATGGCACTATGGTCAAGATCAACGACGCCGATTGGCAAATCGCGCCCTGTGCCTGATGAGAAAATAGCCCACACCAACAGAAACAACGCCAGGGGTAACCAGCCCAGCAGGGCGGTTAGCCACTTATCTGACGAAGTTAATCGCCACTCATCTAGAAGCCGTGACGCAAACGAAGGTTTGTCCATGGTGATCAACCCTGAGTTTGCTCGGAGACCAGAATACTCATGCCTGCGCGCAGACCTTCAATAGGCGTTACAGGGCGTGCCTCCACTTCAAAGGTGCGCATGTCATAGCCGTTCTGGCTGTTGGTGGCGCGCCACGTCGCGAAATCCGCCAATGGGGCAACATGGGTGACTTCAAACTCATAAGCCTGCTCTCCCATAGAAGGAATGTTTGCCTCAAACCGAGCGCCTTTGGCAAATTGACGCAGTTTGTCTTCGCGAATATTGAAGACTGCCCAGGCATCTTTCATGTCGATGACAGTGACGACA
Organism: Grimontia sedimenti; assembly: GCF_011045095.1. GTDB lineage: Bacteria > Pseudomonadota > Gammaproteobacteria > Enterobacterales > Vibrionaceae > Enterovibrio > Enterovibrio sedimenti. The sequence goes on from NZ_JAALDL010000003.1 coordinate 32,345, forward strand.
GGGAAACCTTGCGGTGCCAGCTCGCCAGGGTGAAGCAGGATTTGGCTGACTTCGCCTTGATACCAGCTATGGATCTTGGTGTCTTTGGCATAAGCTTCCACTTCTGCAACCGCACCGGCTGCCATGCGGACTTTTTCCTGCGCTGCCCGTTTGGTTTCAGAGCGCGCACCGGCTTTCGCCAGTTCATACATTTGGAGCGCAGCATTTTCAGTGTATTTCGCCGCTTGCCACTGGGTGTAAGCCTCGTCGCGTTTTTGTTCGGCGGCAACACCTTCTTTGTAGAGTGCATCGACGCGCTTGTAGGTTTTGTCTGCCAGTTGTGCCGCAGCGCGGGCCTTTTGCCATTGGTCGCGCGCAGCGCTGATTTCCTGCTCACGAGCGCCGCTTTCAGCTTGTTCTGCCATGGCGTCTGCTGCTTGTTGTCCGGCTTTCGCTTGCTCCAGCTTAGCATCAAGCTCTGGGCTAAAAAGGGTGAAAATCAAATCGCCCTTATTCACGGTTTCACCTTTACGCACCAACACATTGTCAATACGGCCAGCGACCTTCGAAGAAATGCTGTATTGCTGCGCTTCAATCTGACCTTGAAAACGCTCAGGCACGGGTTGATAAGCTTGGTAAAAGCTGTAGCCAATCCAACCAATAACGGCAGCAGCAGGCAATGCCAGCGCAATAGATTTCAATTTGATCATTGTGATTTATCCCTTTATTGGTTGGGTTGATTGGAGTGATGCCGCCTGAAATTCTGGGAAACGATTCATCTCGCCGCTAACAGCGAGTAGACGAGAAAGCGACAGCACGTATTGGTATGACGCTGCAAGCTGCTGGGTTTTGATGCTGGCGAGATAAAGCTCAGCATCGACGACATCGAGTGAAGTGGAAAGCCCCTGTGCAAAGGCTTTTTCACGCAAGCGAAGGTTTTCTTGTGCAAGGGAAATGCTTGAAGCCAAACCTTGATACTCTTCCAGTGCTTGTCCTGCTTCTCGCCATGTTTTCTCTACCAGCAGTGAAAGGTCTTGCTCCGCTTGGGCGCGAAGGTACTGAACCTGAAGTGCGGTGCTGTGGGCAGCTTTGACTTTGTCTGAACGGCCACCGTTGTCGATAAGGGGAATGCTTACACCCACGCCAACTGCCCAATCAGGTGCCAATTCAGCGGTCAAGGAATCACCTTCATAGAGGTTGTAGTTACCGTAAAGATAAACCTGCGGGTAGTACTTGCCTTTCTCTAAGTTAACCAAGCCATCAGCTTGTTCACGCTTGGCGTCCAACACTTTTAGGCCGGGATAATCTGCGAGTGTTTTTTGCATCAATGGCGCCATCTCAGGGGCGTGTTTCTGAGTAAATAGGGCACTGGATGGCGTCACCGGTGCATCGCTTTTCACCAGTGTTTGCAACGCAGCTTGGGCGATTTCCAGGTCGCGTTCGGCTTTACGGCGTTCAGTCTTGGCTTTGTCGTAAGAAACTTCTGCTTGCAAGCGTTCAACGCGAGCAATTTGCCCCTGTTCTTCCAGCTTTTTCGCGTGGTCGAGGTGTTTTTCCAGCCCTTGCTCCACTTCTACGCGAGTCTCCAACACCTGCTCCGCCAGCACGGTCGCAAAATAGACTTTCGCAAGATCTTCAAACTTCGCCTGTTGGGCCATTTGCATCAAGAAGCTGGCTTCGTCGCGCTGGGCGTTGGCAATGTCTTCCGCTGCAAGAATACGGCCGCCGGTAAAGATCGGCCAGATAGCGCGGATCGAACTGGTGTAGATATCACGGTCGGCCAAAGTGGTGGTCAGCAGGTTATCGAGGTTCCCCATCAATGGACCCAATTGGGGAACAGAACCTGCAATTTGACCCAGCGCATCGCCACCATTCATATGGTGAGCTAGCTGAGACGGTTTGAGCTCCACGTCCTGGTCCAAGCGCGTGTAGTTACCGCTAAGTGAAATCGCAGGAAGGTGATGTGCCGATGCGGCGTTTCGCATGTGTTCGGCGCGCTCAACGTTAGCGCGTTCTGCGGCTATCGCATCATTCCGGGTCAGGACTGATTGCCATGCCTGCTCAAAGGTCATGGGCTTTGCGCTGCTCACATTAGGCAAAAGCATCAATGCAATGATCAGACGGACAAGGAGGGGTTTTCTGGCAAGCATAATGGTTTCCGCATGAGGAAGTTGCGAATATATTAGAGCTATTACTCTAAAAAATCCAGAGGAAGCTCTATAGACCCTGGTTTCGCAATGAGAAGTCGCTGGCGACGTACAAAACGGGTTTCGGACCTCTCAGATGGGGAGAAACGTGGCGAGCCGTTATAGAAATGTGGGCTGTGGGTATATGCATTGTGTTGTTATGACAGAACTTTCTTTTTGTGAATGAAACATCAATCGGAAATTTGTTGAATTTCGATTGGGAAAATTGTTTATGAAACCCTAATAAATGAAGTTGAAAATTCTGATAGATAATGAAAGCGTTTTCATTGGATGTAATGCTCTTATCTAACTAATAAAAATAGAAAAAATACATCTATGCTAATCGAGGATTTGATCAATTTGGGTCTGTGCGATAATTGTTAAAAGAATAATAATCTAGCTTTACGTTTGTCGGGTGGTGGTATTCACTATGTGAATGGATGATGTTTGGTGTGATGATTTGAAGGCAATTTCATTTCTCATGATAATTCAATCAATGCAACGATTGTTTTACTATTGATACACAATGTTCGTATTGCTCCATGGCAGAATACATCTAGGGTTGCGGCAAATCGGTAACCTTTTTTGGGGAGGAAGCCATGGCCAAACTTTCACCGGTTATTTCACAGATTTCTGGGCAGTATCAGCGTTATCTTTTTATCCTGTTTTGTATGGTGATGTTCTCTGAAGTCGCGCGCGCAAAACAATTGACCGACCAACAAAAACTCCAAGTTCGTGCTTTAGGCCATATTTCCATGTGTGTGGAACCGAACTGGTTACCTTTTGAAGCAATAAATAATGACGGAGAATACGTCGGTGTTTTGGCAGACTATGCCGAGTTAATCAGCCGAAAACTAGGCCTTCCTTTCGTTCTTCACCCCACAGCGTCTTATCACGAAAGCCTGCAAGCCTTAAAAGCTGGTGTCTGTGATTTCATTGTTGCAGACGTAGCAACTGAACAGAAACTTCAAGATTATTTAGCCACCGAACCTTATTTTATTTCGCATCGTGCGCTGGCAACGCATGTCGACGCCCCCTTTGTGGATGATTTGGTCAACCTTGGTGACGAAACAATCGGCGTACTGGCTAACTCGCCTGCGGCCGAAGTGATCCCAAAGCTTTATCCGCACTTAACCGTCCAGACTTTTGGAAGCACAGAGGAAGGATTGAAGAAAATAGAATCCAGAGAGCTGTTTGGGTTTGTTTCTGTGCTGGGGTCCTTGGTGTATGTGATTCAGGATCATAACATCACCAATGTGAAAATCGGTGGTGTGCTTCCTTCCAACGCCAAACTCTCGATGTTAGTGAACAAAAACAGACCAGAACTGGTAGGCCTATTCAACATCGCCATCAACGATATTTCACCGCTAGAACGAAAAGAGATCTTTGAACGCTGGTTCCCTGTTCGCTATGAAACAGGCATAGATTGGGGATTGTTCTGGTCAGTGATTTTCGCCATTTTTATCTGCTCTGCCACTACGATAGGCCTGTTCTATTACTGGAACCTTCGCTTGAAGCAAGAAATCCGGCGACGCTTGGAAGCCGAGGAGAAAATTACCGAACTGGCAATGACTGACCCTCTAACTAAGCTGGCTAACCGCATTCGGTTTAGTGATGACTTAAAGCTGGCCTTGCATGCAGCAACGTTAAAAGGGCGGCATGTTGCCCTGGCCATCTTGGATTTAGACGACTTCAAACCCGTTAACGATTTGCACGGACACCCGATCGGTGATGAATGTTTGAGAATCGTCGCTGGGCGGCTGCTTCAACAGTGCCGGGAGCAAGACACAGTTGCGAGGTTGGGTGGAGATGAGTTTGCCATCATTTACAGTGGCCCCGAAAGTCGGGATATGTTGCCGGATATCGCTCAACGCCTAATCGAAGCGGTGGGTAAACCCATTTATGTGGATGATATTGAGATTCAGGTGGGGCTTTCCATCGGGTTTGCCGTATTCCCAGACCACAGCATAGATAGCGATAGCTTGGTTCGTCATGCTGATGAAGCCTTGTATGAAGCAAAAGATATGGGCAAGAACAAATTCAGAATCTTCGAGCCTAACTCTGTAAAAAAGCCTGAGCGGGCTTTGGGCTTTCAACGAAAAACAGTCGTTTCTTAGATAGAAACATTTAGATGAAAGAAAAGGGCACAAATTGTGCCCTTTACCATGTCATATTGGTGGATTACGCCATTTGCTCTTCCGCTTCTTGCTCTAAACGCTTCTTCTCACGCATCAGTTCATTGAACTCAATACGTGCCTGTTGCGCTGCTTCAGAAGCCTGAAGCTTGTGTTCTTTGGCGGCCATGGCTTCGTCAGTCAGGCGTTGGATTTCATCCAGCTGCTCTTGAGGAGCATCGCCCAATTCCATACCTGTTTCGCCTCGTGACAACGCTTCGGCGCGGATGTGTTTCTTCAGATCCCAGATAGCATCCAACTTCTCACGCTCTTCGTTTGCCGCTGTGATCGCTTCGTCTTTCAGTCGTTCAAACTTTGCCATCGCCATGCCTTCACGAGACCAAGGGTCAACCTCCGGAAACTCTTCGATGTTGATGGTTGGGTCTTCGTAGCCTTCCTGATGTGAAAGGTCGAGTGTTGCTGCTTTCACACCTGAGATCATCAGCATGACCGCAATCACCAGCAGAGGTAAGCCGCCGACGATTGCCGCCGTTTGTAGCGTTGCCAGACCACCCATAAACATCAGGATAGAAGGCATCACAGACAGGGTGAATGCCCAGAACAGACGGTTCCAGCGCAGCGGGTCTTCAGTCACGTTATTCTGTACTACAGAAGCCAGAATGAACGAGATGGAATCGAACGTAGTTGCTGTGAAAATGATACATAGAATCGTGAACACAGCGATAACCACAGTGCTCATAGGCAGTTGCTCAAGGATTGAGAAAATCGCCGTTGTCGCGCCTTTCTCATTCAGGATAGAAACAACATCCAACTGACCTGACAGTTGCAGCGACAGACCAAAGTTACCCAAGATCATGAAGTACAGTGCACAGCCCAGTGAGCCAAAGAAGATAGAGCCTGAGACCATCTGTTTGATAGTACGGCCACGCGAAATACGCGCCACAAACAGGCCCATACTTGGCGCGAATACCAGCCACCACGCCCAGTAGAAAATCGTCCAATCCTGTGGGAAGTGGGTGTCTTCAAACGTGCCGTAGCCACCGAATGGTTCTGCCCAGGTCGCCATCACGAAGAAGTTTGACAGCATACGACCGATGGAGTCTAAACCGGTCTCCAGCATGAACAGCGTTGGACCAGCAAACAGGACGAATGCCAGCAGACCGAGTGCACCCCAAAAGTTAATGTTACTCAGAACCTTGATGCCCTCATCCATACCTTTGTAAGACGAGTAGGCGAATAACGCGGTACAAAGCAGCAGAACACCGATTTGAGTCACTGTGGTTGAAGGAATGCCAAACAGGTAGCTGATACCTTCGTTGATCAAGGGTGCAGCCAGACCCAATGTGGTTGCAGCACCACCCAGAAGACCAAAAATGAACAGCACATCAATGAACTTGCCCAGTTTACCGTGGCTGCGTGCTTCGCCAATGACAGGCATCAGCGCTGCAGATACTTTCAGTACAGGCTGCTTACGAACGTAGAAGAAGTAAGCAATTGGAATCGCTGGGATCAGGTATATAGACCAAGCAATTGGACCCCAGTGGAAAATACCGTAGGTTGCTGCCCAGCGGACGGCTTCTTCACTACCAGCCTGAAGCTGGAAGGGAGGGTTTTGATAGTAGTAAGCCCACTCGATAGTACCCCAGTAAAGGATACTGGCACCGATACCGCCACAGAAAAGCATCGCAGCCCATGAGCCCGTGGCGAACTCTGGTTTCTCGTCTGCGTCACCAAGTTTGATTTGTCCGATATCGCTGAAAACGATGTAAGCCATAAAAAAGAAGGCAGCGATACCAAGAGCCAGGTACATAAAGCCCAGCTTGTCGGTCATAAAGGTTTTTGCAATCGCAATCCACTCTGCACCTTGGTCAGGCCAAACCAGCAATGGAACGATGACAGAAAACAGCAGCCCCAACGCGCCGAAGAAAGTCGGCTTGTCGATGAGCTCAAAGTGTTTTTTCATAAAATAAACTTCCAGTTCACAGTGTTGTATCTAGAAATTCTCATGATGAATGCAATCCATATCAATTCAGCTATTGGATGCTGATGATAAAAAGGATTGATGAAATTCACTGCGTGAATGGAGTGACGAGTGGTTCTTGTGTTGGGTGAATTTTGCTTTCCTAAAGAAGCGGTGGGGTTAACAATTTGGTGATAGCTTGCACGATGAGAGGAATTATTCTTTTACAAAATAGAGACCGCTCATGAATCTAAAAATGTGAGCGATCTCAAAATTGCTTATCGTTCGAAAGATTAAGCGATCTTCTCCGCAGACGTTAGGCGGTATTGAACCATGTCTTCAATGGTCAGTACTGGCATGTCATGCTTCTTTCCGAACTCAACGATCTCTGGTGCTTTTGCCATGGAACCATCTTCGTTCTGCACTTCACACAAAACACCGGCAGGTGATAGACCAGCCATTTGCATTAAATCGATAGTGCCTTCGGTGTGACCACGACGAACGAGAACACCACCTTTACGTGCGCGAAGCGGGAATACGTGGCCAGGGCGCGCAAGATCAGAAGGTTTTGCATCTGGGTTCGAGGCGGTCTTGATCGTAGTGACGCGGTCAGCCGCAGAAACGCCGGTTGTGACGCCCACTTTCGCTTCAATGGAAACGGTAAATGCGGTCTGGTTGGCGCTGTTGTTATTGGCCACCATTGGTTGAAGTTCCAGCTTGTCGGCTTGTTCTTCAGGCAGGCACAGGCAAACGATGCCAGAGCATTCGCGGATCATGAGTGCCATCTGCTGATTGGTTAAGTGGTCTACAGAATAAATGATGTCACCTTCATTCTCGCGATCTTCGTCGTCGAGAAGCAAAACGCCTTTACCCAAGCGCAGTGCTTCAAGCGCCGCTTCAACGCGCTCAAATGGGGTGCCAGAAAGTAGAGATGTGTGAGTCTGATTCATGGTAACTCCTAAGTTTAAATACCAGAATCAGGGCGTATACCCAAACGTCCTGAAGATGCGAGCATTCAGAGGTCATCAATGCGTTCAATTCGAGGCAAATTCCGCGAGGAATAGTCATTCTATTTTCGTGGAATTTAACGAAGAAGTGGGCGCATTGAGGGCCTCCCTTCGGGCGAGTTGACTGACGCTGTGCTCTTTGTTGTTCCTTTTTGATGGAGGTGGCTACACCTGCAAAGGAACGCCGCGATCACAACACCAGTCAAGCTCGCTGAATCCTGCATCCTCAGGTCGTTTGGGTATGGATGAGCGCAAACTGCGAACGCAGCCGTACGCAATCCAACGATTTTCGGCTAAGCGAACGCCGCCGTGAATCGGTGCATTTTTATCATCCTCTTTCATCCGGACTATAACCGTCGGCCTTGGCGTCTCACCAAGTCTGCTGACCCCAAACATGTGCTTGGGCGCTCGCGGGCTCGCCAGTCTTACAATGATTTGCGTGCTGACATACCGCCGGTGGGGAATTTCGCCCCGCCCTGAGAATAATGCTCAAAATGAGCAAACAAATATTACTGTGTTTTCAATCGAAAAGGGAAGGGCAGATCGGCTGCATGCTTATTGTTTGCGCGATCAGTGTTCCATACGTCGCATGTACTCTTTCGGTGTACACCCACGGACGCGTTGGAAGGCTTTGGTGAAGCTTTGTGGGTTGCTGTAGCCAAGTAGACGGGCAACCTCATCCGGGGCATAGCCCTTTAACATGTACCTCGCCGCAATGTTATTCAGCACATAACCCCGCATAGACGAGAAACTGAAACCCAGTCGATGTAATCGCCGCTGCAATTGCTGTGTGGAAAGACCCAATGTTGATGCGACCGTTTCCAAAGAAGGCATGCCGTAATGACGGGTGAAGTTCACGACTTCATACAGCGCTTTGGTGGGGTCATCGCGTTGCGGCATGTTGACCAGTTCATCCAAATCAAACAAAGAAATAAGAGTCGCTTTGTTATGGTCGCGCGGCACAGCATGTTCCAAAAGTAGCAATTTGTTATCGAACCAGACTTCCGTCATGGCACAACCTGTCTTCACTTCACATCCAAACCATTCGCTTGCAGCGTTGATATCGATATCCGTCCCTTTGAGCCTGACTGCCAGCGGTGCAAAACCTTCATGGGTAAAATGGCGAAGAACGGAAGTCATCATAATGGCGACACGCAGTGAATCGATACCCGCCGCCGTTCCTGAGTATTCGTTGTCATAACACCACTTCAACAACTTTCCTGATTGCCTTCCCACGTAGTGAGCGCCTGAGTGAAAGCAGCTCAAACCATAGTTGATTCGCCTGAAGGTGACTGCCAAATCCGGTGCAGACATAAACCAATTTGCTTTCACATCAATGGAGGAAATCGCCAGGGAATCTGCAATGGCGAGTGGATAAGACGGGTCGCCAGAGAGCTCGGCGATCTTTGTTAGCCATCCATTGACTACTGCATGGGGAACGAGCGCCATTTCATCTCTATATAGCGAGGATGGAATACCCAGTTGTTCCGGCGTTAAGTGATATTTCGAACATGATCCGCTGATCAGAGGGCGGATATAGGCGATACGGATAAATGAGATGTCGAACATGTATATCACTTTAATGTGGATAGAAGAGTTCAATATATACGTAATTTTAACGTAATCAATCCATATTCAGGTGCCGATAATCTTCCTGTGTGAGCATTCACGCATTGAATAAATATCGGAGTATGTGAATGAGCCTGTTGGCAACCCCTTTTGTAGATACCACCACTGATACTGTCCTCCATGTGGTCGCGCTGGTTGTTCTTTTGGGATCGGTTGGTGCAATCGCGTTTGGCTTCTGGAAAGTCCATGAATTGCCTGTCAGCAAAGCCCGTAAAAAGCAGCATCACCAAATGGGATTGATATCCGCTCTGACGTGGATTGGTTTTATCTGGCATTGGGTTTGGGTGGTTGCCGTGATTCTCGCGTTTGTGGATGGAGAAAAAGCACTGAGAAAGATTCGGGACATCTGGCGTGAGCCGAGTGCGCCAATTAATGAAACCGAAATTACCACAAAGACAGTCAGCGAGAAGGAGGAAAATCATGCTTGAAGGATTGGCCGTATGGGCATTGTTTATTTACCTGCTTCGCCTGGTTGGCATGCCATGGAACGTTTATAGCAAGGCGTTCGCTTACATTGGTGGAGGTTCTTGGCTGATTTTTGTTTGGATTGGCTTATTGAATTTCACGCCGATGGACCTAACTGGCGGTTCTGTGGTGCAGTCTCCGCATATTCAATTGCGCCCGGGTTCAAATCAAATTCGTGGCAATGTGGATCAAATTTACGTTAATCCAAACCAACGTGTTGAAGAGGGTCAGCTTGTTTACACGCTTGATGCTGAACCTTACGAAATCGCTCTTAATCGTGCTGCTGTTGCTGAGCATGCGGCAAACGTGGCACTCGAAGTGGCGATTCAGGATGTCTCTTTGAATGAACAGCAATACGAAGCAACGAAAGCTGATCTCAATGTGCTTGAAAGTCAGCTGGCTGCAGCAAAAGAAGATGCCAAATGGAAGGCCAACCAGCTAAACCGATACATCACTCAGAATAAGCGTGCGCCAAATACCGTGACGGAATCTGTGATGGACGAGCAACGCAATAAAGTTCAACTTGCCGAAGCGCAAATCGCTACGCTCGAAAAGCAGATACAAAAGGCGGAAATTGGGGTTGAGCAAGCGCGCCTGAACAAAGAAAAATCGGTGCTGGCTGTGGCCACTAAAGAAGCCGAGCTGGAAAGTGCGAAAGAGAATACCGCGCAGGCTGAATGGAATCTAGAGCAAACCCGAGTGCGTGCGCCGGCAGATGGTTACGTGACTAACTTCATCATGCGCGAAGGTCAGTATGTAGGTATGGTTCCTCGCATCCATATGTACACCGATGAAAAATATGTGCTGATGCGGGTGAATCATCAGGCTATTCGTAATGTTGAAGTGGGGCAGTATGCTGAATTCGCGAGCCCGGTTTACCCAAGTAAGATCTTTAAAGCAGAAGTAGAGGGGATTGTTGAAGCAACAGGAGAATCTCAGGCCCGACTGATTGCCACTGACGACAATGTGCGCATGACTACAGGTTCAAATCTTGCCAACAAGCATCATTTTGTCAGGCTGAAACTAGAAGAACCGGAAGGCTATGACATTCCTGTCGGCGCAGTGGGACTGGCGTGGGTATCTGGTGAAAAGCCTATCGGGTTTATGAGCTTCCTTGATGTGATTCGTGGCATCATCATCAGAATGAAAGCCCAGCTTTACTTCATCTACTCGATCTAATCGACATTTATTTCTTAGGGCTCATTAAGAGCCCTTTTTCTTGCCTCTGTGACTGCATCTCATCACGATACTGCCCACGCTTAATATGCTTTTCCTATGAGTGACTGAATGTGAATCATCAAGCGATAGAAAGACACCAACCCAAAGGGTTGAGAGCCATTGCCATTTTGGAGGCAGGGAAGGGTTTGTTGGCTTTGATAGTTGGCTTGGCTTTACATGAATTGGGTGGTGCTGAAATCCAAGCACTATGCGAACAGATGCTACGCCATTTGCGGCTTAATCCTGCTGGAGAAATTCCAAGTGTGATTCATAAAGCGTTGGCAAGTGTTGATGACAGGAACCTGACCCTATTTGCATTGGGAACGTTGCTATATGCCAGTGTCCGTTTTGTCGAAGCCTATGGATTGTGGCGAGCCTTTGGCTGGACAGAGTGGTTTGCTTTGGCAAGTGGGGCGATATATTTGCCTTTCGAAGTCTATGAAGTGATCACTACAGGCAAAACCATGGCATATCTAGCGTTGGGCATGAACCTAATGGTGATTGGCTATATGGCAAAGGTTATTCAAAGGCGTTACCGGCAAAAATGGGTACCTGAGAATGTATTTTGATGGATATTTGTACGAAAAATAACATTTGGATGGTAAATCTATCTCAGCTGTTCATTTTTGATTATTAAATGAGCAAAAAATTGGGTTTGTAACGTGATTTATCTAAATGTTTATTGATGTGTTGATTTGGGTCAATTTAATGAATTAACATGCGCTTTTTTCACGCTCACGTAAAAATAAGTACAAATATAATGACAACAGATACAAAGCCTTCAAAGTTCAAATCTTCTGCCATGATCGCTTACATGCTGCTGCTTAGTGGCCTGCTGACTTTCGGTGTTTTCAGCATCGCAGGTGCTGCATTTGCTTACTTTAAGCGCAAAGAGGCTCTAGAGGCAGGGGAAGACATGTATGTCGACCATTTCCGCTGGATTATTCGCACCTTTTGGATTGCAGTGCCTCTGGCGTTGATGAACCTGCTGCTGATCCCATTTGGTATTGGTATGCTAACAGCGGGTGTCACTTACCTTTGGGTTTTCTACCGCGGTATGTATGGTGCGAAAGTACTGACTGACTTAAAAAGCCCTTACAGCAACCGACAGGCACAGACTGTCTAAAATAAACAGATTCCCCCTTGAGAAAGCCGCTTTTTTGAAGCGGTTTTTTTATGTCGACGTATTCTTGGTTTCTGTGCTTCCTGCGGCTTTTTGCTTGCTTAGTGTACGTTGTAATAGCTGACTGTAGAGCGGTTTTCCACCCATGGCCTGCGCCGTCATGGTTGCACCGAGAGAGGTAATCAAAAGAGGGAGGATAAGCTCATAGTTATGGGTGAGCTCGATCACCAGAAGTATTCCGGTGATGGGCGCGCGAACGGTAGCAGCAAACAGCGCGCCCATGCCTGCGACAGCAAACATTCCGATAGTGATATCAAAGTCCGGAAATACCAACATACAAACGGCACCAAAACAGGTACCGAAGAGTGTTCCCAGCGCAAGCATGGGGGCGAAGACACCGCCGGGTGCGCCGGAACAGAAACACGCGAGAGTTGTGACGGTTCGGGCTACGAAGAGAAGTAGAAGCATCGACAGCGTAAACGACCCGCCAACGGCATCTGTGATAAGACTTTCACCTGCGCCAGTTAATCGAGGCAGAAAAATGATCATCACACCAAACATGGCGCCGAGCGCCGCGCCAATGCCGATAAATCGCTTAGTCTCATGTCGGTGCAGGCGCTCGAAACCGTCCATACTCCAAACCACCATCCGGTTGAACAGTACCCCAAAACCACCAAACATCAGCCCCAGAATCAGGAAAAGCCCCAAGGCTTCCAAAGGCACATCTGCATGTGCAGGTAAGGGGATCATCGCGCCTTGTCCCTGAAAATATCGGTAGGTAATGGTCGCGACAATTGCGGCAATCATGACGGACTTAATCGAAATCAGGTTATAGCGAAACTGAGGGCGCATCTCTTCAACGACAAACATAATTCCTGCAAGTGGTGCGTTAAAGGCTGCAGCTAAACCTGCGGCAGCCCCTGAAGCTACCAAGGTGTGGCGACTTTCATCATCATTGAGCCGGAATATATCAGTGATCATTCTGCCGACGCTGGAGCCCATTTGCACCGAAGGCCCTTCGCGCCCCAGAACCAGTCCTGCACCAATGGCACCTATACCGCCAAAGAACTTCGCTGGAATTACCCGCCACCAACGAACGGGACGAAGCCCATCAAGTGCGCCCTCTATTTCAGGTATCCCAGAGCCGGCTGCTTCCGGGGCGACTTTCTTTACCAAAAGGAAGCCGAATGCAGAGAGCAAAGCGCTACTGAGCACAACAGTCACTATGGTCAGTAGCGACATTTCGCCATGGGTTTTTGACCATTCATTACGCTGGGTGATGACCCAATCAATGGCGATATCGAAGAAAGTACAAAGTAGTCCTGCTAGTAGTCCAACGAATACCGCAAGGAAAAGAATAGGAAGCGAACTTTGATGGCTGGCAAGGAAGCGACGCATCACATTGGATTGAGGGTTCCTTTGTAGGGATTCGTCTTGCTCCTCATTTGTTTGCTGTGCCATTGCCTTTCCCTTCGTTTTGACTCGCATTCAGCATAGAGCAGGAGATAGGAAGGTTACTTTTCGGAAATGATACATAAAGGGAAGTGGACTGTTTTTCATCGATTATCTACACAAAAAAGCTCAACGTTTGAAGAGCAGGGCAACTGGACATCCAATTTGTACACTTTGGGAATCAAACTGCTGCAAAAATCGTCACTAAAAGTCAGCAGTCCCTATAGTTAACTCAATCTTATTCAGAACTTTTAGAGCCTTATGACTGAATCTGTTCCTGCTCTGGTGACATACGCTGCGCTTGGCTGGGTTGCGCTGAACATCATTTTCTATATATCCGAACGCTGGATGGTGTTCTCCGACATCATTTGGATTCTACTCGCTGGATTACTTTATGGGTGGGTCGCTTCCTCCTCCAATGCAGGCCTACCAGAGTTGGTATTGAATCCGGAAATTGTCCTCTTTGTTTTTGTACCACTCCTTATCTTCGCTTCTACCAAGAAAATGTGCCTATTTCATTTCAGGCCGATTTTGCTGCCGGCGGTGCTGGCGGGCACGTTGGGCATTATTATCAGTATGCTGGTGATCGGTGGTGCTTTTTATCTTCTGCTTGGCGTGGAATGGCTTCCGGCACTCTTGTTTGGCGTGATTATCTCAGCAACAGACCCGCTAGCTGTCAGTGCGTTGTTTAAAGGCAATGAAGCCGTGACGGAAAATCAGAAGCTGCTGATTGAGGGAGAGTCGATTCTGAATGACGGGTTTGTGGTAACCGTAGCGGGGATTCTCGCATTGCTAATATTTAGCGACGAAAGCTTCGATGCCTTAAAGACAGGGTTCAGTTTTGTCACCCACATTTTTGGCGCTCTGATATCTGGGGCTTTGCTGGGGAGAGTTGCAAGGTGGGTATTGAAGCTAATGCATACATCGCATTATATCCTTACCACCAATATTACGCTGGCATTGGCCTATGGCAGCTTTGTACTGGCTGAATTTCTTCACTTCTCGGGAATTTTGGCGGTGTTCGCAGCAGCATTGGCATATGGCTATAAGCCGGATCACAACAGCAAGAACCGTGAATCAGAAGAAAAAGTATGGGAATACCTGGATTATGCGGCTAATGCCTTGCTGTTTTTTCTGTTGGGCACTAGCTATTTCACGCTGACATCAGATTCAACATTACCTGTTCTCTATACAGTACTCGCGCTGATTCTATTGTTCGCTGCGCGGTTTATTGCTTTAGGTACTTTAAAGCCAGTCATGCGTGTAGAACATAAAGCACTGTCCATGGATGAGTTCTGGCTATTGAATTTCTCCGGTGCGAGGGGAGCTGTATCGGTCGCTTTGATTCTGTTGCTGCCTTCCACTTTTGAATATCAATCCTTGTTCCTTGGCATGGCATTTTTGATGATTTTGGTTTCGCTTATCGTTTATCCGCTTATCACGGTCAAAATCATCAAACGCATGACGCAGTGACCCATCTTCAGATTGTTTAGGCATACACGTTGTCATGGAACAGCACTCTCAATATGAGAGTGCCAGGGCGGTTAAGTGCCTTCAAAAATGTTTAGTGTGCTAAATATTGTTCAATCGATCTTTTCACTACTCCATTCTCAATAGTCTGTAAGTCACTGAATATAAATTGTTAAATTCTTCGGATTATTCACTTTTCACTTTTTCACATTAAATATTGTTTTGACAACAAATGTTTAATTTGTAAGTCTGTTTTTAATTGAACATTCAATCAAAAAACATCTGCGCTACATTTTTAACCTAAATGTGATGGTGTTTAGGGAGATTGGATGCAAGAAAAAAGGAGAGCGAAATGCCAAAAGTAGGGATGCCAGCAATTCGCCGCCCGCAGCTTGTTGCTGCCACCATGGCGGTCATTGATGAAGTAGGGCTGGCAGGGGCCAGCGTTTCACTGATCAGCCGAAAAGCGGGTGTATCAGCAGGCATTATCAACCATTACTTTGGCGGCAAAAACGGATTACTCGAAGAAACGATGCGTTCGGTTTTGCGAGAGCTTTCTCAAGGCGTGCAGATGCGTCTCAATGGCACATCGCCAAATGATGCATATGCCCGGATTTTGGCGATTGTGGAAGGTAACTTCGACCCGAATCAGGTGAACGCTGCGGTTACCAAAACCTGGCTGGCGTTTTGGTCTCATGCCATGCACGAACCAGTTCTTTTTAGATTGCAGCGCGTCAATGAAAAACGCCTCCTATCCCACCTTCGCATTGAATTAAAAAAGCTGATGCCGACAGAGCGCGCTAACTTCGTTGCCCAAGGCATTGCAGCATTGATCGACGGAATATGGCTTCGTGGTGCGCTTGCGCCGGAAGGTATCGATCCGCGTGCTGCAATGGCGACAGTCGAAGATTATCTCAAGCTTCAGCTGAAAGATGTTGAATCCGTATCAAAAGGCAAAAACTAAATGGATATTAAGCAGTTATACATTCACGGAAGGTATGTTAACGCAACTTCCGGCGAAACGTTTACTACGACTAACCCCGCCACAGGTGAAACTCTGGCTGACGTACAACAAGCAAGCCAAACGGACGTCGATATCGCTGTGACTTCCGCATGGGAAGGCTTCAAGGTTTGGTCTTCAATGAGTGCGGCAGAGCGTCGCAGCATTTTGAACAAAGCGGTAGCAATTTTGCGTGAACGCAATGACGAGCTGGCGGCATTGGAAGTGTTGGATACCGGTAAGCCAATACAGGAAGCGCAGTATGTTGATGTGGTCACTGGCGCGGATGTTATCGAATACTACGCGGGTCTTGCTGTGGCTATTCAGGGCGAACAACAAAGCCTGAGCGAAAACCAATTCTTCTATACGCGAAAAGAACCCCTCGGCGTGTGTGCAGGTATTGGCGCGTGGAACTATCCGATCCAAATCGCGATGTGGAAGGCGGGCCCTGCTCTTGCGGCAGGTAATGCCATGGTGTTTAAGCCTTCGGAAGAAACGCCGCTAACGGCGCTGAAACTGGCAGAAATCTTTACCGAAGCAGGCATGCCAGATGGCGTATTCAACGTGGTTCAAGGCGACTACCGCGTGGGTCAAATGCTGTCGCGCCATGACAACATCGTGAAAGTATCATTTACCGGCGAGTGCGGCACGGGCAAAAAAGTGATGGCAGATGCGGCAGGTACGCTCAAGCCCGTCACTATGGAACTTGGCGGCAAATCGCCACTGATCGTTTTTAACGATGCAGACCTCGATAACGCGGTTTCAGGTGCGATGATTGCCAACTTCTACACCCAAGGTGAAGTCTGTACGCACGGTACCCGCGTTTTTGTTCATGATGATGTTTATGACAAGTTTCTTGCCCGACTGAAAGCTCGCACTGAAAAGCTGGTGGTGGGTGACCCTACCGATCCAGAAACCCAAATCGGCGCGCTGATTTCCAAAGACCACCTATCCAAAGTGCTCGGCTTTATCGAAAAGGGTAAAGCAAGTGGCGCGACCTTGTTGTGTGGTGGATACCAAGTGACAGAAGGTGAACTGGCGAAAGGAAACTTCGTTGTACCTACCGTGTTTGCGAACTGCACCGATGACATGTCACATGTTCAAAATGAAATCTTCGGCCCTGTGATGTCTGTTCTGCGGTTTAGCGACGAACAGGAAGTCATTTCCCGAGCGAATGACACCTCTTATGGCCTTGCAGCAGGCGTATTCACCACTAATTTCTCCCGCGCTCATCGCGTGATTGCCAAGCTTCAGGCGGGTATTTGCTGGATCAATAACTGGGGCGCATCGCCGGCGGAAATGCCGGTTGGCGGTTACAAGCAATCCGGTATTGGTCGTGAGAATGGCATCCAGACCCTAAGCAGTTACACCCAAACCAAGAGTGTTTACGTCGAATTGGGCGATGTAGACAGTCCTTACGCATAAGAGAACGGGGCCGGAATGTCGAACACAGAATTTGATTACATCATCGTCGGTGCAGGCTCTGCGGGGTGTGTACTGGCAGATCGACTGAGTGCGTCAGGTGAACATAAGGTACTGATCCTTGAAGCGGGTGGCACTGACCGAAGCATTTTCATTCAAATGCCGACTGCGCTCTCGTACCCAATGAACACCGAAAAGTACGCGTGGCAGTTTGAAACGGAAGTGGAAGAAGGACTGGATGGCAGGAAGCTGCATTGTCCTCGCGGCAAGGTTTTAGGTGGCAGCTCATCGATTAACGGTATGGTTTACGTTCGAGGTCACGCCTGTGATTTTGACGAATGGGAAGCCAATGGTGCAGCAGGCTGGAACTATCAAAACTGTCTGCCGTATTTCAAACGTGCGGAAACCTGGATCGGCGGCGAAGACGAATACCGCGGGGGCAAAGGCCCTGTTGGCACCTGCAACGGTAACGATATGGCGCTTAACCCGCTGTATCGCGCGTTTATTGATGCGGGTGAGCAGGCTGGCTATCCAGTCACAGAAGACTACAACGGCTACCAGCAGGAAGGTTTTGGCCCGATGCACATGACCGTGGATGGTGGTGTGCGTGCTTCTACGTCAAATGCCTATCTTCGACGTGCGTTAAAGCGCGACAACCTGACGCTAATCAAAGGCGTCACGGTCAAAAAAATCCTGATAGAGAACAAAGCCGCAACAGGTATTGCCTATGAAAAAGGCGGTCAGTCGTTCGAGGTGAAAGCGCGTAAAGAAGTGATCAGTGCTGCTGGCTCTGTCGGTTCTCCGCAACTGTTGCAGGTATCTGGTGTGGGCCCGAAATCCGTGCTGGAAAATGCAAATGTGGAAGTAAAACATGATCTGCCAGGTGTGGGTGCAAACCTGCAGGATCATCTGGAAGTTTATTTCCAATACTTCTGCAAACAACCCATCACTTTGAACGGCAAGCTGGGACTTATCAGTAAAGGTTTGATCGGTACTCGCTGGATTTTGTTCAAAGACGGTCTCGGAGCGACCAATCACTTTGAATCCTGTGCGTTTATCCGAAGCCGCGCGGGTATTAAATGGCCAAACATTCAATATCACTTCTTGCCGGCAGCAATCCGTTATGACGGAAAGTCTGCGGTGGAGGGGCATGGATTCCAGGTTCATGTTGGGCCAAACAAACCGGAAAGCCGTGGCCATGTGCACATTAAAAGTGCCGACACCAATGACAAGCCGGAAATCATCTTCAACTACATCAGCACCGAACAGGACAAACAGGACTGGCGCGACTGCATCCGCTTAACCCGCGAGATTCTGGCGCAGGAAGCGATGTCGCCTTATCGCGATGGCGAAATCCAACCGGGTATGAAAGTTGAATCCGACGAAGAAATTGATGCATGGGTGAAGGCAAATGTGGAAAGCGCTTATCACCCATCGTGTACATGCAAAATGGGCGCAGACAGCGATGAGATGGCAGTGCTCGATAACGAACTTCGGGTTCGCGGTATTGCCAACCTCCGGGTAGTGGATTCATCTGTGTTCCCAACGATCCCGAACGGCAACCTGAATGGCCCAACCATCATGGTCGCCGAGCGTGCTGCAGACATGATTTTGGGGCAGCCCATGGAGGCGTCGACGGATGTGTCGGTTTGGATTGACCCAAACTGGGAAACCCAGCAACGCCTGAATCCTTTGCAGTAAGCGTGCTATGCAGTATGCGAGGTTAAGGCGACAAGCAACATCAGCAACACCCAAGTAAAACGGAAGGGCGCAGCAAGTCGTTGCGCCCTCAGCCAAAAAAGAAAGGAAGAGGAAGTAACCATGGATAATAAACAGACCAAGCGACTGGCAGGTTTGAGCATCACTCTGGCGGCAGGTCTTACTGCCATGCCAGCAATGGCAAACCAGTGTGAAACAGTCCGCTTCTCTGATGTGGGCTGGACGGATATTACCGCGACGACGGCTGCGACCACGCTTGTACTGCAAGGTATGGGATACAACACTGACATCCAACTGTTGTCTGTCCCTGTTACCTATACCTCGCTGGCAAATGGCGACATCGACGTATTCCTCGGTAACTGGATGCCGACCATGGAAGGTGACATCGCGAAATACCGCGAGGCGGGCACCGTAGAAACCATCGGTATGAATCTGGAAGGTGCTAAATACACCCTAGCCGTACCAAAGTATGCTTTTGAAGGTGGCGTAAAGAGCTTTGCTGATATCGCAAAGTTTGAAGACAACTTCAAAGGCCGTATCTACGGTATCGAACCAGGTAACGACGGTAACCGTCTGATTCAGGACATGATTGATGCCAACGCTTTCGGACTGAAAGAGTTTGAATTGGTTGAATCAAGCGAAGCGGGCATGTTGTCTCAGGTTAAACGTGCCGTGCGACGTGACCAGTGGATTGTGTTCCTGGGCTGGGCGCCACACCCAATGAACAGCAACTTTGAGCTGGAATACCTGGGCGGTGGTGATGATTACTTCGGCCCTAATTATGGCGGCGCGAATGTTTACACCAACGTACGTCAGAACTACACAACGGAATGTCCGAATGTCGGCAAACTGCTGACCAACCTGAAGTTCACCCTGCCAATGGAAAACGAAATCATGAACGGCATTCTGAACGACGGTGAGAAACCGGAAGTGGCTGCGAAGGAATGGCTGCAAAGCAATCCTGACGTACTGACTGTATGGTTGGACGGCGTGAAAACACAAGACGGCAAAGATGCACTGCCAGCGGTGAAAGCTCACCTCAATATCCAGTAAACCCAACTGCATTTCGCAAGCAGTAACCGCGAAAGCAGGTGCTGGGCTGACCATCAGCCCAGCACATCAATATGGATTTTGGAGTACACATGAACTGGATTACAGATAATAAAATTCCACTCGGCAGCTACATGGAAAACGTTGTCGATTGGCTAACCTACAATGCAGCGGGCTTTTTCGACGCGCTTTCTATTTCGCTTGAATGGTTGATTCTTTCCCTCGTCGATGTGATGCAATGGTTCCCACCGTATGTGCCTATTGCGTTGACTGCGGGCATCGCCTGGCTGCTTCACCGACGCGTTTCGCTGGTGATTTTTGTTGTTGCAGCGCTTCTGCTGATTTTGAATCTGGGCTACTGGACGGAGATGATTGAAACCTTCGTGCTGGTGCTTACAGCGACCATGTTGTCGGTATTACTTGGCGTGCCGCTGGGTATTCTCGCCGCGCATCGACCTTGGCTGTATACCTTTATGCGTCCGGTTCTGGACTTGATGCAGACCATACCAACGTTCGTTTACCTGATCCCTACATTGGTTCTGTTCGGACTGGGTGTCGTGCCGGGTCTGATTTCCACGATTATCTTTGCCATCGCAGCACCTATCCGCCTGACTTATCTCGGTATCCGTAGTGTGCCCGAAGAGCTGATTGAAGCGGGTAAAGCGTTTGGCGCAACACCAAGCAAGCTGCTGTTCAAAGTGGAACTGCCAGCGGCGATGCCAAATATCATGGCAGGCATTACCCAGTGCATCATGTTGTCACTTTCAATGGTGGTCATTGCTGCGCTGGTGGGGGCAGACGGTTTGGGTAAACCAGTTATCCGCGCTCTGAATACAGTGAACATCTCACAAGGCTTTGAGGCAGGACTCGCGATTGTATTAGTCGCTATTATTCTCGACCGTCTCTGCAAAGCGCCGGCTTCACAAGGTAAAGAGGGTTAATCATGAAAGCAGTATCGATTGAAAACCTCGACGTGATTTTTGGTCATGGGCTTGAGCGCAGCATCTCCATGCTGGACGAAGGCAAAACCCGTCAGGAAATCCAGGAAGAAACCGGCAACGTGGTTGGTGTCAGCAACGCCACCATTTCTGTCGAACAAGGCGAAATCTGTGTGTTGATGGGGCTGTCCGGCTCGGGTAAATCCAGTTTGCTGCGTGCTGTGAATGGCTTAAACCCAGTGACACGCGGTTCTCTGAAAGTACGTGATGGCGAAGAGATGGTGGAGCTTAATCGCATCGACGCCAACAAGCTTCGTGACCTACGCTCACACCGCGTTTCTATGGTGTTCCAGAAGTTCGCACTGATGCCTTGGCTCAGTGTGGTAGACAACGTCGCTTTTGGTTTGGAAATGCAAGGCATGGGTAAAACAGAGCGCCGCAAACGCGCCATGGAAAAGCTTGATATGGTTGGCTTGAGTGAGTGGCATGATAAGCTGCCGCATGAGCTTTCTGGCGGTATGCAGCAACGAGTTGGTTTAGCGCGTGCTTTCTGTATGGACAGCGATATCCTGCTGATGGATGAGCCTTTCTCAGCCCTAGACCCTTTGATCCGCAACCAGCTTCAGGACGAGTTGTTGGAACTTCAACGTAAACTCAACAAGACGATTCTGTTCGTGAGTCATGATTTGGATGAAGCCCTGAAAATCGGCAATAACATTGCCATTATGGAGTCAGGCAAAATCATCCAACACGGAAAACCGGAAGACATTGTGCTGCGCCCAGAGACCCAATATGTCGAAGACTTTGTGGCGCATACCAATCCGCTTAATGTTCTGCGAGGTCGTTCTTTAATGACTGCCATTGGCGATCTTGAGCGACGCGACAACATGGTTATGCTTAACGAGATGGAGCAAAGCAGACTTCAGTTTGATAGTCAGAGCTCATTGATTGCGGCCTATCGTGGTGAAACAACCTTGCCTATCCTGACGTGGGATGGTGAAAGCGATGCTTGCTCGTTGCCGAAAGATGTCATCGTTATGGCAAATGCCGATATTTCGATGCGAAATGCGTTGGAAATTCGCTATCAGACAGGTCTGCCAGTATTGCTAAAAGATAACGATAAAGTCATTGGCGTATTGTCAGATAATGATTTTTACCACGCTTTGCTTGGGAAGCATTTCTCACAGGCGGCTTAGTGTTTAAAAACCCCATAGTGAAACAATGGGGTTTTTAATTACCCGATTGCTTGAAATCGCTGTTAGTTAGTGGCGGAAGAGAGACCTGTATTTCAGTTGTTCAAAAAATGAAAGAAGGCACGTAATTGATTTAATATCATGATGGGAGCCACTGGCCACATCATCAGGTTGCTTAGACTTTTCGTCCATTCTGACTGAAGTTCATAAGAAGTGTCTATTTGGTCATGTTTGAGCTTCTTAGACGCGAATGCTTCATTTAATTCATATCCTGACATCGCCATTTCTGAACCTCCGATGGAAAATACAGGGTAGTAGAGGGTACTTAAATCCGGATGTTTGACAAAAACTCGAGTCAAAGTCCAATCGGAACCACAAGGTACAGGCCGTTTACTGATCACGTAATAATCGTATATTTTCCCACCTTTAGGAACTAAGGTCTCATAACTATATCCTGTAAAATCACGGCTATATTGCACGGCTTGCCAACCACAGCTTGCCGTGAACTGATCGCCAAGATACGGATAGATGATTTTGTTCTTCTCATGTTGCCAAGTCAGAGGGTAAACCAAAACTGCAACGAATATAGGCAATGCGATTTTCAGCTTTAATGAGAAATGCTTGAGCAGAAAAAGAAAAGCGATGGCAAAAGGTATAGCGAGAAAAAACCAACTAAAGCCTTGATTGACGGCTCCTCCCAATATGAACGTTATGCAAACGGCTAACTTCAAATACAACTTCTTTTTTGTCATAAACTCAGCGTCTATTCGTTGCCTTTCCATAGTCAAAAGACATTAGGGATAAATTAAATTGTCACAGGGAGTACTTGTGGTTTAACGCGGGCTTAGCGCCTTATCATTATGCGATATCTGTGATCTCTTGAGCTGTATTAAACTCGGGAGAAAGCTTTTAAAAACAGACGCTAAAACTGAATATCCATTCTGTTCCTATGTGTTAAGTCTCAAGGGTTCCACTCTTTTGTACCCTATCTCCCCTACACCAGCCCCTAAACTCCCCTATTGACCTGTCTATAGCTTTATAGTTTAAGGTGGCGACATTGGTGGGCATAGGAGGCAAGCATGTACCGTATTTCCGAGCTGGCGGATTTAGTCGGGCTATCCCGCACGGCGCTGCTTTATTACGAAAAGCAGGGACTGATTCAGGGTAAACGTCTGGAAAACAGTTACCGCGTTTACAGTGATAAAGATGTTCAACGCGTCCGCCTTATCCAGAAGCTTCAGGCTGGAGGCTTAACGCTCAAGGAATGCAAAGCTTGCCTGAATGCCAAGGTCGATCGTGAGTTGCTGCAGAACCGGCTGCAACAGTTAGATGAAGAGATCGCGCACAAACAACAATCGCGACAATTGTTAGCAGCACTGCTGGGGGAAGGGGACTTAAAAGCCTGGCATGAGTCTGTCGACAAAATAGCGCCAGACGCGCATCTCGAGTGGTTAATAAAGCAGGGCTTCAGTGAAAAAGAGGCGCTGCACTTGAAATGGTTATCAAAAGACATGAATGAACATGACCGCTACATGGCTGACTTTATGCGTGTTTTCGAAACACTGGATCGCTGGGGGCCTGGTTCGGAAGAAGAAACACTTCGCGCGCTCAACAGTGTGAAGACTTCACCGAAGACATTGCTTGAGATTGGTTGTGGTAAAGGCATTGCGACGACTGTGTTGGCAAAACATACCGACGCAGCGATTACAGCGCTGGACAATGAGCCTTCTGCGCTCAACCGCTTGAATAAACGTGCAGCAGAGCTTGGTTTTTCGAATCGCATTACAACCGTGAACGCCAGCATGACTGAATTGCCTTTCTCTCCTGAAAGCTTCGAGCTGATTTGGGCGGAAGGCTGCGCCTACATCATGGGGGTAGAAAATGCGCTCAAACAGTGGCGCAAAGTACTCAAGAATGACGGTGTTTTGGTGTTAAGTGATTTGGTCTGGCTGACAGAGACACCAAGTGAAGAAACCGAAACATTCTGGCTACGGGAATACCCGGATATCGGCACAATTGCCAAGCGTGAAGCCCAAGCAAAAGTAGCGGGCTACGAAGTATTGGAGAGTTTTACCCTTGCACCAGAAGCTTGGGAAAACTACTTCAAGCCATTGGAAGAAAGAGTAAATGCGCTGAAAGCAGACATGGCGGAATCAGCGGCGCTGAAGGATATTCAGACTGAATTGAACATCTACAACCGATATTTGAACGAGTTTAGTTATCAGGTCTTTGTGCTTAAGAAGAAAGACCTTTAAGGAAAATGAAACATGAATTACACCACTTATCAAAAGACCGATATCGAAGCGATTATCGAGTTGTTCCAAACGACATTTGCTAACTCTGAAGGTGAAGCAGAAGGAAAAGTCATTGGCGCATTTGCCCGCGAAATGATGGAAACCACGCCTAAGGAAGATTTACAGGTATTCATTGCCAAAGACGGAGAGAAAATTGTTGGCGGCGTGATGTTCTCCACGCTCACTTTGGAAGGTGACAAAACCGCCAAGCTGCTATCGCCAATGGCGGTGAGTACAGAAGTGCAGGGTAAAGGTATTGGGCAAGGGCTGATCAACCATGCATTGGCAGTGCTGAAATCTGAAGGTGTTGATATTGCCGTGACCTACGGCGACCCTAACTTCTACAGCAAGGTAGGTTTTGCACAAATCAGCGAAAACATAATCAAAGCACCGCTTCCGTTAAGCTTCCCTGAAGGGTGGTTGGGGCAATCGTTGAATGACGAATCATTGGAAGCTATTCCGGGACAATCTGGCTGTGTTTCAGCACTGAATAACCCAGAACTTTGGTAAACTGAAAAGCGCCTGTGAGCGCTTTTCTTTCTATACGACTCCCCACCAAAGACAAAATGTGATTCATGTCGCATGGCAACTCGCAAGTCTCACTAGTGATAATTTTGTAACCAATGTGAAATGTGGCGCTACTAGGCTTACCCGCAAATGAAGTAGGTAGGTGATAGGAAACACTATGAGCGTACGTCAGCGATTGCTGGTTGCATTCACACTTTTTCTCGCGTCAACGATAGGACTTGGCAGTTTGGCGCTGTGGATTTCATCCCGTTCGACTGAGGCGTATTCGGAATACGTGAACGAACAGCTCCCTGAAGTATGGGCGCTTTTAGCGCTTGAAAGGGATCATCGGGACCTCTCAACCCTTTCTCAAAAGATTAAAGCTCAGCTCCTGTTTTGGAGCGAAATCACACCGAAGTTTGAGAACTTCCAAGCAAATTACCAAGCGAGCTGGGAGCAGCTCTATCAGCATCCTTCTCTCAGTGAATGGGTTCACGCCAACGCTGAAAACAAAGAGAAAGTGGATGCTTATGCCACTAAGTTATCGCGCGCGATTAAAGACAAAAGCTTCTACGACGCTGGGCGAGTGGTCGACTTTGATTTGTATCCCGCGGTAGACCCAATGTTAGCCGCGCTCAGTGAAAAGCTGGCGGAGCGGCGCGAATATGCAAATATATCTGCAGGTGGATTGATCGCCTTTTTAAAGCAGCAGTCGATGTTCATCATGGCTGCAATCGGTATAGCGACCATTGTCGCCGCGATCTTGATGCTGTGGCTGCACCACACCGTCATTATTCGCATGAATAGGATTTCGATGGCGCTGACCAACATTGATACGGAATCTGATCTTACTGTGCGTCTTGAAGACCATTACAAAGATGAAGTCTCCGCGATTGTCCGGGCATCCAACAATTTGCTAGAGAAGTTCAATCATTTCGTCACGCACATTCACACCAGAACTGGGGAGCTGGATGAGCAATCCGGTACGCTCGACGGCCAGAGCCACAGGGTGTCGGACATTAACAAAGACACTCAGTCACAAATCAATGAAGTGGCTCAGTCTTTGAGTGTTATGGAAACGGCGACCTCAGACATCGTGTCGGCAGTGAACGACACGCGCGAATGTATCGGCAAAATGGCTAAGGACAATGGCGATCTTCAGACGCAGATGACCGCGACAGAGAGGTCAATTGCTTACAGTGTCGATGCTGTCGGCAAAGCGGCAATCACGATGGAAACGCTGAGAGCCACCAGTGAGAAAATCTCTGGGGTGACTGATGTGATTGAGTCCATTGCTGAGCAAACCAATCTGTTGGCGCTCAATGCGGCTATTGAAGCTGCGCGCGCTGGCGAGCAGGGCAGAGGGTTTGCTGTTGTCGCAGACGAAGTTCGTAGTTTGTCGATACGTACGTCTGAGTCGACAGGAGACATTCGAAACTGGATTAACGATCTGATTTCACAGGTTGAAGCTGCAAGCTCGCTATTGAGTGAGACTAAGGTGGCGAGTGAAAACAACCAGCAAGCGAGTGTGCAGCTTCAACAATATCTCAGTGAAATGCACCGCACCTTTGAAGGCTTGGAACAACTCAGTGCAGAAGCTGGCGTGGCGCTGACTTCCCAGCACCGCGAGATAGAGCAACTGACAGAGCGAAGAAGGGAGTTGAAACGCGGAAGCCAGTCATTGACTGATGCCATCAACACCACCAGTCATGTCAGTGGTCAGCTAAGTAGTCAGTCGAGTGAGCTGTCTAAGCTCACCATGCAGTTTAAGACCTAATCAACGATCGGATTCTTATTCTTATCGAAATGAAACGCTTGGTGGGAAATAAACGAGAGCTGGCGTGTATTTTGGTTTTCAACAGTAGGAGGCTGTCGAAAACTTCGTCACTATTGTCTGAATTGATGCAAACAAGGACGATTAAGATGCTCAAGAAAATCGCAGTAGCAGCAGTCAGCGCAATGATGATGTTGGCAATGCCAGCGAAAGCCAATGTTGATGCATTTGCGACTTGTATGGTGGATTCGTTGAATGGCAAAGAGCGCAAGCAGCTCGCACAGTGGGTGTACTTCGCGATTGCGGCGCACCCAGAAATGGCACCTTTTGCGAAAGTGACGGATCAAAACCGATTGGCTTCTGACAAAGTGATGGGGGATTTGGTCAACCGGCTGTTGATTGAAGATTGCTCTGAAGAATTGGTGGTTGCCTTTAACCAAAACCCATTGGCGGTGAATCAGGCATTCGAGTTTGTTGGTAAAGTCGCCATGCAGGAATTGATGACAAACCCAGAAGTCATGGCAACCATTTCCAACTACGCGGAGCATCTGGATCAAGAGAAATTAAACGGATTGTTGAGCGGAAAATAATCTCATCGAATACGCACCGGAATTCTCCAAACGGGAAAAGCTGCAGCGACTAATTTTGATTGGTTGCGGCGGCTTTTTGTTGTTTCTAACTGCGCAATTTTGGCTGTTGACGATGATAGACAACTTCGCTGAACGCCCACATTGCTATTCGATTTTTGGCATCCAGCTTGTTGACTACTTTTGGTATCTCGTCTTTGTCGGAATTCCTTTAATGATATTCATTCCCACGATGTTACTTATCCCGTCGGGAGTGAAAGGGTGGAAGCAGGGTCAGTTCCCGCCAGCAGGCACAAAGGTCTTTCGTCGCACACGTATTAGAATTGGTGTTCAGGGGAGACTTTTCTCTGTGTTTCAAATGCTGCCTGCCATTTTGGTGTTGGCTCTGTCAGTTTGGGGCTACTTTCAGGCTTCAGCACTACACCCAATAGATTTGAGCCAATTTGACCAGTCTTTATGTGAAAAATGAGCGCCTGCTTCCGCGACGAATAGCTTAACAACGCTAGGATTATCCGTATCTCGGGTTTTGCAGGAAGACATGATGATCCAAGTCCAATGCCACTGCGGCAATGTATCGCTTTCCGCTGAATACCCACCCACAGAAGTGACTCATTGTAATTGCTCAATATGTCGGCGATATGCGGCAGCCTGGTCTTATTACGGGTTGGATGAAGTGAACGTTTCGGTCAGGGAGAGCTCACCCAAAACCTATTCCTGGGGCGACGAAGATATCGAATTCCATTACTGTCCGAATTGCGGATGTGTTACCCACTATGTCACCACGCCCAAATGCGCAGCCAAAATTATTGCCATCAACATGCGAATGGCCGACAAACATACGCTCGAAAACCTTCCCGTTCGATACATCAATGGTGCCAGTTTCTAACTTCACCATTGTCTCAATATTCTCTCTTTTTAGTCATTCCATTAAGAAAAAATATTATGAATAGATGTTCATATATAAATTTTTTCAAACTTTTTAATTTATATAAAACAATAGGATAGCCTTAAATTGGGCGCGAAGCTTATTCATCCGCGAAATATTCACGAAAATGCTGGGGTCTGTTTGAGGGAGTTAGACATGCGTCTTAACCTCAAGGTAACCGAACACCCGTGAATGGACAATTTGTCGGTTACCCAACCTACAAATACTGGAGTACAGACAATGAATAAGATTGAAAAGAGCGCCACTTTCGCATCAGTAGCACTGGCAGTAGCAATGAGCGCGAGCGCATTCGCAGCAGAATCACCAGCAGGCAGCACAGGTGCTGCAATTGGTGCTGGTGACAAAGTTCACTGTTATGGCATCCACTCTTGTAAAGGTCAGTCAGACTGTAAAACTGCTGAGCACCAGTGCAAAGGTCAAAACGCCTGTGGCGGCCATGGTTTTAAAGCGATGAAAGCGAAAGAATGCCTTGATCAAGGTGGCGTGATCTCTGATCTCTAATTGATTGCCTGGAGTGAATGAAATGACTTCGAGCTTTGGGCTGGGTTTACGCACTCAGCATTACAACGATTTTCTGAATGCACGACAACCTGTCGATTGGCTGGAAGTCATTTCTGACAACTTTATGGTCAATGGTGGTAAGCCATTGGCCATACTCGACCGCATCCGCGCTGACTACCCGATGACTATGCATGGCGTTTCCATGTCGATTGGTTCGGTGAATGGCCTGGATGAAGACTATCTCAAACGCCTCAAAGCGCTCGAACAACGAATCGAACCCATGTGGGTTTCAGATCACCTCTGTTGGGGCGGCGTTCATGGACGCAAACTTCACGATTTAATGCCATTGCCATTCACGCAGGAAGCGCTGGATGTGGTGGCGAGAAATATTCACCACGCTCAGGATGTTTTGAAGCGTCCTTTGGTGGTAGAAAATGTCTCAAGCTATGTTGAATTCAAAGATTCAGAGATGACTGAGTGGGAATTTCTAAGCGAGATTTGCAATGCGACGGGTTGCCAGCTTCTATTGGATATCAACAATATCTATGTGAGCGCATTTAACCACGGCTTCTCACCGTTTGAATTTATTGACGGCGTACCGAAAGAGCACATCTGCCAGTTCCATCTCGCCGGACACCAAAACAACGGCGATCACCTGATTGATACCCATGACCACCCGGTTTGTGCAGGTGTGTGGGATTTATATGAATATGCATTGACCCGCTACGGCAATGTACCGACCATGATTGAACGTGACGACAATGTGCCACCTTTAGCAGAATTGTTGGACGAGTTGGATATTGCCCGAAAAATCGCTGGAGATGTTCTGAAAACGGAGGGAGCGGCATGAGCCTTCAATCCCTTCAGGACAGTTTCCAAACCATCTTGCTCAGCCAGCAATGTACCGAGGCTGACTGGGTAAACGAGAGGGAAGGCAGCCTGCCATCAAAAGATCGCTTGGCGATTTATTACAACGCTTACCGAATCCGACTTATCGATGTGCTGCGTGACAACTTTGAACATACTGCGGTTTACTTAGGTGATGATTGGTTTAACCAACTGGCTGCGGACTACGTGCAAACCCATCCATCGACTTACACCAACATTGGTTACTACGGACACTTGTTTGCCGGCTTTATTGCCGAGCAGCTGCCTGATGATCTTGAAGTGGCAGAGCTGGCGGAACTGGATTGGACGCTTAGGAGAGCGTTTGACGGTGAAGACAGTGAAGTACTGACAATGGAAACACTTCAGGTAAAGGCTGCTGCAGAACCGGAAAATATCCAGTTGTGTGCAGTGCCGACCCTCACCTTAACCACACATACCTGTAATACCCTTGATATCTGGCATGCCATCGACAAAGAAGAAACACCGCCAACAGTAGAGCCATTACCTCAAGCTGTTGATGTACTGATTTGGCGAAAAGGGCACTCTCCGCATTTCCGAAGTATTTCGCCATTGGAATCTGCTGCGATCTCGATGATTCAAACAGGAATTAACCTCAATAACCTAGGCGCTCAATTGCAAGCGCAATTTCCAGATGTGGATGTGTCGGTTGAGTTTGGTCAAATGCTGCATCGTTGGATTGAGGATGAGGTGTTGTCTTTTGATGGCAGAAACTAGTTGAACCTCTCCCTTTCTTTGTCTTTAAAGTGAAACTTTATGGTGTCAGGTTTCATAAAATCATCTCTTCTCATTATTGAGAGTAAAATGTAAAGCGCTTTCTTTTTAAACTGAGCATGCAGTTGGCTGTATCAATAAAGGAAGTAGTATGAAGTTGTATCAATATGGAAATACAGTATTACTCGGTCTTCTTGTTTCGGCTTGTGGCGGTGGAGGAGGTGGCGATAATAGCCCTAGTCCACAGAGAAATGCCTCAGTTTGCTATAACGAAGACCTGTCAGCTCAAGGGGCTGAGTTTACTGTCGATTATTCTTTCCGCGGGCAATATGCGCAAGAAGGTGAAGAGTTAGTCGACCTAAGCACCTTAGAATCCGAAATCTATGGTTTTCGTGTTTCTAACGGGTCACAAGTGACGTTTAATAATGAGCCAGATATTCATCAATTATCCATTTTCTATCGTGACCCAGATATTAATGGTAACTTGGTTGAGAACTCGACAGACCCTGAATTTGATTTTTATAAGTTTGATGACGATAACAAGATACTAACGAATCTTGGGTATGCGTATTATGTGCCTTCTAATGATGGAACCAGCGCCCAATATTATGAGAATGTGTATCTCCCTACTGGTCTTGAAGAGCGATATGACCTTGAGACAAATGAAGAATATTCATCTGGTACGATAACCAGAAGAACATTTATCGATGGTGAATATGAAGGCGACATTACCATTGAGCAAGCCACGAAGTTTTTAGGTGTTCAAAACATTACAGTCAATGGCAAAAGCTATCAAGCTTGTAAAATGCAGAGAAGCCGAACGATTGCATACTCAGATTTCACGTCAGAATCAACTTACGTGTATTATCTTGGTGTAGGTAATGGAATAAATTTAAAGTCGACCTTTGACGCTAAATATAGTGATGGTAATTCCTACCGCTCAATTCGAGAACTCACGGCAGCCACAATCAACGGCAAATCCCTCTAAACTGAAATCTCGATAAAGAGCAACACCAACTATTTAATTGGTGTTGCTCTTTTTGTTA
The DNA here is from genome assembly GCF_011045095.1 of Grimontia sedimenti. Classification (GTDB taxonomy): domain Bacteria; phylum Pseudomonadota; class Gammaproteobacteria; order Enterobacterales; family Vibrionaceae; genus Enterovibrio; species Enterovibrio sedimenti. The sequence goes on from NZ_JAALDL010000003.1 coordinate 63,566, forward strand.
GGTGTCTCAGGGTCTTGCTCTCAGGTTCGCCTTAGATTGACTATTTGTGTCAAAACATAGGTATCTAGTGACAAAATCTTAGTAGGAGTTTGTGTTGTTGCCCCAACCTCAATTAGAAACCAAAAGACTCGTCCTTCGTCCTTTCACCCTGAGCGATAGCGAAATCGTTGCTAAGTTAGCGGGCGACAAACGCATTGCGGATATGACTGCCAATATTCCCCATCCTTACGAATTGAACATGGCAAAGACTTGGATAGCGACTCACCAAGCCCAATGGGAATCAGGCAAGGGGGCTGTTTATGCGGTCACATTGAAAAGCGATCAACAGCTTATCGGTACCGTCAGTTTTCCCAGCATTGAAGAGGATGTAGGCGTTCTAGGGTACTGGATTGGAGTGCCTTATTGGGGAAATGGTTATGCTGTTGAAGCGTCTCGTGCGCTTATAGATTTTGCGAAAGAACACCTCGGTATGAAGTATTTGGAAGTTATGCACCTGGTAGAGAATCAGCAGTCCCAGTCGGTGATCGAGAAACTGGGTGTGGAATATACTGACACACGAACCAATCGCATGCAGGGCAAAGAACGTCCGGTGAAGTATTACCGTTCTAAACTTTAGTCATTTTTAGACATATATCGGCAACGCCCCACGGTCTTTCACCTTACGAATCGCTAACTGAGTGTGAATGTCTTTCACGTTTTGCAGGCATTGGAGTTTTCGGGTGAATTGCTCATAGCCGCTGAGATCTTTAGCCACCACTTCAAGTAGGTAATCATAAGTACCAGACACCACGTGACAGCTGACCACTTCCTGCATATCACTGATCGCTTGTTCAAAATCATCGACTGACGTCACTTGGTGATTGTTAAGGCTGACTTCTACAAACATCGTCATCGCAATGCCGACTTTATCCCGCGTTAACGAAGCGTGATAACCCGCGACAATCTTTTCTTTCTCCAGCCTTTTAATACGTCTTGCGCAAGGGGAGGGGGAAAGACCAACTAAATCTGCAAGTTCTGCTGTTGTCAGTCTCGCGTCCTTTTGCATCAGTTCCAGAAGCTGTTTATCTATGCGGTCCATCATGAGTGAGCTTTTACTAGTCAATATTTTTAGAAATATTAGCGGAAACCATCAATGTTTTTGTGATTGATATGGAAATTTGCCAACTAACGCTAATCACTGTGCCAGATAATAGCCATTCAACATCAAGGACAGGAATGAACAGTGATGGCTTCGAACGCAGAAAACGCAACGACACAGAGTAAGACGATAGGTTACTTGTCGATGATGGCAACGCTATTGGTTTGGGCAGGTTTTTTCCTCTCTCTAAAAGGTGGCGCGAATTCAGATTTGCTGCCTGCTGATCTGGCACTCATGCGCTTTCTGGTTCCTGCACTGTTACTGACTCCTTTTGTCTATCAGGCACGAGAGCAAATCGCAGCTATTCCGGCGAAATATATGCTGGGTATGTTTGTCGGCAGCGGACTACCGTATCTTCTGGTGGCAAGTAACGCGATGCAATATGTCCCAGTCTCCCACGGCAGTGCATTGGTACCGGGTACTTTACCTTTATTTGTCACCGCTATTGCTGTGCTCTTTTATCAGCAGCCACTAAGCTTACACCGCAAACTTGGACTTGCCGCAATAGCGATAGGCACAGCGCTGTTTCTCGGAAGCAATATCACCAGTTCGGAGGGGGCTTATGATTGGGCACAGTCCAAAGGACATATTCTCTTTCTTTTGGGCAGTTTGATGTGGGCCATTTTCACGATCAGTGCGCGGGTGGCGAACCTGAATGCTCTCGCTTGTTCTGGTGTGTTAGCCATCATGTCTTGTTTGGTTTTGTTTGGGGCAGTCAGTCTTGGATGTCTGCCGAGCACACTCCATCAAACCCCAGTATCACATTGGCCATGGCAGCAAGTGTTTGCCCATACCTTGTTGCAAGGTGTCGGGGCAGGGATAGTGTCGTCTTGCACTTATCTGTATGCCGTTAAACAACTCGGCGCAGAGCGAAGTGCGGCATTCGGCAGTGCGACACCGGTCATTGCGACTTTGCTCGCGATCCCCATCTTCAACGAAGTGCCGGATATGGTGACTATGTCTGCGCTGGGGTTTGTTTGTGTCGGGAGCTTAGTGGCGAGCAATATTTTTATGAAGAATGATGCGTCTTTGAATTATCAACCGCCAGTGCATAGATAATGCAGTTAGCTTGGTAAATCAAGGCGATATAGTTGTCCGACTGGAACAAAAGCAAGTTTTCCGAAAAGCCTCTGAGACCTGACATTAGGCTGGTCGATATCTGCTCTCAACTGCCGGATACCCATTGTTTCGGCATGCTCGAACAGTAAGGGGAGTGCTTCTGACATAAAGCCTTTTTTCCAATAAGCGCGATGTAATAAACACCCGACTTCGCATTCGGAACGGGCTTGGTTAAAGCTATGCAATCCGCAGGTCCCAATAACTTTGTTTGAAGCTTTCTCAACAATCGCCCATTCAAAGGATTCCTCTGTGGCTTCCAATCGAGCCACGCTTTCAAGCATTTGATGAACCATTTTAATTGAGGTGAATACAGGGTCAGACGCAAACTCCATGACTTGCTCGTTACCATAAATCTCAAACAAATCTTCGGCGTCAGAGTGAGCGAGAGAACGCAATACAAGGCGATGGCTGGATAAAACGGGCTTCATTGAATCTCGAAGAGGGCTTGATAGGTGGGTGGATATCAAAACAAGTCAGACTCAGTCAACACTGACCGAATCTGACCCTAAGACGATTTGATTCAGAAGTTATAACGTGCAGTCAGCAATACGCCTTGAATCGACAGGTCTACATCATTGAAGTCGCCAGTTTGATATCGGTAGCCGATGCCAACATCCAATTGATCGAACATATAACCCAGCTCGAAGCCTGCCTGATATGCCAACTCAGTTTGTGAGCGGGAAACGCCGTAAATGTCGGTTTGAGCTTTAATACCGCCGACACCCAGGATCAATGCACTGTATAGATTGTTTCCTGGCTCAACCCATTTTGGTCTTAGGTTGAAATAGTAGGCTTCACCGTCCATGGATACATCTTGTGCGAAGTCCGCTTTACCGAAGTGTTGGTATTCCACTTCCAGTCCAAGCTCCATGCCCGTTGAAATTTCCAGACCGTACCCTACAAAACCGCTTAGGCCGAATGCGTTGTTTTCGTCCACCTTAAGGTCGTTGTATTTCAGCTCCGTATCGTCGTAAACAGAGAGATTGGTGCCTGCATAGAAGTAGTTATCAGCAAAGGAATGGCAGCTAAAAAGGAGTAAAGCAACAAAGAGTTTTTTCATCGGTAAACCACATGTCATTTGGAAGAGTTGGAGAATACGGCGTTGTCCGACAGCAAAAGCAAAGTGCTGAAAACATTACCCTCTCGATCTTCAATGGGAATCAGTCGATGAATTTAACATTGTGGGTAAAAGCGCATATTAGAAGCAGCTCCCAATTATCGATGTTTTGTTATTTAAATCATAAGATTGGAAGATAAGCAGCAGTTTTCCGCAAAGAGACGAATGTTAGCCGGGAGGTGACTAAAAATGTCAAAAAAAAGGAAGGAAAAGAAGGGGCGAATCGCCCCTCAAATGCTTAACGCAGTGCCATATTCGCCGCCATCGCCAGCAAAAGTAGCGCGAAGACTTTCTTTATCGTGGCAACAGGCAAGGTTTGGGTCGCCTTCGCGCCTAAAGGCGCCGTGAACCAAGACGTGCAGACGATACCCAGCAGCGCAGGTAAATACACAAAGCCAGCGAAACCGTCGCTTAATGCAAAGTGGGCACTGCCAGATGTTATGTAACCCACCGAACCAAACAAAGCGATAACGATGCCACAGGCTGAAGCACAACCAATCGCTTTCTTCATGTCGATAGAAAAGAAGCTCAACATAGGCACCAAAAGAGCACCACCGCCGATACCAATCATGGCTGATAAGCCACCGACAATCGTGGTGAAGAAAGTCAGTAGGCCTTTGTTTGGTAGTTTACGCTCGGCGTCATCATCGTTCTTGCCGCTGAAAATCATCTTCAATGCAATGAGCACCACACTCACCGCAAACACCATGCGAACAATTTGCTCAGGTAACAAGGCGGCCAGAAAACCGCTGATGAGTGCGCCAAGCGCCACGCCAGTCATGATCCAAGGGGCCAAATCCCAGGGAACATTACCGTTTTTATGATGAGCGATAGCCGAAGAAGTAGAAGTAAAGAGTATCGAAGCTAATGAAGTCGCGATGGCCGCAACCACGACCTGCTGTGCGGGCAATACGTCAAAGTGAAGCAAAATCACGCTGAGAATCGGCACAATCACCAATCCGCCGCCAATACCTAACAATCCCGCCAGAAAACCTACGCCGCTGCCGAGCAGCGCACAATATATAAACAATAAAAGCAAATCACTCATCCATTTCATCTCTGCTTATTTTCAAGAGGCTGAAATCCTACACGAACAAATAAAAATAGATCATGAAGATTTCTCATGATGAAGGTGAAGGAAAAGAGTTTTCATTAAATCCATGAGGCACGTATAAATCTCACTATGCAAGTATCACTGAAAAACAGTGAATACGACTGACTGGGAAAGTGATAAATAAAAATAAAGCCCAGTAACAGTAAGGAATTAAGTCAGTTTTAGATCAGGAACCCGATCACCATGAATAAGAATTTTACGTTCGCGATTAACAGCATTAGTTTTGATGAAAACTATCAGCCAAAAGACAACACCCGAATTACCACTAACTTCGCTAATTTAGCGCGAGGTGATAGCCGCCAGAGCAATCTGCGCAATGCACTGCGAATGATTGATAACAGTTTTAACTCTCTCGCTAATTGGGATAATCCAAAAGGCGATCGTTATTCTTTGGAATTGGAAATTATCTCCGTTGATATGGATATCGAAGGCAGTGGTGAGACATTCCCGTCGATTGAGATTCTGAAAACCAACATTCTTGATCGCCGAACCAACGAGCGCATTGACGGCATTGTGGGTAACAATTTCTCATCTTACGTGCGTGATTATGATTTCAGCGTCTTACTGCTTGACCACAACAAGGACCAGCCTAAGTTCAGCATCCCAGAGAACTTTGGTGAGCTCCATGGCAAGCTGTTCAAACACTTCGTGAACTCAGAGGCTTACAAGCAAAACTTCAAGAAGCCACCAGTGATCTGTTTGAGCGTGTCAGACAACAAAGTTTACAGCCAGACTGAAAACCAACATCCGGTGTTGGGCGTCGAATATCAGCCAAATGAGTCTTCACTCACCGAGCAATACTTCAAGAAAATGGGCCTTCAGGTTCGCTACTTTATGCCACCAAACAGCGTTGCACCTTTAGCTTTCTATTTCTTTGGTGATTTGCTGAACGATTACACCAACCTTGAGTTAATCAGCACAATTAGTACCATGGAAACATTCCAGAAAATCTATCGCCCTGAAATTTACAATGCCAATGCAGTAGCGGGAAAACGTTATCAGCCAAACTTGAAAAATGCTGACCACTCTTTAACGCAAATTGTATATGACCGTGAAGAGCGCAGCCGATTAGCGATTGAACAAGGTAAGTTTGCAGAAGAGAACTTCATCAAGCCTTACCAAAATTTTCTGGAGCAATGGTCTGCGAATTACGCCTAATCACGATCAATAAATAACGAATAAAGAGAAAAGACAGTATTTATTATGAAAACACTATTACCAACTTCAACAGCAGGAAGCTTACCGAAACCTTCGTGGCTGGCAGAACCAGAAAAATTATGGTCACCATGGAAATTAGAAGGTGATGCATTAATTGATGGCAAACAAGACGCACTTCGTGTGGCATTGCAGGAACAACAAGTCGCAGGTGTCGATATTGTCAGCGATGGCGAACAAACACGACAACATTTCGTGACCACATTTATTGAACATTTAAATGGCGTTGATTTTGAAAAGCGCGAAACCGTGACAATCCGTAACCGCTATGAAGCGAGTGTACCTTCAGTAGTGGGGCCAGTTTCCCGTCCAAAGTCCGTATTTGTGGAAGATGCCAAGTTCCTTCGCAAGCAAACCGACAAGCCAATCAAATGGGCGCTACCAGGTCCTATGACCATGATCGATACCCTTTACGATGGCTACTACCAAGACCGCGAAAAGCTGGCTTGGGAATTTGCGAAAATCCTGAACCAGGAAGCGAAAGAATTGGAAGCGGCCGGCGTGGATATCATTCAGTTCGATGAGCCCGCATTTAACGTCTTCTTTGATGAAGTGAACGAGTGGGGTATCGCCACGCTGGAACGCGCCATCGAAGGGCTGAAATGTGAAACCGCTGTTCACATCTGTTATGGCTACGGCATTAAAGCCAACACCGACTGGAAAAAGACGCTGGGTTCAGAATGGCGACAGTATGAAGAAGTCTTCCCTAAGCTGCAGCAATCCAACATCGATATTATCTCGCTGGAATGTCATAACTCCCGCGTGCCAATCGAGTTGCTGTCACTCATTCGCGGTAAGAAAGTCATGGTAGGTGCGATTGATGTGGCGACAAACACCATCGAAACACCGGAAGAAGTAGCTGACACGCTGCGCGAAGCGCTGAAATATGTCGATGCCGACAAACTCTACCCATGCACCAACTGTGGTATGGCACCGCTTTCCCGCGAAGTGGCAACAGCCAAGCTCAATGCACTGAGTGCAGGTGCGGAAATCATCAGAAAAGAACTTACTGCCTGAATGCAATACCAGTAAGTAATCTTTAGACAAATAAGGACAGTCACTCGATGCCAAAGAGTGACTGTCTTTTTACTTCTTCTGTTTTCAACCGGTTAATGCCTTCCAATACTCTCACCTACGCCTTGTGGAAATCGCAAGAAATCGCTTTCACTTTTTTTTCACACCACGTCATTTAGTCTGCCATTGTTGATACGAGGCATTGTCCATTTTTGCTGAAGGCGCTCTCAGGAACTCAAACCTTCAACATCTCATGAGGCAAGGTACTTTAATTAAAACGGAATTAAGGACAGACAAAATGAAAAAACTGATCTTAGGTAGTGCACTTCTGGCTTCTGTGGGCGCATTCAGCGTTTCTAGCTACGCAGCAGACGCCAAAGTTATTACTGAAGAAGCGGCAATCAAAGCCGCACTGGCGGAAGTAGGTGTTGAGGTACTGGGCATCCGCTTTGACGAGCCAGACACCCAGTGGGACGTGTTTGTCAGATCTGGCGAGCAAGCTTACGAAGTGGAAGTTGATGCAGTCAGTGGCAAAATCGTAGCCGCTGAAAAAGAAAGCCTGGCAGAAATCCAAGCAGAGCTTTCAGGCGATCTTTCACATGAAGGTGTGGCTGGCGACATTGATAAATGACGTAGATAAATAATGCCATTGGCTGCTTCATGCTCTTCGTGAAGCGGCCTTTCACTCAACATCCAATTTTTTACTCGCTTTCACCTGCACAGACCAGCTCCAAACACCCACTCACACTCTCCACTGCCTAAGTAAGCAGCACTTCCTTTACGACAGAAAACTAACGAATACAGTGTATTGAAAGTGTCCAAAACCCCTCTAAAAATTAACATAGATCAAGCCAATTGCAGGTATAGGAAAAAGCAATTGTTACCATTATCAATAAGGGATTATTTTTGATGCATTGCTGAGGTAAGTAGCAAGACTACCTTTAAACCAACAGTGACAATAAACAAAAGGCGGGATTATGGAAAATAAACACAATACATCAGGAAAATGTCCTGTGGTACATGGCGCAATGACTAGTACCGGAACCTCAAACGTGGCGTGGTGGCCGAAGGCGCTCAACCTGGACATCCTCCACCAACACGACAACAAATCTAACCCTCTTGGTGAAGACTTTGATTACCGAGAGGCACTCAAAACGCTTGACGTAGAAGCGCTGAAAGCTGACCTGAAAGCGCTGATGACAGAAAGCCAGGAATGGTGGCCTGCCGACTGGGGTCACTACGGCGGTTTAATGATCCGCATGGCGTGGCACTCAGCAGGTTCTTACCGTATCGGTGATGGCCGCGGTGGTGCGAGCACAGGTAATCAGCGTTTTGCTCCCCTTAACTCATGGCCAGACAACGCCAACTTAGATAAAGCACGCCGCTTACTTTGGCCTATCAAACAAAAGTACGGCAACAAAATCAGCTGGGGTGATCTGATGATCCTGGCGGGTAACATGGCGTATGAGTCCATGGGTCTGAAAACCTTCGGCTTTGCGTTTGGCCGTGAAGATATCTGGCACCCAGAAAAAGACATCTACTGGGGATCAGAGCAAGAGTGGCTGGCACCAAGCGGTGGTGAGAATGGTCGTTACGCGGCAGAAGGCGAGCGCGATCTGGAAAACCCACTGGCTGCCGTGATGATGGGGCTTATCTACGTCAACCCAGAAGGGGTAGACGGTAACCCAGATCCTCTGAAAACCGCGCAGGATATGCGTGTGACGTTCGCTCGCATGGGTATGGACGACGAAGAAACCGTCGCGCTGACAGCTGGTGGCCACACTGTAGGTAAAGCACACGGTAATGGCGATGCAGCAAATCTGGGCCCAGCGCCAGAAGGCGCAGATATCCATGAGCAAGGTTTGGGTTGGCAGAACCACACGACCCGTAGCGTGGGTCGCGACACTGTCACCAGTGGTATTGAAGGTGCGTGGACGACCAACCCAACGCAATGGGACAACGGTTTCTTCGATATGCTTTTGAAGCATGAGTGGGAACTGACCAAGAGCCCAGCAGGCGCGTGGCAGTGGAAACCTGTCGATATTAAAGAAGAAGACAAGCCGGTAGATGTCGAAGACCCAAGCATTCGTCATAACCCATTGATGACAGATGCGGACATGGCGCTGAAAATCGACCCGGATTACCTCAAGATTTCGGAGAAATTCCACGCTGACCCGGCTTATTTCTCAGAAGTCTTCGCACGTGCCTGGTTCAAACTGACGCACCGTGATTTGGGGCCTAAATCTCGCTATGTAGGTCCAGATGTACCGGCAGAAGATCTGATTTGGCAAGACCCAATCCCAGCAGGTAAAGCGGACTACGATGTTGCAGCTGTGAAAGCGAGAATCGCAGAAAGCGGCCTGTCTATAAGTGAAATGGTGTCTACTGCGTGGGACAGCGCACGCACCTTCCGTGGCTCTGACAAACGTGGTGGTGCAAACGGCGCACGTATCCGCCTTGCGCCTCAGAAAGACTGGCAGGGCAACGAACCCGAGCGTCTGGCAAAAGTGCTGTCTGTGCTTGAGCCAATCGCAGACGAGTTCGGTATCAGCGTCGCAGACGTGATTGTTCTGGCGGGTAATCTGGGTGTGGAGCAAGCTGCGAAAGCCGCTGGTTTCGAACTGGAAGTGCCATTCGCAGCAGGTCGCGGTGATGCAACCGCAGAACAAACTGATGTGGAATCCTTCGCTGTGCTGGAACCGCTGGCAGATGGTTTCCGCAACTGGCAGAAACAGCACTACGCGGTCGCACCAGAAGAAATGCTGCTGGACCGTGCACAGCTGCTGGGCTTAACCGCACCAGAAATGACAGTGCTGCTGGGTGGTATGCGTGTTCTGGGCACCAACCACGGTGATTCTGCACACGGCGTATTCACGGATCGCGTCGGCACCCTGAGTAACGACTTCTTCGTGACCCTGACCGACATGAACTACGCGTGGAAACCAACAGGCCGTAACTCTTACGACATCGTTTCCCGTAAGAGCGGCGAAGTGAAATACACCGCAAGCCGTGTTGATTTGGTGTTCGGTTCAAACTCCATCCTGCGTGCGTATGCAGAAATCTACGCGCAGGACGACAGCAAAGAGAAATTCGTGAAGGACTTCGTTGCTGTATGGACCAAAGTGATGAACGCAGACCGTTTCGACATCGCTTAATCACCACAGCGAGTTAGAACGAGTACAGACAATACCGCTCCCAGTGAGCGGTATTTTTTTATCTGAAATCAGTAAAGACCTCAAACGCGCAAACATCAGCTTGAATGATTCTCTGAACGTTTTGGGATAAAAACAGCGCTGTCTTTTTTGCTGAACTCATCCCTAGCATTATCACCATCCCTTGGCGTTGGCATTCCCTCATAGCGAATCAATCCTGCCAGTAAAATCAGGGTTGCAGCTATCATATCGTTCAGGCTCACTGCATCTCCCAGAAAAACCCAAGCCAGACCCAAAGCAAACACCACTTCACAACTGCTAATCATGGTGGTCTGCTCCATATCGGCCAACTGTGCCCCTTTGGAAAACAGGTATTGGGGCAGGGCAGCGGAAAGCACGCCGAGAGCCAGAATCAGCCCAAGTTCGTCAAACGAGGAAGGGACAGAAAACGTTTCCTGACTGACGAATGCTACAGGCACAAGAATCGCCATATGACCCAGCAAAGCGGCAAACATCCTGGCTGTAGCGTCGTGATTTTTTCAGGCAGTGAGAACATGTTGATCACCACGGCGAACGACACAGGCGCGGCGAGGCAAACCAGCAAATCTTGCCAAGACGCTCCAAAGCCTTTTGATTCCTGCATAATGCAAACGGCGATAGCAATTAGCATGGCCGCGATCATCCGGTTGCGGCTCATGGTTTTGTTAAAGCAAAGCCAGCCAATCAGAATCGCGAACATGGGGTAGGCGTAGTAAGTCAGGATAACTGTATTTGGCTCAAGCTTGGAGAGGCTCGACATAAAAGCCAACATGCCCAAGGCTGATAAACCGCCCACTGCGATAAAACGCAGAAATTCGCCATCCAACACCGGACGCTTTCTCAGTAACAACAGCATAATGAAAGTTGGAATAGCAAAGCGGTACAGGGTAACAGTATTTGGCGAGAACCCCTGACTCAGCAGCAACTGCGCCAGTAAAGGGTTCGAGCTAAAACCCAACGCAGCGGCCAATACCATCCAAATGCCCATCATCTGTTTCCCTCCTGCTTTTAAGGAACCATTTTGTTAAGAAGCCATGTCATGCTTTCTAACAACAACAAGAGAATGCTAGTGGTTTTTATGTAGAATTATTAATGAATAACTCTGTAAATACATAAATATGGTGCATGCATGAGATTAGAGATCCGCCACTGGCAGTTGCTTGATGCGATTGGAAAATACGGGAGTCTAGGTGCTGCCGCAGACGCCATTGGCGTCACACAGCCTGCCATGAGCCATCGCCTTGCAGAAGCGGAGCGAAGACTGGGTAGTGCGATATTTGAGCGGGAAGGACGAAGACTCAAACCAACTCCCGCCGGACAAGCATTGATCCAAACAGCATCATCCATCCTGCCAGAGCTATCACGGGCGGAAGACGAATTCGAACGCACCGCCGCCGATGCCAGTCATTTAGTGCGGATTGGGGTAGCAGAATACTCCGCTTATCACTGGGTACCGGGATTTCTGAAATCACTCGCGTTCAGCAGAGAAAAGCTGCAAATTGATTTTGTGGCGGCGGCAACACGAGAAGCTGAAGCGACGCTGATAACCGGAAAAACCGACATCATCATTTCGCCTGCACGTTCAGAAAACCCAGCACTGGATTGCAAAACCTTGATGGAAGACGAGCTGGTACTGGTGACTCACCCCAATCACCCATTAACCGCCAAACCTTGGATTGAAGCGCAGGATTTAGTGGATGTAGATTACCTGACCTACAGTCTGGACGCGCTTCCTGGTTTTGAATACGAACGCTTTATCCGTCCATCCGGTATTCGTCTTCCTCACATGCAGGTCGTAGAAATGACCGATGCCATTGTAGAAATGATCGCCGTCGATTTAGGCGTGAGCATCCTTTCCCGCTGGGCGCTGAAACGCTCGATAAGACAAGCGCTGGTGGCACCAGTGTCAGTCACTAAAAAAGGGTTACCGTTAACCTGGTACATCATTAGCCGTAAATCCGACCGCAAAAATGAAGCCATTAAAGTCACCGCTGAAGCCTTACAACAATGGTTCTCGTTAAATGAGTCAAGCTAGAACTCAGCGTTTATGCCTATTGGCTCTGGTTTGATTCATGTTGCCGAGATTGCTCTGAATTGGATTGGGACATCTCTGAGTTAGAGATTTCGATCGAATCAGTCTGCTTCGGATAACTTCAGATTGGGATAAGGTGGTGGGCTGCGCTCGCCTGTCATTCTGGGATGGGGGCGAGCTACCTTCCTGTACGCATCCGAGCAATTTACTTAATAAGGCAGCGACAGGCTTGTTCAATACCCAAATTAAGTGTCGACTGCGCGACACTTATTCTTATTTATTAGTTATTTTCTTCTGCTGGCACTTGGTCATTACTATTTTCGCGTTCTTTAGTTGGCTGTATAGCGTCACGATGAAAGCCTTGTGCTGATACGGCAAAAACCGCGAGACCACTTACGAAAATATAGATATCTATACCTGAAATCATTTCCTTAGCTTCGGGAAAAAATACACCTGCAATCAAAAAAATACCGCATACGATACCACTTGCTTGAAACACGCTATTTATCATAACTGCGTGATTAAACTCCGTACCAGTTTTCAAGCAGCGACATAGATATAAAACAACTAGAAGTAGCCCCAAGATCGCAGAAGGAATAAGCATTACTTTATCCACGATTTCCTCCCTTTGGCTTATTACTATTTGATGGTGTTTTTCTCTTTTCCGCTCGTTTGGAATCGTTGACTGATTCGCCAAGAGCAGCGCCAATCACACCACCAATAATTGCCCCAAAAGGTCCACCTAAAGATGCCCCCAATATTGCTCCGCCAACGGCAGAGCCAGTCGTTCTTGTATTGTCTTCTTCAGATCTTTTATTAGACATAAAACCTCCATGTAAACTTGATACTCTTCAAGAAACTAACGTTAGAATAACGAACGTTTACTAACCAAAACTGATTGAAACGCATATATCACCACATTTCCATGAAGAATTGTTCCACGGATAAACGTTCCGTTCATTATTGTTATGTGCTTTCCTTAAGATAAATAGCCATTCCCTCGTAAGGACCAAACTCAGGTATTTCTCCATACAATTCATCGGATATTGACTCTAAAGATGTACGGTGACCATGCCCTATCATAAAGCGCCCTACGACAAACACTGAACGTTTATCAAGTTCTGTGCTTCCCCATATGGGGGTAACTTCCCTTCCATTGTGTCGGTAGCAGATTGAGTTTAAACGGTTGGCTTCGTATTCCGCATCCTCAAATGACTTTTCTTCCCAGTCGGCAACTCCAAAGAAAAATGAAGGAGGTAAAGAGCCACTTCGATTATCAGATTTAACACATAGATTCTTATATATGTGTAACCTCACTCTATTCATTTTTGCATTCAGCTGAGTCTCCAGTTCGGGTAACTCATATTTTTTTGCTATGACGAGAACTTGTTTTGCGAGTTCTTCACTATCCAGAATTGCACGAGCTGCTTGGATCCATTCAACACGGTCGTTTTTTGGCTTACCATGATTGTCAAAAAGGCAATGCACAACATCGTCTAAGTAGGTATTGATTTGAGTAATCATATCCAAGCTAGAATTATACTTTGAATCAGCTTCTCGATTTCTAGCTACTTGAATCACTGCTAAAATGGCAGCTAAAGCTCCTCCAGCTGAAACGAAACTGCCAAGAGAGTTGAGCACCGAAATCAGGTCCTGCGAACTTGACTCGACTGCTGAAAACAAAATAGCGAAAAGATAAAAGCCAGCGAAGACTAAACAAATTTGCGTTATATACCTGCTCAAACGCCCTCCAACTAGTACATATTTCGAGCACAAGCGATTGTTTTAATGAGGGTATCATAAGTAGAATCCGAAACAGGAACGAGAATTACAACAAAGATGGGTATTTTCTATACACCTCACGACAAGTATTAGAAATTCTATGGAAAACTCTCGGGGTGAGATGGATTCCGTTAGCTTTCACCAGCACGAAATGGGGCAAAACCGCTTTAAGCCATCGACCTTTACCTCAAGTAATGTAACAGGCTTGCTATGACTATAGTCTTTGCCTCAATTAGCTCGTTTTCATCTCTTTAATCACCATCACCTGCTTCTCCAACACCAATCTCTCAGCCTCACTATTGGTCTTTTTAACATTCACCCACTGCACACCTGCAGTGTCACCATGGTTGATTTCTAATTGCAGGGAATACTTGGCGCGCTTGAAGATGGATAATGCACCTAAGCCAGTCAAAACAAGAGCCAACCCCAGCACACCTTTGTTCTGAAACTGGGAGTAGGCGAGCCAGACACCGCCGGAGAATATCCAAATCCAGAAGAAGATGTAGAGCAGATTATCCAGCAGGGAGAGCTCTTTGACTCTGGCATCTTTGATTTTCCAAAGCGCATATTGGTCTTTGCGGAAGTGGAAGAATTCTTGGTCGATTTTAAAGTCGTCTTCTTTCAACATGGCAGGGTCTTCCTCGGGCATTGGGGCATCTTCAATTGATACCGACACTTTTTCATTCTCTATTTTGTGGGTCAAAGCGCCTGTCGAGAACCTTCGCGTGAACTCAAGAAATTGAAACCATTTAAATCCCTGAAACAAAGAGAAGTTGCAGGGCGGTTTTAATGACATCAGCCTGAATCTTCTAACCTGCATCTACTCGATCTTGGTTTAGCATTTAGACTATTGATCAAAGAGATAATGAAAACGGGCAGGGGTAACACGTGGGGCTGATTATTGTTTCATTGGTGGTTGGCGTTATCGTCAGCTACCTGATGTTCAGTGTACCGAAAGACAAACGAAGTCCTTTATGGTTTGGGGCCTCGATTGTGTTGGTGATAGGTATCGCCATCTGTTCTTATCCACTCGCGACGCCGCATATTCTGGTTTCTGACTACTTGCCACTAGAGCAGTGCGAAACCACAGACTATGAACTGCGAGATTACCGCACCCCAAAAAACACAGATGTTTTGGATTTGGCGAAAAGCCAGCAAACTTTTTCTATGACCATTGAAGGCAGCTTGGGTTATTGGGCTGGTGATAGAAATCAGCTGAAAGCCAGAAAAGGGCAGACCGTCTCCATTACACAATGTCCGTATTTCGGTTATCCGCATCTGTCGAACATGATCGCGCAAATCGCGTTAGCGGATACCGTGATTTATCAATATCGAACTCAATCAGAATTTCAAGAACAGGCCGACACCAGCAAGATGTTTGGCTTTATCGGCTTCCCGTTGTTTTTGCTGCTGTTGATTGTGCTGAATATTTATCTGCGCCGTGATGATTGAGAGCAGAACAGCAAAACGCTGCCCGTTTAGAAACTGATGGGCAGCGTTTTTGGTTCATAGTTGTTAACTCTTGTTGGATAGTGTTCGCGATTACAAAACGCGAAGACTCTTAATCCAGATGTTGCTGGTTTCACCGGTTTCAAAGTTCAGTCTCGGTGAGAGATAGATGTCTTGAACGTTATCCAGGTTCAGTGCAATCTTCTTGGTGCTTTCTGGCGCCCAGCTTGGTTGTTGGAAGTCATCGGCGTTCAGTTGAACCGTCGTCCATTGATCAGAAGCTGGGATAACGGTTTGATAGTGAGCGTAAGAACCATCGCCACTTGAGCCGAAGTCTGATTGAGAGAACTTCACTGACACATCTGATTCTGAGCGGTAAGTAATTTCTACCACCGACACGCCAGACAGCGCTGTATCGGTATCACAAATTATTTCGACAAACGGCCAATTTTTCCCTTCCTGCTTGGCGGATAAAGTGAACTCTACCTGAATCTCACCATCTTGAATTAATGGGTCTGCCGCGCGGAAGCTGGAGCCAAAACTATCAGTCGCCGCTTTCCAATTCGCAACATGAAGTAGATTCTTTCCTTTGATGCCATCAGCGGCCTGTGCGAGCGGGGATATCAATACCGCAAAGAGCATAGTGGTAAGAAGCATAGCGCCATATAAAAAGCGCTTGTTGTTGATGAGATTCATAATAAAAAACCTATATTGTGTGTGGTTTCACCAATATGGATTTGGCTTAAAAAATAGTCACTTACTGGTAGGTTGAAGTACGAGTGGGGTCATCTTGCGGCTAGGTTAGAAGGGATATTTGCGACGCGTTACGTCTTACTGTCTGTCGACTGATATTGTTTCAACAATCCTGAAATATCGTCTGTGTATTCATAGAAGGTGTTGTCTAAATCACCGAACCCTTCGCTGATACTTTCTAATTCTTCCTGACGTTCAAAACGGTTTCTGGATGGCATTCTCTTGGGGAACCGCATAGCGGCTTGTTTTAAGAGGTTTGCTGTATGGTGAGCGTTGATACATTCAAGCGCCGCAATGGTTTCTTGGGTGAAATCGCCCGCGGAATTGAAGAAGAATTGGTCGAATTCGCCGTTGTTGACTTCTCTTTCCAACTCATCAATCAGGTCGGCAATTGAGGGTGCTTTCATCAGGCTTCCTTCATCTCAAACCACTCCCTGAACCATTTGGCGAACTCGCGCGCAGGTGGTTTTAGCGGCACGTCTTTTCTCGATACTAAATAGTAGCTGGATGCCGAAGGCATAGAGTGTTCGCCGATTCTTATCAGCTCTCCGCTGGCAATGGCGGACTCTGCCAATACGCTGCGGGCGAACAACACGCCGTGTCCTTCAATGGCTGTCTTTTGAGCGTATTGGTATTCGTTGAACCTTAGGCTTTTGTAGCCTTCCACATCGAAGTTTTCGAATTTACTGAGCCATTGCTGCCAACCGGGTTGGACGTTCACCAACTGTGGGCTCGAATCGATAATCATGGCGGAGTGGTCGAGCAGGGTTTTTAAATCGTCGCTTTGCACGCGCTCCAACAATTCTGGGCTGACGCAGGGGAAGATCTCTTCATCGGCGATTTTTTCGAATACCAAGCCGTCATCATAAGGCTGATAGGTATAACGAATGGCAAGATCGAGGGATTGAGCGCGGAAGTCGACTTTGCTGTTGTTGGCGTCCAGCGTCAGGCTGAGGTCTGGGCAGGCGGCGTAGAAGTCGGGCAGGGCTTCCATCAATCGTAAATAGGCGAAGGATGAAATGGCACTCACGGTAATTTCACTGCTGGCAGCGGCAGAACGAATTTGATGAGTGGTGGCGAGCAACTGGTCAAAGGCGGTGGTGCTGGAGGCGGCAAGTTGGCGGCCGATGTCTGTCAGTTCCAGTTTGCCTCCGTTGCGATGAAACAATGGTGCACGAAACCAGGATTCCAGTTGTTTGATGCGTTGGCTGACAGCTGAAGAAGTGAGGTTAAGCATCTGCGCTGCGCCAGCGATGGTGCCGCTTTTTATCACTGCATCAAACGACACCATGGCGTTCATCGGTGGAATATCCTGAAACTTGCTCTCGTCCATTTTTCTTCCTCGTCTTCCTTTGCGATAGCAGGTGTTTAGCTGCGCTTAATGCCCGTTAACTTTGATAAATATCGCGAAAGGCGCTTTGCCGTTAACGTCTTCATGATGCTCGCACACAGGTGAAGCGAGCACAAGGAGACGAAATGATGCAGCCAAATACTATCGGTAAAGTTGAAATGATTCTGGCGATGATGCTTTCGAGCACCATCGGCGTGTTTGTGTATGAGTCGGGGCAGTCAGCGCTCAATGCGGTGTTTTATCGCTGTCTGTTTGGGTTCATGTTTCTCGGTTTCTACGCTTGGGTAAGCGGTTATCTCGATGCTTCGAAGGTGACGGGGAAAGAGTGGCTGTTGATGCTGGCTGGTGGCGTCACTCTGGTACTGAACTGGTGTTTTCTGTTTACCTCTTTCAGCTTTGCACCGATTGGGATGACGACGGTGGCTTATCACACCCAACCCATTTTTGTGTTGTTGATTGCAGCGCTTTTTTTGCGCGAGCGGTTTGAAGCGCATAACTGGTTTTGGGTGTTGGTGGCATTTTCCGGCGTGCTGATGATTGTGGATCCGTTCTCCAGTGGTTGGAGCGAAAACCTGCTCTGGGGGATTGGCAGCGCCATGGTAGCAGCTGTGTTGTATGCGATAACCACTTTGATCACCCGTCGGTTAAGTCATATCAAACCGCATTTAATCGCAACGGTACATTTAGCTCTCGGTACACTAATGATGGCAACTTTCGCGCCCGTTCAGGAAGTGCCGGCAGCAGGCGATCATTGGTATTGGTTGCTGGCGTTGGGATTCTTGCAGACGACAGTGATGTACATTTTGCTTTATGGCGCATTCCAGAAGCTGGAAACCCCAATGATTGCGGTGCTGGCCTATGTTTACCCGGTCGCGACCGTGATGGTGGATTATCTGGTTTATGGCAATGCCATCACGCCACTGATGACGCTCGGTATGCTAGCCATTCTCTTCGCGGGCTTTGCGATGAACCGAAATATTCGCCCGTTCCAGTGGTGGCGGAAAGCGCAGACCTGCTGATTGGTTTCGGACGTTGGCTGAATAACCACAAGGGACAACATTATCCCTTGTGGTTAATCAGAGTGATGCGAGCCAAGCGTTTTAGTGGTAATTAGAAAACAAATTCCATCGTGCTTTTCAAATCGCCTTTGCGCTCGTAAACCCGAATTTGGATGCGCTCCTGAGTCACGCTCACTTTGGTGAAGTTATCGCCCGAGTAAACATCAGAAACGGCACCTAACGGATAGGCGTTGTCATCAGTGGCAGAAGCAACGGAGCCTTTGAGTTTGAACTTGCTCCGTTTCATGTGCGGATATGGCCAGTAGAAGGCCGAAGAAATAATAGAGTAGATGTTTAATGGGGCTTCTCCCGGTTCGGCGATATTGAGCTCAGCAGACATGGAGCAGTGGACATCACCCGCGAGAAAAACGACTTTCTGTACATTGTTGTCGCGGATGCAGTTGATGATTTGGTCGCGTTGCTGTCTGTAGGCGCTCCACTTGTCGTCGTTTTCTTTCTTTAAGTCCGGGAAGAAGGGGACAGAGGTCGCGACGAATTTTACGCGTCCAGAGCCATCCGCCAACCAAGCCAACAGTGCGTCCATTTGTGCTTCACTTATCATCTCTCCATCTTCTGGGTCCCGCTCAGTGCGAGTGTCCGTCACGAAGAAATCACAGCAGCCATCTTGGAAGGCATAGTAATAACGCTCTGTTGAGCCAGACAGCTTTCCATCGTTATTAATTGAGAGCAGCGGACTGTGGCTCATTTGATAAATCTGATAGGAGTGGATGGCAGCAGGGTATTTGGTCGTCATGTCTTTTGAAGTGGCTTTGCTCGGCCAGTTGTCTTCAATTTCATGATCATCCAGCGTCATGTATGTCGGGACGGAGCTCATCAGTTTTCGAATGTGTTTTTGGCTGAAGGCATCTCGATAACGCGCAAGGTACTGGTCGACACATTCATCGGGGCTGATAAAGTTGAGGTCATCGGCATAGATTTGGTCGCCGACCATCAAAAATCTGTCGACCGATTCCCCATCTTGCATCTGCTTTAAAATCGATCGGAATGTTTTGTCACCACGATTATCAAACCAACTTCCACCAAAGAGGCGCAATAGGTAACGGCATGAGCCGAAGACAAATTGTTTTGGCGCATGGATATCGTTGCTGGCGGTTTGGAATTCGCCTTGGTCTGCATCTTTCCAATCCCACTTTGTGGATGCTTTGAATTCATCGAGTTCTTTATCAGAGAAGATCCAGCCAACTTGATAGATGTATTTGGTGTCAGGCTCTAAGTCCTGAAAGACGGCAATCCCCGTCATATCGAAGTTTGGGTTCATTTTGAAGATGGAAGGGGAGCGAAAACTACTGCCAGCTTTGCGTATTCGCGCTACACCAAAGGCTCGTCTTGGCTGTCCGTTATCAAGTTTCTGGTGATCTGCACGGCCAAATATACGGGCCGTGTTTTCGTCTACGTGACCGACAATGGGGCCGACCGAAAGCTTGTTGATTGACGTCATTGCTTATCTCCAGTGGTTGATATTGTTCTTATTAAGTGGTGATGCCCCTGGCTAATTGGGGGTGTATATGAAGTTTGTGTTGAGCGCCCAAGAAGGCATATACACGACTATAACGCGCCACATAAGGGATAAAGTGGTGACAGATCGACTATGGAAAAACGCAAAGGAAAAGATAAAGCGACTTGCGAGTATGAAACACTTGCCTAGATTTCATGCACTTGAACAGGGAGCGAAATCTGAGGCCTTGAATTATGCGTTGGTGGAACAAATAACGGGGTAATAGCCGCCAGTTCTGCGCGGCGCATTGATAAGCCGAGGCGAAATCATGGCATACCGAAATACTGAAAAAGCGAAGAATGAAGCGGTTGAATGGGCCTTAACCCATGGAATGGCACTCAAACAAACTGCGGATTCTGCAAGGCATCCTGCATTTACTCTTACACCGACGGCTATTGATCAATCCCGCTATGAGCACCTGACCTCTTCCGTTCACTTGCTGGGCAAACTGGTGCATGCGGTGTCGGAAGATTCGCATTTTCTTCATCACGCGATTTCCCCTATTACGACGGGCAATATCTTCTTCCGCGCGTTGTTAAAAATGCACCAGCAAATCCACAGCGGTGATGAACCTGCGCGCCGGGTTCCGCTGCTCATGATGCGCAGTGATTTTATGGATGACGCCGAACTTGGCCCGAAGCTGGTGGAGTTCAATGGTATCGCAGCGGGTATGGGGCCGTTTGGTCAGCGAATCCATGAATTGCATGATTATCTGACGGTTCAGTGGCCTGCGCCCTATGAAGAATGGGCGGCTGAAAACCACGGGGAGTTGGTGGAAAACCGCGCTCTGGAAGGGCTGGCAGACGGCGTCGCGACGGCAACCAAATCAATCAAATCGCACTTTGGTGACGAAGGCAGACCAACGTTTTTGATGGTGGTGCAAGACCATGAAGACAATGTGTATGACCAACACTTACTGGAACATGCACTGCAAGCCCGCGGCATAAGAACTGTGCGTCGTACCTTCCGTGAACTCTATGATGGGCTGTTTACCGGTAAAGGACATCGCTTATTGTTAGACGGGATTGGCCCGATTGATTGTGTTTACCTGCGCGCGGGCTATCAGTTCAGCGATTATGTGGCGCATGACATCATTGATGTCGCCTGCTGTGAAGCGTTGTCCCAAACCCGCGTGATGATTGAAAAGCACCATGTGGCGGTGAACGCAACGGTTAGCCAGCAATTGGCGACCAGCAAACGTGTTCAAATGCTACTTTCCTCAGCATCTGCAGAATCCTTGATGCAGTTCGGGCTGACGGAAGAAGAAGCGCAGACCGTGAAGCATTTCCTCGGTGAGATGGTCGCGGTTGACGAAAACAGCGCCCAGCTTGTGGCGGAAAGCGATGTGGATGACTGGGTGCTGAAAAATCAGGGAGAAGGTGGCGGGCATTGTGTATTCGGTGATGACATTATCGCCAAGCTAAAAACGCTCGATCCACAAGAATACCAAGCCTGGGCATTGATGCGCCGTCTCCACCCAAAGCCAAGAGTTAAGCCAGCGCATTTGGTGCGCAAAGGCGAAATCTATGTGGTGGATGATTTGATTAGTGAAATCGGCTTGTTCACCGTGCACCTGAATGGAGAGCCAGTGGTTGATAATGACGGCTATGCCGGATACCTCATCCGCAGCAAATCCTCCAAAGTGACGGAAGGCGGCGTTCACAGTGGAATGGGCGCGCTGGATTCGTTGGTGTTTAGGGGTAGTTGATAAGATTCTACTTTTGACCGAGCCCCCCAAACTATTTGTCGTGTGACTCAATTCTTTTCAAAAGATGAACTGAGTCACAGTCGGTATTTTAATTTACAGTGCGTCTCATTTTAGGAAGATGAGGCCAGATAGTGCATACCGTATGCTGTCTAATTAGAAGGCAATTGATCAGTAATTAAGCAGCAGGCTTATATCTGGCTCGGAAGAACCTTTATTTCATGGATGATGACGCAGATGGCAGTATTTAAATCAGTACCAAAGCTAGTTTTTTTAGCTTCTTGTTCTCTTTTTCTCGGATGTGGTGGCGGGGGCGGCTCTAATGAACGTCCACAAAATACGCCAGACGATGGAGGTTCATCTGTCAACGTCAATGGCGTTCCTTCTTTGAACAGCCTCTCGGCGTTTTCTACAAACTCTCCACCTAACTTGGTTTCATGCTCAAAGGCTTTTCTAAACGATGAGTCGTGCAGCTTGAGTGAGATAAAACCATTAGGTGTTTCGACCTCCTCAGTTTCTCTCTCTGACATTGAGTCTCGCCTTGTGGTTTCACATGACTGGATGGCGCAAAGCTTTCTCGAAGCAATGGAAGACATTTCGTCTCCGGACCTCAATAACCTTTTCAAATCAGTTAACGCCATTGTAATCAGTTACGATATCCGTCCTTCGTTTTATCACTCATTTACCGCTTCTATGTATATCGATCCTCGCTATCTTTGGCGCAATAAAGATGAATGGGACTCTATTTTTAAACAAGATGATTTTCGTTCCGACTATGGAGATGGACTTAGGTTTGACGCGTTTAGGCGTTATGTCGACTGGAATGGCGACTATGTAACATGGTCAAATACTTTCAGGACAAACACTTATGAGTCGCGTTCTTCTTATCAAATCGCGCCGGGATTGCTAAGGCTTTTAGCTCATGAACTTGCTCATGCGAATGACTATTTACCACATGATTCATTGTCTTCTCTTGGTGATAGCGGAACTATTCGTGAAGCGATGAATGACATCACGCCAGTGCATCAGGAGCTGGAAAGCAGTATACCGCTAACTGATGATACGCTTCGGGAAATTGCTGATGTGATGTTTGGAGGCGCAAACGCAAGCGAATTCATCCGCTCGATTGAACCTTCATATGCAGGCGTCTTTTTTAACTACGATGGTGCGGAGGATTTGTACAGCTATTACACGCCTCAAGAAGATGTCGCAATGCTGTTAGAATCTCTGATGATGTTAAAGAGATATTATGCTGTGTCAGATGTCGCCTTTGTTAGCGTTCCAGAAGACAGAGACAACGCATCGTGTGACGACTATGTCATTGGATGGGGCCAAAGAGCTAGGCTTGCGGATCGTTATGTCGAGCAAAGAGCTGCTTTTGTCGCAGAAAGAATCTTGGGAACGGATGTATCTAATAATTTATTTCCACTGTACGCGGACGCAACGCCACTGCCAACAGACGTAGGTTGGTGCGCAGCTATGGACTCACTGAGATCTTATGAGAGAGCATCGTCTTATTCTTTGAAGAAAGAGGCGTCTAACACTAACCGTGATATTGAAGAAGATAGGTTAGTGAACTGGTAAACATACGCTTCTTAAAACTCAGGTCGATCTAGGTTTCACTGAAGGCCCGATTTTTACTAATTCCCCCCTAAATACCTATTGCGGAGATTTAAGTAAAGACCTGAAAAAACTTGGAAAAATACGATTTTGTGGAAGTGGCGCCGTGCCTCGTTGATTTGCTGTGGTGAGAAACGCTTCTATTTATGGGCCATCGTTAACTGTGTTTCTCTATCGGATGAATTAACCATTGTCTTTTCTAATTCAAATACGAATTGTTGATGCACATTGTTAGAGGCTTTAATAGCGGGAGTCGAGTCCAGCTGAGATTCAACTGGCGTTGTCTTTACATCCAATAGCTCTACCCCCCAAGCTTCTGTCTTGGGAGAACCAGATTGGGCTGCTTTCAAATGGTCGCTACTCGGTGATCCCAGCAAGAAAACAGTCAAAAGCAAAACTGCACAGCTCGTGATTACGACCATTTTATCTACTGTTAATCCATTCAATTTATTCACGCCTTTTGATTCCACGACAAAGAGAGCAAATCGGTTCGAGAGTGACCATTCGACCCAGCAAGATGAGTGGGCAGTGTATAGAAGAATATGAGGACTAGATTTTAAAGCACGTCAATTGCGAGCTAGATGGTATTGCGTTGTTAAGTGAATGTATGAGGGTTCAGGGAATAGGGAGTCACATTCGATTTATGGCCTGAACGCCATGATGAGTTCTTTGTTGTTTTGGCTAATGACTTCGATGCACATAAAAAATCCCACGCGATTGCGTGGGATTTTCCTAAATGACGTCAAAGTTAGTTTCACGGATTAACCGAATATAAAGTGATCTTCTGTTAGGTACGCAGCGTCAGTGTTGCTCAGTGTGATGGTAAACGGCTCTTCATTCGAAGCGTTATCTACCGTTGCTTCGATGACAGTGTCGGTGCCTTGCTGGGAGATTTGCAGCTGACTGTAATCCAGTGTTGCTTCATGAAGCTTGAATGCAATGAAGTCTTCATTCACGTCAAAATCTGTAATGGTGTCGTGTCCGATGTCGTTCTCGAACTGTGTCGTATGATGGAACATGAAGATGTCACTACCTTCACCACCTGTCAGCAAGTCATTGCTCCAGATTCCTTGCAGCGTATCATTGCCTTTTCCTCCATCTAACACACCACTCCCTTCAATATGGTCATTGAAGTCAGTGCCAACAACGTTATTGCCGTTCAGGAAGAATTCAGTATTCGCAGAGGTTAATTCCGAGATATCTGTATTCAGTAGTGTCACAGAATGACCTTCGGCGATATCGATGACAGTGTCAGAACCAGATTGAGCGAATTGCAATGAGGACAGATCAATGTCTTGGGTTCCGAAAACGCGATGAGAAATCACCAAAGCGTCTTCAGTGGCGTTGAAATCTCGGATTGTATGGTCATAGTCGCCAGAACGCCATGTGGTGACAATAAACTCTGTATTACCAACCCCCGTGGTGGAGGCATTCCAATCACCGATATAGAAAGTATCTGCACCTTGACCACCTGTTAAGGTATCACTACCCAAGCCAGCGTAAAGCTGGTCATCACCGTTCCCGCCATTCAATATATCGTTGTTGTAACCACTGGAATTATCGGGACCCGCGACAAGAATGTCGTTTCCATCTTCTCCTTTTAGGACGTCGCCATGCTCACCACCGATGAGTATGTCATCACCTCTACCACCACTCAGCCTGTCATTACCGTCATAGCCATTGAGAGCGTCATCACCACTCCCTCCGACAAAAACATTATTTTGCTGAGGAAGGCCGCTGTACTGTGGAGCCGATATGTTGAAGGAAATGTCACGTTCGATGGAGAAATCTGACGCATCTACACCCATCAGAACAGTCTCTTTTCCATTTAACGACACAATCGTATTATCACCATCCTGAGTAACATCAATGGCATATGATGAGGCGTCAACATTCAAACCTTCTAGGTCGGGGTCGGCATTAAATCGAAGATGATCGATACCGGGTTGAAAGTCGGTGATATACTGCGGCGAATTGTCACCACCCTCAACATTAAACACGAAAGTGTCTTCACCTAAACCGCCAGTAGAGACGTCGCTTGCAAAACGCGCATCATTGCCGTCACCTGCATCTGTGTAACGGAATTCTCTGGGGCCACTAATCCCTGACTGAGTTTCGACGAATTGATTGTCGGTTGAGCGAAACGCTAAGAACCTATCAATGGCATTTTGTGAATAGCTCACCATACCACTGTGAACGATGGCGTCATTAAACGAAAAGTGTGCAGAAGTCAGAGAAGTCGCATCAGTGCTATTTAAGGTGATTGTTGAATCTTCAGAAAGCGTGATGACAGTAGTCATACCTACCTGGTCGATCGTTAGTTCGCTAAAGTCCGAGGCAATTTGATTATCGATACTGATCACGTCTTTATCGAGTTCGAAATCAACAATTCGATCGTGGCCTGAGCTTATCGAAATATCGGTACCTTTTTCTAAGGTAAAGTACAAATCTCTATTTAAGACGTTAGCTCCAAAGAAGAAAGTATCGCTTCCAGAACCTCCAAACAGCAGTTGGTCGTTGTGGTTACCAGCCAGTAAGTCATTACCATCACCGCCCCAAAGGTGGGTGCCCTGACCGAGGCTGCCGACAACAAGTAACGCGTCGTCTCCCGTGCCACCTAATGCCTTGTCCTGGTTCCCTAGGCTGATCAGAACGTCGTTATCTGAGCCACCGCGGAGCGTGTCGTTTCCATAACCTTCAATCCAATCTCTGCCAGCGCCGCCTATCAAAGTGTAGCTAGCGTCGACATTGCCGATTAACATGTCGTTGCCCGCACCGCCGACAGCCTTTTCGCTGTTTGTGATTTGGTCATTTCCTTCGCCGCCATAAGCTTGGTCATTTCCTGACCCACCGCGAATACTATCGTGGCCTGCTCCACCATCAATAAAGTCATCTCCAGCATTACCAGATAGTAAATCAGAGCCACCGAGCCCATATAAGAAATCGTTACCATCGGTGCCTTCGATGGCATCGGCACCTTCAGTACCGGACTGAGAGAGTATGGTATCCGCTGAATAGAGAAATTGTGTTTGCGCTGAAGTCTCATCACTGGTTTTTGATGAATTATCTGTAGAATCCAACATAGTTGAAGGCATATTTTCTTCCTGATTATTATTGTCCTGATGTAGAGGGTTTAAATTAACAATCGAGATGGGTAGTTCTTGTTTTTATTTTGAGAACGAGGATTTAAATTCATTTGTGTTTCATTAATAAAGCATTGGGTTGTAAATTGTTAATTTTAAATTTTTACTTTTAAAGGTGACAACTTATTCTAATCGGCGGTGATAATTTATTTTAATCAATGGGGGAGGATTATAATTGCTTGTCTATATAAGTAGTTGAATTAAAATATTTTATGGCTCATTGAGGTTGGAGTTCTGGTCGCCATAGAGTCTATCTTTAGATAACGTCTTGTAGAATTTGGCTTTTTCTTTCGCTGGTTTAGTTAATTCTTATGTCTATTATTCCATACAGCAAAAGATAGGTGTCGCTTTGATTGGGTGAATAATTTGGTGGTTTTTTTGAGGTGGAAGTCAAGTGTATAAAAGAATTGTAAACTTGAATTTAGAAATTGCTTCAAATTCGAGTTGGTAGTGTTGTGTGGCTAGGTCAATAAAAAGCACTAATAAGAGAGATGAACACGAATTATGGCTTACATATCATTATGAATTCTTGTTCAAGTTCTTCAATACGAATAAAGCCGAGCTTTGAGTAGAGTTGTTGTGCTGGATTGGTTTTGATAACACTTAATTGGACAGTCGTATTCGTTTCTTTAGCAACACCCAATAGGTTTTTAATTACACTCTCTCCAATACCCCTGCCTTGATAGTCAGGGTGAACCTGGATCTGAATCAGCTTCCACATATTGGTCTCTAAACAATACGCGGCTTTTATCAAACCAATCGGCTTGCCTGAATACTCGATGATTTCTGCGCAGTCGAACTGGTAGCGAATCCGTGCTTCGTAATTCTCTCTGGACGTTGGCATACCGACTTGTTCGAGGTACTTTCGCATCGTCAGGTCTCTGAATTCGAAAAGAAAATCCATATCAGATTCAGTGGCTTTGCGGAGGGTAATTTGCATTGCAGTTCCTTTTGGTTCGCTGCTTTACAGCGAGCTTCTCAAGAGATATCTAGCCGTTTGACCATTTCTAAATCATTCAGTGTGCTATTCCCACTGCGTTCCTTGTTGGATTTCCCTGTCGCTTCAAAACCAAGCTTGTTGTAAAAGTTGATTGCTCGATGGTTTGTATCCATGCGTCAACATGGACTTGGGCGATGTTACTGGCATCCTCGAGCGATGCATTCCTTACCAAAACATTCATCAATGATTTTTCTTTTATTGAGCCTTGTTGAGTGGATAGGGGCTGTTGACTTTTGGTGGTTAAATTTTGTTCTAACCCTAAGCGTTTTAGGCGCGGCGAGGTGTGTGCCGCCTAGTTATTCTAAGCAAATACACCTCAACAAAGCATAAAACGCTTAGGGCAGAACCCTTCGGGCAGCGTTTGTGGGGAATTTCTGCTGCGTTATCGGCTTCTCATGTAGGCTAGCTACACATCGAAGCCTCTGCCTTGTATAAAGCCCCCACAAACTGCTGCAAAAATCATCACCAAAGGTCAACAGCCCCTAGCGTGGATTAAGAAAAATCAGTTATGCATAGCCACATGAGGCTTTCAACATGCTCTTGTGGCTATGCGAGCGAACTCGATCAGAAAAGGCGTTTTTCTATTCCTCACCACCCGGCACTTTGGGGTAGGGGAATTTGATATGGCCGATTCTGATAACAAACACGGTAATGGCGAGGATAAGACCAGCAAAAGTGATAGACAGGATCCGCCAGTCATCCATGTTTTTCATGTCGAGGATAAGGTAACGCGCCAGTGCAACTATTCCGATGTAAAGTGGCATGCGGACGGGTACTTTCCCAGATTCGAAGAAGCTATGCACCATGGCAAGTACTTCGAGGTAGATGAACATCAGCAGAAGATCGCCGACTGATACGGTGCGGTTAACGATGACTAAATGGATTTCTTCGCCAATGGCATAGATTGTGGCGATCACAATCAGTACCAGCACGCAGTTTTCCATAAAGTGTATGACTTTAGACGTATTTTTGTTCTTGGGCATTTTCACCACCATCCTTGGGTAAAATGGCAGTGTAGCGAGAAGCTTTACAGCTGTGCCGTCTCATTGACAAGAGCACACCCCTTCAATATTGAAGGAGTGCGATTATGAGGAGCGTTTGAAGTGGCTGTTATCGAACAGAAAGCAGGTAGTTTAACGCACCGCGAACAGCAGCAACCTGCGCATCATTACATTCTTCGTCGGTCACTTTCGGGCTGTCTGGGTACACTTCTGTGGTCGTACCGTATTGGCAATTGGTAAAGCCACTACACAGGCCCAATTTCTTTGTTGGGTAGTTAATCACGCCTTCCTGCTCTACCGGAGTGCCAATGATATTGCCATTTTCATCGGCTGGCGCAATGTGAGTGACTTTACGCACTTCATTGATGATGGCGGTTTGGAATTCCGTGTTCGGCATGTCAGTGTCGCCAACGGTGTAGAAACCGTCTGGCACCGTATCTGGTTCATATTCCTTGCCGTCACGCGCAGCCAGCGCAGGGCGGAATTCAGACTCGTCGGTATCTGTGGTTTCATGCAGATCGATATGGGTGAAGATTTCCACACCCAGACCTTTTACCCAAGCCATCACATTCGCCGCTTCTTCTGAAGGGCTGTTTTCATAGAATGAGCGGTTAGGGTCGACGGTTTGCGGGTTCCATCGGTTGATGGTTTCGTAACCCCAAGGGCTGACACACGGCGCAACCACCAAGTTGAAATGCTCGGTGTAGTTTAGTGCCTCTGTATCAAGAAACTTCAGTGCGCCATGAACACCGCTGGTTTCATAGCCATGCACGCCACCCGTGATCAAAATGGTAGGTTTGGAAGTCTCGAAATTCCGGCTGCGAATACCGAACTGTGGATAGCGAGCCTTGTTGTAAGATAGCGCGCCGTATTGCTCGACATCGAAACGATCTTTTAGTGCATTGATTTTTCCAAGCACTTCTTCTTGATAGCTGCGTTTGATGCTTACAGTGTGCAACCACTGAACTCTTTCTTTTTTGCCCCAAGGTTGACCTGGTGTACCGATCGGGTATGCGTTAGACATGCTTGTTACTGTTCTCCTGTTACTTTGTCGATGAGATTATTCGCACCTTCCCCTTTTGAGGCAAACTTTTTATCTACTGACAATTGTTTTATCTACTGACAATTGTTTTATTTACTCTGCATCTGCCACGAGAAAACTTTCCAACCTGTCTGAAAGCCAGGCTGTCAGTGCACCGCCACGTGCATCCATGGCGGTAATTTCACCATAAGGTTGCCATTGCATCGCGTTGGAATGGCGCATGACCTGCAACGTGCCACTACGAAGATACTTCCTCAACAGCATAGATGGCACATTTGACCAACCTGAACCGTCCAACACCGCATCTCGAAGGTGCTCGTAAAATGGCAATGCGATGTAGTGTGGTGAGATTGGGTCGAGCGCCTTAAGGCCTTCGTCATCCACGTAAGCGAGGGTGATTTCGGTATACCGTTCCAAGTCTGCACGTTGTATACGTTTCATCGACGCCAATGGATGATCTTTTCGCACCACAGACATCATGCGTACCTGACCCAGTTTCTTTGAGTTAATGCGGCCAAAGGCGCGGGTTTCTGGCAACAGGCCGAAAGCCACATCTACCATGTTTTCATCCACCATTTCGTAAAGCTCTGGTGGGGGAGCCACGTAAATCGAAACGCTGGAATCGGGGAACTGCTGCTGAATTTCCCGCATGGTGGCGCGCCAGAATGATTCCGGCAGTGCATCATCACGGCCGATGCGGAGGGCAGATTCAATGCCACTTTCGAATTGTCGGCATTTTGCTTCGATATCCACAGCGGCTTGCAAAAGGCGTTCGCAATCGTCATGCACCATTCGGCCAACATCCGTCAGTTTTACGCTGTTACCGGAACGGGCAAGTAACTCAACACCTAAACTGTCTTCCAAGGCGCTGATCGCCGCACTCACCGTGGTGCGGCTTTTGTCGAGCTCTCGGGCAGCGCCGGCAATCGAGCCTTCTTCAACTGCGGTAAGAAACATTTCTATTTGGCTGCTACGCATATCTGCATACCGTTTCATTAATCTTGTGGAAATTGATTCTACGCCTAAATATTTCAGTGAAAAGACCTGGTGACGAAAAAGTTGTCGCTCAGCAACTCTTTGATTTTGTCCAAAGCGGTTATTGTGTTTCCAGAGCGTTAAGGAATACCCAAATTACCTCGTATAAACGGCTGTTTTAAGCCAATAAGAACTGCGCTAAATGGTAAGAGGTGGTTTGGTTATTCTCGCTACTGTCAAAATTTTTGTCACTTTGTGGGGATTTATGTCTTGTGAATATACGAAAGAACGTAACTTATTGAAGTTTTCTACCCTTGCTTGTTTAGGTTTCGCAGCGATGGGTATCGGCCTGGGCATCTGGGCGGGATCTATGGTTATTGTGTTCGATGGCGCTTACTCTCTTGTCAGTCTGGCTCTTTCTCTGATGGCGCTTGCAGCAACCATGTACATTCGTAAGCCTGTGAAAAAATCAGGTAAAAATGAGAAGCTAGTATCTGCGCGAAAGGCTGCAGTGATTGAATCGCTGGTGGTTCTCACTAAAGGCCTTGTGGTGGGCATTGTTTGTCTGGTGTCATTCGCTTCAGCAATGCAGGCCATGTTTGACGGTGGCCGTGAAGTCAACGCAGGTTTTGCGCTGGTGTTTGGTGTGATCAATGTGGTGGGTTGTCTGGCAACCTACATGGCGGTGCGCAAACAATCCGGTAAACGTCCTTCAGCGATTCTGAAAGCAGAATCAAGCCAATGGCTGATGGATACAGTGATCAGTGCTGCCGTGTTGTTGGGTTTCCTGGTGGCCGCAGGTTTGATGATGAGTGGTCTGGAAGAATATGCGGTGTATGCCGACCCAATGATGGTGATTCTGGCTTCGGTTTATTTTGCTACCGTACCAGTGAAAATGATCAGCGAGTCTTCGAAGAAACTGATGGCTATCCATCAGGAGTCAATGAACGAAAAGGGTGAGGGTGTTCTTGCTTGACTCACGAAAGAGTAATTTGAAGAAAAGAGCAGCTTAGGCTGCTCTTTTTTGTGGGAAACAGAGGGTAAAAATACTGCCTTTTCCTAATTCTGAGGTAACACTGAGTTCTCCTCGAATTGTCGTCGTGATTGCTTTGGCTAACGACAGCCCAAGTCCATAGCCTTCTGTTGAGCGGCTTTGTTCTGTTCTGAACAATCGTGAAAAAATGAGCGATTGATGCTCTTCCGCAATCCCCATTCCCGTATCGCTGACCGTAATGCGTGCAGATTTAGCGTCCACCTCGTATGCGAGCACAACGGTTCCATCTTCAGGCGTGAACTTAATGGCGTTATCAAGAAGGTTTACAAGCACCTGAATCAATTTACTTTCATCACTCACCAACTGTTGACCTTTTGGGCAGTCAATAATGAGCGTAATTGATTTTTCCTCCGCGGCTTCCTCGTACCATTCCACCACCTTATCTAAGGTGTGTTTGACATCAATGGAATGAAAAGAGGGCATGCTTCGACCTGCCGCTTCATCATTAATTTTCATTAAGGTTGTCAGCATTTGACTGGCAATTTCGGATGATTCCAGACAGTCCGTTAATGCAGCTTTTAAAGCTGCTTCGTTCTCGGTTTGGGACTTGGAGCCGATCAGCGCGCTTTCTGCAGATAGCCTGATGCGTGACAGCGGTGTTCGTAGATCGTGGGCAATGGCGTGAAGCGTATTTTCCATGCTTTCAATCACCATGCTCAGTCTGGTCAACAGTTTGTTGATGCTTTGGCTCATCGCAGAAAGCTGCCCTGATTTGTTTCCTTCAGAGACATTAAAAGCAATATATAAAGTGTCGAGTGACGCAATACTGGCTTCATCCAACTGGTGGGCAAGCGAGAAAAGCGGAGCAAGCGTTGAGTGGATCAGCTTCCAGACAAAGCCCGTACAGACGAATGCTAACAAGGCTAAGGCCATGCCAATCCTCGTCCATTCGCTGAACACGGTCGGAAAATGTACCAAGGTAGGCTGCACCATCCAATAGGTTCCTGTTTTTGCCTGCATAGGTAAGGAGATATAAGGCACGCTGGTCACTTGGGTTATCCAGCTTCTTCCATTAGCTAGATAGGTATTCAAGGGTTTGGTTGGGGCTAGCAGGTCAAACCCTCCGATTCTTTTTACCTCTTTTTGATTATCGGCCTGCCAGAAAATGGCAATTTGATTTTCTTCCAATCGCTGTGGGTTGGAAGTGATGACATGAAGGAATTTTTTGTCGTCGTTGAAAGTGATAATCCGTTGATACTCGGCCTGCATTGAGCTGAGTAGCTTTACGTCATTGCGATAAGACCCATAAAGCAACATCACTGCAATGGTGATTTGAACGAACACCAAGCACAGCGTAAGCACCAGGACAAAGCGCAAGAACAAGTGGCGCTGTGTTTTGGATAGCGACTGGCTAACACTCTTTTCTGAGGACATAGCCGACTCCTCGTATCGTGTGTATCAGCGAATGGTCAAAGGACTTGTCGACTTTGTTCCTCAGCCGGCAAACGAGCACATCAACCACGTTAGTTTGGGGATCGAACTGATAGCCCCACACTTGTTCAAGAATGGCTGTTTTCGACATCACTTTTTCTGGATTTCTGAGAAAAAGCTCTGCGAGTGCAAATTCTCTTTTATTGAGGGATATACGTTCTTCGCCCCTGACCAGTTCGCGTCGGATCAAATCAAGGCTGAGTTCGTCAAAACTCAATGATGTGGGAGAGGCGGGTTCTCGGGCTCCGCGACGTGAAATAGACTGGCATCTTGCCATCAGTTCGGTAAAGGCAAAGGGCTTAACGAGGTAGTCGTCTGCGCCACATTGTAATCCAGTCACGCGCTCTTGAACCGAATGCTTCGCACTGAGAATGATCACGGGCACGTTGTGGCCTTGTCCCCGTAGTTGGCGGAGCAAGGTCATGCCATCCATTTCTGGCAGCATCAAATCCAGAATCACGACGTCGTAATGTTCCAGAGTGGCGTAGTGGAGACCTTCAACGCCAGTTTTTGCCAGCGTGGTTGAGCAACCTTCCTGCTCGAACCCTTGCTGGAGAAACTGCTGGATGTGCGCGTCATCTTCGACGATCAGTAAATTCAATCCATGACTCCGTATTTGTCTTTTCTGTAATTTATCAGAGCGTGTTGGTGAATTGGCTTTCATTACAAGTATGTAATGGTTTGGAAAGTTTTGGGTAATTGGGTTCTGGGTACCTTGTTCATCTAGGATGAACAGAAAGGAAAATGCTCATGAAATTCTCAATGAAACATTTGGCACTGGTTATTGGCGCAACCTGTTTTACCTCCTTTGGCGTAATGGCCAAGGACGTCAGCATTCAGAAATCAGAACTCTCTTCTTCTGTCGCTTTTAACCTTGCAGTGGAAGCGATGAATCAGTGTAAGAAAGACGGCTACGCGGTGACGGCAACCGTGGTTGACCCGACCGGACGGGTGTTAGCGCAGGTTCGTGATAACAAAGCAGGGACCCATACACTGGAGAGCTCGCGCCAGAAAGCGTTCACATCCGTCAGCATGAAACGCCCAACGGCGGATCTGATGAAAACCATCAATGACAAGCCCATTCTGCAGCCCCTTCAATATATGGATGAAAACCTATTGTTTTTGGCTGGCGGTATTCCGCTGAAAGAGAAAGACATGATTGTTGGTGGGATCGGTGTTGGCGGTGCGCCTGGCGGTCATCTCGATGTTGCCTGCGCAGAAGCTGCCATCAATAAACATCTGAAATAGTGCGACAAGAGCAGGGGAGACTCTGCTCTTTCCATTTCCGATGCATGATAAAGCCCAGTGTGGATCGAAGCTCAGCAATTTTGGTCATGTTTTATTTTCGGTTTCAGGATAGTTTGGTCTGACTGGTTTGCCGTGCAAATGGCAGACTCAGAATGACACTGAACATGGATGAAACGGCAAATAGAACCAAGATGCATCACTTAGCGGAAAAACTGGAAAGAGCGCGCGAATTTATTGAACTCAACCTTGATAGCGACATTGATTTAGATGCACTCTCCGGCGTTGCATGCTTATCTAAGTTTCACTTCCACCGTCAGTTCTCCATCCGCTATGGCGTCAACGTTGCCACCTACGTCAGGCTACTTCGCCTGAAAAAAGCCTCTTATCAATTGGTCTATCGCCCTGATATCTCTGTGACTGATATTGCACTCGACTGTAACTACGAAAACAGTGAATCCTTCTCCCGCGCGTTCAGGAAAGTGTTTGGTGTTTCCCCTTCAGCTTTCAGACAGGATCCAGACTGGGCGTCATGGGAAACCCATTTTGATGCCATTGTTCGGGTAAGGAATGAGGTTTATATGAATGGTGCTGACTTTGAGGTAGAGATTGTGGATGTCCCGAGCGTCACGATTGCTGCTATCGAGCACCGAGATTCACCTAATCGACTGGGTGGAACGGTAGGTGAGTTTATTGAGTGGCGACGTGCCAATCATTGTCCGCCGTCGAAATATCGCACCTTCAATCTGGTTTTTGATGACCCTGATGCGGTAACCGACTCTTCTTTTCGCTTTGACATTGGCTGTGAGCTCCCTGAAAAAGCGGATTTTTCCGATCCACGTATCAAAGTGAAAACCATTGAAGGCGGCCGATGCGCAAAGCTTCGGTTTATTGGCAGCACTGATGCCATCGGTGTTGCTGTTCGTTACCTGTATTCCCCGTGGCTGGAGCAATCGGGTGAAAAGCTTCGTGACTTTCCTGTGTTTTTTGAACGAATCAACTTGTTCCCTGAAGTGCCAGAGCGCGAAATGATCACTGATATCTACCTGCCAATACTATGAATGTGACGGGGGTGGAGAAGCTTCTGGGTTACGCTCGGCTGGGTGTGGCGAGTTTTATCAAAACCTATCTTGCCGCATTGCTTGTTGTCACGGTCAAAGGAGAGATGTTCGTATTGTCATTGCGGATATGGTCTGAAGAGCCGTTGACGTTCTGGGGAAACGGACTGTGGCAGGTGAACTTCATTCTGGCGCTTTTCTTCACTCTTTTTTATTACGTAAATCCAAACACTTGAGTTACCTCGCGTAAGCAGATTTATTTCAACAGGTTAATGTCTGGTAGGAGCGCTAAGGGCTACACAAAACGTTAGTATGAGCTAATGAAATTAGCCCATGGATAAGATGTAATGAATAGCCTAAAACTGAAAATCCCCCCTGTCATTGTTGTCGCACTGGTACTCGTATTAATGAAGGTCATTTCCCTGTTTACCCCTGCCAGCGAGTGGCTGGCTTCCCTTCCTTCTGGGTTGCCGCTGTTATTTGTGGCTATTGGTGCGTTTGTTGCTGTGAGCGGTGTGGTCGAGTTTCGTCGCCATAAAACCACAGTAAACCCCATGCTGACGACGGAAGCCACAGCACTTGTCTCCGGTGGCATATACAAAATCACCCGAAACCCTATGTACCTTGGAATGCTGCTGGCGTTGGTGGGTGGCGTTTTCTATTGGGCTAACGTGTTCACGGCGTTGGGCTGTTTGGCGTTTGTGTTTTACATGAACCGCTTTCAGATTGAGCCGGAAGAAGAGTACCTGGCGGGTCAATTCCCAGATGCTTTTCCTGAATACATGACCAAGGTAAGACGCTGGATTTAACCGCTCAGTTTTCCAAACGTTCCGCAATCAATTCAATCCAATGTTTCACCGGCACTTGGGCTTTCGAGCCCAAATGCAATTGGCAGCCAATGTTGGCTGTGACAATCCCTTCAGGATCCCCTTCACTGAGTGCCTTCATCTTGCGTTTCAAGAGTTGTTGACTCAGCTCTGGTTGGAAGAGGGAGTAGGTGCCGGCCGAACCACAACAAAGATGGTCTTCTGACTTACGGGTTTGTTCGACACCTAGTCGCCTCAATACCTCGTAATAGGTTTCCTTGTTTTTCATGCCATGTTGTAACGTGCAGGGGCAGTGCACGGCAACTCGCTCGTTGCTGGTCTTAAGCGGCAATTGGGTGAGATCTTCCGCGAGTAAGATTTCACTCAAATCCTTGGCTTTTTCCGCAATAACCAAAGCCCTCTCTCGATAGTAAGGGGATTCGACCAGAAGCTGCGGGTAATCCTTGATAGTGACACCACAGCCTGATGCAGACATGACAATGGCTTCAGCACCATGTTCGAGATAGCGCCACCAGACATCGATGTTTCGTTTGGCTTGTTGTACGGCGCGTTCATGTTCTGAAAGGTGAAGATTGACTGCGCCACAACAGCCTTCCTGAGCCACTTCAATCAGCTCAATCCCCAAATGACTTAACACCGCTTTGGCAGCTTTGACAGTATTGGGCGTAGCGGTTTGCTGCACGCAGCCTCTGAAGGCAATCATGGTGCGGTTGGTTTTCGTTGCGGAAGGATAGGACTTTAGCGGTTGCTCCGTTGGAATTTGCTCGCGGAAAGTGTCCGGCATGAGAAACGTAAACTGGCGTGCGAGCCTGAACATTACCTTGTTCCATGAAGCATTGGGTAGGATTCGTGTGACGCCGTAACGTAGTGTTCTATCGCTAAACGAACGCGGCACAAGCTTTTCAATGTGCTGCTTGCCGATATCCAACAGCTGGCTGTATTCGACGCCGGAGGGACAGGTGGTTTCACAACTTCGGCAAGTCAGGCACCTATCCAGATGCGTTCGTGTTTTCTCTGTGGCTTCGCCGTTTTCCAGCATTTGTTTGATGAGGTAAATTCGCCCGCGCGGTCCGTCCCGCTCATCGCTGAGTTCTTGGTAGGTTGGGCAGGTAGCATTGCAGAAGCCGCAATGAACGCATCGGCGTAGGATTTCTTCGGCCTTTTTGCCATCCAGCGTGCTTAGAAACTCATCTTTCAGTGATGTCTTCATTGGCTATTGTCTCCCTGAGCTTCATCTCGCCCTAACCATGAATACATGCGGCCGGGATTAAACAGACTGTGTGGGTCAAAAGCCATTTTCAGGTTCTGGTGTATGCGTTTGGCTGTGTCCGACGGCGGATGAAAACACTCGGCATGACGATCAATGGGACGATAACAAGCGGCATGTCCACCTTGCAGAGCAGCAAGATTGGCGAGGGTGGAGAGTGATTGGTCCAAATAGACCCATCGGACGCCACCTGCCCAGTCGATCAGTGTATCGCCCAATTGCTCATAGTGCGGTGCGGCGGGAGAGAGGGAGAGCCGATATAACGGCTGCGCACGATGAGAAAAAAATGGGTGACGGAAATTTCTGATGGACCGCCAGAACAAATCCTGATTTTCCAGCCGTTCTCCACCAAGCGTTTCTATGCTGTGATTGATAGCCAGTTGACTGCCGGAAAGCCGGATGAAGAGTTGGCCTGAACACCAAGCAATGGCCGACAAAGGAAGTGCCGATACCGAAAGATCGCGCATTCGCCCGATAGCAGAGGGCGCATCACATTCAAACACCAGGGTGGTGGTGCTTTCTGATTTTGGACGCACACGCAGACTGACTTCAGTGACAATGCCAAACGCACCAAACGCCCCGGCTTGCAGTCTGGAAACATCGTAACCAGCGACGTTTTTCATCACTTGTCCGCCAAAGCGAAGATGTTCCCCGTAGCCATTGATGAGTTTCACCCCCAGTATGGCATCGCGCAGTGAGCCCCAAAAAGGGCGTGAAGCACCGCTGATGCCAGCAGCAACAGAACCTCCGAGCGTGGCTTTGCCGTTAAAGGCCGGTGGTTCACCCACTAAGGTCTGGTTGTTATTCGCCAGCAGTGCCTGGATCTCTGCAATGGTCGTGCCCGCACGGGCGGTAATCACAAGCTCGCTCGGGCGATAGGAAATCACGCCTGTATGGTTTTTCAGGGAAACTGCCTGACCGAAAGGCTGACGGCCGATGAAATGTTTTGTATTTCCGCCAATCAAATTTAATGCTGTTTTATCCGCTATCGCATCGTTGACCTGTTCAATCAGGTTGGAGGTGATATCAGCCATTTGAGCTCCCCTCCGTATTGTGAGAGTGGATAAGCGTTTTGTGTTCCTGACAATGCTTTGGCTCGGGAATTCCTTTGCCGGGATTGAGCAATCCTTCCGCGTCCCAGGCTGCTTTTACGCGATGAAACTGCGCTAACTCAGCGTCATTAAACTGGTGGTGCATCTGGTTGATTTTCTCTACGCCAACACCATGCTCCCCAGTGATACAGCCGCCGGCTTCCACACAAATTCTGAGTATCTCCGCGCCGAATTCTTCGGTCTTTTCAAGTTCCCCCTGCACATTGGCATCAAACAGAATCAAAGGGTGGAGGTTACCGTCCCCTGCATGAAAGACATTGGCGACGCGTAGGCCATAGAATCGTGAAAGCTGGTGGATTTGATTTAGCACGCTGGCAAGTTCACTGCGCGGAATGGTGCCATCCATACAGTAATAATCAGGTGAAATACGCCCTACAGCAGGGAATGCAGATTTGCGGCCCTTCCACATTCTTGCCCGTTCATCTTCGCTTTCCGAGATCTTGAGAGTTGTTGCACCTGCCTGCTGCAATATTTGCTGAGTTTGTAAAAGCTGGTGATTCACATCTTCTTCGCTGCCATCCAGCTCGCAAAGCAACAGGGCAT
The DNA here is from genome assembly GCF_011045095.1 of Grimontia sedimenti. GTDB lineage: Bacteria > Pseudomonadota > Gammaproteobacteria > Enterobacterales > Vibrionaceae > Enterovibrio > Enterovibrio sedimenti. Next base: position 102,438 of record NZ_JAALDL010000003.1, read on the forward strand.
CGGCCTCTTTGGGATAACCCGCTTTGGCAAAGTCTTCAGCGGCGGAAATGGCGTAAGCATCCATCATTTCTAAACCAGCGGGAATAATGCCGTTGGCGATGATATCGTTCACTGCATTTGCAGCGTTTTCCACCGAATCAAAACCAGCAAGGATCACGCGGGCCACGTCGGGCAGAGGAAGTAAGCGCACGGTGATTTCAGTGACTATGCCTAACATGCCTTCAGAGCCAGTCATTAAAGCCATCAAATCGAAACCGGGTAAGTCATACGCAGCGCCGCCTAAAACCAGTTTTTCGCCTTCGACGGTGACGACCACAGCAGACACCACATTGTGGACGGTTAAGCCATATTTCAGGCAATGCACACCGCCTGCGTTTTCGGCGACGTTCCCGCCAATTGAGCAAGCTATCTGGGAAGAAGGGTCAGGCGCATAATACAAACCTTCAAGGCTGGCTTGTTCTGATATAGCCAGGTTACGAACGCCGGGTTGAACCACGGCTAGTGAGGTGGTTTTGTCGATATCCAGTATTTGATTGAGTCTGGCGAGGGAAAGCAGCAGGCCGTCGCTTAGCGGTAAGGCGCCAGCAGAAAGGCCGGTTCCTGCACCTCGGACGACGACGTTGATCTTGTGCTTGTAGCAGAGCGACATGACCGCCATGACTTCTTCTGTCGATGCAGGAAGCACGACACACACTGGTATTTCGGTATAGACCGAGAGGCCATCACATTCATAGGGGCGCATGGTTTCTTCGTCGGTAATGACAAATTTGCTGCCGACAATGCCTTCTAGTGCTGTGATGACTTCCCTTTTCATGTTTCCTTCCCTGAAAACAATCCACGCTATTTAACAATAGGTGAGTACTTGTGTCTGCTTCCTATCCATTGAGCCTAGTGTGAGGGCTGCCGTCCAGTTTGAACGAAGAATGAGAGCGCAATTCACTTTTGCCAAGAAAGATCGGTGCTGCTTACTTCCGGAGGTAGGGGGATGGATTGGTTTTCGCACCAATGACTTTTCAGGTGATTAGTAAATGCTTTTACCAGACCGTTGTTGATTTGAGAACGGTGATAAACCAACCATAAATCCCAAGTGGGGAGTGTTTCTTCAACGTCGATGGCTTCAAGGTAGGGATCATTTTCCACCACGAAATCTGGCAACAATCCAATGCCTGTCCCGGTGCGAATCAATTCCGCCGCGCTCATATAGCTGTCGACTTTGATTTGGCTTTGGCTCTCTGATTTTTGTTCCCCTAGCCAACGTTCAGCAGGAAGGTGGGAAAACGCGTCGTTCAGGCAAATCCAGTTCGCATGGGAAGGAGAGTTCACTCCCGCGCATTTCGCCAGTTGGAACTGAAAGTGACTGAGCTTTACGCCAACCAGCGACTCATCGGGAGAGGTGGTGGCACGAATGGCGAGATCTGTGCTGGCAAGCCGTAAATCTGCATTCATCGCGCTGACTTTAATATCGAATTGAATGCCGGGATTGGAGACGGAAAGATCTCCTACGATACGCGACAGGCTCTGCAAGGCGATATCGCAGCAACTGAGTGACAGGACGCCAGCGAGGTCATCTTTCTTCTGTTTAATCCAGAACATGATGTCGTTGGCGCGTTCATCCATTTCCCTGACAAAGCCACCCAACTGCTCTCCATTTTTGGTAAATGCGATGCCATTAGACCGCCTTCGGATTAACGGGACACCGACGATATCTTCGAGACGCGAAATTCTGCGGCACACTGTGGAATGACTGATGCTCAATCGTCTTGATGCGCCCGATAACGATCCTTCGCACACGACAGCGTTATAGATTTTCAGGTCATTCCATAATGGGTCTGCATTCTTGCAATTCTGCATTGCACTAACCTCCATGTTCGAACGCATATTTTCGACTTACAGTGATGAAACCTCAATCATCCATTGGAAGGAGCTTTGGATATGAAACTGTGTACTCTGGGTTGATTGGGTGTAGTCAATTGATAACATGAGCGCATTAGTCATTTATCCGGGCTCGCCATGCTTACCACGCTTTCCATTGCCAACTACCGCTCCATCCAGTCTCTCACTATCCCCCTCGGGCCGTTAAATCTGATCACCGGGCCGAACGGCAGTGGCAAATCGAACTTGTACAAGGCGCTTCGGTTGCTGGCGAAAACTGCATCCGGGGGCGTGGTCAACTCGCTTGCGGAAGAAGGGGGATTGCAATCGACCTTCTGGGCAGGTCCCGAAGAAATCTCTGAGGCGATGCGCCGTGGGGATGTCGAAGTGGAGCCAGTGGTACGTAAAGATGTGATAAGGTTAAAACTTGGGTTCTCGAGTGAAACCTTTGGGTATACGATTTCGCTTGGATTACCTGAACCCCAGCAAAGTGCATTTTGTTTCGATCCCGAAATCAAGCGTGAATGCATTTTCAATGGCCCGTACTATCGTCCAGCCAGCTCTCTGGTAGAGCGAAAAGGTAACATGGTTAGAATTCGCAATGGACGTAGCTGGGAAGTGGCCTCCCAGCATATACCTAGTTATGACAGCATGTTTGATGCTCATGCTGATCCAAGCTCTGCTGCCGAAGTTTTTCATACCCGCGAAATGATTCGGAGCTGGCGGTTTTACGATCATTTCCGCACAGACGCCGATGCACCTGCAAGGAAACCTCAGTTAGGCACCCGAACGCCGGTGCTTCATCACGATGGAAGGGATGTTGCTGCCGCACTTCAAACCGTTATCGAAATCGGTGACAAGGAAGCGCTAGACCGTGCCATCGAAGATGCATTTCCAGGTTGTAAGCTGCGTGTGGTGACTAAGGATGATGGTCGTTTTTCCATCGAATTCTACCAGAAAGGCTTGTTGCGTCCCTTGAGTGGTGCCGAGCTTTCTGACGGAACATTGCGATTCGTGCTTTGGGTCGCTGCATTGCTGACGCCAAGGCCACCAGCGCTGATGGTGCTCAACGAACCGGAAACCAGTCTGCATCCTGATCTTTTGCCTGCGCTTGCAAGACTGATCACCCACGCCTCACAGCATTCGCAGGTTTGGGTGATTTCCCATGCGAACCGCTTGATCAATGCCCTGAACCAGCATCCAGATTGTCATGCCATCGAGCTGGAAAAAATCTTGGGCCAAACCGAAGTGCAAGGTCAGGGATTGTTAGACACACCAAACTGGTACTGGCCAGATTAATAGAAGCGCATCGAAGGTAATGAGCATCCGATTTTGTATGGTATCTGCTATAAAAGCGTGATGAGTCGCAAAAAAATTCGGAGAAAATATTCCTTATATTTCATATAGAACTGCTGGTTGTCTAAGTTTTTGTCCAAAAAGGTATGCAATGCTGTATGTCTTGTTAAAAGTTTGCGTCTATAATTAACAAGCTTTGCTGCTGTTGGCTTGGCGGAGTGCAAACCGTGTGGGAGAGTCGCGGGTTGCTAAAGCCGTACTATTAGAAAAGGAATGTGATAATGCGGATTCCGTTCATCATTAAGATCATGTTTCCAATTTTGCTGCTGATGGGCTTAATGGCTAGCCCTGTTCTTTCTGCGTTTTAGCTTTTGCGGATACGATTCAACCATTGAAGAAAAAAACAGCCACCGGGAGGTGGCTGTTTTTTTATGCCTACTGTTCACCTTATGCCTCAGTGGGTTCCAGAGAGTTGGGTTTGTCTAAAGGGCGAAACGCAACTGCAATCCTGAATGCTGCTGGCACGAAGTAGAATGACAACAGGGTTGTCAGCAATGTGCCGCCTGCAATGGCGATAGCGAAAGGTGGCCAGAAGCCACCGCCAGCCAGGATTAACGGCAGGAAACCGCCAATTGTTGTGATGGTCGTGGAGGTTATGTGTCGGCCACAACTGCTTACCGCTTCAACAATGGCTTCTCGTTTCCCCGATTTGGCCTCTGGGCAGGATTTTAGCTCTGCCAGAATCACTATCGAGGCGTTGATCGCCAGACCGACCAAACCAAGTAATCCAATGATCACCGTAAAGCCAAATGGGTAGCCAAACACCCAAACCGACAACAGACCCAAACCTGCAGCCTGAACGCCGACCAAGAAAATAATCCCACTCAGACGGAATGAATTGAACGAGACCACGACGACCGCAATTAATAGGGTGATAACGATGGTGAGATTGGCCAAAAGCTGATTGACGGAATCGTTCCGCTCAGCAGATTCGCCACCAAATTCGAGGCGATAACCCGGCGGTAAACGCAGGTCAGCGTTTTCCAGTTTCTCAGTAAAAGCGTTCAATGCAGTTTGGGGTAGCACGCCGGCAGTGATGTAACCTTCAATCACATTGACACGTTCACCATTGCGGTGGGGAATGGCACCACGGCTAGGCTCGATCGCCAAATCTGCAATGGCGGTGATAGGCAAGTCAGCCTGACCTTCACTGCCAGCCAAAGGCAATCTCAGTTTGTTCAATTCGTTGATGCTGGTGCGTGAGTCATCAGCGACGCGCACACGGACAGGAATGGATTCAGTTTCTTCGACGACGCTTCCCTGAACAATGCCCGACATGGAGGCATTAAGCAGCATGGCAATATCACTGAGTGACATGCCTGTGAGTTGACTGGCTTCTTCATTCACCTTAACGGCGATCTTAGGGGTGCCAGGTTGCAGGGTTTCGCGGGTGTTAATGACATCAGGTGTGGAAGCCATCAGCAGGCGAATGTTCTCACTGATATCCCGAAGACGGTCAAGGTTCGGGCCATACACACGCACTTCCAGTGGCGCATTGAAAGGAGGGCCTTGCTCCAGCTTTCTCACCAGAATTTGCGCGTGGGGAAATTGCTCGGAAAGTTGCCCCTGAAGTAATGGGATCATGTCATTCGCGGCACGGAAGTCTTCGGCTTTCACCATGGCTTGCGCGAAATTAGGCGCGCCACGTTGGCGTCCCATCATGTTGTAGTAAAACGATGGGAAGTTCTCACCAACCACCCAGCCTACTTGCTCAACGCCTTCGGTTTCTTCTAGCAGCGCTTCAATCTGTCGCGTGGTTTCTAATGTTGCATTAATACTCGCTTGAGGAGACAGGAACACCTGAATCTCAAACATATCTCTGTCTGATGGTGGGAAGAATTGTTCGGTGAGCTGACCAGCAGCCCAAAAGCCGGAAAATGGCACCATAAACACAATTGGGATCGCAAGCCACGGGAACCTAACCGCGGCTCGGACTGACGCGCGGAAAGCCTCACTTAACCAAGGAATGGTCAAGCCTGATTGATACCAATGGTTGTGGCTTTCGCCAGAAGGCAACCAGCGCGCAGCAAAGCCCGACACCAGAAAATGCGAAACGATATAGGAGCCAATCAGCGAGAAGCTGACGGTAATGGCAATCGCGCCGACGAATTCACCTGCAGGCCCCGGCATGAGGAAGATGGGCGCAAAGGCGAGGATCGTCGTCAATGTCGAACCCAGCAGCGGTAACCAAAGGTGTTTGATGGCGTTCACTGCCGCTTCCAGTCGCTTCACACCTTGTTGGCGGTAATGCTGGATAGTATCGACCATGACAATGGCGTTATCGACCATGATGCCGAGTGACACGATAAGACCCGTGACAGACATCTGGTTTATAGGCAAGCCCGTAAAGCTCATTAATGCCAGCGTAAAAGCAGAGGCGATGGGTAGGGACAGGGCAACCAAAATCGCAGATCGAAAGCCCAAAGTGATAAACAGCACAATTAATACCAGCCCGAAACCGAGCAGTAAGCTATCGACCAACTCTGACAGTCGGGTTTCGGTGTATTTTGCCTGCTTGAAAATGGGTTTGATGCTGATGTTGGAGGGGAGATCTGCTCGGAATCCGTCGATAAGTGCATCGGCAGACGCCGTCCAGTTATCAACCCGAATCGTTCCTTGCATCCGTGCAGAAACCAATACCGCGGGTTTGCCATCAATCAGTGCAATTTGTTTGAGTGGCAAAGCCTGCGCCCGCACAACGGAAGCGACATCTTCCAACCGGACAAGAAAGCCATTCTCATCAATCGCGACAGGAACACGCTTTACCCGATCAACTGAGTCGAGTTCGCCTGCGACTTCCAGTTGGAAGCGGTTACGTTCATTGTGAAGTTCACCTGCCGCGTTTTTAGCATCGGCTGCTGAAATGGCGTTCGAGATGGAAAGGGCAGATTGCCCAAGCACACTGGCAGATGCCACGTCGAGAGTAACGAGAATCTCTTCGTCCGGCGCACCGTGGGTTTCCACAAATTCGGTACCAGCAAGGTTTCGCCAACGTTTGGCAAGCTCTTTGGCATAACGGCCGAGGATCAGTGGGTCAACATCGCTATCGTCATCCCACTGCAGGGCAGTGATGTAGGTGAAAGCATTAGAATGATCATTGTCGAAGGCGGGTTCTTGAGCGCCGGAAGGCAGGTTAGGCGACGCATCTCCAATTTTGTCACGTACCTTTGACCAAACCGGTTCAGTTTCGGTGAGCTCGTCATGAAGTTCTATCGTGATGACAGAAATACCAGGGCGCGACTGGGATTCAATCAACTTAATTTCATCGAGTGCACGTAGCTCGTTTTCAAGCTCCTCTGTGACCAAGGCTTCTACACGCTCTGCACTGGCGCCAGGATAAGCCGTCGTAATCGTTGCCCAGCGATTGATGAGTGCAGGGTCTTCTGCGCGGGGAAGAGTAGAGAGCGCTGAAAGCCCTGAAACCAACAACAGGACAGTAAACAGGACCAATAATCGGGTGTTTTTGAGTAACTTTTCCATGGAAGTTACTCCGCCGCTACGTTTACGGATTGACCGGAAACCACGCGGTGAACGCCATCCACTAATACTTTGTCACCGTCGCCAATTGCACCGGAGACATAGGCCTTCTTCTCATCAGCATGGAGAACTTGCACTGAACGGCGTGATACAAACTGACTGCCCGAATCGCCCGGTACCACAGCATAGACATTCCAAGTTCCACGTAGTCCATCAGTCAGTCCTGTCAATGGCATCCAGAAACCTTCTTGCGGTGTTTCAAAGGAAAACTGCAAATAAGCGAGTTGGCCGTCGAGGGCATTTGAGCCTTCAGGAAGCAGGTAACGAAGCGTCACGGTGCGCGAGCGCATATCCAGTGCAGCGCCGGGATTCAGTAACGTCGCTGGATAAACATCTGAAGCGACACGGACCTTGGCGGATGAATTGGCAGTCAGTGCTTCGAGGTATTTGATAGGCACACCAATACGCGCTTCTTTTAGATCATCTGCCAATAGGGTGAGGGTCGGAGCACCGACATTCACAACGTCCCCTTGGGAGACATAGCGCTGGCTTATCTTGCCGTTGTAAGGGGCGTAGATGGTGGATTTTTCCTGACGAAGTTTATTCGAGGAAAGTGACGCATTGAGTTGTCGAACATTTGCCAACAGGGCGTCACGTTGGCTGATCAGTGAATCGATTTCTGCATCCGCACTGAAGCCTTTCTTTTTCAACTGGCGTTGGCGTTGTAGGTTGGTACGGGTGAGGTCCAGTTGGGCGTCGAGTTGTTCCAATTGCGCGCCCAACTGCTGGGCTTCGGTTTCGAGTAACTGGGTATCCAGTCTGATCAGGGGCTGGCCTTTAACAACAGTATCGCCCTCGTCGACAAATAAGCTGTTCACCTTGCCGCCGAGTTCAAAACCCAGGTTGGCACTTTGACCCGCCTGAACAGTACCGACATATTCGCGGTTAACGGAGTAACCCGGCGCAAGTTCTACGGTCAGTACATTAACGGTCGGTAAGTTATGCTCAGGCTGTGCCGCGGCTTCTTCTGTCTGCGAATTGCAGGCAGTGAGGAGAGTGATAGTGGCCGCGATAGCGACAGATGGAATGCACTTTTGCATGGAAAATTTCTCGTCGTCCGTTACGATTATTTAGTGGACTAGACTGTCCAGTCCAATTAGATTAAAAATAAAGCAATCAAACTAGACTGTCCAGTTTGATTAGGCTAATAAATGCACAGCAACTCAACCAGGGAAGACTATGACAACGCATATCTCGCAGCGAAAAGAGCAAAAGCGCCAACAAATCCTTTCGGCAGCTGTTGAGCTCTTTTCCAAGCAAGGCTATGGCATCTCTATGGATGCAATTGCAGTGCATGCAAATGTCAGTAAACAAACGGTTTACGCGCACTTCAGTAGTAAAGATCAGTTGTTCGAAACCTGCATCATTGAAAAATGCATCTCGGCGGGGTTGGAGCTGGATCTGGAACACGAATCACGTGCTGCACACGTCGTGCTCCGTGAGTTTGGCTGGCTGTTCCAAAACATGCTGCTGGGGGAAGAGGCGCGTAATACGTTTCAGAATACGATTCGTCAGTCTGGTACCCATCCTGAAATCGCCCGCATCTTTCTAGAACAGGGTCCTATCCGCAACATCAACCGAATCAGCGATTACCTTTCCCTATTGGTCAAAAGGGGGGAGCTGCCCCTGTGTGACAACACTGAATCTGCGGCTATGCAGCTCTTGCTGATGTTGCACGGTCGTGCGGTGTATTGGGCGTTACTGGGGTTTGACTCAGAAGAAGACGCAGAAACACGACGCACTTACGTGCATTCCTGCGTGGATCTGTTTTTGCGAGGATACGGCTATCCAACTGAGAGACTTTAATCGCTAACCAGCAGGGTTTTGTATTCATCAAACGCGAACTGATCGGTCATGCCACTGATGTAATCCTGCAGTAATCGGCATCTCAAGTAGAACTCCCAAAGCGTCGGATGATTCACTGGTGCTTCTTCCTTCAGGGCAATTTCGTATGCCGCTACATGTTTTCTGGAAAGCTTGTTGAATAACCTTCTTTCCACGGGCAATTTTCGTCCTTCACCGCGAACGATTTTCTGGAAGGTATCTTGGTCTAAATCCAGCAGGGGTCGATATTCTTCCAATAACCCACCAATGATTTTGTAACCTTGAAGTTCCAGATTTTCGACTTCGGGATCGTTGAATACGTGATTAATTGCCACCTGTTTGAAAGTCTTCGCCAATGCGTGGAACTGGCTGTTGTCTTCGATTAACGCACGGTTCAGATCTCCATTGAATACCGCTTCAAGGTTCTGCGTGAACTGCTCTGACGCGTGATTGACCAGTGGATGAACCATTTCCACACGAAGTTTGATGAAGAATTTGTGGGTAGGGCTGATCTCGTCGTTTTGCGCATCACGATAAACGTTATCGAGCAGGGCGTCGAAACAGTGTCTGCCTTTTATCGGGCGGTTATCCGGCTCAAGTTCGGCAAACGTGCGTTTGAGATGTTCAGTCAGGGTTTCCAGAGAAAGAATGCGTTTCTCGACCGCGTCTTCCAAGTCAGCCAGACAGTAAGAAATGTCGTCTGCCGCTTCCATGATGTAGCTGAGAGGATGACGGCAATATTTACTGATTTCCAACTCGTCCATTAAAGCATTCACGTAGCGGTTTTCAGTGATGTAGTAACCGACTTTCTTGGTGAGATAGCTTTTATCTACCGGCACTTCCTCGGCGCGCTCAGTCGCTGGACGGGTGTATTTCAGCACTGCCGCTGCCTGACTGTAGGTAAGATTGAAGCGATGCAGTGATTGCACCAGACGGATTGCCTGCGCGTTGCCATCGAAATGACAAAGCTCATGGAGAATGGGGTCTGTTGTTGACGTTGGAAGTTCCTCAAGAAGCCGACGCATGGGCGCGAGATCGTTGAGGTGTTTGCTAAACCAACGGTTAATCGCGTCTTCACCGCAATGCCCGAATGGCGGGTTGCCCATGTCATGCATCAGGCAGGCTATTTCCACCAAAGATTCAATCGGACGCTCAAGCTCCGCCAAGCCATAGGCTTTGATTTCATTGTCTGAGAGGCGATCAAAATAGAGTGGACGATAAATCGGCCAACTTGCTGCACTTCCATGGAATGAGTGAGTCGGCTTCGTACTGCAGAGTTTCGTTCCAGTGGGAAGACTTGCGTTTTTTGCTGCAGGCGGCGAATGGGGGCGGAATTGATAATGCGCCCACGGTCACTTTCAAGAGCCCGTTGGAGATGGGTGCCATAAGGTCTGGGACGGGCGAGGCTGATTTTCTTCCTGAAATCGATGTGAGACATGGGTACCCTACCGGAAGCAACGTATTTTCATAACCTTAGCGCTGTAAGGCAGGATTGTCGATAAGCTTGATGGGGAAGAAAAAGGAGAAATGCCGACAGGCAGTGATACGGCATTTCTCGGGTATAACTGTACTTAACAAACGGACGCGAGAAGCGCGACTCCAAAGGAAAAGCCGAACATAAACACTGAAAAACCTGCTTTATACTGGTTCTTACGTTTTGCTGTTAGCGTCATCATTTCTATCCTTGTTATTGCTTTAACGTACTATTCAGCAAATCTGATGCCAATTATGATAGCCGTATTTTCAAAGAGTTAGATACGTGTCGGTCAGTCAACCTAATAATGGTTGGCAAAAATGACTAACTAATAGGAGTTTTCGCCAATGATTCAAGGAATTCATCACGTCGCTTTGATTGCCAGCGATATTGTCGTGTCAAAGCGCTTTTATCATGAGGTGCTGGGGTTTGAAATTCTGGCGGAGAATTACCGTAAAGCGCGGAATTCCTGGAAAGTTGATTTGCAACTCCCCGATGGCAGACAGCTGGAGCTGTTTTCTTTTCCGGAAAGTCCTTCACGTCCTTCTTTCCCTGAAGCTCAAGGGCTGCGACATCTTGCTTTTTCCACGCAGAATATCGATGAGGCTACCGCCTATCTGGAATCGCAGGGTGTTCAATGCGAGCCTGTGCGTGTCGACCCTTATACTCAAGCCCGTTTTACCTTCTTTCAGGATCCTGATGGTTTGCCATTGGAACTCTATGAAGTGCCTCACTAACGAGAGCTTCCGTAAGTTAAACTTAAGTTGTTTCTAAAATAAGACGAAATTTTATCGTCCTCGTCCGTACTATATCTGAGTGATTCACTCAGGTTTAGTGAATCTCATTGAGTATTTATATGAGAGAGAAGTAGGGCGATGAGCGAAGTACGCCGTTGGCAAAGATACAAGTGCCAATCTAGGGTGAAAGGAACCCTGTATTGGGCACATAAAATTTTCCCGAAGGTGAGTATTCAAATTACGGATATCTCAGAACGGGGTATGGGTTTTACTTCAGAGTGGAAGCTGGAAGAGGGCATTGGTGAGCTGAAAATCAACTCCATGCCGAAACTCCGTGTCGAAATCAAGCATAAAGGGGAAGTAAAGATTGGCGGTCGTGTACGTTATCGCTATGGACTCGCCCTACGCCGCAAACTTCATGCAGTCCAACTCTCTCAAATCAAACGCGCCGCTTGAGCACAAACGTTGACGGAGAAATGTCACAAGTGCTCAGCGGTAAATCCTTCCTCCCACCCGAACGGTTTCCGGAATGGTACTAACCGGAGAGCCCCTTAAATATAGATCCCCGCCAACGCTTAAATCAGGTGGCAGCGACTTCACGCGTGTGTTGCTTAGGTAAAGATTTCCTTTCACGTTTAATCGTCTTGGCAAGGCAGCGATTGGTGTACCGCTCAAGCTGAGATCGCCGTTTACTTTAAATCCTTGTGGCAAAACAGCGACTTTTGAGTTGGTGAGGTTGATGTATCCGCCTACATCAATTTTAGGGAATCGGGTCAGCCTTGTATTGGAAGCGTTGACATAACCTTTCACGGTTAAGCCGTCGGGCAAACGTTCGATCTGACTACCTTCGATGTCTAGAAATCCTTCCACATCGAAAGGCTCGGGTAATTCCGTCAAGGGCGAATTGTTTAATCGAACGTTACCATAGTTATCAATGTATCCATGAAGTTTCAATGTATCGACAAAATGTGGCTTTTTCTTGCCCATAGCTTGGACAGTCTGGCCTGACAGGATCAACAGAAATGTCAGTAATACGACTGAAATCCCGAAACGCGGGTGAGCTGTTGATTTATTGGTCATCTTCTCTCGCAGGCATAAAGGTAATAACCACTTAATTATACGCCATAAATCAAATGCTTTGATGGATGTTAATTAAATATTCCAATTGGAATTAATCGTAAACGTCGATTTACCAAAGATAATTAATAAATAATTTTTCAATCATCGAGACAAATAACATTATTAATATTGTTGTTAATTGATGTTTTGATATTGGACTCAAGATCTCATTTTTTCTTTCAAGCTCTTAATTTCTGGCTGTAAGCTGCCGAAAACGTGAATAAGTTCCCAGCGCAAACGATTGGTAATGAGTGATCCAATGGATGAAATTTGATATTGCATTCGCAGGGTGAATGTTAATGGCTGGTAAAAATCGATTTTATTTATGGGAGATGTTGATTTAGGTTTTCTAGACACTACAATACCCGGCAAATTATCGCTGTTTTAGCATATTTACTCGCTCTAAATTTTCATCGCGACAATGGGCAACAATGTCGTTGGCCTTCTTTCAGTGAATTAAATGAAGCAAAAATTAAACAACCAATCTTTCTTACATTGGCTCAATCCGTATCGGTTTGAGGCGGTGACGCGATCGCTCAGAGCAATGCGAGACGGGATGTTGTGGCTTGTCCCTTGTTTAATAGTGTCAAGCATCCTGGGATTTGTGGCGAGCATGCTCGAATTCCTTCATGTGGATGCACCCGTTTTTATACACGAACTGAACCTACTGAGACTGTCACTGACCTCCCTTTATCCATACCTTTTTGCTGCATCTATTAGCATGATGCTTGCGATTCAGTGGCGTTTACCCCGACCTCCGATTGCGGTGCTCTGCATCTCTTACGTTGCAGTGGCGGAAAAAGTGTTGGGCTATGAGTATCAAGCCAGTTCTATTCTGTTGACCTTTGTTGGCTTAACCCTGCCAATCTATGCTGTTCCTTTGCTCTCCAAACTGAAAAAGCAAAGATGGGCGCGAATTGTCGAAAATGAAGTCGCTGGTAAGTTAGTCAAAGACTCCATGAACCTCATCATTCCGGGTGTTATCACCACTGGTGTGGTTGTCTTGCTGACGAAGCTACTCACTCTGACCAGCTTGTATTTTGATTCAGCGGCTTTCCTTAAGGCGTTTGACCCAGTCAATGACCCATATAGCGTCGGTGCGCTCTTCTCTACCTTGAATTCCTTGTTGTGGTTTTTGGGTATTCATGGCTACTACGCGCTAACGCCATTGGTTCAACCTTTGATTGATGTGCTGGATATCAACCGCGTGCTTTACAGTGCTGGGGCCATGCCTTCAAACGTGATGAATATTTCGACCCTGTCATCGTTTGTTTTCATTGGTGGCTCAGGGGCGACATTGGGGCTTGCGCTTGCGATATTGGCGTTTTCCAAAGACAAAGTGATGCGTGTGATTGCGATTTCAAGCATTCCTTTGGGTTTCTTTAATATCAATGAAATCCTGATGTTTGGTTTGCCAATCATCTTCAACCTGCGTCTTTTCATTCCGTTTTTGATCGCACCATTGGTCAATATGGGGATTGCATTAACTGTGATGTCTATGGGGCTGGTCGCTATTCCTGTGGTGATGGCGCCAATCACAAGCCCGTTGATTCTGAATGCGTTTATCTCAACAGGTGGCGATTACAACGCAGTGATATTGCAGGTAGGTTTGGTGATGGTCAGTACACTGATCTATTTACCCTTTGTTCGTATGTTGGATGCACACGCCAAAACTCGTGATTTGTACATTCCTTCGCTGGATACCACTTTCACTCGTCGTGAAGAAGAAGCGTATGTGTTAGCGGTAGACCCGGTGACGGAATCGCTCCATAAAGTGCGCGAAATTCAGGGTGTGCAAATGCAGTTGGAAGCCTTTGCTACCCGCGAATTCTATCTGGAATATCAACCGCAGATTTCGAGCCATACTGGTCAGGTGTTGGCAGTAGAAGCGTTGATCCGTTTACGCGATAGCATGGGGAATGTGGAAGCGCCGGGTCAATTCCTTTCGGTATTTGAGAAAGCGAACCTGATGACAGATATCGATCTCTGGGTTGTGCGACAGTCTGTGGAACAGAGCAAGCTCTGGATGGATCAGACTTTCTATATGCCAATCAGCGTGAACATCACCAGTCATACCCTGACAAATAAAGACGCAATGGAAGAGATTCTCTCGCTCATCGCGCAGGTGCCGGGACTGATTCATTTTGAGATCACTGAAGATTCGCTGATTGATAAACCAGCGTTGGTAGAACAGGCCATTTCGCGTCTTCATATGGCGGGTTCTACTGTACACATCGATGACTTCGGGACTGGCTATAGTTCATTGAGTTATCTCAACCGCTTCGATATTGATGCGATGAAAATCGACCGCAGTTTTGTGTTGGCGCTAAGCAGCGAACGGGGCAAGCAGGTGTTCTATAGCTTGACTGGAATCGCCAAACAGCTCGGCATGAACATTATTGTAGAAGGGGTGGAAACCCAAGAGCAGCTTGATATTGTGTCGCGCGAAGCAGATGTGGTGATTCAGGGGTGGTATTACAGCAAGGCCATCTCCGCATCAGAGGTGCGGAACTATGCCCTGCAACGCCAAGCGATCAGTAAAGTGCCGGTGGTACGCACCAGTCGAGAAATTGCTTAACCAATCCAAAGAGAAATAAGAGAGCGCTGGTCGCTCTCTTATTTTTTGTGGGCAAGTACTTCATCCAAGGCTTCTAACAAACGCTCTCCGGGCTTCCCTACTAATTCCACATAACGACTTCTAACAGGCTCGGCGAGCTTCTTAAATGCGTTTTGTTGACTTCGGTTGAGAGTGATAAAGGTCATACTGGGTTTAAATGCTTTAATGGTGGCCAGTTGCTTTTTGTTCAGGGCTTGCTGCTTTTCGAGTATATAGTCACTCAAGCCTTGAAATGTTTCCCTAAGCAGCGCTTTATGCTCAGGCGAGAGTGATAAATACCATGCTTGATTGGCAATCACTGAGGTGGTGAACTTTTGCTTGCCCGGCCAAATCATGTATTCCGTCACTTCGTAAAACTTCATTTCTTCTATCGAGAAAACCGGATTGGTCTGCCCATCCACAATATTGGCTTGTAGCGCGCCATAAACCTGAGAATAAGGGAGTGGCACGGCATCTGCGCCATAAAGTTGGAAGGATTCAATCACCAACGGGGAATTCATCACACGCATTCGGAATTGCTTAAAATCGCTGGGTTTGACCACTTCTTGATTGGTTGACCACACCATATCGCCTTCAAGATAGAGGGTCATCAAGCGCAGATCCTGATCGATAAGCGCATTCCCGAGCACTTCATAGAGTGTTGGATTGCTGGCGATAACGGATTGATTCAGCTCGTCGTCATGAGAATAAATGTAGGGAATATTGAAAACCTGCATTTCAGGCACCAGACTGCCGATGATACCCACGGAGGCATGGGTAAGCTGCAGTGTGCCGAGTGTGGTCAACGCGGTGAGATCTTCCGACTCGCCCAAAGTGCCATAAGAGTAAATATCGACGACCACCTCACCACCGGACTTCTCTTCGATGATGCGCTTAAATTCTTTGGCGTAAATGTCTTGCACTGATCCTTCAATTTCTTCCAGCCCAAAACGCCACACCAACCGTTCTTCTTCACTTGTGGCCAAAACGGGTAATGACAGTAAAAAGGTGAGTGTCACCGTAAACAGTCTCAGCAGATAGCGCATTTTCACCTCTTTACTTCCGTGCCAACAATGATTTGCTTCTAATTAATTGTTAATGCAAATGTATACGCTTCATCAGTTTAGTCCTTGAGATTCTGGGAGAAAAAGTGATGCCTTGGGAACTTCCTCAATGAAATAAAAATGTTGCGGACTGTCTTTGTGCAATGGTCACCAATACGAGAGAAAACAGCTGCTTTGTCATGGAGATAGCGAACTCAATCAATCATGATGGAAATGGGATAATTCTTGGCGTAAATAAAGTTGAGAGTCCTAAAAAATGCCACGAAGTCTTTTTTGAGGTAGTCCCGTAAGCGGGACATAAAAATGGTGGTGACTTATTATCGAATAAGGAAATTCATCATGCACAAACCAATGATGCTCTCGGCCATTGCGCTGAGCGTAGCAACAGCTCTGCCAGCTTGGGCAGTTGACTGTACTTCATTACCCACTTGGGAAAACACTGCCATATACAATGGCGGTGATCAGGTGGCACATACTGGCGAAGCTTATAAAGCCAAATGGTGGACGACAGGCAAGAACCCGGCTGAAAACTCTGGTCCATGGCAAGAGTGGGAAGCGCTGGGTCAATGTTCTACTGGTGGAAACCAGCCTCCCGTCATCGACCTGACTTCTCCTTTAAATAACTCCAACTTTGTTACCGGCGATGTGATTACTCTTTCTGCGACTGCCTCCGACAGTGATGGCTCGGTGTCGGATGTTGAATTCTTCATCGGCGCAAACAGCGTAGGCATTGTGACAGCACCTCCTTTCTCTTTGGAGTGGGTTGCAGAGCAGGGACAGGCGACTGTTCGTGCTGTGGTCACAGACAATGAGGGGGCAAAGTCCGAGCAAAGCGCGAGTATCTCGGTTGAGGATCCTGTGTTTGGTATTCCACCTACCGCGCAGTTGACTAACCCTACTGCGAATTCGCAATTAAAAGCAGGCGAAACTGTTGCTCTGACAGCAACTGCAGAAGACTCTGATGGTGCAGTCACGCTTGTAGAATTCTATGTCGACAACAAACTTGTCGGTTCAGATGACGTTGCACCGTTTGAAACCCCTTGGCTTGCTACGGAAGGCAACCACAGTTTCAATGCTAAAGCGACTGACAACGATGGCTTGCAGGCTTGGGCAGGTGAAGTCTCTGTTAAAGTTGCCGGCAATACCGTTGGTGGTGGTTGTGCTGGCGTACCGACTTACAGCGCTGGCACCAGCTATACAGTTGGCGATATTGTTCAAAACGCGAACTACAAATACCAATGTGACGTAGCGGGATGGTGTTCATCGGATGCGGCGTGGGCATATGAGCCAAACACCGGCGCTCACTGGCAAGACGCTTGGACTGAGCTTGGTATCTGCGCCATTGTTCCTAACGTGACTTTCACTTCTCCGTCGGATAATGCAACTCTGCTTTCAGGTGAGACGGTTTCCCTTGCTGTTGATGCCGTTGATTCTGATGGCAGCGTAACCGGCGTCGAGTTCTTCGTTGCTGGCCAAAGCGTTGCCGTTGATAATGCTGCGCCTTATGCCGTTGATTGGGCGGTAACAGGTTTAGGCGAAGTGAGCGTCAGCGCCGTTGCCACTGATAACGAGGGTAATACAGGCAATGCCGGCATTCTGGTTAATGTGAGCGACCAGCCATTGGTAGCGAGCCTGACTTCCCCAGCAGCAGGCAGTTCTGTTGGCTTAGGTAAAGCTGTGTTGCTCGAAGCAGAAGCGAGTGCCCTCAACGGTACGGTGGCGAAAGTTGATTTCGTGGTTGATGGTTCCATCGTCGCATCTGATTCAACGGCGCCTTACAGTGCCAGTTGGACACCAGGCGCAATAGGCAGTTACGCGGTTTCTGCACTGGCGACAGACAGCAATGGTCTGACTGCGTCAACCGCAGCAGTTACGCTCAAAGTGTTCGAGCAATCGGCGAAAAACATCAGCTGATTGGTTATTGGCACAACTTCGTGAACGGCGCTGGCTGTCCATTGAACCTGAGTGAAATGTCGGATGCGTGGGATATCATTGATATCGCCTTCGCAGAGAACGATCGCAACAGCGACGGTACTGTCCACTTCAATCTGTATAACGGTGACATTCGCAGCACTTGTCCTCCGCTTGATCCTATGAAGTTCAAGCAAGACATGGCTGCGTTGCAGGCGAAAGGAAAAATTTTCGTTCTGTCACTCGGTGGTGCGGAAGGGACGATCACGCTGAATACTGATGCTGATGAAGCTAACTTCGTTTCGAGCCTGACAGCGATTGTGAAAGAGTGGGGTTTTGATGGTCTGGATATCGATCTGGAAAGTGGCTCCAACCTTGTTCATGGTTCGCAAATTCAGGCGCGTTTACCACGTGCATTGAAGCAGATTGAAACCAACATGGGTGGTGACATGTACCTGACGATGGCACCTGAACATCCTTATGTTCATGGCGGTATGGTGGCGTACAGCGGTATTTGGGGCGCTTACATTCCATTGATTGATGAACTGCGCGATACCTTGGACCTGCTGCATGTTCAGCTTTACAACAATGGTGGCCTGCCGAATCCGTACCTTTCAGGCGCTGCACCAGAGGGTTCAGTAGACATGATGGTAGCGCAATCCAAAATGTTGATTGAAGGTTTTGAATTGGCAAACGGCACCACGTTTGCGCCACTTCGCGATGATCAGGTCGCTATCGGCTTACCATCAGGTCCAAGCTCGGCGAACTCTGGCCAGGCACCTACTCAGAACATCTTGGATGCTCTTGACTGTGTGACCAAAGGTACTGCGTGTGGAACAGTGAAACCTGCTTTCAACTACCCGAATTTTGGTGGCGTGATGACCTGGTCAATCAACTGGGACAAACATGATGGCTTTAATTTCTCTGGCCCCATCGGTGACAAGTTAAGTGCCATGAATGCAGGGCAATAACCTTAATACGCGAAGCGGGACCTAATGTCCCGCTTTTTTTCCTATTCATCAATTTTGAAACAACAACTATCCATCTTAATTCATAGACTTGCATAATCTTCTTAAAGTAGTACCCAGATATGCACGTTCAAACACCAAACAAAACGCTTCGCGGACTTTCTTTCCTGTTCTCGCGACTACCCTCAGCGGAAAAGTGGCTTCACTTTACGACCATAAGCTGGGTAATATTTCAACTGCTCACCTCAGCCGGAATGCATGTCAGCAAAGATGCGACCGTTTATCACCTCACCCTGATTGACCATATTCATATGTATGGCGGGATAGGGCTGTTACTTTTCTCTATGGTTTTTTTCGTAACCGTGGTTAACCGGCGTCCAATCACAGACATGTATCCCTGGCTGTTTGGTAACTTTACAGTCATTAAAGCTGACTTGCTTATTCTCAGAACTGGCCGCTTGCCAGAACCAAAACCTGCTGGGTTGGCTGCGATGGTTGAGGGACTAGGCTTGCTGGCACTGATGTTGGCGACCGTTACAGGCACTCTTTGGGCCATCGCGATGTTAATGGAAAATCCACTCAGCCCAGATTTTTTAGCCATTCATAAAACCGCCGTTGGCGCGATTGAAGCCTATATCTGGGGGCACGGCCTGTTTGCTTTGTTGCATCTCATCATCTGGTGGCGACGTTAGGGCCTATAACGACATAGGTCACGCTTGTCTCATAAATGCGATCAATGTTGTCGTTACTGTCTATAATTTCGACAGGCTTATATGATGAGGCATGCTAGATGAATACATGGAGAGAACAAGAAGTTGCCGAATTTTATGTTGAAGTATCTTCCAAGAGAACAGTAGGTGATGTCGGCGCTGAGTATGAAAGAACAGGCAGCGGTAAAGATTGGCAGCAGTGTATGAGACTGTCATTTGAAGGGTTTAATAATTCTCGCATTTTGTCGTTAGACGATATTTGGCGCGACCTGATTGAGAACAAGAAAACCACGTTTACCGGTGAGGTTTTAGCGCTGGAAACCATCGTGAAATTTGGTGACACCATGCAGTTGGAAACGCCGTACAAAGTCCAAATTAAAGTCACTCATTAATCTGGTGGTAATGTCACCGGATGAGTATGAATCTTTAGTGACGAGGTTATCTAGACAAGTCGAGCAACCTATCTAGATAACCCCTCCAGCCCCTGCATACAAACGCTTCCACGCAATTTATACCTCTGTCTCACCTCTTCAATCGTCAACTTCCCTGACACCATTTCGTTATAAAAACGACACAAACAGACCACACGATAAGGGCACCACTTAACGAGGTTCCCTGAAACATGGATAGCATTATTGAAGTGAATGGTCTGACAAAGACGTTTGGAAAAAACAAAGCGCTTGACCAGATCAACCTCAAGATCCAACACAAAGAAATGACCGCACTTCTTGGACCTTCTGGTTCAGGAAAGTCTACGCTACTTCGCCATCTGAGCGGCTTGGTCTTTTCTGATAAAACGCAAGACGGACAGATTCAGGTGCTTGGTAAAACCGTTCAGAGTCAGGGCCGAGCCTCAGGTCAGGTTCGTAACTGTCGCGCGCAAGCTGGTTATATCTTCCAGCAATTCAATTTAGTGAACCGCCTGTCAGTGATGACCAACGTGCTGATTGGGGCGCTCAACTACACGCCGTTCTGGCGCACGCTTACCGGTAACTTCACCAAGCAGCAGAAAGCAGAAGCGATGGCCGCATTGGAACGTGTTGGTATGCAAGATTTTGCTTATCAGCGTGTTTCTACTCTGTCAGGCGGACAGCAACAACGTGTGGCTATTGCCCGCGCACTCATGCAAAAAGCCCGCATCATTTTCGCCGACGAGCCTATTGCCTCTTTGGACCCTGAATCTTCCCGCATCGTGATGGAGCTGCTTAGCGACATCAACCAGCGTGAGGGTATCCCTGTGATCGTTACTCTTCATCAGGTCGATCACGCCCTCAAATACTGCCAGCACGTTGTCGCACTGCGAGACGGAAAAATCTTCTATCAAGGAGAAAGCGCGGCAATCAACAAACACGCCCTTGCTGAACTTTATGGCAGTAAATCAGAAATGACATTGGACGTCGGTATGGAAGAACAACCGGCTTCTGTGAAAAAAGCACCACTTTCTCTCATCAGTTAAACCGTTAACACACAAAGGACGATGACGATGTTACGAGCACTACGCACATTCACCTGTGGACTTGGCATGTTGGCTGCAGCCGTCGCTGCACCAGCGTCTGCAGAGGAAAAAATGGACACCCTGAACTTCGGTATTATTTCTACGGAATCCCAGCAAAACCTTAAATCAGTGTGGGACCCGTTCCTAGACGACATGAGCAAGAAACTGGGTATGGAAGTGAAAGCCTACTTTGCTCCTGACTACGCGGGCATCATTCAGGGCATGCGTTTCGACAAAGTTGACGTTGCATGGTTTGGTAACAAATCCGCGATGGAAGCGGTCGACCGTTCTGGCGGTGAAATCTTCGCCCAAACTGTCGATTCAGAGGGTAACCCAGGCTACTGGAGCCTTTTGGTGGTTCATAAAGACAGCCCAATCAACAGCGTTGAAGACATGATTGCAAGCCGCAGCAAGCTGGCCTTCGGTAACGGTGATCCTAACTCTACTTCTGGCTTCTTGGTGCCTTCTTACTATGTGTTCGCGAAGAACAACATTCAGCCGAGTGACTTCAAACGCACACTGAACTCAAGCCACGAAGTGAATCTGTTCGCGGTCGCCAACAAGCAAGTGGATGTGGCGACCAACAACACCGAAAACCTGCGTCGTTTCGAGCGCAACAATCCTGACAAATTCAAAGACATCAAAGTCATTTGGCAATCGCCACTCATCCCTTCTGACCCCATCGTATGGCGCAAGAACCTGCCAGATAACGTGAAGGAAGACATCTACAGCTTTTTCATGAACTACGGCACAACCGGCGATGCCCAGGAAGTGGCGATTCTGAAAGGTCTGGACTGGGCACCGTTCAAACCATCAAGCGACCTGCAACTGCTGCCTATTCGCCAACTGGCGCTTTACAAGCAACTCAATGGCCTGAGCAACCAAGACAAGCTTTCTGATGAGCAAGCGGCAGAGCTGGCAAACATCAAGAGTTCTCTGGCTGCCCTGAACCGCCAAATGAGTGCGCTCGAGGCAATGGAATAGACATGCTATTGAGCCGGAACCCGTTCCGGCTCTTCTTTTTTACTCGGTTATTTGTAGCCTGATGGGATTTTAAAATGAGCAGTGATACCGCCGTTTTAGCCGCGCCACAAACCTCTCACTGGAAACGCTTTGTCGGCATGTTATTTGTTGCCATTGTGCTTGCCTGGTCTTGGCAAGGATCTGAGATGAACCCAGCACAACTCGTCAAAGATGCTGGAAACATGGCAGAGCTGGGATCTGATTTCTTCCCGCCGGATTTCACGCATTGGAAGCTTTATGTTGATGAAACCCTGATCACTATCCAAATCGCCATTTGGGGCACTGTGCTTTCTGTCCTCCTTTCGATTCCTTTCGGGCTTCTATGTGCAGAAAACATCGTGCCTTGGTGGGTTTATCAGCCAATGCGCCGTTTGATGGATGCCGCGCGTGCCATCAACGAAATGGTTTTCGCGATGTTGTTCGTCGTCGCTGTTGGTCTGGGGCCATTCGCAGGTGTTCTCGCACTGTTTGTTCACACTACGGGCGTGCTCGCCAAGCTGTTTTCTGAAGCGGTCGAAGCGATTGATATCGGGCCTGTTGAAGGCGTTCGCGCCACCGGAGCAAACAAGATTGAGGAAGTGATGTACGGGGTGTTACCTCAAGTATTGCCACTTTGGATTTCGTTCACCTTGTACCGGTTCGAATCGAATGTACGTTCCGCCACCGTAGTCGGCATGGTGGGTGCAGGTGGCATTGGTGTGATGCTTTGGGAAGCGATTCGCGGTTTTCAGTTCCAACAAACCGCCGCCATCATGCTGATCGTGATTGTGACTGTCAGTTTGATCGACTTTGCATCTCAGTACATTCGCAAGATGTTTATCTGATAACCCGATTTTTATTTCACCCAACTTGTCTAGATAACCCGAAAACGCAAAGGGGTTAAAAAGGGATTAACCATGCGAGTGTATTTAGATATCGCCAGGCATCTTGAACAGGAAGTTCGCCATTATTTTCAGGCGGGGGATTACCTGCCGCCTGAATCCAAGCTGGCGAAGAAATATGACGTTAACCGCCACACGGTAAGACGCGCCATTGATGAACTGGTGTTCACGGGGCTTATCGAGCGCCAGCAGGGGCGCGGCAACATGGTGGTCAGCCAACCCTATGACTATCCGCTTCACGCTGGTGCGCACTTTACAGACAACTTGATGGAGCAGGGGAGTTTGCCGACCAGTCAGGTGATCAGCAGGGGGCTCGTGGCTGCGAACGAGAAAATAGCAGGCATGTTTGGTGTTGAGCTGGAATCGCAAGTCATCAAACTTCGCACGCTTAGAAAGATAAACGGCATGCCAGCGAGCGTGATTGATCACTATCTTGCAGACCTTCATTGGTGGCCCGTCGTGAAGCATTTCGAAGTCGGCTCGCTACACGCTTTTCTCAAAGACAAGTTGGACGTTCACCTTACCCGTAAAAGTACTCGGCTCAGAGCCATGATGCCGAAAAAGACAGATTGCCGATTGCTTCAGCTATCCGGCAAGACTCCCATTATGGTGTTTAAAACCACCAACGTGATCACAGGAACCGACCGGATTGTGGAGTTTTCATCATCCCACACACGTTCGGATCTGGTTGAGATTGTTTTGGAGCATTGAATGGAACAGGAAAAACAAACACCGCGCCATCACTGGATGTCAGTCCTCGCCAGAGCGGATGCCAATGCGCTGATAGCGCACTGGGATAACCTCAGCCTGACACCACAATACCAATTGGTACGCGCACCAGAAATCGGCTTGGCGCAGGTACGCGCTCGAATGGGTGGGACAGGCAACGCTTTCAATATGGGCGATGTCACCATCACCCGTGCTGTGGTTCGATTGGAAAGTGGCGAGCTGGGTTACAGCTATGTCACTGGAAGAAACAAGCAGCATGCAGAACTCGCCGCTGTGGCGGACGCATTGATGCAAACCTCTGCACATGATGCGCTGCAGCAAACCCTGATATCGCCGCTCGCTGCAGAAAAAGCAGAACAAGAACAGTTGCGAGCACGGGAAGTGGCGACCAGTAAAGTGGATTTCTTCACCATGGTGAGAGGAGAGGACGAATGAGCAAGATAACCGCGGGTTTTGATACTCCCGTGCATGATGCGCAGCAGGTCTTCCGTGAGTTGATGGAGGCGATGTCACGCCCCGGGAAACGGGTTTCATTAGGCTACACCGCACAGTTTGGGTCAGCCAGTCGAGCAGCGACCCAGGTGTTACTGACGCTCGCTGACAACGCTACCCATCTTTGGCTATCAGAAGACTTCAATGCAGATGAAGCCTTGGTTGAAAACATCCGTTTTCATTGTGCCGCACCGCTCGCTGATCAGAAGTGTGAGTCTGTTTTTGCCCTTATTAGAGGCAGTGAGCTGGAGGGTTTCGAAGGCTTCAATATTGGGGACGAACACTATCCCGATAGAAGCACCACCTTGATTATTGAGGTGGATAGCCTGATGGAAGGCGATGTGTTGACGCTTACTGGGCCCGGTATTCAGTCGACAACGAAAATTGAAGTGAAGGGTTTGAACCCGCTGCTTCTTCTGGCTTTGGTAACGAAACGCAGCCACTTCCCCCATGGCGTAGACATTCTGTTTACGTCTGGCTCCGACGTTATTGCATTGCCTCGCTCGACCGAAGTGAACCTGGAAGTTGAGGAGGCCACATGTATGTCGCTGTAAAAGGTGGTGAGAAAGCCATCGCTGCTGCTCATGAATTGCAGGACAAAAAACGCCGGGGCTCTTTTTCGCAAGCCGCGCTGAATGTCAAACAAATAGCCGAGCAACTGGCGGGTGCGACAGATCGTGTGATGACCGAAGGCGGCATCTATGACAAAGAGCTCGCAGCGTTAGCGATCAAACAAGCGGGCGGTGACTTGGTGGAAGCTATCTTCCTGCTTCGCGCCTATCGCACTACTTTGCCTCGGCTGGCGGTGACGGAACCTGCCAATACCGAAACGATGAAAATCGAGCGCCGCATCTCTGCAACGTATAAAGATTTGCCCGGGGGACAGGTCCTTGGGCCAACATATGACTATACCCATCGGTTGCTTGATTTTGCTTTATTGGCAGAAGGTGGGGAACGTAGCGAACCCGCCAAACTGAGTGATATCGAAGAGATGGCTCATTGCCCAAGGGTGATGAGTATTCTGGAAAACCTCGACCTGACGGTGACTGAGGAAGATAACGGTGCAGCGCCGGATGATATCACCATGGAGCCACCCACATTCCCGGCGAACCGGAGTGCAAGGTTGCAGCAACTCGCGCGCAGTGATGAAGGGTTCTTGCTGGCATTGGGCTATTCCACCCAACGTGGTTACGGGCGCAATCACCCGTTTGCCAGTGAAATTCGCTCTGGCAACGTCACGCTTGAAGTCGTTCCTGAAGAGTTAGGCTTTGCCATTGAAATTGGCGATATCGAAATGACCGAATGCCAGATGATCAATGGTTTCACTGGCAGTAAAAAGCACAAAGCGAAGTTCACTAGAGGTTACGGCGTCACGTTTGGATTCTCTGAGCGTAAAGCGATGTCGATGGCGTTGGTAGATAGAGCGTTGCAATGTGGCGAATATGACGAGGTGCCACAAGGCCCCGCTCAGGATGAAGAGTTTGTGTTAGCGCACGGCGACAATGTTGAAGCCGCGGGTTTTGTCAGCCACCTGAAGTTGCCTCACTACGTAGACTTTCAGGCTGAGCTTGAACTCATTCGCAAGCTTCAAAAAGAATTTGATGCCCGCGACGCATCGGGCGAAGGAGAAGCGCTATGACTATGCAAGCCGTTCAAAGTGGTTACAACTTCGGTTATCTCGATGAACAAACCAAACGCATGATTCGACGTGCCCTGTTAAAAGCCATTGCGATTCCCGGTTATCAGGTGCCGTTTGGTGGCCGTGAAATGCCCATGCCGTATGGTTGGGGGACTGGTGGCATTCAAATCACCGCTGCCATTATCGGTGAGCCTGATGTGCTTAAAGTGATTGACCAGGGGGCTGACGACACCACAAACGCGGTGTCTATCCGCCGCTTCTTTGAAAAGGTTGCCGGCGTTGAAACGACTGAGCGCACAGAGCAGGCTACGTTGATTCAAACCCGCCACCGGATTCCAGAAAAGCCGCTGAACGAAGGCCAGATTCTGGTGTATCAGGTGCCAATCCCTGAGCCATTGCGTTTTATCGAACCGCGTGAGACGGAAACGCGCAAAATGCATGGTCTGGAAGAATATGGTGTGATGCACGTGAAGCTTTACGAGGACATCGCGCGCTATGGCCATATCTCGACCGCATACGCCTACCCAGTGCGGGTGAATGGTCGCTACATCATGGATCCTTCGCCCATTCCGAAATTCGATAACCCCAAGATGGATCAAATGCCCGCGCTGCAACTCTTTGGCGCTGGGCGTGAGAAGCGTATTTACGCCATTCCCCCTTATACCGACGTGAAGAGCTTAGATTTTGAAGATCACCCCTTTGAAATCCAGCAATGGGGTGAGCCTTGCTGCATCTGTGGTTCAACAACCAGCTTTCTAGATGAGGTAGTAACGGATGATAAAGGCAATCGGATTTTCGTGTGTTCTGATACCGATTATTGCAATGACCAGCAGTCAAAAAATGCCCTGAAAAAGGAGCAAGAGGAGAAGCGCGCGTGTCAGTAACAGAATTAGGTCGCGAGCACGCGACGATGCGAGCAACGAACTTGCAGCCACTATTAGAAGTACAAAACCTCACCAAGCTGTATCAGCCAGGCAAAGGCTGTCAGGACATCTCTTTTGATTTATGGCCAGGCGAAGTGCTGGGTATTGTGGGTGAGTCAGGCTCTGGAAAAAGCACCTTGTTACGTGTGCTCTCAGGTCGTGAAACGCCAGATTGTGGCGCAGTGAATTACCAGTTTGAGGGTGGCTCACAAGCGAGCCTCTACGCGCTTTCTGAAAGTGAACGCCGTCGATTGCTGCGCACTGATTGGGGAGTGGTTCATCAGCACCCAATGGATGGATTACGCCCACGGGTTTCTGCTGGCGGCAACATCGGCGAGCGACTGATGGCAGTAGGAAACAGACATTACGGCGATATTCGGGAGCAAGCGTTGGACTGGCTTTCTCAGGTGGAGATTCCTAAAGACCGAATCGACGACATGCCAATCACTTTCTCTGGCGGTATGCAGCAGAGGCTACAAATTGCACGCAATCTGGTGACGCATCCAAGACTCATCTTTATGGATGAACCGACAGGTGGGCTTGATGTGTCTGTGCAGGCAAGGCTGCTGGATTTGATTCGAAATCTCGTTACGGACTTAGGGCTGTCTGTGGTCATCGTGACCCATGATTTGGCTGTCGCGAGATTGCTTGCGCATCGACTTGTGGTGATGAAAGAGAGTCGAATTGTTGAAACCGGGCTGACCGATCAGGTGCTCGACGATCCTCAACATCCTTACACACAGTTGCTCGTATCATCCGTCTTGCAGGGGTAGGGAAGACCATGACAAACACAACCATGTTAAGCGTGTCGAACGTCAGTAAGACTTTTGTTCTTCACAATCAAGGGAGCGCAAAGCTCTCCGTACTGGCTGACTCCAGCTTCTCTGTCGACAAAGGAGAGTGTGTCGTGCTGCTGGGGCGTTCCGGTGCTGGGAAGAGTACCTTGCTCCGCGCGCTCTATGCGAACTACCTCGTCGATAACGGCGAAATTAAGGTACGACACCAAAATACAACGCAAGGCGAGCATTGGGTGGATATTGCCAGTGCACTGCCCCGCGACATTCTGGATGTTCGCAAAAAACCTTAGGTTGGGTGAGCCAGTTTCTGCGTGTTATTCCCCGCATCAGTGCGCTGGATGTCGTCGCGCAACCTTTGGTGGAACAAGGGGAATGCAAAGAAACGTCACGGCAAAAGGCTGGGGCTTTGTTGAAACGACTCAACGTGCCGGAACATTTATGGCATTTAGCACCCGCGACATTTTCTGGTGGTGAGCAGCAGCGTGTGAACATCGCTCGCGGATTTATCGTTGAATCACCGATTCTTTTGCTGGATGAACCGACGGCATCACTGGATGAAAAGAACCGTGATGTCGTGATTGAACTCATTCTGGAAGCCAAGCAAAGGGGCGCTGCGATTGTTGGCATATTCCACGACGAATACGTCCGCCAGCAAGTGGCAGATAAGTTCTACGACATTTCAACCGCTAAATTGAAATCGGCTTAAGGGAAGGAAGCGACAATGATCATTACCAATGTTCAACTGGTGTTGGAAGACGAAGTCGTTAATGGCTCGTTAGAAGTTGAGAATGGCATTATTCGCGCCATGTCTGATTCGCCCAGCTATCAGCCAGGAGCAGTAGATGGCAATCAGGGATGGTTGATGCCGGGGCTAATTGAGCTGCATACCGACAATCTGGAAAAGTACTTCATGCCGCGACCAAAGGTCAGCTGGCCTGAATTCTCGGCCATGGCAGCGCATGATGCGCAACTTATCGGAGCCGGTATCACAACGGTTCTGGATGCGATTGCAGTCGGTGACGTGCGCGATGGTGGTCATCGTCAGGATAACCTCGACAAGATGATCAATACCATTGTCCAAAGTGGCGAAAGAGGTTTGAATCGCGCTGAGCATTTCGTTCATATCCGTTGTGAGTTGCCCCACGAGACGACGGTTGATTTAGTTAAGCTTTATCTCGACTTGGATCAGACTCATATGGTGTCCCTGATGGACCATTCTCCGGGTCAGCGCCAGTTCGTGAATCTCACCAAGTATTACGAGTACTATCAGGGTAAATACAACCTCAATGACGAGGAGATGGCCGCATTCGAACAGGATCAGCGTGAAAAGTCCGCGATATGGTCAGACCTAAACCGACGCGCGATTGCGAGCCTTTGCCATGACAGAAATATTCCTCTTGCAAGCCATGACGATGCGACCCGTGCCCATGTTGAAGAATCCCGTGCTTTGGGACTTGTTTTGGCGGAATTTCCTACTACCGTTGAAGCGGCGCAACGTTCCCACGAACTTGGTTTGAAAGTCATGATGGGAGCGCCCAACGTGGTTCGTGGTGGCTCGCACTCAGGCAATGTCGCAGCGCATGAGCTGGCGTCGTTGGGCGTGTTAGATGCACTGTCGTCTGATTATTTCCCTGGCAGTTTGTTGGATGCGGTTTTCCGTCTTGCAGATGATGAGCGCAATGCGCTGGATCTGCCCTCTGCGACATGCCTAGCGACACGTAACCCTGCGTCCGCGCTTAGCCTTTCAGATCGCGGCATCATTAAAGAGGGCATGCGGGCAGATTTGTTGCTCGTAGAGCGTCATTACGATCAGCCTTATGTGGAGCAGGTCTGGCGTCAAGGGCGCCGCGTGTTTTAACCCAAAGGCAGGACAAGAAAATGGCAAAGCTGTTTTATGTGCTTGGTGCTTCTGGGGCAGGGAAAGATTCGCTGATCAATACCGCCAGAGAGCACTTCTGCGACAAGTTGATGGTGGCGCATCGTTACATTACACGGCCTGCTTCTGCTGGCAGTGAAAATCATGTTGCCTTGTCAGACGACGAATTTGATCTTCGTATCAAGCAAGAACTGTTTTCCATGCACTGGCGAGCGAACGGACTGCGCTATGGGGTGGGGCGTGAAGTGGAAACTTGGTTGGCGTCGGGCATAGATGTGATGGTGAATGGTTCTCGAGCGTATCTACCCTTCGCCAGAGGGGTATTTGGAGAACAGCTGGAAGTCGTATGGATCTCAGTCAACCCTGATGCACTTAGAGAACGTCTCGAAGCCCGGGGCAGAGAAAGCGTAGAAGAAATTGCCCAGCGATTGGAACGCGCCATTCACTATGACGCGATGCGCCCGGCCAATGCGATTCATCTCAACAACAGCGGGAAACTTGAAGACACCGTTGCTCAGTTTGCTTGTGAATTAGATATCGCACTCTGCAAAGAAAACGGAGGTAATCACCGTGGATGAGCATCACACTGACACAAATCTCACTTTGCATGAAGAGACAACAATTTGTCGCGATACTGTGGTAACTGACTCGGTGCTCGGGCGATGGACTGAAGTCGGCGAACGAACACTATTGGAACATGTTGCACTGCAAGACTTCAGCTATATTGGTCCCGACAGTGAAGTGGCGAACACTGACATTGGTAAGTTCACCTCGATTGCTTCAAAGGTTCGGATTAATCCCGGCAACCACCCTTGGTGGCGGCCGACGTTACATCACTTTACCTATCGTCCCGGAAAATATGGAATGGAAGATCTCCATCAGGCCGGCTCAGACAAGGATGCAGAGGTATTCGACTGGCGGGCGGAAAACCGGGTGACGATTGGGAATGATGTCTGGATTGGGCATGGTGTCATAATTCTCCCCGGCGTCAGCGTCGGAGATGGTGCGATCATCGGCGCAGGCAGCGTAGTCACCAAAGATGTGCAAAGCTATACCATTGTGGTTGGTAATCCCGCGAAGATGTTGCGGCCAAGGTTTGAAAATCCAGACACCGCGAGAAAGTTGGAAAGCCTGTGCTGGTGGGATTGGCCGGAAGAGAAAATCAGGCAGTATTTTCCATACTTTCAGCAAAGTGCCGAAGCCTTTATTGAAGCAGTAAAGAAGCACCACTGACTGTCAAAACTTGAAGGGTATAAAGTTGGGTGCATACCCAACTTTTTTGTGCATGGAAGGATTAATGTTGAGAGTGACCTTGCTAGGAACAGGGGCGGCAGGGGGCGTTCCCCTGTATGGATGTGAATGTGGGGCGTGTCGGCGGGCCAGAGAGCAAACTGCATTTGAGCGAAAACCCTGCTCCGCAATGGTGGAATGGGGTAAAGGGAGCACCCGAGAAAGACTATTAATTGATGCAGGCCTGATGGACTTGCACGAGCGCTTTCCTGCAGGTACCTACCATGGCTTTTTGCTTACGCATTTTCATGTGGACCATGTTCAAGGTCTTTTTCATTTAAGGTGGGGCAACCCATCGCCCATCCCTGTGTGGTGTCCAGATGATGAGCAAGGCTGTGCTGATTTGCTCAAGCACCCTGGCTGCCTGAGATTTCTTCCGGAAATGAACCATGGTGATGTGGTCAACATTAATGGACTGCGTGTTACCCCACTTCAACTCAGACACTCGCGGCCGACTGTTGGTTACCTGCTGGAATATGGGCCGAAAAGTATTGCTTACCTCACCGATACAGACGGACTGCCAGCCCAAACGCTTGATTTCCTCGCCTCGTTAACGCAACTGGACGCGTTGATTCTCGATTGCTCATTTCCGCCCGAGCACGAGGGCTCAAACCACGGAAACGTTGAAGCGGCCTGGCAGGTATATGAAAAGCTCCAGCCGAAGGAACTCATCATCACTCATATCGGCCATGAGCTTGATTGTTGGTTAATGGATAACGATATCCCTGATTGGATGGAAATAGGTAGGGAAGGGATGGAGATATAAGGGCGACTTGTCGCCCTAATGCATTAAAAACCTACTCGGAAACTTGTGTCTGCCAATATTTGTATAGCCCCTCAATCTCTGAAGAGCACATCAAATCCATACAGCCCTTCAGTTGTTCATCGCTCCAGTTCCACCACTGCATTTCTAGTAGCATTTGAATTTCAGCCTCACAGAACCGGAACTTGATGTGCTTGGCGGGGTTAGAACCCACCACTTCGTAAGGGGCGACATCTTTCGTCACCAGCGCGCGACTGGCAATGATGGCACCGTCACCAATCTTCACGCCTGCCATAATCATAGCTTCTGAACCAATCCAAACATCGTTACCTATCACTGTATCACCTGCGCGTTTGAAGCCGTCTTCGGCACCAGTAAAGTTCTTATTGTCCTGATAGAAAAACGGGAAGGTACTGACCCAATCCGATCTGTGGCCTTGATTGCCCGCCATCATAAATACTGCGCCGGAGCCAATGGAACAGAAGCTGCCAATGATGAGCTTATCGACATCATCGCGGTTGGGCATCAAATAACGAGCGCAATCGTCAAAGCTATGACCGTGATAATAGCCAGAGTAATAGCTGTGTCTGCCGACAACGATGTTTGGATTGGTGATTTGATCGGCAATAGGTTTGCCAACAAAAGGTGATTCGAAATAGTTCATGGTCTTTTTCACTGAAGTTGCTGCGCGAGAATGATACTCCTGAGATATCGGACAACCAAAGGAAACTTGACGTGAGTATCTGTAGAAAGATACATTTGTTTCGTATCGAAACTAATGTTGATGGGAGGAAAATATGTCGAGTGTATTATCCGGTCAGACTTTCAAGCTGACCGCTAGTGAATGGTTGAATACGGAGCGACCTATCGAACTTAATGAATATCTGGGGAAAGTCGTTGTCATCTATGTATTTCAAATGCTGTGCCCTGGTTGTATTTCCCATGGACTGCCACTGGCAAAGAACATTCAGAGCACATTCTCAGACTCAGGCGTTCAGGTCATTGGTCTGCATTCTGTTTTTGAGCATCACGATGTGATGACCCCTGATGCACTGCGAGCGTTTATCCATGAATATCGTATTGAGTTTCCCGTAGCGATTGATCAACCGAGTGAGCACAACCCAATCCCAAAGACCATGGACCGTTATCAGTTTGGTGGAACGCCGACGCTTCTCATTCTGGATCAGCATGGAAAACTCAGGCTAAACCATTTCGGTATGCTGAGTGATATGCAGGTGGGAGCGCTTATTGGTTCGCTGCTGGAAGAGGGAGCAAATGCTGAGGCAGAAAGTCAAACTTTAGATACCCAAAGCCCGGATGGTAAGGCTTTAGAAGAAAATAATGGGTGTGATGAGTATGGTTGCAAGGTATAAATGTTTGCTCTTTCAAACTTGCTGTAGTTGAGAGCCGACACGCGGTCGGCTCTTTGATTTTACTCGTTAATCTTATCAAGCATTTTCAGTGAGCCCATATAAGCCATATATTCGATAAGCTCGTTCAACTGCTGGTCAGATAGGTGCTCAAACTTCAGCATTCGAGATTTGGCGCGATATGAGTTCGGGTTCTTAATGAAAGCCTTTAAGTATTCGATATCTCTATATTCAGTAATATTTTTGGGGATATTTAATTCCGGGCCAATGTCGCCACCTTCCAGATTAATAGAATGGCAAGAAATACATGTGGATTTAAATGCATTGTATCCGGCCATAATAACGGGTTTATCTTCCGCTCCCGAAGGGTAATAACCCGGTTTTGGCGCTTGATAATTAAGCTCTATCTTATAAACCTGAAACGGCCATATCCAATTGTTATATTCTTTAGGATCTGTTGTCATGACATAAAATGGCCCTGGATTGAGCGTCTCTTTGCCTTCACCAATGTCGGTGAATTTCCCTTCAGTACCTTGCTCGCCAGTCACCACGACCAAAGGGCTTTTCGTTGTGCCTTTAGACCAAGTGGCGACAAAGCCATCCAACGCGACAAACTTGATTTCTTCTACTTTGCTGAAGTCAACGCCGGCCTGGCTTGCAACATCTTTGAAGGACAGACCTTCGTAAGCCATTGGCTTGTTGTAAACGGGAGACTGAAACGACAGTGAGCGCTGAGCCGCCGACGCTTCCATCTGATCAATGCTTACTGTTTTCTCAAAGAGTACCTGCTGTCCATCTTTGAGAATAAATTCTAATTTTCGGTCATCTGCTGAACTCTGAAACGAAATAAAACCTAGCAATATTGCAAAAACGAACCTGAACATATCGTCACCTTTTTATTGAACATCCTGTTTGGTTTCATTTTGATAGTAGTCTTAGAGGTTGATTATATTGATATTTATTTGTCTACTTTGAAACTGATCAAGTTAATTTTTCGGAGTGTTATGAGTGAGGGTGAATATTGTGAAGATTATATGGTCTTTATTTATAAAAAAGACAAAAAGGGTAGGCATTAATTGGGGAAGGTAAGATGTAAGGGGGAGAAGTTCCCCCTATTTGAGTAGGCTAAGCAGTCGCAACGGAGCGGTAGAAAAGACGCTCATAGCGTTTGCCATCGATCAGCCGCATTAGTCTGGATACAACACCCACTAAAACCAATGCAAAGACCAATCTTCCCCAGAAGATGGCAGTAAAGTCAGCACCAATCACCAGCATCAAGAGGGTATCTTCGATCAGGCTGTGCAGTAGCCCGAGCAAAGTAATGGCTGTAAATATATCCCGAGGCGGTATATGCCCCTTCTTGGCCTCATTGATGAGCAGGCCACCTCCATATGAAAGACCCAAAGTTATACCAATCAGCGTCAGATTCGTGGCCTCTTTGCTGATGCCAAGCAAACGAAGGAAAGGGCTGAGTGCCTTGGCGATAAGTTTTTCAATACCTATTACCTTGAGAATGTTTAGTACGAATATCAAGGCGACGATAATCACGAAGACCAAAATCAAATTCTGGAGCTGACTAATCCCCCAGGCTGCAAGCGACGTGGCTGTTTCCATGGAGGGTTGCCAGATGATTTTTGCCTGTTCTTGCAGCGATCCCGTTGCGCTATATGTCAAATGTAAGAGCCAGCCAAGAAGCAATGCACCGCCAACACGGGTAAGAATGCTCCACCAGACAGAAACACCAGATTTCTTGGCGAGCCCGACTTCAATTGGCATTGAGTGCGCAAGCAAGATCATGCAGCTTAGAATGGAAGCTTGGGCTACTGACATGGTGACATCAGTGTTTATAAGAACGACAAGAGCAGAGTATATATTCACAAAGATAGCGGTCGCCCAGACTAAGCCCATTTCACTGGGAAGGCCAACTGCATTCATCAGAGGCGCAATGAAACTGGAAAACCAGACCACGCCACCGAACTCTTCGAAGATCTTTACCACGATGATGGTGGGAATCATGACCTTATAAAGTGTGATTGCGACATTGACGCTCTCAGCTAGCGTTCTCTGGAAAAATTCACAACTTGTTTCATATCCCACCTCCTTGTGCTGCTGAGAAACTTAATACTAAACCGTTTTGGTGTGACTAAATTTCTATTTAGTGGGGATAATTAGCTGTTTATTTCTTTTGTTTGGGCGTATAAGAAATTTAGGGCTCAGAAAATGGATAGTGAAGAAATATGGAAATCGACCGTATCGACAAGCGTATTTTGATGGCACTTCAAACTGATAATCGTATTGCCAACGTTGAACTGGCTGAGCGGGTAGGGCTGTCTCCCCCTGCTTGTTTGAAGCGGGTAAAGCGACTTCGTGATGAAGGTGTTATCGCAAAAGATGTGTCGATTCTTAACCCAGACTTAGCGGGCGTGAAAATGACGATGATCGTTTCTGTGGAAATGGAGCGCGACCGCAGGGAAATCTATCAGCTTTTCCGGGCTTCGATTCTAAAAGCTCCGGAGGTGACCCAGTGTTACCAGACTTCCGGAAGCTATGATTTTGTTTTGCTCGTCAATGTACCGGATATCAAAGCTTATGAAGCGTTTGTCGAGCGAGTGCTGCACACTGATTTGAATATCCGGAAGTTCCACACATCAGTTGCGATGCGTCAGGTAAAGTTTGAGACGGCAATTGGGTTGGGGGAATAAATCATAAATCCCCAAACCCCATCTAAGCTTCGGAAAATGGTGTCGGTCCTTTTAATGCCGCGCCACACCAGTAGCAGTTTGCCCTGCGCTTTCTGATGGTATGTCCGCATTCCGGGCAATTTTTAACAGCAGATACGGTGATTTTTCCATCCAGCACGCCGTCTCTCATGTCTATTTCTTCCATTTTCTTCAGAAGATCATCCTCGGTATAACCGAGATGGTTGGACAGCAATTCCCACATGGCCTGATTGGCAAGAGATAGGGTGTCTAACCTGTCTTCGAGGTAATTTACGTCGCTGGCATTGCGCTCAGATTTGACAGAAGCTTGAGTCGCTGTTGAATGGTTTCGTCCAATTTGTCCTGACTGAAAGATAGTCCATAGGAAATTTGACATCGAGTACTCCTTTTCCATTTCGCTCGACGTTTGTTTAGGTCGTCAGCTCATCATATCGTTAAAGTTTGTTTAGAAAGTGTACATTCGTAAGAAGTGGCAGCTATACGGCGGGCAAACTGAGATATGATGTAACCTTCACCAAACAAGTTCAGTAATGATGAAGCTCTCCCAAACCTCGGTCACGCAACATCGCTTTGAAGGCTATTCCTTCTTCCTTAAACGAGACGATCAGCTCCACCCACATTTTTCTGGCAACAAAGCGCGCAAATTGATGGCGTTATTAGAACTGGAAGACAAGGTTGTTACTCATCTGATTGGCTATGGTTCTCCGCAGGCAAATTCACTGCTTTCGCTGGCAGCATTGGCGAAGATGAAAGACTGGCAGCTGGAGTTTTATGTCGATCGTATTCCCGGTTGGTTGAAGGAAAACCCGATTGGGAACTATCGGATCGCGTTGGAACTGGGCGCGGAAGTGATTGCAGTGTCGGAGCTGACGGATAAACCTATTCATCCCCATGATTACATTCATGCAAACCGGCTTGGCGAGGGATGTTTATATGTGCCAGAAGGTGGGCGTTCTCCCATTGCAGAGCGGGGCGTGGCGACGTTGGCGCAAGAGATTTTGGAGTGGGTGCAATCCAATCACATCGAAAATGTCTGTGTAGCGCTGCCGTCAGGAACCGGAACCACAGCGTTGTTCTTACACAAGCATTTGAAAGCACATGGTATTGAAGTTCTGACGTGTCCGTGTGTGGGGGGAAAAGACTATTTGGTTGAGCAGTTCAAGGAGCTCGGTGAAACTTCTTTCCCTGCGGTATTAGAGCCACCGACTAAGCATCATTTCGGAAAACTATATCGTCAAGATTATCAAATATGGAAAGCCTTACTGGAACAGACGGGGATTGAGTTTGATTTGTTGTACGACCCTTTGATGTGGCGATGTCTGAGCGAATGGTTACTGGAAAATGAGAACAAGACGCTACTCTATGTCCATCAAGGGGGCATTATCGGCAATGAGAGCATGCTGCCGAGATACCAACGAAAGTACGGTGAATGACCTTTCTGAGAGTTTTAAGAAAACGCCCTCCATACCGGAGGGCGTTTTTGTTAGTTGTTGACGCGAATCAGTGTGTCGCTGTCTGAATGTGAGAAAGGCTTTCCGTAGATATCGAGCTTAACTGTCTCAGTGTAAGTCAGCTTGTCGCCATCGATTTTGATGTTCATGGTGAAGTCTTTGGTGCTGGCATTGTTCGCCATAAAGTCTGACTGTGCGATACCGTCACCAGAAGCAACCAGAGTCATGTCGTTGCCTGCTTTACCTTCTGCCACTACGCAAGTCGCCCGAGGCACACAGAAAGAGTTGTAAACGGTCTGGTTTTTATGATCGTAAATCAGGTAGCCGCGCTGGTCATGAAATTTGGTGTCGTCGGCTTTACGGAAAACTTCCTGTTTGTAGTAAATCGCAGCCAGATACTGTTCGCTGGCGTTGGTGGCATCCGCGGCAACTTCAAATGTCATCACTTCGTACAGTGAAGTAGCAGCAGGTGCACCTTTGCCATTTTCTGTTCCCGCCTGGGCAGGGGAGACATCGACGCCACCTTGTTCAGTGCTTTTCCAGGTACCGACTAACTGTGCTAGTGGACCAAAGTTGATGCCGTCTATCACGCTATCTTGATTGGTTGCTTTGTCCTCAGCATAAGATGTAGCGCTGGCTGAAACAGCCAATGACAGCAGCGCAATTTTGATTGTTGTTTTGCTCATTATTGCTTCCTTTTATTTGTTAAGCCCAAGCTTTCCGTTGGGTATTTTCTTCACTCAACCCCTGCGTAGCTTGTGAGCGCTAAAATGCGTGGGTTGTTGAGTTGTGCGAGTTGGAACAGGCGAGTAGATCCTAAGGAAGCGATGACAAAGAATGTAGTCAGAGATAGACCAATACCATCAGTTTATTTGCGATGAAACAAAACCGGAAAATCAATAATAATCAGTAAAATTCAGAATATTTGATTGTTATTGAGAACTTTCATTGAGTGGACGATGATAGTGAGAGGTTATGCCCATAAATCCAGCATTCACAGGGGGCGAGGTTAACATAGAGTTAACAAGGAAGGCGTAATTCTAGAGACGGAATAATTGATCGAAATGGGCGTTAATCTGGTATTGAAAGGCAAATATCATAACGAGAGGCCATCATGCATTTCAACATCGAAGCGCTCAGAGAGCTTGAAGACAGGTATCGCGCCAAGCTCATTAACAGTCTTTCCGGTTTTAAAAGCGCAAATCTTATTGGTACAACGGATGGAAAGGGCAATCATAATCTCGCGATCGTAAGCTCCGTTTTCCACATTGGAGCCAACCCGCCTTTGGTGGGTATGATCATGCGTCCTCATACTGTCACCCGAGACACATTGGAAAATATTCTCGAACTTGGCGAATACACCATCAATCAGGTCAACGTCGAGATTTGGAGGGAAGCCCACCAAACCTCAGCACGTTATGATCAGCACGTCTCCGAGTTTGATGAGGCTGGTTTGACACCCGAGTGGGTTGATGGAGTCAAAGCGCCTTTTGTTGCAGAAAGCCGACTGAAATACTCGCTGGTGTTGAGAGAATCACAAACACTGGAGATCAACGGCACGGTATTAGTGATTGGTGAAATAAACCATGTGCTGGTGGAAGACGATGTGATTGCGAATGATGGGTATATCGATATTGAAGCGCTGGAAACCGTGGCTGTTTCCGGGCTGGATAGCTACCACGTCACCAACAGGTTAGGGCGACTGAGCTACGCGAAGCCAGACAAGAAACCAGA
This sequence comes from Grimontia sedimenti, assembly GCF_011045095.1. GTDB lineage: Bacteria > Pseudomonadota > Gammaproteobacteria > Enterobacterales > Vibrionaceae > Enterovibrio > Enterovibrio sedimenti. Next base: position 140,789 of record NZ_JAALDL010000003.1, read on the forward strand.
TGTTATCGACTGAGAAAGCATCTGGCTGTAAAAAAGAAAAGCGGAGGGGAGACCTCCGCTTTTGAGTTTTAAGGGTTATACGAAATCAAACATAGACGCATCCAGATCGTTTGCGCTGAACTTATCCAGCACGATCTTGGTTGGTGCTTTATCAAATGTCATGATCACGTCTTCACCAGATTGGCGAATGTTGATGTCTGACATACGTGTTGCCAGCGTCTTCTGAATTGCAATGGTGTCCAGGTTGCCATTGAAGTCGAGAATGATGTCGTTTTCACTGCTGTTATTGAAGAAGAAGGTGTCGCGGCCAGCGCCACCAGTCAGGATGTCACGACCCATGCCGCCATCCAGATAGTCGTCACCGCCGCCGCCATTCAGGCGATCCAGTCCGTCGTGGCCGTAAAGCTTGTCGTTACCTGCTTCACCGAACAGTTTGTCGTTACCCAGGCCACCTCGGATAGTGTCATTCCCAGACCAGCCGTAAAGCAGGTCATCTTCAGTGTGACCATCGATGAAATCGTTGCCAAGGCCACCATAAATGGTGTCACTGCCTTCAAGTCCGATCAGGTGGTCATCACCTTCTTCACCCAAAATGGTGTCGTTACCTGAGCCACCGTTGACAAAGTCGTTGCCAAGGCCACCACTGACATAATCGTCCCCCGCACCGCCAAAGACCTGATCGTCATCGCCACGGCCATACAGTTCATCATTACCCAGGCCGCCATGGAGTTCATCGTTACCGTAGCCACCGTTAAGCATGTCATTGCCATTGCCACCGTCGAGATAGTCGTTGTTCAAACCACCGTAGATTTCGTCGTGGCCATCACCACCTTCCAGAAGGTCGTCGCCGTCTTTACCATAAAGCAGATCATCATCTTCGCCACCGAAGAGTTTGTCGTTGCCCAGTCCGCCGTCTAGTTTGTCGGTACCTTCGTTGCCCCAAAGTACATCATGGCCTTCGTCGCCTTCGAGTACGTCATTACCCGTGTTACCGAATAAGACGTCGTCACCTTTTCCGCCGCTAACGAAGTCATCACCTTCGTTACCTCGCGCGCGGTCATTGCCATCACCACCGTAAACTTTGTCATTGCCTTTGCCGCCATAAAGATCATCGTGACCCGTGCCACCATATAGGTTGTCGTCACCATCGAAACCTTCAACACGGTCATCACCAGAATCACCAAACAGGTTGTCATTCAACAGGCCACCACGTACCCAGTCGTTACCCGCATCACCATGCACTTCGTCAGTTCCATCGCCTCCGATAACCGTGTCATCGCCATCACCACCGTAGATGTAATCTGTTCCATCCCAGCCTTGGATGTAGTCGTTACCACCATGGCCATAGATGAAATCGACACCGTCTGTGCCTTCAATGATGTCGTCGTTTTCGGTTCCGTTGATGATATTCGCCATAGGTTCCTATTCCTTATTTTGAGAGATTGAAATGCTAACGTGGAGAAACCGCTTTCACGTGGTGGGGAATAATGCCATCTCTCACTGTTTGACCTGTCTTTGTGGTGAGACAAAATAGGGAATGCCAGAGTGTTTATCGTGATAATTACCCTGAGGAAGGTAGAAATAATTCATCTAGGATTAGTGTAGAAATAAATGCCGTTGTATGGCTGACATGGCCTGTAACGGAGTGGTTTTGGTATAAATAGTGATGAATATTCAAAAAAACAAAGCTAATTTAGGTGTCGCTTTAGGTATGGAAAGTCATACACAATTTAGATAGGCCTAATTTTATGCTTTTAATGAAAAAAGAATGAAACTAAAAGTTGGTACTTTTGTGGCGCTAAATGTGATGAATAAATAGTCAGACAATTCCCCCCGCCAAGTAGAACACGTGGCGGGGGCAGACTTTTATCCGTTTCGTTCAATCGTACGCTTTTGGCTCGCTGTGTATCCATCGGTATCGGTCATGCTGAATTCAACCCGTTGGGTGATTTGTGGCGATGCTGAAAAGAATGCCCTGCCGTATTCATCTGTGAGCTTTGAGCCAAGCAGATCGGAGCTGGTAACCACTTCAGCACCTTCAACAGGTTGACCGTTTTGGGTGACTTTGACAAAAGCACCGCCGTGTACCGGCGTGACCTTAATCTCCGTATTGGCCGCAAAAGCAGGAGAGGCAGCAAGGCTAAGAAGCAATGTAGCAAGGACCTTTTTCATTGTATTTTCCTCATAAGTGCGTTGATGCCAAATCACGTTAGCAATGAAAGATTGAGTCGAAAAGTGTTAACTGCATCGCGTTCAGGAAGGGTTAAGATTCAAGGGGATAACTGAATGAGCCCTTAACCAGGATGCTGATTTTGATAGTATTACTGGAAAGAAATTCTTTCCCATCAGTCACGGAACGGGTTATTTGAAATGTTTGAATTATTCACGCCAAGGTTAAAGCTTCGGGATTTTCTCAAAGAGGATTTACCTGACTATTTCAGCATGACCCAAGATGAGAAGTATCAACGTTTCTATTCGCCTGATGATGTTAGCGCAGAGAAAGCCGAGTATTTGGTGGCTTTGTTTCAAGAGCAGGCGATCTCCATACCACGCACACATTATCAGTTGGCAGTTTGCGATAAAGAAACGGATCAGTTTATGGGAACGGTAGGACTCAGGTTAGAACAGCCAGGAAAAGCGTCAGTAGGGTGCGGTTTGTCGCGTGAGTTTCATCATTCAGGACTGGCTGAAGAAGCGATGACAGCCTTGGTGGCATATGGCGTTGAATCTCTCGACATTCAGCAGCTTTATGCGGAAACGATCGCTGAAAACAAAGCTGCTATTCGCCTGTGTCAGAAAATGGGGATGAGTGAAATTGAACGTCGTACGAAGGATGTTACTTTTGCAGGTCGCCAGTGGGATACCCTTGTATTGAGCCGGCAACTTAAATGACATGAGCTTTACCAATAGGTGGCATCGACTACTCTGACCAGCGAACTCAGTGATTGATCTATCGAACGTTCGTGCTATTTTTATTTTTAGATGCTTGAGAGTCGTAAAATGAGCAAGAAAAAACAGACGCGGGAACAGATACTGACAGTCGCCTTTGAAATGGCGAGTCGGGACGGGTTGGAAAGCCTCACTATTGGCGAGCTTGCCAAGCAGGTGGGTATGTCCAAAAGCGGGTTGTTTGCGCATTTTAACTCGCGCAGTAATTTACAGGCGGCTGTCGTGATGTTTGCCGGCGAGTGCTTCGCTGCCCGCATTATCGTGCCTTGTCGTGAAGCGTCGCACCCCAGCATTGAAGCGAAAATTCGCCATATGCTAGATAACTGGTTGACTTGGAATAGTTCGTTTCAGGGAAGCTGCATGTTCTTGGATGCGTGGCGCGAAAGCCATGACGAAGAAGACCCAATGCAGCAGGCGTTGGAAGGAACAATCAAGAAGTGGCTGAACTATTTGCATATTCAATTCGAGAAAGGGATTGAGTCTGGTGAGTTCCGCGAAGATTTGGATTGTTGGCAAACCGTATATGAGCTTTACGGTTTGTACCTGAGTAGCCATCTGTTTAGAACGTTGAAACTTGAATCTGGAGGGGCGAAAAGGTTTTGGACAGGGATTGATGGCCTGTTCAATAAAGTCAGAAAATAATTGGTGGAAAGCAGATGCATACCGAATCTGCTTTTTCTTTGAGATGGAATAGCACGACCGTTCGAAAATGATGAGGAACATCCATGAGTAGCAAAATCTACTTTGGCAATAATAACCGGTTCAGCTTTAAACGTGGCGCTTTGAGTGTTGCCAGCAGGCTTCATCACACTATTGCTCCGAAGCATGCGCTTAAAACCGCCCGTCGTCTGTTTCTAACACCGGCAAAAGGACGCGAAACCAATCCAATGCCTGAGGGAATGGTAGTGGAAGCGGTACCAACGGCACAAGGTAAAATGATGACATACAAGTTGGGAACTGGGCCAACTTGGGTGCTGACACACGGCTGGTCAGGGTCTTCAAATCAGTTTTTTCCGTTGATGGAATACATTGCTGAAGCTGGCTTTACCGCGTTGGCTTATGACCACCCAGGACATGGCAAAAGCGAAGGTAAAGAAGGGAGTATTCCCGCTTTCCTCAACGCTTTGGATGACATTCTCAACCAACAGGAAAAGATAGAAGGTGTCGTGGCGCACTCAATGGGAGGAGCAACCTTGCTGGAAAGCGAGCACCATTCATTGCAAGGCAAGCCGATTATTCTTGTGGCACCGGTACTCAAATACTGGGACAACCTATTTGGCACCATTGAAGCGTCGGGTTACTCCATGAAACTGTTCAAAGAGGTGATTGCTTCTGTCGGGCAGGAATACAATGTCCGTATTGAAGATATCGATCCCTTCGTTAAGTTGGGTCAACGCCAATCTCCGGTTGTGATTGTTCATGACAAAGGTGACCGTTTTGCGCCATTTGGGGTGTCAAAAGAAGCGACCATTTATGACCATGTCACCTTGGTGGAAACAGAAGGGCTAGGGCATGGGCGTGTATTGAAAAGTGCTCCGTTAAAAGAAGCGTTTTCAAAAGTGGCCGGGCCGCTTACCTAAATCAGTCATTGGGAAGGGAAACTCATGATCACACCTATCTATGCTGCGCTGCTTTGTTTGGTATTTATTTACTTGGCAATGAGGGTCATTAAATTCCGTAGAGGATATAAAGTGGCCTTGGGTGATGGCGATGAAAAGTTATTGAACAAAGCCATTCGCGCTCACGGCAATTTCGCAGAGTATGTCCCGTTCGCTTTGTTGCTGATGTTGATGGTGGAACTTCAGCTAGATCAGCAAAGCCCGTATCTTCATGTGCTCGGTATCGCCTTACTCCTTGGTCGATTGCTCCACGCCTATGCAGTGAGCCAACCAACTGAGCCTCTGAAATTTCGCGTTTACGGTATGTTGTTGACCTTCACAGTGTTGATAGCGTCAGCACTATGGGCGCTATATCTAGGTATATTCTAAATATTATTACCATGGTGTGTTATTCTGGCTTTGTCCCTCAATAAGCACACCGGAACTTCCTTTGAAGAAAATCGCTGTATTCGCAGATGTACAAAATATCTATTACACCACCCGCCAGGCCTATGGCCGCCAGTTTAACTATCGAAAACTTTGGCAGCAGCTTCAGTACATGGGAGACGTGGTGGTGGCTAACGCCTATGCCATCCGTCGCGACGATGATCAGCAAATAAAGTTTCAGGATGCGCTTCGCCATATCGGTTTTGAAGTGAAGCTCAAACCCTACATTCAACGCAGTGATGGCAGTACCAAAGGAGATTGGGACGTCGGCATTGCGATTGATGTGATGGAAATGGCACCAGAGGTAGATACCATCATCCTGCTTTCCGGCGATGGGGATTTTGACTTGCTAATGAATAAAGTGCGTGAGCGCTACAGTAAAGAAGCGATAGTGTTCGGTGTGCCTATGCTGACTGCTAATTCATTGATAAACAGCGTTGACCAATTTATCCGCATTGAAGAAGATCTGTTGCTATAACTTCAATTTCAAAAGCATGACTTCGGGTTCAGGATGCGCAGCTTTCGCTTTTTGGAACCCGAGGTGCTTGAGTAGTTTCAAACAACGTTTGTTAGTTTCAAGTGTGATGGCTACCACCTCTGTTAATGCCAGTGAATCTTTCGCCATCTCTAATACAGCCATTGCTGCTTCTTTTGCATACCCTTGTCCGTGATATTCTGGGAAAAATCCAAAACCCAAATCGATTCCGTCAAGGTTGTCTCTGTCAATCAATCCGCATACGCCAATAGGTTCATGGTTTTTGAGCTGCACGGCTAATAGGCCCATTAGGGGAACATTGTGCATAGGCAGCAGCGTCGAACGAAGGTAAACAGCAGCGTCTATGGGACTGCGAATATTTTTGTCTCCAATAAACTGAAGAAAACCATCAGTGTTATAGAGTCGGTTGATAAAGCCTGCATCTTTCTCATTAAGGTTTCTGAGCGTTAATCGAGATGTGCTTAGTATGGGTTGTTGCATCGATATTCCCTAAAAAAGAGCCCTTAAAGTAAGGGCTCTTATGATTATAGCTGCTTGAGATAAAACGATTTAGTTAGAATGAGATGACATAAGCACCGCTTGCTTGATTGAGGGTGACAACAAAGGTCTGTTCTGGCTCTGAGCTGCTCATTGGTACCCATCTGGCGTATATTTGTTCCCAATTACCGTTAATCTCGATATCAACCGTCGTGGTCAGATCGGGATATATTGTGGTCAACCTCGACATTGGATCCACATCAACATCACCATTAGCGTGTACGTAATCTGCTTGAGAATAAACATGCAGTGCTCCAGGCGTTGAACCGCTGTAATTCACACTGAGTTGGATAGCGTCACCGATGCAGAATTTAAAAGCGCGCGCCGCGACAATGTCTTCTGTATTAACAAGTGATGTTGTGGGGGAAGAGCTAGACACATCGCTGCTTCCTGAGCCGCCACTCCCCGTGGAGGTATCGCCACCGCCACCTCCGCCACCACAGGCAGTGAGAAACAATGGCAGGGCAATTAGAGTCATACGTTTAAGTATCATGTTCATCTTCTTATTCCTCATCTGCCAATGGGGGAACGACTTTTCCGGATGTCGCTGTGGAATACCAACTGTTATTCGATTCACCGCTGCTGGTGACCCAGTCGGCAAACGTAGTGAAGGCGTGGCTGATGTCGGTATTCTCTGTTGGGTGACTCCATTCGTCCCTGATATTGATAGCCCACGGCATATTGTTACTGGTCAGGAATGATTCTGCGCCACCGGAGTTGTCGTCGTTGGTGTTGAAAAAGGCGTTGTTCATATCGCTGGTGCCGGAAAATTGTTTGAGATGCAACTGCCAACTGATTCCTGGTGGCGTGTCGGTAAAGTCACCGTGATAAATACCGTCGGTGGCAAATATAAATGGATCGTAAGGTGGGTAGCCGACGACAGCACGCGCTACAGGCGTCGTGAGTTCTACGTTAAGTTGGTAGTCCAGTTTGCTCGTTTGCGAATCTAAACACGCGGTTTGAGTCCGGTAGAATGGACAACCTTCAGAAAGTGCACCGAGATTCTCCACGTCCTCTCTGACGTTCTCCGAAATGATAAGAACAGTTTCACCCGGATTAGCTTGTTGCACTGTGTGGGAAACAGCTTGACCATTACGTGTTAAGGAAACTGAAGCAATATTTGAAGGGTCAACGTTTGGCAAATGAAGGGCAAAGCCATTTGAATAACCTGCTCCCATTGCTTGTAGGGTGTAATCCGCTGAGAAGCTTTTCAGTTCACGTTGGCCATTCAGTGTTTCTGTAATTCTGTAGCGCATGACGACATCGTTAAAGTCGTAATCGCCCTTGATTGGCCAATTATCTTCGAAGGCGACAGTCGCATAACCATTTGAGCTTGGATACACAGAAGTGATCGTGATGTCTGGGTCATTGTTTTGTGTCAGAACTTCATATTTTGAATCGGTAGAACCATCTGGGTTAACCCCATCGATTGCCTGGAATGGCGTTATTTCGACTGTAAAAATGAGGTCGTTGAAATCATTATCGCCTTGAGGACGCTTAATATCTTCAAACGCCAACACGAGGAAGTCATTTTGCGTGTCGATAAAGGCAACGTTATGTCTGCGCCAATCAGATGTTGTTTCAGGGTTCAGGTCTGGGTAGCTGTAAAACGGTGTTCCCCATTTGCCTAGATAAGGAACACTGTTGTAACCCCAGCCCCAACCCCAGGCATTGGATAGAATAAAGAATCCCAGAGTTTGACCCGCGGTAAGCTGCACGCTCAGATCGATCGTATCGCCTTCCAAAAGCTCACCCTGATTGGGTTTGGAGGCGTTTGGAAAGATAATCATATGTGTGTCGACATCATCTATCGAGGCTGGAGGGTTTGCAGTGTCGTAGACAAAATAGCCAAGTACGTTCCGGTAACCGGCGCCTTCATTAAGAAAAGTGACCCGCGCCGTAGCGTATGCAGCACCGCCCAACTCATCATCGATATCGATACTGGAATATTTGCCGCTGTCGATAAAGTCAGGATTAACGACAGTACCTTCAGGGAGCATGGAATACACGTTATCTAATGTATCTTGCGGAAGTTGGTCAGCTATCGAGTAAACATCATTTGGTTTACCCAGTGCAGAGTAGTTGCTTGAATCGGCACCTGATTCAAAAACCAAATCTTCTGCGGTCAATGCATACGTGCAAGTGCTGAATATGCACCCTCCGGTGATGAGCATTTTTCTCAACAACATACCTAGCCTCCAAAGTGAAATCTTAAGAGGACTCAGCAAAAATAATGCCTGAATTTTTTGTGTTTAAAATTAATAATTTAGATGTTTTTAATGGGGAGGTATGAAAGGATGCATCAATTTGAGAATAGTGATGATTGTCGATATGAGAAAAATGCCCCGATAAACGGGGCATTTTCAATCTAACTGATTGAGAGTATTACTTTCCGGCAATACTCAGTCGCGCAAAGCGAATCAATGGAGAGTAGAACTGTCCTGCGTAGTTTGGCACGACAGTGTTTCCTACTGCTTCAATTTCTTTGATCATGGTGTAGAAGTTGCCCGCGACTGTGATGCCTCGTACCGGTTGGATTCGCTTACCATCTCGGCAAAGGAATCCGCTTGCTCCAAACGAGAAATCACCACTGATAGCATCTGCACCAGAGTGAACGCCTTGGAGGTCAACCAGCTCAAGGTATTCACCTGCGGTGACTTCGGCTTCACTGCTGGTGCCAGTACCAATCACGTCGTGGCGAGAACTGACGCTCAAGGTGCCTTTTGGCGAGCGACCTGCATTCGCGGTGTGCGCAACGCCGAAATGTGCGGCAGTGGCTGAGTTATGCAGCAGACCAACCAGCTCACCGTTTTCTATCAGCGGCGTGTCACCTGTTGCAAAGCCTTCACCATCGAATGACTTGATGGCATGGCCGCCAGGCATGTAAGCCACATCCCTGAAACTCAACAGCGGACTTGCGACTTGCTGTCCAATTTTATCGCGCCACGGATTGATACCACGTTTTGCCGATTCACCGGAGAACACACTACCAAAAGCACCCAGCACCTCATTCAGGCTGTCTTGCTCGAAAATGACCGAGTATTGGCCAGTCGCAATCGGCGTGCCTTCCAACAGGGCTTCAGCCATATCGTAGGCATCGTTGATGACCTTTTCTGGTGTCAGGCCATCAAAGGTGCGGGCGACAGACGCAGCAACGTGCATCGCTTGCTTGTCGTTGTGGTCAATCAACGCGGCGGTATAACAGCTCAGTGAGCGTGATTGGTGGAAACAGCGGGTGCCGAGGGTGTTGCCCAGCAGGGTAATACCACTGCTTTCACTGTAACCATTGTAAGGCGCGCCTTTTGCCAATGGTTTTTCACGGATTTTTCCTTCAAGCGACAAAGCCAACTCGATCTTCTGCTCGGGCGTTGCATCGTCCTGCTGATAGATTTCCGGATAATCCGTGCTGATGTTTAGACCTTCTGCGCGAATTTTCTGGAGCGGATCTTTCTTGGTGAAGCTGGCATTGGTCAGCGCCTGATCGACCATTTGCGACAGGTTTTCTGGCTCAAGGGATTCGGAGTAGCTGATAGCGACATGTTCGTCTTTAATTACTCGAACACCGATGACCTGACTTGCGGTGACTTTGTATTCTGACAGTTCGCCTTGGTCGGCCTTCAGGCTAAAGCTTTCGTTGCTGGATGCAATCACATCAGCTTGTGCACCGCTTTTCTGTGCCAGTTCAAGCACCTGCTCGATGGCGTTTTCTAATGTTTTTTGCTCGCTCATTAGTTACCGCCTCCTACCAGAATGTTGTCCACTTTAAGCGCGGGTTGTCCAACCGTCGTCGGAACTGAGCCACTCACAGAGCCACACATGCCGGCAGCAAGTGCAAAGTCTTTACCCACCATGCTGATTTCTTTCAGTACTTTAGGGCCGGTACTGATCAGGGTTGCGGATTTCAGCGGCTTGGTTACTTTGCCATCTTCAATCAGATAGGCTTCCTGAACCGCAAAGTTAAATTCGCCGGTTCCTGGCTGAACGGAACCACCACCCATTTTCTTCGCATAGATACCGCGCTCTACGCCGCTGATCATGTCATCAAATGACGCATCACCCGGTTCGATAAAGGTGTTACGCATGCGGGAAGTAGGGGCATATTTGTAGGATTCACGACGACCAGAGCCCGTGCGTTCAAACCCAGTTTTCAGGCTGCCCATATGGTCGACCATAAAGCTCGTCAGTTTACCGTCTTTAATCAGTTGAGTGTGTTGGGTCTCCATGCCTTCATCATCAATGTTGATAGAGCCCCATTCATTTTTCATCAAACCATCATCAACGGCGCTAACCGCCGGGTGAGCGATCATCTCGCCCATTTTGTCGTGGAAAACTGACGCTTTCTTAGCGACAGATGTTGTTTCCAACAGGTGGCCACAAGCTTCATGGAAAATCACGCCGCCAAAACCGTTACCAATCACGACCGGCATTTCACCAGAAGGACAGGCGTCCGCGCCAAGTTTAATCAGCGCCTGTTTGGCAGCCATTTCACCTAACTCTTCTGGGTCAATTTGAGAACTAAATTCCCAGCCAGAGAGCATTCCCGGTGCTTCATATCCGGTAGATTGTTCGTTGCCATGAGTAGCAACGACCGAAGATGCGATTCGGATGTAGTGGCGGGTGTCCTGAACGTGCAGTCCAGTGGAGTTGAAGATTTCGATCTGCTGTTCACGTTGGGCGATACGACCAATGATTTGAGAAATTTTATCGCTTTGAGCGCGCGCTTTGGCATCAACACGCTTAAGGAAAGCAATTTTCTCTTCAACATGGTTGTTTGCTGAGAAAGGCATGCTCACCGGATGACGATCGTCGCGCTGCATAAAGTTCAATGCACCAGCTTGTGCGATTTGGTCACGTTTGTCTTTTGCACAGAGGAGTGAGGTGACTTGCTTGAGCTTTTCTTCATCTTGACTGTTTGTGTAGCCGTAAAGCACTTTATGGCCAAAGAAAAGGCGGATGCCGATACCAAAATCGATACCTGAATTTACTTTGTCGACTTCGCCTGAAAGTAACTCTACGCTCCCTGAATGGTGTCGCTCAACGAACAACTCCGCAAAATCCGCACCCAAAAACAGGGCGTGGTCAATCACTGCTTTGGCAGTGCTGGTATTTAACATTCCTTCCTCCTACATAGAGTCAGTTTTCTTATCTGTTACTTTGAGATTAACAGCTAGCAATCAGAGCACCAATCGTGTGTGCCTTTTAGTGATATAGGTAGAGACTGTTTGATTAAAAATTATGCAAAACATTTACATAATGTAAGTGAATACACTGTATTCATGGCAGCAATAAGGAATTTGCACTTTCGGATCTCTGCCGGATTGATACACTGCTCAGCCTGACAATGATCAGCGTACTGATAGGAATCTCCATGGCCGATAAGCTAACCAAAAAAGTCCCGACCAATATCATCACTGGTTTCCTCGGTGTAGGTAAGACAACTGCCATTCTCAATCTGCTCAAACAAAAACCAGAAAATGAAAACTGGGCTGTGCTCGTGAATGAGTTTGGTGAAGTGGGCGTTGATGGTGCCTTTCTAAGTGAGCAGGGCGCGATGGTGAAAGAAGTTCCAGGCGGTTGCATGTGCTGTGTGGCGGGATTACCCATGGCTATTGGCATCAATGCGTTGCTCGCTCAAAATCCTGATCGTTTGCTGATTGAACCGACCGGTTTGGGACACCCTAAAGACATTATCGGTAAGCTGCTTTCAGAGCACTACGAAAATTATATCGAGCTGAATGCGACGATTACTTTGGTTGATCCGCGTAACTTCGCAGATGTTCGTTACACCGAGAACCAGAACTTCCGCGACCAGTTGGCGTTAGCGGATGTCGTGGTGGCGAACAAAGCTGACCTCAGTTCACCAGCCGACATTGAAGCGTTCGATGACTACGTCAAAAGCGCTGAAATCGCGAAGTTAGCATCAGGGTATGTTGAACAAGGACAACTCAACCCTGAATGGTTAGCCTTGCCACGCGTTGACCGTAATGCGCAGTTTGGACACCATCACTCACACGATGATGATGAAATGCCTCCGTTTGAGCTGGAGCCAGGTGAAAAATACCGTCGTAAAGAAAATAAAGGGCAGGGCTATGTCAGCTGCGGCTGGGTGTTCGAACCAAACACAGTTTTTCCTTTCGATTCACTCTACGGCCTGTTTGCGAACTTGAATGCGGAACGCGTAAAAGCCGTGATGAACACCGATGATGGTATGTTTGCGTTCAACGTGGTAAACCAGATGGTGACGGTGAGCCCAATCAGTTTGCAAGGCGTTGAGTCCCGTGTCGAAGTCATCGACAAAGAGCAGCTACCTTGGGACGAGCTTGAAGACATCCTGCTGTCGTTCATCACAGAATAATTGTCACGCCCGGCTAAATGCCGGGCGTTTTCATGGGAAAAGGAATTCAGCATGATGACGGAAGAGGTAAAGACAAAGTTTGAAAGTTACCCAGAGCCAGTACAATCAAGATTGCTACAACTTAGGGAACTGATTTTCGTAGTCGCAGCTGAAAGCGGTGTTAGTGTCGACGAGAGTCTGAAATGGGGTGAACCCAGTTATGCTGTAAAAGGCGGAACGCCACTGCGGTTCGATTGGAAGGCCAAAGCACCAGAATCGGTCTCCATTTACTTTCATTGTCAGAGTCTAATGGTCGATACGCTGCGAGAAGTGATGCCAGAGGCATTCAGTTATTCTGGAAACCGCGAACTCTCGTTCCCATTAAATCAACCTTTTCCAGATATAGCTTTAAGGGTTTGCATTGAAGCGGCGTTTACTTATCAATCGAGAAGAAAACAGCCGCTTCTTGGCCTTTAGCGCAGAGCTCTATCAAGCCGCAATAATGTTGTTACGGACCAAACCGCGGCGGACGCTGGTACACATTTTTCCAAAACGGCGAATTTCGTCGAATTGCGGTGTAATGCCGCGAGACATTGCTGATTCCCAATAACTCAGTTCTGAGTCCACCATTTCCAACAGCTTCTTCGGACAACCAATACAGTTACCTTCTGGGCCGCACACAAAAGTGTCGGATTCGTAGAGAGGAAGCTCCTGCTTCACCTGCTCAATAATCTGTTTCATTGCATCCATGCGAGTCGGTTTTTTTGCCATTTTTAAGACTCGCTTGGGCCTGTTGACCTTTGGTGGTTAAATTTTGTTCTAGCTATAAGCGTTTTAGGCGCGGCGAGGTGTGTGCCGCCTAGTCATTCTAAGCAAATACACCTTAACAAAGCATAAAACGCTTAGAGCAGAACCCTTCGGGCAGCGTTTGTGGGGAGTTTCTGCTGCGTTATCGGCTTCTTATGTAGGCTAGCTACACGTCCAAGCCTCTGCCTTGCATAAAATCCCCACAAACTGCTGCAAAAATCATCACCAAAGGTCAACAGGCCCTAATAAAGGGAGCGAAATCTTACGCCTCCCTGAAATCGCTGTCCAGCAGCACATAAATCACGGGTATGTAATTGGCTTGTTGTGCTGGTGTTAACCCTTAATATTTCTAAACAATTCGACGTAGATCCTCACTGAATCCTTCTTTCGTACTCTAAATAAAAATTGATATAGATCAATTATCAACAGCCCCTAGGGCGCAGGCATCACACCAAGCATCTCACTTCTTCTGTTTGAACGTGTTTTCAAAATCCATTTTTCGAGTTGTTTATGATTGAGGTACAACGATGTTAGAAACCCTTATGCTCTCGCGAATACAATTCGCTGCGAACATCAGTTTTCATATTCTCTTCCCGACCATCACCATTGCACTTGGCTGGATGCTGGTGTTTTTCAAACTCCGCTTTAACCGAACTCAGGATTCGGCTTGGCTGGATCTTTATTACTTCTGGGTCAAAGTATTCGCTCTGACTTTCGCGCTTGGTGTGGTTTCCGGCATCACAATGAGCTTTCAGTTTGGGACAAACTGGCCGGGCTTTATGGAGCAAGTCGGCAATGTGGCTGGGCCGTTACTCGGTTATGAGGTAATGACTGCCTTCTTTATGGAAGCGACTTTCCTCGGCGTCATGTTGTTCGGGCGTAACCGCGTTGCCGAATGGGTACATACGCTGGCGACTTTCCTGGTGGCCATCGGAACAACGTTGTCGGCCTTCTGGATTTTGGTACTCAACAGTTGGATGCACACACCAGCGGGCTATGAGTTGATTGACGGTATTGTTCACGTCACCAGCTGGAAGGAAGTGATATTCAATCCGTCTATGCCATATCGCCTCGCACACACCTTGTTGGCTTCGGGTTTGACGGCAAGCTTTTTGATAGCCGGCATTAGCGCCTACCAGTACCTGAAAAAACCAGACCACAAACCTGCACAAAACGGCTTAAAAGTTGCCGTATTGGCAGCCGCAGGGCTTATCCCAATTCAGATTTTCGTGGGCGATTTACATGGCTTAAATACGCTCGAGCATCAGCCGGAAAAAATTGCAGCAATGGAAGGCGTTTGGGAAACACAGAACGGCGCGCCTTTACTTTTGTTTGCTGTGCCTAATGAAGAAACCCGTTCCAACGACTTAGAAGTTGGGATTCCGAAGTTGGCGAGCCTGATTCTGACTCATGACCTCAATGGTGAATTGGTGGGATTGAATGATTTTGAGGACCATCCCCCAGTGTCTCCGCTGTTTTATGGTTTCAGGATCATGGTTGGTGTTGGCGTAATGATGTTACTGGTGGCGGGTTATGGCGCATTCAAAATATTGAAGAAGCGCGAACTTCCGAAACCCTATCTTTACACGCTAGTCGCAATGACTTTCTCAGGTTGGGTTGCCACCCTGGCAGGTTGGTATGTGACTGAGATTGGCCGTCAACCTTGGCTGGTCAATGGCGTGCTTCGCACTTCGGATGCCGTTACAACGGTTTCTAGCGGTAATGTCATGTTATCACTGTTGATGTATTTGGTTGTTTATGCCGTCTTACTCGTTGCCTATATTCGCACGCTTTTCTATCTCGCAAGGAAAGGATTGGACGCTGAATCAACTGAGCTAAATAAAAACCTTAAGGAGGCCTGCGCATGATGGACTATTTACCGGAAATTTATCTGCTGCTCCTTGGATTCTCCGCGTTCATGTATGCGATTTTAGATGGCTATGATCTTGGTGTGGGGATGTTGCTGCCTTCAAACAATGAAGCGCACCGTGACCGGATGATTGCGTCCATTGGCCCTTTCTGGGATGCAAACGAAACCTGGCTGGTATTGGCGGTTGGCATTTTGCTGATTGCCTTCCCAACCGCTCACAGTTTGATTCTGACCGAGCTCTATTTGCCTACAGCGTTTATGCTGATTGCGCTGATCATGCGCGGGGTAGCGTTTGACTTCCGCGCCAAGGCAAAGGCTGACAGAAAAGACAGCTGGGATCTCTGCTTTAAAGCGGGCTCATTGATCGCTTCGCTTTCCCAAGGCTATATGATGGGCCGCTATATCATGGGCTTTGAGGAATCTGCCTCAGCTTACGGATTTGCGGTATTAAGTGCGCTCTGTGTGACCGCAGCCTATGTTTATATTGGCGGTGCTTGGCTGGTACTGAAAACGGAAGGTGAATTGCAGATCAGGGCAGCCAAATGGTCTCGACGTGCAGGTTGGTTGGCGGCATTGGGTATTGCAGCGGTCAGTATCGTCAATCCGCTAGTAAACGAACAAGTCGCCGAGCGTTGGTTCAGCTTCCCTGAAATGCTGCTTTTGGCGCCAGTGCCATTGGTGGTGATGTCGATTATTTTCCTGGTCGACCGTTATTTGCGTCAGGTACCCGTAAAAGATGATTTGGGTGCAAGGTGGCCTTTCTTCGGCGTCAGCTTGATCTTTGCGCTGAGCTTTCTTGGGCTGGCTTACAGCTTCTTCCCGGATGTCGTGCCAGGAATCATGACTGCGAGTGAAGCAGCGAGTGCGCCTGCAACCCTTCTGATAGTGGGTGTCGGTGCAGCCATCGTGATGCCAATGATCCTGCTTTATACCTTTATGATTTATCGAATCTTTAAAGGAAAAGCGACAGAGTTAAGTTATCTGTAAAAAGTTACCTATGAAAATGCAAAATGGGCACCCGGCGTGGTGCCCATTTTCATTGTCAATTCAGTTGGGGCTGGGGTAGGGTGATAATTCACCAGTAAAAGGAGTTTACGATGTCAAAACCTGCCAGCTACAAAGGCGAGTGCTTGTGCGGTCAAATTCAATATGAGGTTGACCACATCGAACTGAAAATGGGGCATTGCCATTGTTCAATGTGTCGAAAATTTCATGGTGCCGCATTCGCTACTTTTGGTGAAGCCAAAGCGGAGAATTTCCGATTCACGAAAGGCAAAGACAAATTGAAAGTCTATGCGGCGGAAAATGGCACCAAAAGAACCTTCTGTGAAAACTGCGGATCCAGCTTGCTGTTTGAGGCTTCTAACTGTGACGGTAGGTTAGTTGAGTTTACGTTGGGCACGCTGGAAAGTGATATTCCACTCAAACCTGATGCGCATATTTTCAAGAAATTTAAAGCGCAATGGTATGACATTACCGATGAATTGCCGCAGTTTGATGAAGGGCGACAAAGCAACCCTTAGCCATCAATTTAGTGTGCAAGTACAATTTATTGGTTGTTTTTGGCTGCAAAAATGGACAATTAGTGAGAGTTGAGCCGAGAAGTAACTGAGTAAATAAAGCTATCTGTATGGCCGCAGGATATCGTCTATCCGTTGATTGAACGGATTATTTTGAGGTGTTGCTATGAAGGGCCAAAAAGGTAGAGCCTTACTTCTCTCGGTTGTGGGTATGTTATCTGCTTTTACTATCAGTGCTGACGAGCCCTCTCCTTCACCTGCAATAGTAAATGGCTCCTACGCTGAAATAGCCAATGTTCCCTGGCAAGTAGCGCTTACTATCGACGGATACCAAATTTGTGGCGGAATTATTATTGGAGAAAAGCATGTTCTGACAGCGGCACATTGTGTTGTTGATACCAGTGCCAACGAATTAAAGGTCGTGACATCCCATGAAGACATGCAGTACATAGATGAAGACAAGATACTCTCAGTCTCCCAAATTGATGTCCATCCTTCATATAACGATTACTATCTGACTTCTGACATTGCTTTGCTGCATCTGACGACAGCTGTTCCTGGAACAGCCTCTCCAATTGCTATTCTACCGCCGGAAAAACAACTGGAGTTAGATGCTGAATTTGCCGTAGCTGAAACTCGAAATCTTTTTGTTTCTGGTGGGGGCAGACGGGTACTAATTCTTACGCAAGCAGATTCTTACAATTCACTGTGATGGATGGTGTCGATGACTCTACCTGTTTCGGCTATGACCACAACGGTGTTTATTCCTCTTTCATCTGCGCTAACAGTTCTGAACCAACGGGCATCTGTTATGGAGACTCAGGTGGTCCACTCATTTGGCAAGACCCTTTATCAACCAATGATAGTGACAAGGGCTATGTGGCTGTAGGTGTCGTCAGCTTCACTTCGGTGGAAGGCTGTGGAACAGTTAACAATGAAGATGGATTCACTCAGATTGCTAGCTACTACGGTTGGATTTCAGCTCAAATGGGAGGCTATCAAAAGCCCGATGTAACCTTTGAGATGGACTTGTTCAATCTAAGAACAGACTACGAGCCAGACAGAACCATTCCTTTAGTCGAGAGCACTAGCGGTGGTGGCGGTTCATTGCCTCTTTGGTTACTGACGCTAATGCTGCCAGTCATTTTGATAAGGGCGTCGCGCAACAAAACAATCAGTTAAAGAAAATAAAGCCGGAGAGTTGAAGAAACTCTCCGGCTTTTTCGTGAGCGTTAGAGAGATAGACACATAGTGTGGGAAAGCTTCTCAAATCCGATATGTTCATAGAAACCAACGGCATTCTCATTGAATGACATCACTTCCAAACGTACTTCTACAGCACCATTCTCTTCCGCCCACTTTTTACAAGCATCGATAAGTGCACGCCCAACACCTTTGGTTTGAATATTCTGGTTAACCACAATGGTGTTCAGGCGGCAAATGAGAGCGTTAGTGAGGAATGGAACGGTCTCATTTTTATCCAGCCTTGCCATGGTATATCCAACGATTTGGCCTTCAGATTCGGCCACGGCAAACCACCAGGCTTCATCTTGGATTTTGGAAAGCAAAAAACGCTTGTCTTCCTGTGAGGGAGGGTTAAAGGCATTCGGAGCGTTATCGAAGTGTTGTTGGGCAATTTGTTTATAGATATCGAATATCTCTTCGATATCGAGTGGTGTTGCTTGTCGGATTTCCAAGTTATTGACCTTTAGGTTCTATACGTTCCATCAGAAAGTTTTTGATAAAAGCAGCTCGGCGTCTCGTGTGCGATAAACACGGCGTTGAATCATGATGAAGTGTTTCTATGAGCTGAGATTTTAAAGTATGCCAAGCTAAGCACAATAAAGAACCCAACAAATACACCTGAGTCGATGAGTAGTTTCCCTAGGTTGAATGCTTCGCTGAAAATATCGTAGCTAAATCCAAACTGGCTGAGTACCATCTCGGCGAGTAGATTCGAAGCAACTCCGATGATGATAAACCACCAAACTGGAAGGCGACCAACGTTCATACGATTCCTTGTGAGTTTCGAGCGAATTGAAGAGGTTATCGTTTCAAAAAAGAAAAGGGCAGATTTCTCTGCCCTTTTGCGTAGATGGTCTCATTGGCCAGTTAGGCATAGGAAGCAGTGAGAGTCACCCAATTACGCTTCTGCTTCTGAAAGTCTGCCTTCAAGATCTGCAATTGCTGCACCAGAATGGCTCGCTCGTACTTCTTCAGCAGGTTCTGCTTCTTCAGGTCAAGCAGTCGCTTCTTCGCTTCATAGTATTCACTCATGCGAGATACCAAGGCCTCATATTCTTGCTCAACAATCTGCAGGCGATGTGTCGCATTTGGCGTAAGGCTCAAACGCGCTTGAATATTTTTCAGCATCATTCTTGCCTTTGCCTTCTCGATGCGATCTGGTGGCGTGATACGAAGCTTTTTCGTCAACCCAAGCCAGCTGCTTGATTTAATCAGCCACTTTGTTGGATCAAACTGCCACCAGTAGATGCCATTGCGGTAATCATTTTCAAAGATGTGGTGGAAATTATGGTAGCCCTCACCGAAAGTCAGGAATGCCAGAATACCGTTGTCACGCGCTGTGTTTTTCTCTGTGTAAGGTTGTTTACCCCAGATATGGGCCAGTGAATTAATAAAGAAAGTGCAGTGATGGTTAAGTACCAGACGTGTGAAACCAATCAGGATAATGGCACCCCATAAGTCACCGTGAAGGAGGCCGAAAGCGATCGGAATACCGAAGTTAGTCGCGATGACCAATGGCAGGTAGTACTTGTGCTGCCACATGACGATTTTGTCTTTCTGGAGATCACGGCAGTTACTGTAGTCAGAATAACGGTGTTTTTGATACTCACGCAGCATCCATCCGATGTGTGAGTACCAGAAACCGCGTTTAGCGGAGTAGGGGTCGGTATCGTTGTCATCAACATGACGGTGGTGTACGCGGTGGTCGGAAGACCAGTGAAGGATGCTGTTTTGAACAGCATAAGCGCCGCCAAGAGCAAAAATGAATTTCAGAATAGGGTGAGCTTCGTAGGTTTTATGAGACCAGAGCCTGTGGTAACCCGCGGTGATAGACATACCGCTAAAGGTGAAAGCGACAAGGAGCATCGCGATTTGGGCCCAATCGAAGCCATGGTAATAGGCCCAAAGTGGCGTACCAATCATGGCGACCGCAAAAGTGACGACAAATACCGAGACGTTCAGCCAAATGATCGGTGGTTTATTAGTGTTATTTGATTCCATGTTTAATACCGCGAATTTCCAGCGTACACATGTACGCTAGAATAGTGGGCACTATCTAGGCGGTCAAGATGGCCATTAACAATTTGTCTCAATTTCGCCCACTAATTACGTGACTCGATTCAAACCCACAAAAAAGGGTGAAACACTATGAAAGTGTTTCACCCTCTCTGTGAGGCGGGAATATGACTACAGAACAATATGTCCGTTCTGATAATGTAAACCGCCCTGAATGTCGTCACTAATAAGGAATGCACCATCTAAATCTACAAGCACTGCCGTTGCCGCAACAGGTAATGCAGCGCGCATCGCAATGGAACTGCCAAGCATGCATCCCACCATCACTTGCATGCCTTTTGCTCTTGCGGCTTGTTCCAATTCAAACGCTGCCGTTAAACCGCCGGTTTTGTCCAGTTTGATATTCACCATCTGGTATTTGCCAACGAGGCTCTCGACATCATCTGCGGTGTGGCAGCTTTCATCTGCGCATAAAGGAATGGAGCTGTTTATCTGACGTAACGCTTCGTCTTCCGCAGCTGGTAAGGGCTGTTCAACCATGGCGATATTCAGCGGTGAGATTTGCTGAATCGTCGCTTCGATATCCAGATTCCCCCAGGCTTCATTGGCATCGACAATCAATAGGGTATCTGGTGCTGCAGCACGAACAGCCGAGAGTCTTTCAAACACTTCGTCGCCATTGAGCTTGACCTTAATTAGTGTAGCGCCTTGCTCCACATAGGCCTTGGCTTCATCCGCCATTTCCTGCGGTGTTGCTATCGATACCGTCATCGCAGTTTGAATACGCGCGGGTAATGAAAAGCCATCAGGGAAGTTTTCTGATTCCAGATCCCATAGCGCGCAATCCAGTGCGTTACGGGCAGCACCGGCGGGTAAAAGCGTCTTCAATTGTGAACGATCAAAGGCTTTTCCTTTTACCGAATCAATTTGCGCTAACACGCTATCGAAAGATTCCCCGTAACGTCCGGTAGGCGAACATTCCCCAAGCCCTTTTTTGCCGTCTTTCTCGATAGTTACCTGAACCACTTCCGCTTGGGTACGGCTACCACGAGAAATCGTAAAAGGGCGTTTAAGTGTGTATGTGACTATCTGCGCGCTAATTTGCATCTTAATCCCCGAAACTGCTGACCAAACGGTCGACGATGTTTTCAACACCGAATCGGACCGGATCGGTGGCTGGCAATCCATGCTTTTCTTCCATCTCTTTAAGATAGACCTTGGCTTCGTCCTCGCTTAAGGCTGAAGTATTGATGGCCATGCCGACAAAGCGAGGATTTGGATTGGTTAGCTTTGCTAATCGCAAACCCAGCTCCATGATGTCTTTGACTTCTGGCATTGGCATATGAGGCATGTGACGGGTGTGAGGGCGATTCGCTTCGTGACAAAGGACCAATGCGTCCGGCTGGGAACCATGCAGCAGGCCCATGGTGACGCCCGAAAATGCAGGGTTGAGTAGGGAGCCTTGACCCTCAATCAGTTGCCACTCATCGGCATCACATGCCGGCGACAAGGCTTCTGTTGCACCTGCGATAAAGTCTGAGATCACTGCATCGACAGCGATACCTTTACCCTCGACCAAAATGCCTGTTTGCCCTGTTGCGCAGAAGGTAGCTTTTATGTCGCGTGCTTTCATCGCCTTTTCGAGCGCCAAGGTGGTGAACATTTTGCCGACGGAACAGTCGGTACCGATAGTAAGCAGACGTCGACCAGAGCGTTTCTTACCATTCCCGACATCCAGTTTTTCCGCGTAGTGGCGTAAGTCGAACAGTTGAACGCCCGCTTTTTCAGCCGCTTCTGCAATAGCTGGCACATCCGCCAAACGTTGGTGCAATCCAGAGGCGACATGCATACCCAGTTCAATCGCTTCAACAATCACTGGGATCCAGTGTTCTGCCAACACACCACCGGCGTTTGCTGTACCCAGAACAAAGGTTTGGGCGCCTTGCGCGTATGCAGTATTGGCATCCATTTCTGGAAGGCCAAGTGAAGGTACACCATCGTTCAAACGTAATTGGCCTAGACATTTCTCTGGTCGCCAGTAGTGGATACCACGGGCAGTTTTAATCGCAAGCGGGTCATGGCTGTCGCCGAGCATAAGAAGGTAAGGGGCTGGGATGTTCATTGTTTTACTTTTCTCCGGCACGCCTTGCGTGCTGCATGAAGTCCTAAGGTGATGTTTTCACTATAGGTGGGTTGGTCCTTCCAGAAAAATGCCGTTTGTGATTTGCCCATGCCAATCGGTTATCGAAAACTAATAAAAATGTGATTGGTGTCGGTTTAATCTTTGTCTTTGAAATTAAAATGCCGATAGGAACAGAGACAAAGCATGGGAAGTTGGCGTGAATATCGAAAGTAAGTGGCTGGAAGATTTTCTGGCATTGGCAGAAACACGGAATTTTTCGACGGCAGCAGGGCTTAGAAATATTACCCAGCCTGCTTTTTCACGCCGCATTCGTATGCTGGAGCAGTCTGTCGGCGCTGAACTGATTGACCGCACCCAAACCCCCGTCGCATTAACCGCCAGTGGCCGAATATTCCGGGTTACCGCGAGAACCTTGGTTCATCAGATGGAAGAGGGGATCAGCCAGATCTCCGCTCTCAACTACTCAGATGGCAGTGTGGTACGTATTGCTTCAGCCCATTCTCTCGCTTTGGATATGACGCTCGCCATTCAAAAAGCTTTTACGTCTGAAACACAGCCTATGCTGAGTGTCGATGCGATGAACGTGGATGAAGCCGTAGACGCACTACAACAAGGCGAGTGTGACTTGTTATTGGCGTTTGAGAACGAACACCTGAAATTACCGCCGTTCGATTACATTCAGGTCGGTCATGCTGATTTGCTACCCGTTACCGCGCCCAACGAAAAAGGGTTGCCAAAATTTTCGTTCACCACTGAAGAAGCAACACCATGGCTGGCCTATAACCCGACGTCATACATGGGACGACAAACAGATTCCCTTCGCACTGAGCTCAATCTAAAAACCGTCTTCCTTTCGTCGATGGTCGACATGTTAAAACTTCAGGCCGTCAAAGGTCAGGGAGTGGCATGGTTACCGGACTTTTCGATTCAAGATGAAATCAGAGATGGTCGCTTGATCGTGTTGGGAGAAAAGGAGCATGTCCGGAAAGTTGCTTACTATGCGTACCGGTATCAGTCGCGATTGCATCCGTCAGGAGAAAAAGTGTGGTCGGCGCTGAAAAAAATTGCTACCGGTAACTCTCTCAACTGACAATGGAAATTCAAGAAACAGCCCAGTGGCTCGAAAGATCTTGTCGGGTAGCTGCTATATTTTTCTAACGCGCTGCCGATAACTAAAGCATAAGAAGTCCAAACAGCCTGCCTTTTCTCAAAGCACGTGGTGATACGATCAAATAGCCTCTCGTGAGCGCTGTTTGGATAGACGACTCTCTCGCTAAATGGGGTGTAGCGGAAGAGATTGACGCTGGGGGTGACATGCCGTTGAAAGAACCTATCCCGAATTTCGTCAAAGCCATGGGGCATCGCGTTGTCAGTTATATCCTGAACGTTTCTGAAGCGGATGCGAGGCTGGTGCTGCAGCACCAGGCACGCCTGAACGCCAAGCAAAAAGACACACTGTCTTCCTATGTCCAACTGTGCCGACAAATGCGTGCCGTGGCGGTTTCACAGGGTGACATCGAGCAATCCTTTTTCCATCGTTTGCCGCACGTGCTGCAGAATGGTCAGCATATGTTTTCTGTCTGGCGTCGCCAAAATGGCGGTGTAACGCCGGTAGTTAATGCGACAGATCCGCTCGCGCGAAGCTTGGCGAATGTTGCGGCTGAGCTTTATCCACTGTTTCTGGTAAAAGCAGGGGCTCGTCCTCATCTTTTTTACCGTGCTTCGGGTCATTTGAGCGCGGCGATCATGAATCTGCCCGGCCACAAGACCTTGTATCGACATTTCATTGAAGATCATTCCTTTGAGCGGGTCTTCGAGACGATTGGCAACGAGCCAAGCGAAACCTTCGGCCATTATGCGGATTCTAAAGGCAAGCGTGGCGTGATCACGCTTTCCTCGCTTCCCGCAGCGCTATTGATCAACAGCTACGACTTAATGCGTGTGCGTGGGCCAATCTCTGCGGACATCTTTGTCGAGACCGTACTCGAGATGCTTGAAATTGCGAGAAGTGTAGCCGATGGCGAAGTTGCACAGATCCCGCTGTTTGTTGGCTTCCGCAATGCTGCCTTGATTGATTTCGATGCCTTGGATACCAAGTGGGGAACCATTCGCCGCTACACGCCGGCCATTGCTGAATATGTACTCCAACTGCCGAGCCAGATGGCTAAACGCAAAGACAGCGGCTTTATGTTGGAATCTGGTTTTGCTTACGCCATCAATGTGGGTGACTTGCTGGAAGATGATGAATGGCCGGACGATGTGATGGATGCGGAGAACGATAAAGTCGCGACCGAGCTGAACATTACCTTGTGTATGGCAATGTGCTTCCTAGAGCAAACCCCGCCTTTCGTCGCGCCAGAATGGGCATGGCATATCGATCCCTTTTCCCTGGAAGGGGCAAAACAGATTGTCGATACCGTTAAAGAAGCAGAAGAGCCCGTATCAGTCACTAACAGTGTGTTGGATGATTTGGAAAACTGGAGCCTGTTGCTGGAAGATACTGATTCAACGGGTATTCGACTTGCTTTCGGAAGGCTGTTCAGCGCGGCGAGACAGCCCGACCGTTTAGATGGCTTGTTAGATGCGATCCTCGCGCTTCGGAATATTTTCGGTGCGGGGGCGCAATCTGAAAATGTTGCCAAAGCTGTGGGTGTGCTGGTGAAAGGCGATTCGGAAGTGGCGGTAGAGTTGGCTGAAACATTGGAAAGTGACTGGAACTTTATTCTCTCTGGTGAAGCCTGGTGGGATGCGGAAGAAATCCGTGAGAAAACCAATGACTGTATTTCACTGTGTCTCACCTGTTTGCACCACTTGTACCTCAAGTTCCCTGCATTGGTGAGTGAACCTGACCGACTCAACCAGATCATTGCTGCAAACGGAGAAAGCATTGCCAGTTAGTTCACGTATGGACAAGTGAAGCATTTCTCTTACTGAACAGTTTGTTGGAGCAATCAAACGCCGATTCTGTAAAATACGGAATCGGCGTTTACATATGAAAGGAGTCAGCGTGAGCACAAAAGTCAGCCAGATAAATGTATTTCCCGTTAAATCGGCAGGAGGCATCTCGCTCTCTAATGCTTGGGTTGAAAAAATTGGCCTGAGTTTCGATCGCCGCTTTATGGTGACGGATAGCACGGGGAAAATGGTCACCGGACGCACCGAGCCAAAGCTGACTGAAGTGTCGGTGGGTATTCAGTCCAATGGTATTACGCTGACTCATCCCACCATGTCTCCTTTGGTGTTGAAGTACTCTCAATTCTCCATGAGTGAAGTGCAAACGGGCGTCTGGAAAGATGAGTTCGCGGGTTACTCCACCACATCCACCGCCAATGCCTGGTTCAGTCACCTGTTAGGCGGTAATAAGCAATTGCTCTTTACGGGCGAAGAATCGTCGCCGCGTTACTCTCAAAGTGCGCAAACCCAGGTGAGTTTTGCTGATGGTTATCCGCTTTTGGTGATTTCAGAAGCCTCTCTGGAAGCATTGAACGAACGCTCGCCCGATAAACACATCATGGATCAGTTCCGGACCAACATTGTCGCAACCGGTTGTGAAGCGTTTGAAGAAGACCGCTGGGAGAAAATCCGTATTGGTGGTGTGACGTTTCAAGTTGACCGTCCTTGCAGTCGCTGTGTGTTCACCACGCTGGATCTGGAAAGCGGTCGATTCCGTGTGAACGGCGAACCTATCACCACGTTGAGCCAGTTCCGCACCGACAAAGACGGCAACGTGAATTTCGGCATGAATTTGGTTGCGCTGAATGAAGGTTTGATTTCTGCAGACGATGAGATCAAAGTCCTTGAGTACCGTGAGCCAGAAGTCTACGAAGACAACACCACGCCAAAGCTAAATCTCAAATGCAGCGAAGTTGAAGACGTCGCCCTTGATTTCAAAACGTTCTGGTTTACCAGCCAGCAGGGCACGTTACCAAGTTACAAAGCCGGTCAGCATCTTCCTATTGAACTGGAGATCGATGGCGAACGCATCCAGCGTCGTTATACGCTGTCTTCCTCGCCAACTCGTCCCGAAAAGCTGTCGATTTCCGTTAAACGTGTCGATGGTGGTTTGGTGTCAAACTGGCTTCACGACAATCTAAAAGCCGGCGACAAAATCAAAGCACAGCAACCGGACGGTCAGTTCCACCTGAGTGATGATTCAGGCAAGCGTCAGACATTGCTCTTGCTTTCTGGTGGTAGCGGTGTCACGCCCATGATGTCGATGCTTCGTGCGCTGGCAGATAACAACGAAATCAATGATGTGATTTTCCTGCATCAATGCAGTACAGAAGCAGATATTCCCTTCGCGGATGAACTGAAATCATTGGAAGATGCGCACGCGGGTCTAAAAGTCATGACCATACTCAGTCAGCCTGCAGCGGATTGGCAGGGAATGTCTGGCCGCTTGAGTCAGGAACATTTGGCATTGTTACCAAAACTGCCGCAGCGTGAAGTCTTTGTTTGTGGTCCTGAAGGGTTTATGGAGTCCGCCATGAATCTGCTGGAAACCTTGGGTGTGCCGGAAAGCCAACGTTATCAGGAGTTCTTCACTCCACCAACTGTGGGCAATGACGCGCCAGCGATGGAAGTGAACATAAACATTGAAGGTGAGTTCATCCGCGGTGAAAACCAGCGTCCGATTTTGGTTCAGGCGGAAGAGGCAGGTGTATATGTGGATTACAGTTGCCGTGCAGGTGTGTGTGGTTGCTGTAAGCTTCGCTTGGTCGAAGGTGAAGTAGAACAACCTGACATGCCAGCCCTGTTCCCCGGTGAGAAAGAAGACGGTCTTGTGCTCGCATGTTGTTGTATTCCAAAAGGTGACGTCACTTTGGTCAAACCTTAATCAGATAGCGGAAAACTAAAGATTTTTTCCATCAGCTAACATTAATAACTGCCACCATAGGCTATCATGGTGGCAGTTATTTTTTGGGGAATACGCAGTTGCGACTGCAAGGAAAACATAATGACAAGCACAAACAAAAAAGGTGCATTGCTGTTTGCCGGCGGTTTACTTTTGGGCGGACTGGTGGCCACTAACCACTGGTCTTCGGTAGAAAATAGCATCTCCTTGCAACTTGATGACGTGAAGGCCGAGCTATCCGAGACAAAAGTTGCTTTGGCCGAAGCGCAGGAAGCGTTAGCGCAAGTCAACGTGCAAGGTGAAGCCGCGACAGAGCACGCTGAGTCACTCGCCCAGCAGCTGGAAGAAAAGCAGGCTGAGATAACGGCGTTGAAAGCGACGCTGGGAGAAAAATCCCGTACTTACGCTGGCAAAGCGGATGCAATGGAAAAGACATTGGAAGAAAAGTCTGTCGCCATTGCCCAGCTCAAAAAACGCGTGACGGACACCGATGTATTGTACGCTGAGCGTTACCGGCTGACTAAAGCGGTCAGTGATCTGAATGAGAAGATCCTGAAAGGCGCGCACAAGCTGGAGCTCAGCCAGAAGGCATGCTCGGAGTTCAAAAAAGGTAATTCTTGGAACAAAGTATCGGAAAATGATTGCGATAACTTCAATGCACTAAAAGCCGAAAATAACGCCATGATTGAGCAATTTGACCATCTGAGCTCAGATCTCGACAAAGTGAAAAGGGAACTTTCAGCATTTGGTAATGTGCCACTTCCTGATCATCCTTAGTACCAAATGGGGGAGTCGAAAACCGGTCAATCCCTCTCCCCATCACATTAAATTACTTCCACAGAGACCAATAGGCTTGTTTAACAACTATGCTTATGGGAGTAAGGTCATATTTCCTTGAAAATTGCGTTATATTTCGTAGCCTTGCTTACAACAACAATTCCAATCAATAGAATACGCAGCCGGATTTAGGGGTGGAGATTTTGACAACCCGAGTATTAATCACCGACGACTCTGCATTAGCACGAAAGCAACTTGCCCGGTCGCTGCCAGCATTTGTTAATGCAGAAGTGACGTTCGCGGAAAATGGCAAAGTCGCCATCGAGCAACTTCAGTCTTCCAGTTTCGATGTCATGTTTCTTGATCTGACCATGCCAGAAATGGACGGTTTTGAAACACTGGAAGTGATGCGAGCCAACAGCATCAATGTTCCTGTCTTTGTCGTATCAGGCGATATCCAACCAAAGGCGCAAGAGAGAGTCCTCTCTCTGGGCGCAAAAGCATTCGTTCAAAAGCCCGTCAGTCAGGAGAAACTGATTGAGCTTTTACAACCTTTCAAAAACAGCGAACCTTCAACTTCACCAAAACCTACTCAACCGCCGGTGGACATGAAAATTGGCCGCCGCGAAATGTACATGGAAGTGGTGAACGTGGCGATGGGTCGAGCAGCTGATTCGCTAGCGCGTTACTTTGACGTGTTCGTTCATATGCCGCTGCCACAGGTTAACGTGCTAGAGGTCAGCGAGCTCACCATGACCATCAAGCACCTGGCGAATAACGACAATATGAATGGTATCTGTCAGGGATTCAGCGGGGAGGGGCTTGCGGGTGAAGCCTTGATGCTGATCTCTGATTCCTCGATGAAAGACCTGCTGGGCATTCTGGATTATCCGGACGATGGCACCATTGATAATGATCTCGAAGTGCTTGTTGATGTCAGTAACGTGCTGATCAGTGCGTTCCTTTCTGGTATCGGTGAGCAAGCGGGTTTGGTATTCGCACAAAGTTATCCCGCCATTATTGGCCAACACCAATCGGTCGATAAGCTGGTGGAAAACATGCACGGTACCTGGAAGCGCACGGTGACAATCGAAGTGAGTTACGCCATTGACGGCACCAACATCAAGTGTGATTTGTTGCTGCTGCTGGTTGATGAATCCTTACCACTTCTGGACGCGAAACTGGCTTACCTGATGGATGACGAGGAGTAACCATGATTGACTCACCAGAATTTGAACAATTCAACTGGATGGTCGATATGGTTCAAAATATCGACATGGGTTTGATTGTTGTCGACCGCGATTTCAACATCCATATGTGGAACGGCTTTATGGTTCACCACACGGGCAAGCACCCAAACAAGGTGAAAGGGCAATCACTGTTTGATGTGTTCCCTGAAATTCCGGAAAGTTGGTTCCGCGCCAAGTGTCGCCCAGTGTTTGAGCTGAAATGCCGGAGCTTTGTGGTGTGGAAGCAACGCCCTTATCTTTTCCATTGCCGCAATGTCCGTCCTATCACCGGGCAAGCGAGCTTTATGTACCAAAATGTCACGTTAAACCCTATGGTGAACTTGCGTGGTGAAGCACAGCATATGTTTATCTCTGTGGCAGATGTGACGGGGGAGGCTTTAGCTTCTGAATAGCACTTTGCAGATAGAAAAATGCCAGCGTCATCGCTGGCATTTTTGTTTCCGACATTCAATTAATCACACAGTGTTAGCCGAACAGATTTGGGCGGCCGCAGTCTGGTGCTTTTCGGGTCGGCGGTGGCAATTCGTTGATAGCTGCCTGCAAGTCAGAAATTCGGGTGTCGTGTGATGGGTGAGTGGAGAGAATCTCCGGTGGAGCGCCATCAGAAGCTTTTGCCATGTTTCGCCACAAGGCAACACTATGGTTAGGATCGAAGCCAGCTTCGTTCATCAATCGCACACCAATCAAATCCGATTCTGATTCGTGGGTGCGGCTAAATGGAAGCAATACGCCGACGTTCACACCAAGGCCCAACCCCGCCATGATCAAGTCAGCGTCTGCGGTACCTGACGCACCCAGTGCAATGCTGGTGATCTGCAAGGCACTATTTGCAGCCACTTGGCTTGAAACGCGCTCGCTGCCGTGGTTCGCCATCACGTGACCAATTTCGTGACCGATCACAGACGCCAGTTGATCTTGCGTTCTAGCGACTTTCAGCAGGCCAGTATAAACCCCGATTTTCCCGCCGGGCAGTGCGAAGGCATTCACTTGGTCGCTGTCGAAAACCACCACTTCCCATTTATCAAAATCCGGCTGGGGTGGCGTCACTTCTAAAATTGCATCGGTTACGCACTGCACGTAAGCATTGGTCTTTTTGTCCGTGCTGATTTTCTCGTTTTGTTTCAGTTCAGAAAAAGATTGTGCGCCCAGTGTCGCCATCTCTGCACCCGAGACGAGAATAAACTGGCTGCGTCCGGTTGGCGAAGTCGTACAACCCGCAATCAACGCACTCAACAGCGCTGCAGCGACTGTGTATTTGATTTTGTTGATCTTCATGAAGCTATTCCTTAAGCCCTTAATAATCCTGGCTATATAGTAAAGGATCGATAGACCTGATTTAAACAACAAAGACCCTTGGAGAGCCTTAAATGTCACCGATTGCGATAGAAGCCGGTAGCGAAAGACAGTGACAACAAAGATAATAGCTAAAACCATAAAAATTATTGAAGGGACTTGTTTTGTCTATCTGGAAGAAACCCATTTCACTTGAGGGCTTGAATGCCACTTCGAAAAACACCTTGGTGGAACATCTCGGTATTGTTTACACCGAATTCAGTGATGACAGCCTGACGGGCACGATGCCGGTAGATTCCCGAACGCATCAGCCGCTAGGTATGTTGCATGGTGGCGCGTCAGTTGTGCTTGCAGAAACCTTAGGCTCGCTGGCAGCCAATATGGCAGTGGAAGAAAACAAGTACTGTGTCGGTCTGGATATTAACGCTAACCATATTCGCGCAATGCGTTCTGGGCAGGTTACAGGTACAGCCAAAGCGATTCACATGGGCGCAACGACACAGGTTTGGCAGATTGAAATCACTGATGAGCGCGGCCGTTTAGTGTGTACCAGTCGCCTGACCATGGCGGTGCTGCAGCACAAAGGGAAATAGTCATGGTGATTACGATTCCCGGTGGCCGCGTTATTGCGACCATGCATGAAGTAATGGTGAAGTTTCAGGAAAATCAGATGACACTTCAGGCTCAGACCGACGACATCAGTTTGCTGGGCGCTCCCTGTATGCTGATTGCCAATGGCGGCACAGTGAATTGGAGCTTGTCATTAGGTTCAGAAGAAAACCTGAATGCTGTGTCAGAAGCGACAGGGATCGCCATTAAACGCTAGGGGCTGTTGACCTTTGGTGGTTAAATTTTGTTCTAGCCATAAGCGTTTTGGGCGCGGCGAGGTGTGTGCCGCCTAGTCATTCTAAGCAAATACACCTCAACAAAGCATAAAACACTTAGGGCAGAACCCTTCGGGCAGCGTTTGTGGGGAATTTCTGCTACGTTATCGGCTTCTCATGTAGGCCAGCTACACATCGAAGCCTCTGCCTTGCATAAAATCCCCGCAAACTGCTGCAAAAATCATCACCAAAGGTCAACAGCCCCTAGAGAAGGACGGAAAAATGAAAAGACTGATCGCTGCAAGTTTAATGTTCTTGGCGGGAACCGTTTGGGCTGGAAAGGCCGATGTGGTGAATGCAACAGCGACTAAAAGTGGTGAGTCTTACCGTTTTTCTGCCACCGTCGAACATGCAGACGAAGGCTGGGATCACTATGCCGATGCCTGGCGAGTTGTCACCGCAGAGGGCGAAGTGCTGGGAACGCGGGTGCTACACCATCCCCATGTCAACGAACAGCCCTTCACCCGCAGCCTTTCAGGTGTAATGATTTCGGATGATATTGCGGAAGTGTACGTTGAAGCGCATGACAGCGTGCATGGTTGGGGTGGAAAGCAGTTCAAGGTGACGCTGGACTAGTTTGGAAAGATTCCCTCTCCCAAATGGAGAGGGATTATCGGTTTAATATTCTGCCGTCACTTCGTAACTGGTGAACTTGCGAATATTAATCACACCGGTATCGAAGATCAGATACTGGCCTTTAATGCCTTTCAGTACGCCGGAAACCACAGGATCTTTATCGAAGTTCAGTGACGTAATTTTGGTTGGGTATTCCGTCACTGGAAAGCTGATGTCGATGATGTCGTTTTGAATCGGTTCAACGGCGTCGAAACCATATTGCAGGCGCAGACTGTAAATCTTGGCATCAATTTGCGGCAGCAGTCGGCGCGCTTCTTCATGCAAATCTAACTCGACATTGTCACCTTTAAGCATCGCCCGCCAATTGGTTTTGTCCGCCAGAAATTCTGCAATCGCAATTTCCACCAAACCAGACAGATGACGGCTTTTTACCTTCAGAATTGGCAGTGCTTGTGTCGCGCCTTGATCAACCCAGCGGGTCGGGATCTGATTCGCACGGGTAATGCCGACCTTCAAACCCGAAGTATTCGAAAGATAAACCACATGGTCGGTCATGCAGAACTGTTCTGCCCACTCCGGCTCACGACAAGTACCTTCAGCAAAGTGACAGGTTTCCGGTTTCAGGATGCACATATCACAACGTGCCAGTCGCTTAGTGCAGGGGAAACAGTGACCCTGGCTGAAGCTCTTGTTGGTTTTGTTACCACAAGCATCGCAATAGATGTTGCCGGTGTACGTCAGTGTAAGAGATTTACCAATCAGGGAGTTCAGGGAGATGTCGGTGTCACCAACAGGAAGGGAGTAATTCACGCCGTTATCCAGCGTGCTTTTCATTTTGCTCAGAGTGCCAGTAATCATTGTATTTTATTGTTGTCCTTCACGTGCAGAGATTCTACAACGAAAGGACAACCACTAAAACCGCGTTGAAAACGCTTTGATGCTTATTTGGCCTTAACCAAACCGTCGTTCAGGTCGTTATACAAAGACACGTACAATACCAACATATTGCGGTCGATGTCTTCACTGATTTCGTCAATCACAAACAGATCAGCGTCTTTGTCAGTTAGGTTGGTTTCGGCCAGATTAACGATGTTCTGGTTGATGTCACCATGAATGGTCACTTCTTCTACTTTTTCGTAGTGTCCGTAATCGAGCATGGTGGCAGGAACCAGTTCTGGTGCAGCAAAAGAGGGAGAAGAAATCAGCAGGGCAGCAGCAAGCAAAGGTGCTTTGGAAAAAGTCATTTCGGTGTTCCGTTGTTCTCGTTTTAGCGCATTGTAAATGCGGGTATTGCTTGTATTGTCAGTGAGATGTCAGAGCGGCTTTAAAGCGCCGCAAAACGGGGGCATTTGGGGTTTTTATCAGAAAACTACAAGTCGACAATCACAGGACAGTGATCGGAAAGACGATAAGTCGCAACAGCGTGGTAAGAGTATTGATATTGACGCGGCTCTGGCATATCCGACAGTGGCAGTGCGCCAGGACTAGCGACGATGTGATCGATGAGTTTGCGGTAAACAACATGCTCCCAACGCTTGGTACGATAGTTGTATTTTCTCGCTTTGCATTTCGCATCCGTATCGTGAGTCAGTTTCACCAGGTTCTCTTCGCCCACTTCCTCAATAAGCTGCTTCCAGACCCACTCGTTTTTTTCATTCATGTAGTGGTTAAAATCTCCGGCAATCACAAATTCCTGCCCGAGCTCTATGCGGGCGTTGATCCAGATCCCAAGGGCTTCGATTTGCTTATCCAGTTTCTTACAACTGTTGTTGCGGCGGACAGGCGTTTCGAAACAGCCAGATTTTAAATGAATGGAAAGAAGATGCAGGGAAGGTTGGTTTTCGCGTACCACTTCGATATACGCACCATAACGTAAATCCCCCCTTGAGAGGAAAGTGGGTAAACCGAGTGGCTGATAATCCTGATGGTCGATGACCTTGATGCCTTTTTTGACTGCCCAGCCAGTGAACTGTTGGCTGCGGCGACTTTTCTTGAAGTAATTAGAGCGATCGGAAAAGTAGTAATCATACTCGTCAGGGTTGAGCACCTTTGCCAGAGAGGTTTCACTGTCCACTTCCTGAAAAGCAATCAAATCGGCATCAATCACCGAAGAGACAGTTTGCATCATCAAGTAATCTTCAGGCGTTCGTTTGCTTTGAATGATGTCATCTTTATCACTCAGCCACTCCATGTTCCAGGTAGCGATAGACAAGGACGCATACGCGCTGGAGATCTGCAACAGCATTACCACTGGCATGACAACAGCAAGCCAAGAACCAATGGTCCGCCTGAATAAAATACGCTGTCTTGATGGGCTCGCTGAATTCATTAAATGCTTGCTAAGTGGTTACTAAGTATTTGTTCTTAAAATAGGTGAGCTGAGAGTCAGAAAATACAAGGCTTTCAAGCTCATAGTAGTGCATACGGTATCGCACAGTTTTTACAACATAAAGAATTTGGGGAGTCTGTAGCAAAATTTGACAGGCTTTTTTCATTTCTTGAAGTTTGTCCACACTAATCGACTAGATAGAAATCGCATCCCCCTAGGCCATGATCTAAATCAAAGTATCCCGTTCGCCTCGACGGTCTAATACACCACATATTGTAGTTCTAGCTATGAATTCACCCATATTTGGTATTTCTTGACGCCATTCACATTTGCGTGTAGGCCGATTGGATCTTGCCGGATCCTTGTTCGATATCGGTCAAGTAACGCGAAATGGCGCGCTTTTTCATGGATATGGCTGACTACTTTCCCAGACGTGACGACTACTTACTAGCCAAAGTGGTCAACCTGATTTTCTTTCCCTTGCAGTAAAAGAGGGCCGATTTGTTGAGGAGCTATTTGTGAAACCTGTTGTCATCAAACGCGATGGAGGCCGCGTACCTTTCGAGCGCCAACGTATTCAGGATGCGGTACTGAGCGCGGCGTTTGCAGTAGAAGACATGGATCAAGCCTATGCGGCAGCAGTAGCAGATGGCGTGCTCGCGCAGTTTATGCGCAGCGATGAAGTGGATATCAATCAAATTCAGGATGCGGTAGAAAACCACCTGATGGCTGGGCCATTCAAGGCGGTTGCCCGTGCATACATTGAGTACCGACATGATCGTGACAGTATTCGTGAGAAGAAAAGCCGCCTGAACCACGAAATTCGTGGTCTGGTTGAGCAAACCAACTCCGATATCCTAAACGAGAACGCCAACAAAGACAGCAAGGTGATCCCAACCCAACGCGACTTGTTGGCGGGCATTGTGGCGAAACACTACGCAAAGCAGTACATGCTGCCGAAAGCGGTGGTTCGCGCGCACGAGCAAGGCGACATTCATTACCACGATCTGGATTACGCACCATTCTTCCCGATGTTCAACTGTATGCTCGTTGACCTTGAGAACATGCTGACGCACGGCTTCAAGATGGGTAATGCGGAAATCGACACGCCGAAATCCATCCAGACTGCAACAGCAGTGACGGCACAAATCATCGCGCAGGTAGCCAGCCACATTTATGGCGGCACCACAATTAACCGTATTGATGAAACCTTGGCACCGTACGTTGAAATCAGCTACGAAAAACATCTGATGGTGGCGCGCGAGTGGGATATTCCAGACCCAGAAAGTTATGCCCGCGCGCGCACCGAAAAAGAGTGTTACGACGCTTTCCAATCGCTGGAATACGAAGTGAACACCCTGCATACCGCGAATGGTCAAACGCCGTTTGTTACCTTCGGTTTTGGTTTGGGTGAATCCTGGGCAGCGCGTCTTATTCAGCAATCTATTTTGCGTAACCGTATTGCCGGTTTGGGCAAGAACCGTAAAACCGCTGTTTTCCCGAAACTGGTGTTTAGCCTGAAATCTGGCTTGAACCTGAATGACGGCGAACCAAACTACGACATTAAAAAACTGGCATTGGAATGTGCGTCAAAACGTATGTATCCAGACATCCTGAACTTCGACAAAGTGGTAGAAGTGACAGGCTCGTTCAAAACCCCAATGGGTTGCCGAAGCTTCCTGTCTGCATATGAAGAAAATGGCGAACTGATTCACGAAGGCCGAAACAACATCGGTGTGGTTTCTATCAATCTGCCGCGTATTGCGATTCGTGCCAATGGTTGTGAAGAAACCTTCTACAAACTGTTGGATGAAGTCTTAGCCGTTGCCCGTGAAGGTCTGGACACCCGTATTGCCCGTCTTCAAGGCGTGAAAGCCCGCGTTGCTCCAATCCTATACATGGAAGGCGCGTGTGGTGTTCGCTTGAACCCTGATGACGACGTTAGCGAAATCTTCAAGAATGGCCGTGCCTCGATTTCCCTTGGTTACATCGGCATTCACGAAACCATGAATGCACTGTATGGCGTGGAAGAACACGTTTACGATTCAGAAGCACTGCGTGAAAAAGCACTGAACATTGTGAAATACCTGAAAGCGGCAACAGACAGCTGGAAGGAAGAAACCGGTTATGGCTTTAGCCTGTACAGCACACCAAGTGAAAACCTGTGTAGCCGTTTCTGTAAGATCGACACCAAAGAGTTTGGGTTGGTGAACGGCGTTACCGACAAAGGTTATTACACCAACAGCTTCCACTTGGATGTTGAAAAGAAAGTGAACCCATACGACAAGATTGATTTCGAGATGGCCTACCCAGCTATCGCGAACGGCGGTTTCATTTGCTACGGCGAATATCCAAACATTCAGCATAATGTCGAAGCGCTAGAAAACGTGTGGGACTACAGTTACGAGCGTGTCCCGTACTACGGCACGAACACGCCAATTGATGAGTGTTACGAATGTGGCTTCACGGGTGAGTTTGATTGTTCAAGCAAAGGCTTTGTTTGCCCAAGCTGTGGCAATCATGACTCAACGAAAGTGTCAGTGACCCGCCGCGTTTGTGGCTACCTGGGCAGCCCGGATGCGCGCCCATTCAACGACGGCAAGCAGGAAGAAGTTAAACGTCGCGTTAAGCACATGTAAGCGAGCGAGAATGAACTTCCACCAGTATTATCCGGTTGATGTGGTTAACGGCGAAGGCACACGTTGCACCTTGTTTGTGTCAGGGTGCGAGCACCAATGCCGAGGCTGCTATAACCAAAGCACCTGGTCACCATCGTCTGGCGAGCTTTTCGATCAGGCGATGGAAGATCGCATCATTGCGGATTTGAATGACACTCGCATCAAGCGTCGTGGATTGTCGATCAGCGGTGGTGACCCGCTGCTTCCTGCCAATCTACAGAGCGTTCTTAGGCTGGTTCAACGCGTGAGAAACGAATGCGAAGGCAAAGACATTTGGATGTGGACGGGATATACATTAGCAAACCTCTCCGACGAACAGCGTGAAGTGGTGAACTATGTGGATGTGCTGGTGGACGGTAAATTCGAGAAAGCATTAGCCGATCCTTCGCTACCTTGGCGAGGCAGTTCGAATCAGGTTGTGCACCGTTTGACACCACGTTAACAAAGGTACGGTTGCAAACTGCTAGTCTCATTTCCAACGCCGCTTCAATGCGGCGTTGTTATACTCAACATCTAGTTTGGTCAGGCAAAGTTCAGAAACATCATGTATTCTGGCTTCGTCACCATCAACAAAGAAACTTTCAACAATCCGCACTGTCCATCTCTATGAATTTGCTTTAACTACAAGGACATCGCAATGAAACATCGTATTGCTGCCTTCTTAATCTTCCTCGTTATGGGTTCTATCTCAGTCGCTTTTGCGGCCAGTTCACCAGACAACTCACCAGACAGCTATGAACACCTGCCAGACGGAAAACTGGTGATGGGTGAGAAAGAGTGGGTCAGAGTTGACAAGATCAACGTTGTCGCTAAAGCCCGTGTGGATACAGGGGCAACAACTTCCTCTATCAGTGCTATTGATATCGAAGAATTTGAGCGAGATGGAGAAGAGTGGGTACGTTTCCGGTTGGCGCATGACGACAAGCAAACCGACTTGATGGAATTGCCTGTCATCAGAACCGTACGCATTATCCAGTCGAGCGCCGAAGGGTATGATCGTCGTTACGTGGTCGAAATGCCAATCACCATTGGGGATGTCACTGAAACCACAGAATTTACGCTGCGTGACAGACACCACCTGAATTTCCCTGTGCTGTTGGGAAGGACATATTTAAAAGATGTCGCGGTCGTTGATGTCAGTCGAAAATATGTGCAGCCGAAGCCGGAAATTCTCGAGTAGTAAATCACACTTGACGAATTTACAGTCAAAAGCGCAATCCATTGATATTGGGTTGCGCTTTTTTAGTTGCGCGGCGCTGAGCTTTTAGTAATGTAGCTTTATTAGCAAACAGCACGGCCGTTAAATAAGGAAGTTATCGAATGTTAGATCTGCTATCTCCGGCGCTACAAGACCCAATTTTGTCTCTCTCCGTCGCGTTCCGCGAAGACAACCGCGCCGAAAAAATGGACCTTGGTATTGGCGTTTACAAAGACAGCCAGGGCAACACCCCTATCATGAAGGCGGTGAAAGCAGCACAGCAACAACTGGCCGAATCTCAAACCACCAAAAGCTATGTCGGTCTGGCGGGCAGTGAAGCCTACAACCAGGCGATGACAGATCTTCTTCTTAAAGGTACAGACGGCTATTCACGCAGTGCAGCAGTGCAAACTCCGGGTGCAAGCGGTGCGCTGCGTATGCTGGCAGATTTAATGTATCTGGCAAAACCTATCACCACGGTATGGATCAGCAACCCAAGCTACGTGAACCACAAACCCGTGATGGAAGCGGCTGGCCTGACCGTGAAGTTTTATCCTTACTTCAACGCCGAGACCAAGCAGGTTGATGCCGATGCCATGATTGATGCACTGTCAAAAGCGGGTCCTGATGATGTGGTGCTTCTGCACGGCTGTTGTCATAACCCGACAGGGGCAGACATTCGCCCTGAGCACTGGCAGGCGATTAATGATCTGGCACAGAAGAATGGCTTTACGCCGTTTGTTGATATTGCTTACCAAGGTTTTGGTGATGGTTTAGAAGAAGACGCAAACGGCCTGCGCCTGCTCGCGGATTCAGTAGAAGAAATGCTGATCGCGACGTCTTGCTCGAAAAACTTTGGTTTGTACCGTGAACGCACAGGTGCCGCGATTGTTATTGGCAAAAACGCACAAGAAGCGGGTAATGCAAAAGGGCGCATTCTCCAACTGGCGCGCGCAACGTACACCATGCCGCCTGATCACGGTGCTGCGATTGTAGAAACCATTCTGACCAGCGATGAACTGACCAAGCAATGGAAAGACGAGCTGGATGCGATGCGCGGACGAATCATTACACTGCGTGAAGGTTTGAGTGCTGCGTTGGCGAAGCGCACAGGTGATGACCGTTTTGATTTCATCAAACAGCACAAAGGCATGTTTTCCATGTTGGGCTTGAGCCAAGACCAAGTTGCACAACTGCGTTCAGACTTCGGTATCTACGCTGTCGGTGACAGCCGCATCAACGTGGCAGGTTTGACGGAGTCACGCATTGACTATCTGGCTGACGCACTTGTCGCTGTCGCGAAATAACTCGGTCGGACTAAATAATAAAGCCAGCATCTGCTGGCTTTAATTTTATGCGTTCAATAAACAGAAAGTTTTTATTTTTCTTTAAACACCAAACTAACATTGACTGGCACTGTGCTGGAAATATCAATGTTCCCAACTGTTTCAGAAACCGCTTTTAAATTGGCTTCTGGAATACCAAAAGTCGTAGCGCTAATAACGAC
Source organism: Grimontia sedimenti (assembly GCF_011045095.1). Classification (GTDB taxonomy): domain Bacteria; phylum Pseudomonadota; class Gammaproteobacteria; order Enterobacterales; family Vibrionaceae; genus Enterovibrio; species Enterovibrio sedimenti. Next base: position 180,098 of record NZ_JAALDL010000003.1, read on the forward strand.
AGGTTTATAAGTGAAAGCGAATATATTGTCATCATCTTTAATCATATTCATATCCAACGTTACCTCTTTGGTATTACCAAATAAAGTCACTGTCGCGGGAATTGATTGCTGAAGTAGCGCGCCTGACTTGTCTAGATCCTGCATAGAAACCTGTCCCTCTACCTTCAGCATCGGAAACTTCTTAGAATCAAAGAAAAGATCGTTAAGACGCTGATTACGAATAGGAATACCGGTGGATATTGATGAGAGCGGAGCGGCAACAGTGAACTTACCCGAGGCGTCGACACTACCTTCAATGCCGCTGATAGTGGCTGGTTCAACGATGTAGGATTTCTTGATGGTGGCAAAACTAATGGAAGAGGCTTCACTATCAACAGAGTAATTATCAGAAGCAAAGGCGAGAGAAGAAGACAAGGTTAAAGCCAACAGCGTTGCCGACGAAATACATTTCATTGTTTATTTCCTTCTTATTGATTGTGTGTTGATATCCTTATCGACTGTAGACACTTTGTACATCGCTTTATTTCGATGCGAACTTTCTGAATTTCCGATTGAGCCTTATCTGTTTCAAGTGATGCATAATTAAAACAAGGTGTGATTAAATTATTTATACCCAAACAATTTTTGATTGCTGATAATTCAACCTAACCTAGATGACGTGCTAAGTCATCAAATGTTAGTATGTGTCGTCAAACTTAATCTGGTAGTAACCCAATGAAAATTCATCGAATTAACCCTACAAAACGTTGGTCAGATGTGACCGTATTCAATGGCATTGCAAACTTTGTAGAAGTGCCGGAAAGCGACCTGAGTGCAGACATCAAAGGCCAGACACAACAAATCTTCGCACAGGCAGAAGAAATGCTGGCAACCGTCGGCGCAGACAAAACCCGCATCCTGTCTGTTACCATCTACATCACTGATTTCGCCAACCTGGAAGCCCTGAATGAAGTGTGGGATAACTGGTTTGAAGAAGGCACTGCACCAAGCCGCGCATGTGTGAAAGCAGAGTTGGCAGACCCAGATTATCTGGTTGAGATGGCTTTTGTTGCCGCGGCTGGCGAAGAGTTCCAGTAAGCGTCAACGGAAAACGCCCTGCTAAATAGCAGGGCGTTTTTGTTTCTATCAGCAAGGATTAACGCTCAAGGACAGACCACAAATGTCAGAACATAAAGTCGCTATTCACTGGCAAAACCGCGAAGCATCAACCCATGATGGCAAGCCGAGCTTTGTTCACCAATGGACGTTTGATGGTGGAATCACTGTTGATGCTTCACCTTCTCCCTTTGTTATGTCTGAACGGTCGAAAGAAGAAGCCATCGATCCGGAAGAAGCGTTTATCGCTGCCATTGCCAGTTGCCATATGATGACCTTTCTGACAGTGGCAGAGAAGCAGCGTTTTAGCGTTGAAAGCTATGCCGATGAGGCCATCGGCACGCTAGGAAAGCTGGAAAACGGAAGAACGGCAGTCACTGACGTGGTGCTGAAACCCACGATAACCTTCAGCGGTGATAACCAGCCATCCCCTGAACTGCTCGCCAAAATGCACCAACTCGCACACAAGCACTGTTTTATTGCCAATTCAGTGACCACCAATATCACAGTGGAAAGTGACTAATCATCAAATCGCGCGTCGAGAAAACGCTGAGAAGGCACAAAGTAGTTAGTGCCCGTTTTCGCTTCAACAAAATCCAACAGCTTGTCGTAATCTCCGTTTTCGTCTGCGGTGATCATCTGCTTCAATGATGTTTCCACAACAGACGCCGAAGCCGCAAATCCGACAAACATGGTGCCGTGCTCAATGGCATTGCCGTAAGGACGGTTCTGGCGATACATTTTGATTTCCTCGCCGTCCACTTCCACCTTACTTTTCTCATTGTGCGCCCATGCGGGCTTTTCTTCATCACTCAGTTCAATGTCATCCATCTTAGTGCGGCCAACGACTTTTTCTTGCTGTTCAGTTGGTAGAGCATCCCAGTCCTGATGACGGTCGACATAACGCTGAACCGTGAGATAACTGCCGCCCACCTCGTTATCACTGCCTTCCTGTACCAAAACCGCTTCCGCGCGTTCTTCATCTAGAGGGTTTTCTGTGCCATCAACAAAATCAATCATGTCTCGGTTATCCAGATGCTTAAAACCCTGGATATCTTCAATGAGATCCGCCACATCTGCCAGCGCACGCGCTGCGTATTTGGCGACCTGAAAATTGAGGTCTTTACGTTCTGATTTCACCATCAAAAAGATATCGCCCGACGTGGAAGGGAAAAGGCGGGGGCCATCAGCTAAGGCAGGGAAGTCATGGAGTTCAGAAGGTGTTGGGACATCAGGGAACAGAATCGGCCAGCTGTTGGCTGAAAACCCTATAGTGACAGACAAGCCGGCAGAGGTATCTTTCTGTCGGATGGATTTTTCAATGCCCGGTAGCTGGGAAAGCGCCTCGTTGATCTGGTCAATATTGAGCCACTGATCTTTCAGTGTGAAAGTCAGAAATTCAGCATGGGTAGTAGGATTAGATAATACACCTGGCTGCGCCAGAGACACGAGCTCGTTCATAGATCTTCCTGTTGGTAGAAGTGAGAAATCCCAGTGAGAATAGAACAGGTGAGAAGATCGAGGTGGGGTAGGAATGAGACGCCAGCTAAGAACAGACACAATTCCACAACAAGCTTGTTGATGTCCCGTTTTACATACATAAAAGATTCATATCATTAGACTTCTTAGGCAAGCGCAACTAGGATAAATTTTCTTTAAGTTAATTCAGTTGCATATAGGGAAAACATGCTCTGGCACAAGGTTCAAAACCAGCTCAAACTCCATGATATCAGCCTCGTCGTTGGTCCCAACCGATCAGAAAAAACCAAGTTTCTGGTAGAACAATATGGCGATACACCATTCACCATTGATGTTTCCAAAGCCAAGCTCGCTTACTGCGGTGGAGATACCACCATCACTGATGAAGAATGGCAGCAAATCATTGAGCGTGATTATCCATTTATCACCGTTGATGACGCCCACCTACTTAAAATGCCAGACCTGCTCAAGTTGATTGAAGTCTCGGTAGAAACCAAAAAACGCCTTTATATGTCAAGCAATGAAACCATTGTTTCTGACCTGCCTGCACTGCTGACTCATGCTAGAAAGCACCATCTGTCAGTGGTTAAACTGGAAAGACTAACCGCGAATGATGTTTGCGCTTGGGTGTTGGGGGAGTTTGGCTAGGCTCTAGTTCCTTCCCCTTTCTAAGGGGAGGTTAGGATGGGCCCAAAATGAGTTAGCGCTTCGACCATCCGAGTGCTCGAATCATCCCACATAGTCTAAATTTTTCTCATACATTTAATCTGTATAAATAAACAGTGCAATGTCTATAGTAAAAATGAGCTGGTTTTTAGTACGGGACGCCCGTTTTATCCCATTCAAGTTGCAACAATAAAACTTAACTCACTGATTTTAAGTGACTATATGGTAAACTGGCACAAGTGTACGCGGACTAATCGGGCGTCCCGGGTTTGTACTAAACGGGCAAGTTGCCCGCTAATAAGCTGTTATACAAAAGGAGATTGTATTGAGTTTGGGTGATTTGAATCTTGACCATTTGCCTATTCAAAAGAAACTTGTTGAATCAGTGTACTCTGCATTTTTTCCGGAGCGAGATGTGGTCGCAGCTGTCCTACTAGGCTCTTTGGCTTCGGGTGCTGGGGATCGGGTTTCTGATGCTGATATCCTTATTTTCACGAAAAATGAATTGCACAAGTCTGCTTCTCTCATCTTTTCTCGTTTTGAATCGGGTAAGGATATTTTTTTCAGCTTCGGTGATTTTCATGACACCAATGAAAATGGGTATTTCAAGAAGTACATATTTAACGATATGTCTAGTGCAGAAATACACTGCTTAGATGTCTCAGAGGATTTTGGCATTTCCCGCCCATTTAAAATATTGTTCGATAAATCTGGCATTGTGGCGGGGAGGCTTACTGACGAACCACCACCTAGACATGAGGATTTCCCAGCTTATTATCGAGGAGACGCTGGTCTGATCTGGGAATTGTTTGATTGCATTAAGTGGCTTAGTCGAAACGACACAGAATTAGCTAAAAATCACATCAAGAAACTGTCTGCTGCGATGGAAGCTATTGTATAACAAAGCCATCAAACATCGCGCCCTCCGGAGGCTGGACTCGAAAAACACACTCGCCGTTTATGGCTGGGGTTATGTTTTCTTTGATTAGGAGTAATAAATGGATTTTGGTATCGCAGCTCTAACTCTCATAGCCGCAGCAGCATTTTACTACTTCGTCTTGTACTCGAAGCCACAGGACGGTGATTGGCAAAAATTGCCAACACTTTCTGAATACTTGTCAACTCACCCTGAGTGCAGAACAGATGATCCTGAGAATGCAAAATGTTCCAGTTGTGGTTCTGATAAGGTTATCTTTCAGCCTTTGACCACTCATGAAGACCCTCGTTACAAACACATTTGTTTATCCTGCAAAAAGACTCTATTCAAAAGCAAAGCTATCATGTCGTAGTGTCTTTAAATTGCACCGGTAAGTTGGTCAACATAACAAGGCTATAAACGGGACGCTTTGTCAATGCGGCAGCTTTTCAAAGTGTCGTGAATACAAGGGATTAAGCAGTTTTGGGCGGTTTGGTAAGCGCCCGTTATTGCGACGTTATATGCCTTGTCAGTTCAGGAGAGCAAGTGGATATTTTAGTTGAACAAGAAACCGAGCTTCATCGGTATGAAGTTCGTCAAAGTCGAGCTGATGTTGAGCGATTGATCCATCCTAGTTTTTCTGAAGTCGGTAAGTCAGGAGTCAGTTTTGACTTCGCTTCAATCGTTAAAATGATGAGCTCAGAGGAGCCTACAGGCTGCAGAGTTCATTCGCAGAATTATGTATGTGTTCAACTAGCACCTTCGGTTCAGCTTCTTAAATATGAGTCTGCTTCAGTCGCTCCGACAGGTGAAATCCGCGACTACGCTAAGCGTTGTTCAATTTGGGCTTTTACGGGTACTTGCTGGCAGTTGAAGTATCATCAAGGAACACCGTGTCCAGCTTTTGAACTGATATAAAAAGGGGCTTGGTGAATTGCGGCCTATAACAAGGCAATCAACGCGGGACGCTTTGTCAATGCGGCAGCTTTTCAAAGTGTTGTGAATACAAGGGATTAAGCAGTTCTGGGTGGTTTGGTAAGCGCCCGTTATTGCGACGTTATAGCTAAGAGGTAATATGAAGAAGTCCATTGTCCCTGAACAATTCAAACACTACTTCGACGATTGGCACTTTTCACCTGTAATTGAAGCAGATGGAACGGTTTATCTATCCGGCGTTACTGCTGCTAGAAAAGATAAACCAATCAGCATTGATCCCCAAGAGCAGTTCCACGATGCGTTTTATAAACTAGGTGTATACCTCAATGCCGCAGGGCTAACTTACGATGACATTCTTGAAATGACCACATTCCACATTGACTTAAAGGCGCATATTGAGGTGTTTTCAAAAGTTAAAGATGAGTATGTGAAAGCTCCTTATCCAGCGTGGTCTGCTATAGGAGTATCTGAATTCATTCCAGAAAATGCCTTGGTAGAAATGCGCATTGTGGCAAAAAGATAATTTCGCCATAACAAGAGCATTAACGGGACGTTTACTCGTGGCGCATTTTATCAAAAGCGGTGATTTATCCGTTTCAATCAATTTGGGTGAGTAAGCGCCCGTTATGCTAACGTTATGTTTTACGAAAGGAGTCGTAATTATGCTACCAAAGTGTGTGAACTGCTCAAGTAGATTATCATTGAGCTGGTTTCTTTGTTCATTTAATTGGACAAAGAACAGATGTGTGGATTGTGGGGTGCTGCATGAGTTTACAGGGAGGCGTAAGCTTGTAACTGGTTTGACTGTTTTTTTAGCAATCATTGGAATGCAATTGCTGGGTGCATTTGTACATGCATCCTTAGCACTATTTTTAGCAGGCTGTGTGTTTGCTTTTTCTATAATTGCGATATTTCCTGGCCAGCATCAATTAGATAGCAAAGACAAGCTCAATATAGCCAAAAACATAACAAGCGAATGAACGAGGGACGTTTACTCGTGGCGCATTTTTTCATGGAAACGTTGTGATTAAGGCGTTTCAATCAGTTTAGTTTAGTAAACGCCCGTTATTCGGACGTTATGTGCTTTATGAAACTAGAGAGATCGAATGATGAAGGACAATTCCAGCGATAAGAGCGCTCTTCGTAAGCGAGCGAATGAGATTAAGGATTTTACCTGCAAGAACCTTATTGTCGTTCTGGAAAACCCTAAAACACTTAAAAACATCGGTTCTGTTGTCAGAAATGTAAATGCCTTAGGTGCAGAAAAAGTTTACATCGTAGACGAAAGCGGGGCTTTACCCGATGATTGGCAATATATGCGTCACTGGAATCCGCTTGTTAAGCCATCTGCCTCTGCAGTTAAATGGAGTTTCGTTAAAAGGTTTATCTCAACCCAATCCTGTATTGAGCACCTAGAAAGCAACAAATTTGAATCAATCGCTACTTCGCCCCACGTGAAAGGAAAAGTAAACGTCGAACTCAGTAAGGGTGACTATACCCAAAAGCGGCTGGCTGTATGGTTTGGTAATGAGTCAAAAGGGCTAAGTGAGCAGGTCATCGAGTCAAGCAGTCTCTGCGTTAGCATCCCAATGTTTGGCATCATTGAAAGCCTTAACCTTGGAACTTCTAGCGGCATTGTGCTTTATGAAATTACAAAGCAGAGAAGAGAATTCCAAGACCGCAAGTACGGTCGAATTTAGCACCGCACCTAACAAGCAAATAAACGTGGACGTTTACTCGTTGCGCATTTTTTCAAAGAAATACTATGATTTAGGCGTTTCAAACAGTTTGTGCTAGTAAACGCCCGTTATTCGAACGTTAGCCACAATTAAAGTTTAGCAATTAACACTTAAGGAGAATAAGTAATGATGACTTCTACAAAAGTTTCCATAGGCTCAGCAATAGCTTGGTTTCTATTAAATATAATAGCCTCAGGTTCTGCTCCAACCGGTCTTGGTGATCCAGACTTCAAAGAAAAAGTTAGCACTGCCGCATCACTTCAAGGATTGGGTAATATATTTTTAATAATTGCAATTATTGCCATCATTATTACTGGCTATAAAAAATGATGAGCAAGCAAGTTGAACACCATGAGACAAATATTAATGCAGGCGATAATTCAATCGTAGCAACTCACTCCGCTAATGTGGCAACCGGAAACGCCACTATCGATAACAGTACCAATTTAAATATTAATGGCAGCATTGATGGATTAAGTAATGATAAATTGGCCGCAATACAAGAACTGATTACGTTCGTTAAAAGTGGAGAACTAAATACAGAAGATGAATCTGTAGCGAAATTTATTGTCGAGGACATTGAGCAGCAGTTTTCAGAAGAATCACCAAATGCAGAAAAAATACTCAGCTTTTCAAATAAGTTGGTATCGTTAATAGAAAGCGCAAAACCAATTGCAGCAAATGTAGTGAAGGCTATTGAGCTGCTAAAAGGCTAACAAGGCAAATCAACGCGGACGCAATACTCGCTGGCGCTCGCATTGCTCCGGTTATTTGCGGCGTTATAACCTTATGAGTATAAAATGAAAGAATTGGAACACATAGCAATTAACATAAGGTCACAGGAATATATTGCGGGTAGCCAAGAATATTCGATGACTTTGGACATTACTAACATTTCTGGACAGCCGATCTTGGATTTGCAAGTTTTTAATATGTTGTCTGCAGGTCGAGTATTGTCAGTTGGTGATGATTTAGACGCAACTAATTTGACTGAATTGGAAGATAAGAAAAGACGACTGATTAGAGAATTGGAAAAAGCGGTTGAAAGTGCTTACGCTAGAAAACGCCGTAAAAAATGTCTTTCGTCGAGTCTATGGCAGTGTTTTTCGTTGAGAGCGTAGATATTTATGCATCGATTTTTTCAAAAAGAAAATCGCAACCTACAACACCTTATTGGGCGGAAGAAGCATTAAGAATTGATGAATGGGAGGACGTTGAACGGCTAGAGAAAGAGGTTATAAGCTTTGAATCAACAGATTCGTTTTTACCTAAAGCCTATGCAATAAATAAAGATAAATTGCAAAGGGTTATTGAGCGTCTTGAAAAAGCACAAAATGGAACCTTTTCGAAAGGTGTTTCACTCCCAGTGGGGAGTACAATTTCTTTCCCCTTTTCTTTCAGAGCTCCGCATTTGTTAAAGCAAAAGAGAATGGATGTATCATTTAAGGCTTCTTATAAGATGGCTGATGATGTAGTGCATACTCGCTCCAGTACTTCAAGGATTCTAATACTTCCGTCTGCCTTTGCTGTTCCAACTGGGGGAATGATTGGAGCTTTAGTTGGGTATGTTATTAAAAGTACGCTAGTTTCTGGTACAGATCTACCTACCATCAATTGGGAAGTACTTTTAGGTAGTATAGCTTTGGGGTTAGTCGTTAGCTTGCTTGTATCAAGAAAGCCTGAAACAACAAAAGCAATTACGGTTGAGGATTTTGTCGGTGGGCTAATCATTGGTGTTTTGTCGGGTTTATATTCCGAGGTTATTTTGACTAAGTTACAGGCACTGTTGTAGACGGTTATAACAAACTGTTCAAGAGTGATTCGCAACGCATGGCATTTTTACTATGCGTTGGGTTTAGTGTTTAAGACGGTATGCGGGAGCTTCGGTATTGCGTTGCTCACACCTTAACAGGGCGTTAGCAGCCTCGAGGTGAAAATTGCTAGCCTCACACAATTAACTTTTAAGGATAATTGAAATAATATGAAGTTTTTGTTCCATTCTTATTCGCCTATTTAGGCTCTAAATTGGTATTTGGCTTTTTTGACTTTAAATATGCAATTTTTAGTGAACCATTTGACGTAGTTAAATTGCTAATTGATATCGGTGTGTTTGGTATTCTATTCTTTGCTGGTACTACATTGTTTAATAAGTTTTATGTAGCGAAATCAAATAACGGCAGCTAACAAGGCCGTTAAACCGTGGACACAAAACTGTAGGCTTGTGCTCCTTCGTCGCCAATTTTAGCCTGCTATTTTGTGCCGTTTACGGCAAGCGTTAAATTGATATGGAAGCATCGTGATCATTCAGAATAGCCACGATCCAATAACTTCTGACGACCTTAAAATCGTTGAGAGGAAAATTGGCTTTGAATTACCGACCGAATATAAGTCATTTTTGTTAGTGAATAATGGTGGTCGCCCAATCCTAGATGGAGTACGCCATAATGATGAGCACTTTGACTTTGTTGGTTACTTCTATGCTGTTTTAGATGAATCGAAGCATGATGACTTAGTGAGACAAGTTACAGAGCATGTAGGGATGATTCCACAAGAGTACTTGCCTTTCGCTGCTAGCCCTGGCGGAGATGCATTCTGTATTTCATTGAAAGAACATGAATATGGATACATCTATTATTGGGATCATGAAGAGGCGAACTATGACGGGGAGCCTTGGGAATACAACATGACCCTACTAGCCAAGTCACTAAATGAATTTTTGAGTAACTTGTGTGTTGGCGAATAATCAATTTAACAAGGCCAAGCATAGGGGATAGCGCTAGCTGTCATAAAATTTGGAACAAATTTTCCGCCAGCTAGCACTACCCATGTTGGCGGCGTTATACAACATCAGCCACACAGTGGAGATTTTATGAAAACCTTCAGAAACAAAAGTGAACATGCAGGTGACATCATCTTAGATATTGATGGTGTTAAAGTTGGATTCAATGTTGCTGCTGGTGCGGAGTTTACAATTGAAGTTCCGAGCCCCAACACTAAAGTGATCATATCCTCTCCTTCAAGCAAAACTAACGCAGAGCTGGTTATTGAAGCTGTTTAAATTTTAACTCGTTGGCCAAACACAGGGATGAAAATGGAAATTACAGTTAAGAAAATCTCGAAAAGGTCTCTTTTCAAAATTCTCTTTATCGGTTTTAGCCTGAGCCTGTTTGTGTTCTTTTTCATGTGTGGCATCGCATCTTTTTTTGGCGCGGAGACTGTAAAGTGGGAAGAAACACCAGTGACGGGCATATCAGGTCTGCTAACAGCCTTGGCAATGTGGCCAGTGTTTAGTTTTTCCCTAGCATTATTTATTTGGTGCATCGTTGCTTTTGGTTTGTGGATGTACTCTCTAGCCAAGCCGCTAAATCTGGTTTTTAAAGAGAAGGTAGAATCCAATTAACCATTTGTATAACAAGGTTATGAACGGGACGCTTTGTCAATGCGGCAGCTTTTCAAAGTGGCCTGAATACAAAAGATTAAAGCAGTTTTGGGTGGTTTGATAAGCGCCCGTTATTGCAACGTTAGCTTGCTGAAGACTAGCGATCAACTAGCCTAAGCTTGCTCTAACATCAGCAATGGTGATGAAGAGTTTATTTTCAGCGTCTTCAAATGCTTGAAAACCATAGCGTTTATAGAAGTTTTTCGCACCGTCTTTGGCATCAACGATAACAACTGGAAATGCAACGCTATCACTTGCAGCTAATAGCTTTCTGAGTGCGTCAATAAGCAGCCACTCACCAAAGCCTTTCCCTTTGTATCGGTCATCGACAGCAAGGCGGGCAATCAGACCACCAGAGGTGGATGATTGGTATTTTTTTTGTAACTTATCGGGTAATGCCTTTAAGTCTATTTGTGTCATTGTTAGCGTGTAAAAGCCGATGACATGTGAGTTGTCGTTATCATCTTCTAAAACAAATGTTCTCGTGTTGTCTTTTTTTGCTTGCTGACTCGCCATTACTTTTAAGTAATTATTGAGAGCTTGGATACCACAGTTGAATCGGTTTCTATCGTGTTTAGCTTTATCTAGAAGTACCGTATTCATCATTGAGCTTTGCTCTCGTATCGATCAGCAGCAGCTTTAAGTTTTGAGTTCTGTGTAGCAGGGCGGTCTAAAGCTTCCATCAGCAACATAGCATCAGCTTGGCTCAGGTTTAAAGCCTGTTCACGTTCGATGACTTGTTTGGCTTTTTCGATTGCAGCGCTTAGAACAAACGAGTTGATGCTAGACATGCCGGCGATCGCGGCAGCGTTAGTCAGTAAGTCTTGTGTATCGACATCAACTCTCGCGGTGATGCGAGGCAAAGTAGTAGCCATAATTATATCTCCTGTTGTGTCAAAGTGTCACATGGGTATTATGGTCTTAAAGTGTGCAATAAGCAATCTATGTGTCACTTTGGCACGCAAGCTAACAAACAATTTAAGAGTGATTCAGCACGCTTGGCATTTTTGGTTTCAGTTAAGTTTAGTGTTTACGGTGGTCAAATTAGGTGTCGCGGTCGCGTGCTTCACACCTTGACTGGGCGCTGAAGGATCCCCTCATAATTTCCCGAGTCCAGAATAATGAGTCAGTTGTTGATACTCGAGCATAGCCCATCGATATTGCTGTTCACTGATGGTGTACGTTTGCCGCTTTCTTACTTCGCGCCAGATCAATCAATAAGAACGACAGGACAAGGGTTAGCGCCAGTAATAAGTCGGACATTCCATTTATAGATGTCATCTTTTTCACGGTGTAGCTGTACATTGCCGAGAAGCCTATCGACCCGTTTTATAGCGTGTTTAGGCGTAGTCGTGGTGTTAAGAGAGCGGCCAAGTTTGGTAAGAGTCTCTTGTAGGATTTGAATATCGCGCATCGGTAAATCCTTTTTATTGGAATATGTTTTTGGCTAAATTCATTAGATCAAAGGGTACGGCGCGCGTCCTTCTTATTGTTTAGAAAAGGAATTTTGAGGGGGTTCGCTAGAATTGGGCGTTAGTTCCCCAGACGAAGCAATCAATCCATAGGGAATTTTTGTTTTTGATGGAGTACACGCATAACTCGGATGGTATCGCCCTCGACCCAGTAAGAGACAATCATCGAAGTCTCAGGAATAATGAGTAATCGTCCGCGGATGCCGTTGCGTTGTACACCCATTAAAGGTTGTTCAAGCAAGTTTTCTACTTTTGCTTCAATGAGGTTGTCAGTTTTTTCTGCCGCATCAGGGTTGAAGTCATAGAGAAACTCGAAGATCTTTTCGCGATCATTAAGTGACTCTTCTTCCCATAAAATCATTGCTTACCTCGATTACGGATTCTGGCTTTGCGTTCTTCCATTCGAGATTTAGCAGTTTGGTGCTCAACGAAAACGGATTCTCCTGAGTCAAGCTTCTCAAATGCTAGGTTTACTTGTTCAGTTAGCCATGCATCGTGAGATAATGTTTTTCTCTGTTGATCAGCGAGTTGCTCAGTAAGTTCACGGCATGCGTCACTCAGAGTGCGACCTTGGCTCTCAGCCATTTGTTGAGCTAGGCGTTTTGTTTCTTCATCAACACGAAATTGAATCCTAGTGTCCATGATTTATTCCTATATGGGTGTGTACAAATGTTAGCACTAGGCTTTGAGACGGGCAACTAACACATATGAGCCCCTCGCCGGTCAATAGGCAATAGCATTTTTTGGCTGCGCTAGCAGCCAATGCTCGCGAATAACAAAGTCGTCTACTTCGTTTTGTCACTTCTGCCATTAAGTCGTTACTTACGGCAAAAACATATAGAAGATCTCTCACTGCGGTCTCACCGCTGCCTGCCAGTCGTGTGACAGGGCCATTAGACACTATTCGGCTAGCCTAAGCTGGCGCTATTCAAAAAGAGGGTTAATCAATTGTTTTCCCGTTATCTTGACGTTCAAATCGATATAGAGGTTACGATTAATCGCAGATTCATTAAAGCGGCTACGGACTTCATCTTTGGCATAGGCTCAATGAGTAACAAGCGCTTCTGTTGAATTCGCAGCGCTCGGCACTTTTAGCGTGAAATTGGGATTACGTTTTACGATGATCAATGTTGGTTCGGTGAGGTGTCACTCGCCACTTGATCGGTTGTTCGCTTCTAGTTATCCGGCGTTGTAAGTCAGGAATAATTTACGTGACAGAGATTCATATTTTTAGACATGGTGAAACCGAATGGAACATTGAAGGCCGTATGCAGGGCTTCAAAGATTCGCCGCTTACGGAACTTGGAAAGGCTCAAGCTGTAGCTGCCCGTAAAAAGATAGAGCACGTAAACTTTGATGCTGTCTTTTGCTCAACAAGTTCGAGGGCTTCTGATACAGCAAAGATCTTAGTCAATGACGTAGATATCCCAATATATGAGACCGATGAGCTAAGAGAGATCAATATGGGCTCTTGGGAAGGCATGAAGCATAGTGATGCTAAAGAACAATTTGCAACGGACTATTATGATTTTTGGAATCGACCTGGTTGCTATCGGATGAACGGTGCAGAGTCATTTCACGACTTAAAAGTTCGGTCTACCGCCTGTATTAAGAGAATTTCTCAGGAATATGTAGGTAAAAGGGTATTGGTCGTGTCACACGCGGCATTGATTAAAACACTGCTTACGAGCTTACAGTCGAGGCCCTTGGATGAGTTATGGGAAGGGCCATTCGCTACCAACTTATCGCATAGCATAGTTATCGGTGGTGTTGGTTCGGAGTTAGTCGTTAAGCAGTTCTGTGACGAAATCTGCAATGAAAAAGAATCGTTGAATGATTAAACGGGTAAGAAAGTTAACAAGCCATTCAAAGGGGTCAAAAGCATTTCTAGAAAGACCAGATGTTACTTATTACCCCGATAAACCTGAAAAACGAAAATGAAAACAATTTTTGAGCATACGCAATCAAACGTGCTGGTGATACCACAAGCTCTTTATGCCATGAAAGATGTAACGGTGATTTGTCATCATCGAAACTCAGTCATTTTTTATAAGAGCCTTGATCGCGACTTGGTAGACATTGAATTCTACACCAATACACCTTGCTTCATATTTGTTGAAAGCGGTCGTGAGGTCATCACAAACTACAACAACGATATGGTCGAGTTGAGTGCGGGATCTGCTATATTTCTCCCTCAAGGGGTAAATCTTCAATCTGACTTTGTTAAAGAAACAGAAGCACTTAAAGCGTATCTTGTGTTTTTTGATGATGATGTTATCAATGACTACTTACGCAAAATTAAAAGCCCTTTAGCTGGCCATGAGCGTAAGGAAACCTTTTATCTATTGGAAGGTAACCACGACTTTTCAAGCTTTTTCCAATCAATTCAATCTGATATAAACACTCCTTCCTATTTGAACGTTAAACTCCAGGAGCTGCTCCACCTTATTGCATGGAGAGGTAGTCAGCACATTTTTAACTCATTGCTGGCCACAAAGAAAAGAGTCCCTCCTAAACGAAACCTCACGCGCATGTTAGAAACGCTTGATGTACTTCATTTGACTGTTGGTGACTTGGCGCATCTTTCCGGAAGAAGCCTTTCAAGCTTCAATCGTGATTTTAAAGAAAACTACAAAGTAACACCCAAAAAATGGCTTCAAGAGAAAAGATTATCTAAGGCTAAAGAGCTTCTGGTAGGTAAAGAGCTGTCCGTTACAGAAGTCGCTATGACGATGGGTTATGAAAACGTGTCGGCTTTTATTAAGGCGTTCAAACACAAGTATGGTGTAACGCCAAAACAAATAAAGCCATAAGAAAGATTGAAAATCGTTATTTTTGGCAGTTTGCAGGTAGTTTGCCTTTGAGTGCCTGGTTAGTCTGCACTTAGATTTCATCCCAAAGGAGCGAAAAATGAGTGTTAGAGTCACGCTAAACTGCCAAGTAAAACCAGATCAGTTTCAAACCTTACTGCCATTTCTGGAAGACAACTTACCCAATGTCAGGGGGTTTAAAGGAAATATGCAGGTTAAAGTACTATTTGACGAAAAGAATAGCGAAATGTTCTTGGATGAAGAGTGGTTGACGGTGGAAAGCCATCAGGCGTATTTGAACTTCATTGAACAGAATGGAATATTAGAAGAGTTAGGCTCTTTTCTCCGTGCGCCACCAACCATTAAGTATTTTGATAAAGTCGAAATTTAGCTATTAGAACAAACACGAAATTAGCTTTAACAAAGTGCTGTGCTTCAGTGAATGCCTTGCTGCGTTCCCCGTTTTCTGGCGGGCGCAGCGCTATCGCCTATAAACTCTTCACCTATGATGATGTCATTGCGCAGGAGGCTCAAGTATCGAAATCCTATTAGGAATACTCGCTTTAGCGACTTCAATGGTTGCAGCGGTAGTGGGTTTCGGCGGTGGTATGCTGTTGATTTCCTTTCTCCCCTCATTCTTGGCGCCCAGTCTTGTTATCCCCATCCATGGGCTCGTGCAGTTGGCGAGCAATTCTTCCAGAATGCTGTTTTCACTGAACAAGGTTAGGTGGGAACTGCTACCGGGCTTCCTCGTCGGTTCTGTTCTTGGTGCGGTCGTGATTGGTTATGGCTTGTCGCATATCTCCATGGAATATGTGCCTTTGGCAATTGGGCTTTATATCTTGCTTAACCTTTGGAGTAAGCACTTTTCATCTGCAATTAGTAAATATGAGAGTTTTTATCTTATCGGGTTTCTCCAAACCGGTTTAGGGCTTGTCGTTGGTGCTACGGGGCCGCTTGGACTCAGTGTCCTAACCAAAATATTAGCCAGCAAAGATGAAATCATTGCGACAAGCTCGCTGTTTATGACCATCAGCCACTTTGCAAAGATACCCGTGTATCTTGTTATCACCACATCACTACTTTCTGAACTTTCTGTGATTGGTTTTATGGTGGCGGGTGCGGTGATTGGTTCTTATTTGGGTACAAAGCTCCGCCTCAAGGCAAAAAACGAGCTTGTGGTAAAAGTGATTAAGGTTCTACTGTCGCTGCTGGCGGTACAGATGATTGTTGGTGTGGCCTTGTAACGGCTGTCCCTGTTGAATGCCAAATCGATACACCCAGCACCTAACCCAATGAAATCTATTGCTCAATAATGTGTCGGAGAACACGCATCTTTCCCTATCCGCACGTTGGCTAGATTTGTTATCGTAAACGCCAGTTAGCGGGTGGAAATAGAACCAGAACGACACTTAATTTAATTACCACTGCGCATCGGATTCTGAGAATGAGTTAAGGAGAACTAGGATGAACATTATCGCTGTTTTTCAGGGTAAAGCGGCTTCATTACTGGCTGAGAGTGAACAAAGTGCAAGTGAGAAACTCATTGAGCTCGCGACGTTTTTCTACAAGATTGATAACCGCGTGGCATTGGCTGAGCAAAAGTACGTGGACGAGCTTCTGCAAACCATTGAGTGGAAATCGACTGTCAGTGTGGAATCATTCCAACGTAACTGCATTGGTAAGATTAACAGCGTGCTCGACGGTTCAGATGAGGAAGCTTCAGCCTACCTGTCGCAACTGATGCAAGAGCTCTCTGAGCTGGGCGCTGCAGAAAAAGCGAAAACGTTGGCCAAAGAAATTTCTGATGCCGATGGCGAAATCGCTGATGATGAAGTGCGGTATCTCGACCTGATAAAAAGCTTCAAGTAATTCCAATAACCCGCTGCCGAAATCAGCGGGTTTTTTGTGAGGTTGAAACCATGATTCGAGCTGCTTCGGAATCGGATGCTGATGGCATTCGCGAGGTATCAAAACACTTAGGCTACGCTGAGCTTTCTCCCGAACAATCCTTCCTGAACCTTGTGGCAATTCTCTCTTCGCCTAATGACCATATTTATGTTACCGAACGCAATGGCTCTATTATTGGGTGGCTGCACCTTTTCTATGCCAAAAGATTGGCATCGGAGGGCTTCCATGAAATCGGTGGTTTGGTGGTATCGCCAAAGTATCGCGGGCAGGGTATAGGTCGTGCGCTTGTCGAATATGCTTTGGATAACAATGACGGTGAAATCCGTGTCCGCTGCAATGCGCAAAGAGTGGAGTCCCATAAGTTCTATGAAGCGATTGGGTTTCGTTGCAGTAAAGCTCAACACGTCTTTCAAATCCGAGCACAATAAAGCGTTATGAAGTGTCTCGCGTGTCTTCTGCGGGGCCATAGCATTTAAAACTTGATAAGGGCGCAATATCTGTCAGGTAGGAATCACCGTCATCAATTAAATTTGCGTGTTTATAGTTTCACCTTTAGATAGGCAAACACACCAGCCACGGAGGACACATGCCCCTTAACGAACTCATTGAATGGCAATGGAAAGGCTATTCAAGATTTCATCAGTCGAAGAAAAATCTTCTCATCCACATCATCTTTGTTCCCTGCTTTATCTTAGGCTTTGCATCTTTTGTGTTTTCACTACTTAGTCTTGATTTGATAGCTGCGCTGATGTCAGTGTTCTTGATGGCAGTCTCGTTCGGTTTGCAGGGGTTAGGACACAGCAAAGAGGCAAACCCGGCAGAGCCATTTACAAGCTTTAAAAATGCGATGTCGAGAATTCTGCTTGAGCAACTTTATACCTTTCCTAAATTTGTGGTGACGGGCAGTTGGTACAGGGCGTTTGTCGCATCTACCAGCCGTCAGTTAGTCCAGTTAGAGAGCGGTGCGTTGATTATTGACACTCCTGGGATGCGCGAGCTCGGCAGCATGTCGGTGGATGAGGGGCTAGATGAAACCTTTTCAGAGATATTAGCGCTATCGCTTAACTGCAAATTCAAAAACTGCTCGCATACGAATGAAAAAGGCTGTGCCATTTTGAAAGCCATCGAAACGGGTGAGTTATCTGAACAGCGTTATAAGAACTACCTCAAGATGAAAAGAGAATCCGAATTTAATCAAATGTCTTACTCTGAAAAGAGAACGAAAGACAAGAACTTCGGAAAAATGATTAAGTCGGTCTTAAAAAACAAAAACAGATAGAGCAAGGGACATCGCGTCCCTTTACTTTATGGGTTAAACCTTTGACCGACCGTTGCACATCGTCGATATCAAGACGCTCAGAACTATGAAACGCTCATCCTATGACATTCAAAAGCCAATCTCTGACACCTGCCCATAAAGATTTCATTTCGCTTATCGAGGAACTCAATGTTTCGCTGGGCAATATCACGGGTGATTCCGGCGAAAGCTCGTTTGTTGCCGGTGACTTCGATTTGAGCCGTGATGGTTGTATCTTGGTTTACTTCGGTAACGAGGCTGTCGCCTGCGGTGTGTTTCGGTTTCATTCAGATCAAACCTGCGAGCTAAAACGCATGTATTCGAAAGTTCCGGGTGCCGGTGGTTTTCTACTGAATGAGCTTGAAGACCTCGCCGCGAGTAAAGGTTACGTTGGTGCTGTGCTTTCCACCCGGAGAGTGAACGAAAGGGCAGTAAAGTTTTATCAGCGAAATGGCTTCAAAGAAATCGAGGCTTACGGCAAATATGTGGGTTTAGAGAGATCGATCTGTATGGGAAAGCCATTGGCCAGTGAATGAGTCTTGCACATGACTTTGGTAGGAGTCATTTCAGCCCATTACAATAATGTCTTTTTGTCCAAAGTCGCTTGATGTATGGCTACAAAAAACATTTTAATCACCTAGTATGATTGTTCATCACTCAAAAAGAGACGACGAATATGTCGATAACCTTGTTAACAGACGATGAGATTTTGGCCATAGCCATACCAATGATTGATGCGGTTGTGAAGGCATCCAACGGTAAGGATTGGGATGCTTTTTGTGTTTATCAAACGAAAGAAGAAGCCGAAGATCCGGAAAACAAAGCAGGTGTTATCAAGGCATGGGAGGAATTTGACTTATTCTCTTCCTTAACGCTGGAGCGTCAAATTCTCGGTGTCCTCCGTAACGAGGATATTGCACAGATTGTTTGGAAGCAAACAAGCACCAAGGTGGAAGGCGAGTATCTTGCGCGTTATTTCATCACGGAAATTGATAAAGAAATCAAAGAAGTGGGCTTCGTGATTAACTAAAGGCTTTTTCTGTATAGTCTGTTTGTGTGTCGAATGGAAAAGGAGAAATAGCCTTGCTGGATGCTTATGATAAGCCGCCGAAAAGACTGAGAGATCTGAATGGCTTTGGGCCACGTAGCGAAGAAATATTGGCGGAAGTTGGCATTCATTCTGTTCAAGACTTTATGGCGATCGACCCTTACGCGCTGTACGCCAAGATTAAACCGATCAAAGGAATGGGTCTGAACGCCATCTATTCCATTATTGGCGCACGGGAAAATATCTCCCGGATTGAAATAAAAAATACCCGCAAAGAAGAAATCCTGATGGTGTTGGATGACATGGGGCTTGCGCCAAAGTAACTCTTACCAAAGCCTCTTGGAAAGGCGACCACTCTGCACCGTCTTTGACTCCTACTTAACCACTTCCGTTCTCCTTCTTTCAAACGAACAAGCTTTCAAAACGAACAAGCGTTAATCGGTCAGCCTTGCTTTATATATAACTCATGGAGATGAATTGAATAAATTTTAGTTTATTTATGGTTATGTTTTGGGAGGGTAGATTACACCCATACCCAATACGAAACCCCAAGAGGTTCACTATGAAAACCCGATTCGCTCCTTCAGTTCTGTCTCTCGCTATCGTTGCGTCTTTCGGCGCTTTTGCCAATGACTATGCATCTATCGATACCTATGAAGGCAAGCCAGCCTCAGAACACACCATTAACGCAAATGCCGCTGTAGCGAAAACATTACCCTGGGAAGACACTACGGCGTTCGAGCGCACAACACGTGGTTTGATTGCTGAATTCGGCACGCATGAAGCGGGCGAGTTGAAAAACCGTTTCGAATACATGACTGACATGTCTGTTGATGATCTGCCGCCAACAGTTAATCCATCTATTTGGCGTCAGGGCATGCTGAACTATGCGGCAGGCGGCTTGTATGAAGTCACTGACGGCGTTTACCAAATTCGCGGTGCTGACCTGTCAAATATGACAATCTACCGCTCTGAGAACGGCTATGTCATTCACGATCCTCTGCTTTCACGCGAAGCAGCAGCGGCTTCTTGGGAGTTTGCGAAACAGCATCTGCCTGCTATTAACGGTGAGCACAAAATCACCGGCATGATCTATTCACACATGCATGCTGACCACTTTGGCGGCTCTCGTGGTGTCTTTGAATCTGGCGACTTCGCAGCAGATGCTGAAATTTACGCGCCGAATGACTTCATTAAAGAGCTGGCAGACGAAAACGTGATTGCCGGTACCGCGATGGGACGCCGCGCGAACTACCAATACGGCACCACCTTGGACACCAACACCAAAGGCATCGTCGATAACGCGCTTGGCTTGGGTACCTCCCGTGGCGAAGTAACGCTGGTGGCACCAACAGAAGAGATTGAAGAGCGCGAGAAACTGATCACCATTGATGGTTTGGACTTCCTCGCAATCAATATGCCTGGTGCAGAAGCCCCCGCAGAGATTGTTCTGTATGTACCTGAGTACCGCTCGCTGAATACCGCAGAGCTGACGTATGACGGTATGCACAACATCTACACTTTCCGTGGTGCAAAAGTTCGTGACTCGCTGGTTTGGACTAAGTACCTCACTGAGCTGAAGATGCGTTTTGTCGACAGTGGCTTGGTCGACAATATTCATGCGGCTCACTCAGCGCCAGTGTGGAATGATGCTAACACTGAAGCGAATGAAATCTCAGACTACATGACGCTTCAGCGCGACAACTATGGCTTTATCCATAACCAAGCAATGCGACTGGCAAACCATGGTGTGACCATTCATGACGTAGGCCGTGAAATCGAGAAGATTGTTCCTCAATCTCAGATTGATACCTGGCACACGAATGGCTATCACGGTTCATACAGCCATAACGCTCGAGCGGTTGTGAATCTCTATCTTGGATATCATGACATGAACCCAGTTAACACCAACCCACTGCAGACCACAGAGAAGTCGTGCGTATACGTTGAAGCTGCAGGTGCGGATGCCTTCTATAAGGCGGGTATGAAGCACTTTAATGCGGGTGAATATCAGGAAGCGTCTCAGCTGTTCAATGACCTGGTTCAGTGTGAGCCTAGCAACATCAAATACCGTTTTGCATTAGCAGACAGCTTTGAGCAGCAAGGTTATCAATCTGAAACCATGGCATGGCGTAACAGTTATCTGCAAGGTGCCGTTGAGCTGCGTACCGGTGACATTCAGCCTTCAATTAAACTGGCATCACCAGATGTGATTGCGAATACGCCAACGGGCATGTTCCTCGACTTCATCGCGGTAAGTTTGAATGCTCCGAAAGCAGAAGCAGCAGGCTTAGACTTTAACTTCGGTGTGTACCACCCAGACTTGGGCGAGCGTTACTATGGTGAAGTGTCTAACGCGAACATGGCGAACATCCAAGTTGATGAGCTGCCAAAAGTAGACTTCGAACTCATCATTCATAAAACCGACTTCACCAAAGTGGTATTGGGTGAAACCAGCTTGGAAGATCTG
Source organism: Grimontia sedimenti (assembly GCF_011045095.1). Taxonomy (GTDB): domain Bacteria; phylum Pseudomonadota; class Gammaproteobacteria; order Enterobacterales; family Vibrionaceae; genus Enterovibrio; species Enterovibrio sedimenti. The sequence continues at coordinate 201,376 of NZ_JAALDL010000003.1, forward strand.
ATTAAGTCTGGTCAGGCAGGCGTGAAAGGTGATGCAGAGTTGCTTGCGAAACTGGCTGGTACGCTGGATAGCTTCGACGGCATGTTTGAAATCTTGCCAATGCCTAAGAAGTAGCACTGTAAAGTACTGAAAAATAAAAAGCCCAGCTTTATGCTGGGCTTTCTGTATCCAACATTTCCATTAAAACGGTGCGTAACTATCCGGGATTGACTCCGGCACTGTCCAGCGTGCTTTCGCATCAATTTCTTGGGTCAAACCTCGAACAGGGATTTGCCTGCGGTCGCCATATAGCCACAACACGATGTTGGTGCGTGAGCCGCTGGTGATAGGCTGTGCAGCATGCGGCACACTGCCACGGTGAATCATCGCGATACCCGCTTCAAAGCTGAGTCGACGCACCACACCTGTGGTTGGGTCGTAGTAATCAATCTCTGAGCCAGTAAACGCTTCACCTGGCAGGTTGAGGTTGATATTCATTGTCGCCGCAGAAGCATCAGTGTGCAGGCGCAGTGACGTATCAACACCGGGTTGATACTGAATCGAAAATCCGAAAGTTTGCGAATCATAGCCCATGACTTCTGGAAACAGCAGTCGTGCGACAGGGCGCATGTATTTATCCATCACGGTTTGATAGAACGCCTGAAACTCCGGTGCGGCCAGATAGCCTTCAGAGCGCTTGTCGAGCATTGCGCCGTGTCGGTTTAGCGCGATGCCATAAGGAGGACGCAAAGGAATCTCCGCGTTGGCGACGTTTTCCAAATAACCACGCAGTTCTGCCAAACGTTCAGGGTCGAAAAATTGGCATTGGAAAACACCCGGAGCTACTTCTTCCCACAGCTCTTTCACATCCAACTCTGTTGTTGGGTCTTCCCATGCTTTGTTCACCGCGTCTCGTAGTTTTGCACTCAGTAAAGACTCATCCAAATTGAACGCATTGCCCTGCTCAGTGCGCTCCCATTCTGTCCACGCACTGCTGAGTAACTCTCGGTTGTTATCCCAAAACTGTTGAACAGCAGGTGCTCGCATTAACATTTCTTGTCTTGAAGGCAGCGTGAGATTACGTGCCTGATCCAAAGCGTTGAAGGTTGCTTGTTCATTGATGATGGCTGCATGACTCATCTTTCATTCTCCCAATCTTATTGTTCGTTTTGCCTGAGTAGTGGCGATGGGATAACGTTATTACACGCTTTATTGTTGATAAATGAGCCAAATGAAAAGACAGTTTCAATATTTTCTTAATAATCATTGGCGGTTAAGCTTTTCGGGTTTGGAGCAGACGGGTTGGTTTAGCGGCGAAGCGGGCTTCATCAAAGGGTAGTGGGGCTTTATCAAAAGGCAATAAAAAGCCCGGCAAGTCGCCAGGCTTCTTTTGTTCGCTGATATGTTCTTAGCTGTTTCGAATTACTTTACTTTCCAGCTAACCGTTTCGCCAGCACGGATTGGCACAACAATGTCCGAACCAAATGGCATGGTATCTGGCACTGGCCACTCTTCTTTGGTCAGCGTTACAGTGTCGGTGTTACGTGGCACACCATAGAAGTCTGGGCCGTTTTGACTTGCGAAAGCTTCCAGATTCTCCAGTTTACCTTCTTGTTCGAACACTTCTGCGTAGAGCTCCAGTGCTGCGTGTGCGGTGTAAGAACCCGCACATCCACATGCTGATTCTTTCGCGCCTTTCGCGTGTGGCGCTGAATCTGTACCCAGGAAAAATTTCTTGCTGCCGCTGGTCGCTGCTTCAACAAGCGCTTTCTGGTGCGTGTTGCGCTTCAGAATTGGCAGGCAGTAGAAGTGAGGTTTGATGCCGCCAACCAGCATGTGGTTACGGTTATACATTAGGTGATGAGCGGTAATGGTTGCTGCAACGTTCTCGTTCGCGTTTTTCACGAAGTTTGCCGCATCCGCAGTGGTGATGTGCTCAAGGACGATTTTCAGGTTAGGGAAATCGTTAACGATGGGTGCCAGAACGGTATCAAGAAACTCTTTCTCGCGATCGAAGATGTCCACCTCGTGGTGGGTCACTTCACCATGAACCAACAGCAGCATGCCCACTTCCTGCATGGCTTCAAGAACGTGGTAGATGTTCTTTGCATTGGTCACGCCTGAATCCGAGTTGGTGGTTGCACCGGCAGGGTAAAGCTTCGCAGCAACAACAGCGCCAGAGGCTCTCGCTTTGCGGATTTCGTCTGGTGTGGTGTTGTCGGTTAGGTAGAGCGCCATCAGTGGCTCGAATTGCTCAGAAGGCTTTTGCGCCATGATGCGTTCGCGGTAAGCAAGCGCCATTTCAGTGTTGGTCACAGGAGGAACGGTGTTTGGCATGATGAGCGCGCGACCGTTGTAACGGCTGATGTCGCGGACGGTATCTGTCAGCACTTCGCCATCGCGAAGGTGAACATGCCAGTCGTCAGGGCGAGTAATTGTAAGTGTGGTCATTAAGGCGTCCCTCCATAGCTAAAATATCGGATTGGCGCCTGTCGGCAAGGAATGTGAAATAAAAAGCAAACGCTTGCGCTCAGGCGGCAGGATGATAGTGGAAAAGGGCTTTTATTTCATCTTCTTTCTCGAATTTTACTGTTTCCATGTGTTTTTATGAGAGTCGGAAAAGCCAGATAAACTGACAAATAGGGATGTTCACTGCTGCTAACCGAGTGTTAGCTATTAATACAGAATATTGTTGTAATCTTCTGTATTTAAAGGAGGAATGGTTGACTTCCTTATTGGCATTGACAACTATAGGTGTATGAAAACGAATTCAATGCTCAAACTCATCCGAATTATCATCATTCCATAGGAATGGTGGGGATGCTGTCGCGCGTTATATTTGCAGAACCCACCCAAGAGGTGGGTTTTCTTTTTTCTGCTTCTTGGTTTTTATCTTGGAGGCGACATGAAGAAAATAGCGGTATTTGGAAAACCGGGAAGCGGTAAATCCACCCTCAGCAAAAAACTGGCGTCAGAGACCGGGATTGCTCTCTATCAGTTGGATTCCATGCTTTACCAGAAAAATGGAGAGCAGGTGAGCCACGAAGGTTTTGAAGCGCGGCATGATGAGATACTGGCCTCGGAGAGCTGGATACTGGATGGTATGGGATTGCTCGGTTCGTTTAACAAACGTTTGGAAGCGGCAGATACGCTGGTTTATGTTGAACTGCCTTACCTGACAAGCTATTGGCTGGTCACCAAACGACTGCTGAAAGGTTTGTTCATCAAACCGGAAGGATGGCCTGAAGGAAGCTCGGTTCTCAAAGGCAGTTTGCAAAGTTACAAGTTTCTCAAACTGTCACCGAAGTTCTGGAATGACAAGTTCCTGAAAAGGCTTGAAGCCATGTCCGAGAACAAAAACGTGTATGTCATCCGCTCGGTAAAGGAATTGAGTGAATTCGTTCATCAATGTGAGGAAATACGACACAGGGAGGGTCAATCATCATGACCATTGCTTCTGGTCTCGCACTGTTTTTCGCTATGGCACTTTCCGCGCTTGTTCCTGGCCCGAGCGTGTTTGCGACGATTTCACGTTCGATGGGGAGTGGAATGAAGCAGGGTATGCTGCTCGCGTTAGGGATCCTGATTGCGGATTACATTTTCATCTTCCTTGCGCTTTCAGGACTTTCCGCACTATCGAAAGTGCTGGGTGAAGTGTCTTTCGTCATCAAATATGTCGGCATTGCTTATTTGTTTTGGCTCGCCTACGTCAGTTGGACGGCAGAAGTCCCTGAGGAAGGAGAGTCTATCCCTTCGCAATCATCGAGGTTTTCAAGCTTGCTGACGGGCGTTGTGGTCGGCCTTTCTAACCCGAAAGCAATTTTGTTTTACATGGGGTTCTTTCCCGCGTTTGTGGATGTGACTCAAATCACCGGGCTCCAAGTGGGTGTCATTCTTTTGATTTCTACCGTTGGCGTGGGCGGTGTGTTGGGGACGTATGCCTATTCCGCGGCTAAAGCAGGCAAGATGCTAAAAAGTAAGCGTGAAAAGCAAATTCTGAACAAGGTGTCCGGCGGCTTTATGGCGTCGTGTGGCGCGTTTCTTTTCGCCAAGTCTTGATAGAACGAGTGGCAATGAAACAAGGGAGAATTTCATGAAGTGTTTGGTGGTACTTTCGCACCCTCTTAAGGAAAGCTTGTGCAGTTACCTCTGTCAGGAAACGATTAAACACCTTGAGTCAAAAGGCTACGACATCACCTTGTTAGATCTATATGGTGCAAACTTCGACCCAGTGTTAAGTGCTGAAGAGAGGCAAAGCTACTATGCCGAAGATTTTGACCGAAGCCGACTCAGCAAAGAGCTAGAGCAGCTGGTGGAGGCGGAATCGTTAGTGCTTGTCTTTCCTACCTGGTGGTTCAGCTTTCCCGCCATGCTGAAAGGCTGGATTGACCGTGTATGGGCGCCTGGCTATGCCTACGATCATGACGCGGAACTAGGGGCCATTAAGCCGAAATTGGGCAACCTCAAAGAAGTGAAAGTGGTGACCACGCTTGGTTCCCCATGGTGGGTGGATAATCTGGTGATGCACAAGCCGGTGAAGCGCGTATTGAAAACGGCCATTTTAGGTGCGTGCGCGAAAGAGTGTAAGGTGACTTTCCTTTCTCTTTATAACGCCGAAAAGGCGGGTAGGGAGCAGGTCGATAAATTTGTCCAGAAGATCAATGCGAAGTTTTAAGGTCAACAGTAGGGAGAGAAGATGGAAATCCGCAAAGTGGTGTTAAGGGATTTGGAAGCGGCTCAGGAATTGGTGAATTCGGTGTCAGAGGCAGACGTTATGCCTTTGTTTAATGAACAAGGACAGGCTGAGTTCAAATCCCGGATCCTGCCAGACCTCGCTACCACTTTTGATGATTCCCGTTTCTACACCGTCATTGCGTTTAAAAATGAGAAAGTTATTGGGTTTGCAGCGTTGCGCGAAGGGAATTATCTGACCCATCTTTTTGTAGCCAAATCTACACAAGGCACAGGGCTCGGGAAACGCCTGCTAGAGCATGTATTAACAACAACTAGCTCGAAAGAAATATCGCTTCGCTCATCGGTCAATGCTTTGGCTTTTTATGCATCACAAGGTTTTGAGGCAACAGGTGAAGAATCAGATTTCAATGGTATTCGTTTTGTGCCTATGAGGTTATCCCGATGATGTTTGCTTCTTTGTAAGAAAACCATATATAGGCAGGAAAAGAAAAGGGCGGTTAGTCCGCCCTTCGTTGTAGTCAACCGTACAGAGACTGCATGACCAGTTTTGGTGTGCGGTCCACCTTGAACAGACCCCAGTGTTTCTCTGGCTCTTCAGGGTGGTTGTCACCTTTCCATGGCTCGTCAAACGCTTCGAAGACAAAAGTCAGAATCTTTTCATCACGCGTCCACTGCAGCAGTTGGTCATAGTAAGCTGCCTGAAGTTCTTCAGACGCGTTCCATGCTTCAATGCCACGGCCGTTAGAGGCTGTTGCCCAGCCAGCTTCGGTAATAACAACAGGCTTACCTGGGTGACGATCGGCGACATCGCGGTAGTTTTGCTTGGTGTATTCCAGCGCGTCGTCGATAGTTTTGTATTCCCAAACCGGGTAAGTGTGCAGGGAAATGAAGTCAATCACTTCAACCAGTGCGTCCAGTTTGTAAGTCCAAGGCACGTAGTTTTCACAGAAAGTGACAGGTTGGCTGATGCTGTCTTTTACTTTCTGAACGTGCTCGACCAGCTTCTCAACAGAGATCAAGTGATCGGTCCATTCAACACTGGCCTCATTACCGACTGAAACGTAACCCACGATTTCTGGGTATGCGTTTGCGAGCTCGATGAGGCGATCGATTTCTTCCTTGTTGTGCTGGCGATTTTTCTCCAGCGTTTCTTCGCTGAACTCTGCTCCCCAAGGACAATTTGGGTTATTCATTTCAGCCGCAACATCGGCGCCTAGCATTACTTTGAAATCAAGTCCTTCGTCGCGAATAACATCCAACACCAGTCTTGCGTGAGTGCCACAGTCGTATAGACGCAGTGCAGACCAGTTGTGGGATAGGATAAGAAGGTCTTCTTTGATCTCTTGGTACGTTGGGTAAATTCCCTCACGAGGGTTTTGACCTTCACGATAGCCTGAGTAACAAATGGCGTTTCTGTATTCCATAGCGCTTTTTACCTTAGTTTTCTTATGCCTGCAGATAGTCCGCAGGCGCTTTGTAATGTGTTCTGTTAGGTTGAGTACTTGAAGTTGCCGTCTTTGTCCCAAAGACCCCAGTACGCACCTACCGCGCCTTCCTTTTCCACCTTCCAGGCTTCATCGAAAGACGAGAAATAGAACACATCAATGTTCTCTTCTTCTGCCCATGCATAAGTATCAATGAAGTACTTCAGGGCGTTTTCTTCTGAAGGTATCGAGCCGCGCTCGGGAACACCTTCGTTTGGCCAGCCAGTTTCTGAAACAATCACTGGTTTGCCTTTACCGGCATTCACTGCACGGCGATACATTTCCTTCATGTAAGGCACGGCAAAGTCTGCCGGACAGCCTTCCCAGAAGGGGTAGCAGTTTGTCAGTATCACCTCACAGGCGTCGGCGACGCGAGGGTGATTTTCAAATAAATAGTAAGCATCAACGTAGCCCACCTGAACGTCAGGCAGTTCTGCCTTGGCGCGTTCGATGTAGCTGATGAGTTCGTCTTCATGCAGGTCTTCACGAAGAAGCACTTCGTTACCCACACCAAGAATGTCTACATGCCCTTCGTGCGCGACGGCGATAGCGTTTTGCAGCTCTTCCTCGTTCTTTTCGTGGTTTCCGTCAATCCAAACGCCAACCATGGTTTTGAGCCCATACTCTTTGGCGATTTTTGGAATGAGCTCATTACCGTCGGTACAAGAGAAAGTACGAACCCAGTTAACGTGTGGGGCAATGATCTGAAGCCTTTCGTGGATTTGAGCTTCAGTGATGATGGAACCAGGTCCCTGTCCATCAACATAGGGGCTGAAAGAAATCCCATGGATTTTTGCATCCACCAAATCACGTGTTTTTTGCTTGAGGTAGCTCAGCCACTCCTCACCTTGAGGCGCAGCTCGGTTGATTCTGCTTGACACTCTCCAAACTCCCTTTCGGATAGTCGCACTTTCTTTGAGTGCGGTTATTCACTGTCTGTTTTCTATTTTTTGTTAGATTGGCTCTTCAAATCGCCTTGGGTAACAGCACCGAAAAACGAAAAGAAAGCGCTTTCTTTTTGAATTAAGCCATACGAAAGAAATATGACAACCCGTAATGTTGCGAACATGTACATGGATCACATTTGAATAGATGTGGGTCAAAAGTATTTTAATATGCATAATGATTCATTTAGGCAAGGATAAGATTCTGGAAATTAAGGAGTTGCTCACTGGTTAAACTCGGATTTTGGCGTAAGGTATAGCCTTGATGGTGCATAGGTTAAAATGTACAGAAAATTGGGGTGTTGAATATGGAAAAGTTTGACTTTGCCAAATGGGTTGGTGTGGATTTCCCCTTGGTTCAGGCCCCCATGGCTGGTGTACAAAACAGCAAGTTGGCGCTTGCGATTTGCAAAGCTGGCGGGCTAGGTTCAGTGCCTTGTGGCATGCTGGATGCCGGCGCTGTCGTTGAGGAAATCAAGCGCATGAAAAAGGGAACCAATAAGCCTTACAACCTCAACTTTTTCTGCCATGCCTCTTATCCCTTTGATGCAGAGCGCCACCAAGCCTGGCGCATTCAACTTAAACCTTTCTTTCAGCGATATGGGATTGATGAGTCTGCGCTGGGAAACAAAGCCAGTCGTCTTCCATTCAGTCACGAGATTGCTGACGCCATTGAGGACTTTGCGCCACCTATTGTTAGTTTCCATTTTGGTTTACCAGAGCCTTCATTACTGGCGCGTGTAAAAGGGTGGGGGGCGAAAGTCCTTTCCTCGGCGACAACGTTGGAAGAAGCACAATGGTTGGAAGACAACGGCGCGGATGCTGTCATCGTTCAGGGTATTGAAGCGGGCGGGCATCGCGGAATGTTTTTGACAGAGTCATTGGATTCTCAGCGGCCGACCATGGAGTTATTGCCTAAGGTGGCTGATGCGATCAATTTACCCGTGATAGCGGCCGGCGGTCTCGCAACCCGCGATGATGTGGTGCAGGCGCAGGCTTTCGGCGCAGATGCGGTTCAGATTGGTACGGCATACTTGCTGAGTGATGAAGCCAGCACTTCGGCGTTACACCGTCGCGCTTTGACGTCGGAAGCAGCAAAAAATACGGCGCTGACCAATGTGTTTTCTGGCCGCCCGGCGCGGGGAATTATTAATGGTGCCATGGCTGCATTGGATTGTATCAATGAAAAAGCACCGGTGTTTCCTTTTGCTTCTATTGAAATGGGACCACTGCGTGCAGCAGCAGAAAAAGAGGGCAGGGATGATTTCACACCGTTATGGTCAGGAGTGAATAACAGCCATTGTGAAGCGGTCAGCGCGGCAGCGATCACTCGAAAGTTGATGGGTATCTGCAAGTAGAGACTAATAAAAAAGCGGGCAATGAGCCCGCTTTCTTGTTGGGTGATTTTGATTACACTGTGAAGCGATGAACCAGTTCGTTCTGGTTAACGGCTTGTTGGTCCAGTCGCTCACTCGCGCCAGCCACGTCCTGCATAGCGGTATAGCTGCTGTCGGCGATAAAGCTGATGTGCTCAACGTTGCGAGCGATATCTGCGGAGGTGGTGCTTTGCTCAGAAGCGGCTTGCGCAATCTGGCTGCTCATGTCACTGATCATCATGATGATAGCTTCAATTTCTTCCATGGCAGAATTGGCGTCAGACGCCTGCGCAACACTGTTACTCATTTCTTCCACGCATTCTTGCATCACCAGCACCGCTTGGCTCGACTGGGTCTGCAACTTGCTAATCATCTCTTCAATCTCAGAGGTTGAGTCAGAGGTACGCTTTGCCAGAACGCGAACTTCGTCTGCAACAACCGCAAAGCCTCTGCCTTGTTCACCGGCACGGGCTGCTTCAATCGCCGCGTTAAGTGCCAGCAGGTTGGTTTGATCGGCGATGTTGCTGATCACGTCCAGAATGGTTTCGATATTCGCAGTCATCTCTTGGAGTGAGGAAACCACGGCAACAGAATCATCCAGACGGCTTGAAAGCTGGTGAGTCGTGCTGATGTTACGGGTCATGATTTCGCGGCCCTTCGTCGCAGCATCGCTCACTTCCATCACTTTATCCATGGTGTGGCGCGCACTGTTTGCAACGTCTTGCACCGAGTGCTCCATTTGCGTCATGGCCGCGGCGACTGCGGTGGTTTGCTGACGCTGCTCATTAAGCTGAGCTTTTGCGGTTTGCGTGGTGGACTGGTTCGCAGCTGCAACCTCAGCTTGCTCTTCTGCAGCATCGCGAAGCTGTCGAAGAATGCCTTGAAGATTTGAAGCCAGGGTGTTGATGTGGTCTGCCAGCTGGCCAAATTCATTGTGTTCTTTCACTTCGATGCGCTGGGTCATGTCGCCTTCAGTGATGGCTTCCAGAACGTTCAGGGTGCTGCTCAGTGGCTTACGAACGCTTCGCGCAATGTGCCAGCCAATGAAGACGGTGATTGCCAGAATCAGCGCACCAATGAAAATCGTCTGGCGAACACCATTTTTGAAGGTGTCGTTAGCTTGTGCGATAGATGCAGACATCACGCTTTCCGCTTGACCGCGGAACTGGTCGAGAATGTCCATCGCACTGTCAACTTCTGACGCAAGGTTGCCGATGTTGGTGTAGAGCTCGTTAGTCGCAACCAGGTATGCATAGTGCTGATCAAGGACACCACCTTCGCGGCTCACGTCGCGGGTAAAGGCATCGATGTCTTTCTGGAATTTCTCTTTCAATTCTGGAAGCTGTGAAGTCAGTGAACGGAAAGAGTAGTTCAGTTGCTTCACGCTACGGCGGTTGCCGTTCATGGCTTTTTCTACATCAGCCAGTTTGTTGCTGGCTAATGCGTCGGAAGTGTGGGTTTCCGTTTCCTGAAGCTTTTTGAAGTAGGTTTTTGAAATAATTTTCAGCGTCGTGGAGCCATTATTCGCCACGAAGTCCTGCATACCCAGAGCCAGTGACGTATTCATGCGCTGGAATTGACGAGCGGCGGTTACACCCTCTTCTTTTGCAGTTTGCTGGCGTTGGAAGTTACCAATTGCCACTGATGCTTCAGAGAAGTAACGTTTTTCGATCTCACGCAGAGATTCCAATTGCGAAGCCAACTCCGCCTGACCGGAAGAGGCCTGATAGAGGTTGTTCAGTGCCGTATCGAACTTCTGTCTTGCTGCTTCAAAGTTTTCCAATACTTGTTCGCTTTGAGAGCCGTTAGTACTGGTCAGGTAGTCTTTGAATATTTTGTCTGCGGCAAGAAGGCTAACACTGGCTTCGTTAGATAAGGAGACGAGGGGAAGTGCTTCTGAGGTGACGACTTCTAGCTGGTCGTGGATGTCTTGAGAACTTCTAAGGTTAAGGGTGTTGGTTGCCACCAGACTCACTGCGAGTACCGCAAAGCCGGCATACATCCGACGAATCACAGAGCTTTGTCGTTTTTTAGCCATTTATATTCCTCCCACCGGCGATTAACCGATGCCTCCCGAAACGCGCGTTCTAGCAAAAAGAAAAGGAACACGCTTAGTATTATTGCTTGTAGTTATATGCCGAGCTTCCTGCTTCGTAACGGGAAGGTCAGCCCTGTTCTAACACATCGCTTTTCTTGTCATCCGCCAGTATTTCAAAAACTTTAAACTTAAAAAGGTCAATACTTTCTAACCTTTGAAGTGAGACGCAAATTTGTTGAGAGAGTGGTTAATAAACAGCTAGGGGTTGATAACTGAAGCTGAAAGCTGTTTCTCAGTTGGTATGAAATTGTTACGGAAAGTGAAGAATTGAGGTAGAGGCAACTATCTACGATAAAAAACACTGTTCATTATTGCCCAAACTCTTTGTCTCTAGCATACTTACAGCTCTGTAACCGATTCATTTGGAGTTGCCCGTGGCTGAAGAAACCATATTCAGTAAAATCATTCGTAAGGAAATCCCGGCTGACGTGGTTTACCAAGACGACCTTGTTACTGCCTTCCGAGACATCAATCCTCGTGCTCCAAGTCATATCCTGATCATTCCAAACAAGTTGATCCCAACCGTGAACGACGTTGAAACGGAAGATGAACTGGCACTTGGTCGCATGTTTACTGTGGCGCGAAAATTGGCGGCTGATGAAGGCATCGCAGAAGACGGTTACCGTCTGATCATGAACTGCAATAATCACGGTGGCCAAGAGGTTTACCACATCCACATGCACCTGGTTGGTGGCCGTCCTCTAGGACCAATGCTGATCGGTTAATGATTAAAAAGCCTTTCTTGGCTCTCGCTGGTAAGCGCAGAGCCAATTCGTCATTTTCTAAGAAATTGGTGGCATTCTGTCTGGGACTCAGTCTGGTCGGGTGCGCCAATCTTTCAGCACAGGCGTTATTCAGTCACTACTCCGCTGCGTTGCAACAGCCGCATGCGCTGGTGGCTAGGGGTGAGTATCAGCAGGCGCTGGAGCAACTGCCCGATTCACCCGACGGTGAGATTCTGGATGGCATGGAAAAAGGACGCTTGGCACTGCTTGCTGGCGACCTCGAACAGAGTAAAGCCGCACTTGAACAAGCAGAACTAGCTGCAAAGGCAGAACAAGACAAAGCGATTATCCGGCTTTCTAAAGGCGTCGATCAGATAGGCGCATTGGTGACCAACGACAACATGCTCACCTACATGCCGCCGGATTATGAGCTTGGCTTTCTTCATCTGTATTTGATGCTGAACTACCTGAAAGAAAACAATCTTCAAGGTGCATTGGTTGAGGCACGTCGCGCCAATCAGGTTCAGGAGCGAGCGAAAAGACTGCGAGACAGCGAGCTTCAAAACGCATCAAACACGGCGACACAGAATGGCATCGACGACAATGTCGGTGCAGTGTTGGCGAAATATCCTCCTGCAGGCAAGCTGTTAGGCTCGGTACAAAATGGTTACCTGTTTTACCTCTCCGCGTTGCTCTATGAAGCGGAAGGTAACCTGAATGGTGCATTCATTGATTACAATCGTGCTTTAGCGGTGGAACCTGACAACGCCTATATCGCGGATGCCGCGATGCGCGTCGCTTTTCGTCAGGGACGTCGCGATGAATTGAGATTGCTTGAGAAAAAATATGGCCAGTATCAACGTCCGGACAGATCGAAAGGGCAGTTGGTCGTATTAAATGAACAAGGTGTGGTGAATGCCCGTGATTTCTGGCGTTTGCCGTTGTGGTTGTCTGATAGCCGGGGCTATCTTGAAGCCCATACGGTGAGTTTGCCCTATTACCGTTCCTATACTGCAGCTCCCCAGAAGTCATTCAGTGTGGATGGCCAAACAGTCAAACCAGTACAATTGGCGAATGTGAATGGCATGGCACAGAATGCGTTAAGTGAAGCCATGCCGGCGATGGCGGTGCGTCAGATTTTGCGTGTTGTGGCAAAAAACGAGATGCGTAAGTCTCTGACTGAAAAAGATGACAGCGGCATTGGCAATCTCGTCGTCAACATCTTTAATGTGTTGAGTGAGCAACCGGATACCAGAAGCTGGCAGACGCTACCTGAAAGTACGGGCGTTTACAGCGGGTTTTATTCTTCAGGTCAGCACACAGTGAATGCTGACGGACAATCTATTAACGTAACCATAGAATCAGGAAAAACCACGTTAGTTTGGCTATCCAGACAGGGCGGTCACGTGGTTCATTGGCAGGGGATATTAGGAGGCATATGATGAAATATGCAGCAGTTCTGTTATCAGCAAGCATGTTGCTGGCAGGTTGTGCGAACAACACCGCTGGGATCAGCATTGATAGCAGTAACCAAAATGTGGTGTTGGGAAATTCGGTGTTGTCGAAGAACCTCGAATTTGGCAATGCGAAAACCAGTATCGTGAACGAGCGACTGCTGGCACAGGTGATGGTGACCAATAAGAGTGATGAGTCCCAGAACCTGCAATACCGTTTTAACTGGTATGACGCTCAGGGCTTGGAAGTGGACAGCGGCAAGTCGCCGTGGCGCCAGTTTATTGTTTACGGTGGCGATTCAGTGACACTTCAGGGTGTGGCGTTAAACCCGGATGCGAAGAACTTCCGAGTCTCGCTCAGAAATATTCAGTGACTATAACGAAATGGGTAAAGCAATGAAGAAAAGCCTAATTGTGCTAATGGGTGCAGCTGCACTTATCTTGGGAGGATGTGCTAAGCAGGTGAGCTATGGCGATGCTCAGGAAGTAGAAACCACAACGATTGACTTCGGCTCGACTGATCTGCAAAAGATCGCGGTTGAGATGACAGACAGCATGTTGTCCTCTGGCTCTGTATCTTTTATCACCCGCAACGAACGTCCAATCGTGTTTGTTGAGTCAATCAAAAACAAAACTGCAGAGCATATTGATACTGAATCTATCACTGACACCATCAGCACTCGTTTGATCAACTCTGGTAAATTCCGTTTTGTTGACATGACCCGCGTTGAAGCTGTGCGTGAACAGTTGGATTTCCAAAACAACGATGCACTGGTGAACCCAGGTACTGCTATCCAGTTCGGTAAGATGGTTGGTGCGCAATACATGCTGTATGGCAACCTGTCGAGCATCAACAAGCAAGATGGTAGCGATAAAGACGTTTACTACAAAATGACTATGCGCCTGATGGATTTGGAAACGGGCCTGATTGAATGGGCAGACGAAACTGAAATCCGCAAGAAGCAGTCTAAGTCTCTGATTGGATGGTAGTCATTGCTTTCAGCTGACGAAAAAGAAAAGGCCGCAGTCATTGAAAGACTGCGGCCTGATTTTATTATTAAGCAGGCAGAATTTCTTGAAGGCGGATTAAGTAATCGCTGTATGAAACTCACTGCGGAAGATGGCCGCCAATTTGTTTGGCGACCGGAAGCAGCATCCGCAAAGGCATTTGGCTTAAGCCGTGATAATGAATTTGAAGCTCTAACCGTAGCGTCAAAAGCTGGTTTGACCGTCCAGCCGGTAAAACGTTATCCGGAGGGGTTACTGAATCCCTGGATTGAAGGTGAGACGATGGCGGAGGCTTCGCTGGACATCGCAGCGACGCTTCAAGCTAAGATCCACGAAATGCCCGCTCTTTCGAATACGTTTGATCCTTTTGATAAAGGATTGGTGTATTTCAGCAATCTTTCCGCAAGCTCGTTGAATGATTCATTGAAAGCAGTTCATGAGCACCTTCAGAAGCATCGATTTACCTCAGGCTTGCCGCTTGCTACTTGCCACTACGACTTGGGTTACTACAACTTTATCCGCCAGACAAATGGTGAAATCAAAGTCATAGATTGGGAGTATGCCGCGTTTGGCGACCCAGCCATGGATTTAGTGATGACTTCTCTCGCAAATGGACTAGATCTTGAAACCTTGGTCAATCGATACTGTCAAATCAGACGTATAGATTCTGTTGCTGACTGGCAGAACGCCTGCAGACAATGGCTGCCTGTTGCGAATTATTTGGGTGGCCTTTGGTATGCGCTCGGCTTTGAACTTTACGGTGACGAGATTTATCGCGAGAGAAGCGTCTTCTTTTTAGAGAAAGCGGAAGGGCATATGGCAGTTTAAACAAGCCACGGGGGAATCACGGAAATGACATTCAGCAAATCTTCAGTTAGGCATTTCTTTTTGTCGCTGGCCGCTGTATTTCTGCTTTCTGCCTGCACCAACCAGTTTGCTTACAACACGCTACCTTTCTGGATTGACTACTACCTCTCTGACTATGTTGATACAACATCTGCTCAGCAAAAGCAGCTGGATAACGATCTTGAAGCATTCCATGAATGGCATCGCAAGAACGAACTGCCAAAAATTCAGGTTTTGCTTGACCAACTTGAAGCAGATATGGCGAAGCCACTTTCTTACACGCGCATTGGTGACTATCACCACCTTGTAAATACCCGCATCAAGACCTCACTGGAAGGGCTGACCCCGACTCTTGTGAATTTGATTTCATCGATGAGTGACGAGCAGGCCCAGAATTGGCTCGACACAGTTAACAAAAACATCGAAGAAGCGGTCGAGAAGGCCAACGAAGGTAGCGCAGACGAGCAGCAGGTGCGCCGTCAGGAACGGTTAGTCGAACGGGCAGAGTTTTGGGTAGATTCGGTCAATGCCAAACAGAAGAAACAGTTTCTGGAAATGGCAGGCTACCAAATCGAAATGCGCCCTGTGTTTTATTCGATTCGTGATGAATTGATGACAGAACTCGAAGGGATATTGATGAACCGGCAAGACCCTAATCTTGGCGAGCGAATCAATGCCTATTTCTCCCGTCTGATTGCTTTCCAAAGTGAGCAGCATAAAAACGACATGGCGTTGTATTTAGCCCGACGCTATGAGCTTTTGCAGCGTCTAGATCGCCATCTGTCAGAGAAGCAACGAACCGCAATGCGCAACAAGCTTGCCTCTTACAGCGAAGACATTACTGCTGTTTTGAACTAGTGTGGCCCGGTAATCGCCAATTCGTCTCAAAACCTTGAGCCGTACCCGTGTTTCTGTCTTAACCCTTAATAATGTACGTGATTGAGTGGTAGAATTTCTGAACCAAGCTTTTTGAACCCGCTGGTTTCGGTTCAATGCCATTTAAAGCGGTTAACTTGAGAAAAGATTAAAAGCTGGGTGAACCAGCGACGAGTGAGAGGGACTTTTAGTGATTATTTATCTTCACGGCTTTGATTCAAACAGCCCCGGAAACCACGAAAAGGTCATGCAACTGCAGTTTATTGACCCAGACGTTCGCTTCATCAATTACAGCACACTTCACCCTAAGCACGACATGCAGCACCTTCTCAAAGAAGTGAGCAAGCAGATGGAAATGTCAGACGACAAATCGCCTTTGATTTGTGGTGTCGGACTTGGCGGCTTCTGGTCTGAGCGCATTGGCTTTCTCAGTGGCATCAAGCAGGTGATCTTCAATCCGAACCTCTTCCCGCAGGAAAACATGGAAGGGCGTATCGACCGACCTGAAGAGTATGCCGACATTGCAACTAAGTGTGTTGAGAATTTCCGCACTAAGAATGCCGGTCGTTGTATGGTGGTGTTATCAAAAGAAGATGAGATTTTGGATAACTCGCGTTCAGAAGAAGCATTGAGCCCTTACTACGACATTGTTTGGGATGAAACGCAGACGCATAAGTTTAAAAGCATCTCCCATCACCTGCAGGCCATGAAAGCGTTTAAAGACGCGTAACATTTCGCTTATACCCAAACTCGCTGAATCCGGCATCTTCAGGTTATTTGGGTATACATGGCTTAAAGAGCATCAGCTGCGAAGGCTGGTGCTCTTTTTGTATGAGCTATGTTATCAATTGGCGTAAAACTCATCAGTCTCGCCTATTTTCGCTGCATTTAGTGTGGATTTAGGGATTTAAAAATTGATTGAGATCAAGTGACCTGTATAATGGTTTCAACAAAAAATGAGCACCATGTCATAAAAATGCGGGTGTCGGCGTGCAACATAAAATAAACAACAATGCGCGTTTATAACGTTGAAAACAAAAGCTCTTTACCTCTCCAAGCGATATTTATAATCGACCGAATACGAAGGTTGTTTAAACACATTTTCTTTCATCACGCGATTCTGTCATCGCGGGATGTAGCCCAATTTTTTCGTATTTAAATCATGGTGAGGAAGTAATCGTGACCAAAATTATTGTAGTCGGTGGCGGTGCTGGTGGCCTCGAATTGGCAACCAAACTAGGACGCACACTTGGACGTAAAGGACGCGCCAAGGTCACTCTTGTTGATCGTAAAGCAAGTCATCTCTGGAAGCCGCTTCTGCATGAAGTTGCGACCGGTTCCCTCGACGAAGGTGTGGATGCAATCAGCTACCGCGCCCACGCAAAAAACCACTATTTCGATTTCCAACTCGGTAGTCTGTCCGGCATCGATCGTGATAACAAAACCATCAAACTGGCGGCGTTGCACGACGAAGAAGACGGTGAGCTGCTGATGCCTGAACGTGAACTGAGCTACGACATTCTGGTGATGGCTATCGGTTCAACGTCAAACGACTTCAACACTGCCGGTGTTCGTGACAACTGTATCTTCCTGGATAGCCCTGAACAGGCACGCCGTTTCCGCAACGAAATGAACAATGAGTTCCTGAAGCTGCATGCGAAATCCGGTAACGGTACCGTTGACATTGCGATTGTTGGTGGCGGAGCAACAGGTGTTGAGCTTTCTGCTGAGCTGCACAATGCCATCAAAGAACTGCACAACTACGGTTTCCAGGATCTGGATAGTTCTAAGCTGAACGTTACTCTGGTTGAGGCTGGTGAGCGTATTCTTCCTGCATTGCCGCCACGCATTTCTGGTGCTGCACAGCAAGAACTGATTAAGCTGGGTGTGAACGTTCGGACTGCGACCATGGTTGTCAAAGCGGACGAAGATGGACTGGTCACCAAAGACGGCGACAAGATCCCAGCCCAAATCATGGTGTGGGCAGCTGGTATCAAAGCGCCAGATTTCCTTAAAGACATCGCAGGTCTTGAAACTAACCGCATCAACCAATTGGTGGTGAAATCAACGCTGCAAACTACACGTGACGAAGACATCTTTGTTATCGGCGATTGCGCAGCGTGTGAGCAACCGGACGGTACTATGGTTCCACCTCGTGCTCAATCAGCACACCAGATGGCAAGCCGCTGTTTCTCGAACATTGTGGCAAAAGTGACTGACCGCGAACTAAAGCCTTACATCTACAAAGACCACGGTTCGCTGGTTTCTCTGAGCCGCTTCTCTACCGTAGGTAGCCTGATGGGTAACTTGACCCGTGGTTCGATGATGGTAGAAGGCCGACTGGCGCGTGTGGTTTACATCTCTTTGTACCGAATGCACCAGATCGCGCTGCACGGTGTGATTAAAACCGGCTTGATGATGGTGGTTAGCCGCATCAACCGTGTACTTCGCCCGTCTCTGAAACTGCACTAACTGCAGGTTTTGGAAAAAGAAAAGCTGCCAAGTGGCAGCTTTTTTTATGCCTGGCCTAAATGGGGTTTTAACAAGAACGGTGCAAAGATTTTTGGCGTCGAGTTAAGAGCCTCAATGCGATTTGGTACAGCGCAGGCTGGGTGCCAGTTGACCAACTCCTCAACAGGTAATGGGCGTGAGATCAGGTATCCTTGTATAGAAACGTCTCCTTGTTCTAGTAACCACGTTAGCTGCTCTTCCGTTTCCACACCTTCTGCCACCACATCCATTTCCAGGGTTTTCGCTAATTGGATCATTGCTGCGCAAAGCTTGGTAGAGCTTTTGTCTGAGTCGATCACATTGGTGATGAAATGGCGGTCTATTTTCATGACGTCAAAAACGTATTCTCCTAATAGTGAAAGAGATGAATACCCCGTACCAAAGTCGTCCAGATAAAGTCTCACTCCAGCCTTTCTCAATGCCTGAAGTGCCTGAGCGCTGGCTTGTTCATCTTCCATCAAGGTTGATTCAGTGATTTCTAGTCCCAACTTATAGGAGGCAATTTTGTTTTGCTCGATAAGTGATTCCACAAAACTGATGAAAGCCGGGGAGACCAGTTGTTTAGCTGAGACATTGACGGTGATCCCCGGGTAGTTAAAGCCACCGGATTCTCTTTGCCAATACCCGAGTAGCTGACAGACACGGGCCAGAACCCAACGGCCGATTGCATGGATCTGATTAGTGTCTTCTGCAATGGGAATGAAAGTCATCGGAGAGATAGAACCCAGTTCAGGGTGATGCCAACGCAGTAGGGCCTCGAAATGGTGGACTCTGTCCCCCTTACAGATAGGTTGGAACACAAGTGACAGTTGGTTTAATTCAAGCGCATAACCTAGGTCTTGCTCTATATTAAAACGCTGTTGGGCCTTTTCCAGCATATCGCTGTGAAAAAGGTAATCGAAGCACCGCTTTCTTTTGCATGATACATAGCGATATCTGCTTGTTGGATAATATCCAAAAGCGTAAAGCCGTGATCTCTGATGGTTGAAATACCGATACTAGCGCCAATCTGAATATCGTGGCCTTCAATGAGGTATGGTTGGTTGATGGCATCAAGGTAAACGCTAGCGCTTCGATAAGCGCCATCTTGTGTGATCACATCTGGGAGACAAACAACAAACTCATCACCTCCAAAACGAAACGCTTTATTTGGAGTTTGGGTGGCCATAAAAAGACGATCAGCCACAGCTTGAAGAAGTTTGTCTCCAATTAAGTGGCCGAGGGAGTCATTGACGTTTTTAAAGCGATCCAAATCAATAAACAGGATGGAGAAACCGAAGCTTTCAGCGTTCTGTAATTTAGATTGTTCTTTCTCCAACCGTTTTTCCAACGCTAGCCGATTATTCAATGACGTCAGGCTGTCATGGTAGGCTTGAAACCGGAGCTTCTTTGTCTGTTGTGAAACCAACTGATTAGCGAGTGCGAGTCGACTGGAATAGGACCAAATACAAAAGCTCGTAGCGATGGTAAGCAGAAAGCCGAGCACTGTCATGACCAAACTGTAGCGATAGCTGGCTAGATGATCCTCTCCTGAAGTAAATGTGAACCAAACGCCTTCTTCACTACCTGGTATTTTCACCAAATGTTCCGCTGTGAATATCCTTGCAGTGTCATTGTTGTTTTGTGGCAGGGTCTGAAATAGGAAGGCGCTATCATCATTCTTGTTGCTGAACTGAGGCCTGACGGAGATCTGAAGGTTATCCAGTGTGCTGTAATCTGGCCAGATTGCAGAAAAAAAGCTATCGAAATAAATAGACGTGACCAAGTAACCTTTGAGCTCCTCTTCGAGGATGACTGCTGAGAACAAGCGCACGCCATGCTGATCGTCTTTTTCGAAAAAGCTCGCTTCCGGACTGCGTTGGAAAAATGCTCGCTCCATGGCATGTGCAAACTGGCACTGGGACTCTGCACGCCAACCAATATAGTTCTCTACCTGATTCTCTGGAGAGACATAAAGGACAGGAAAGGCATAATCACTTAGCGCCCATGCACATCTATAGTCAGGCTGAGGATAGGTTTGATAGTTGTTATAAGAGTCATCCTCACTACCGGCGACTCTATTCTCGAAGTCATCAATGTAATCCCTGAATACTTTTGGCAGCCAAAATACGGAGTGAATGCCCGAATTTTCTCGCGTGCGGCTTGCCAGAAATTGCTGGAATTTCTTCTTACTCAGGTTTTTGTCGGTCTGGAAGTAGAGCTGAGCGGAAAGCTGCAACTCATGGAATGAATAAAGGGCTTTCTCCAAGCCCTTTAAACGTTGTTCAATCAGTGTGTTGAAGGCACTCTGTTGACGCTTTTCGTCAATGTGAAAAACAGCGAAACCGCTGCATGAAGCCGCAACTGTACCAACAACGAACACGATCCAGTGTAGATTTCTGGAAAACATTATTTCTAGTCAGTTAATTGTTAATAAGCCCGATTATAGGAACATCTGTTACGGTGATTTTTAGGTTTAGTGACAGTTCGATGACGGGGTCTTAATTTCGAGATGACGCATCATTTTGAATGAAACAAGATTATGTCTTCATCAACTTTAAAGAATATCGTCCGGGATTAGGCTGTACACCAGGCCTTCGCGAGCTTCACCATCATACATATAACGATTACGTGCACGGCATTCAAAGGTTGCTCTGAGCTTTTCTGCAATTCGGATGCTGGCTTCGTTGGCAGGATCCATCACCAATTCCAACCGGGTCAACAACAGATGTCCGAAGGCGAGGGTAGCTGCTACTTCTGTGGCTTCCAAAGCGTATCCTCTGCCCTGGAATTTAGTCGCAATCCAGTATCCGAGGTTTGCCATATTGGCGACGCTGTCGATACTGGAAACGTAGACACAACCGACGAGTTCACCGGTTTCGATTTCAAATGCAGCCAATTCAAAACTTGCCCCTGTTAACCAGCCCTGGCGGCTACGATTAACCCAGGCTTCGGCGTCCATATCATCGAATCCTTCATGGCACCAATCCAGCCAAGGGCTGATGGTGTCTGCTGACTCGGAGATGGCCTTTTTAAGCGGTGCGACATCCGCTTGTTTGAGTGCACGCAGGATGAGTCGGTCAGTTTGAAATTCAAGGTTGGCTTGCATGTTGTACTCGGTTAGTTCGTATCATTATAGTTTTGGTTAAAAATACCTAAAAAACAACGCCCTCAAATGAGGGCGTTGTAGAAAAATTCTGTTTCACAAAAGCGCTTATTCGACGCGGGTGACTTGAATAATCAGACCCATCAGTGGGTGATCCAGATAATGGATTTCACCGCTTCTCATGCGGCGTTTTTGCTCGAAAGCATAAGAGTTCAGGTATTTTTCCACTGAATAAGTACGCTCCAGCTTTTGAAGCCCAGTCAGTGCACTACCTTCCGTCACCGCAGCAATATCTGAGCCTTCAGCAGTGATGCCTTCCACTTCGGTAGCCACTTGGTTATCAAGAGGAACCGGAACAGCCTGAACTTCCTTCAGAACTTTACGTTCACCAGGTTCACGCAGCGCGAGGTCGGTTTCAATGAACAGGTAGTGCTGAACGTATACACGAATAAAGCCATCCAGCTCATACATTGGGCCGCTGACTTTGTCTGTTGGCTGATATCCATCAGGAGCAGACTCACTCGTCACCAGAGGCGCATCTTTTGAAGTGCCATCGGTGTAGAAGTTATCACCGAAGTTACGTCCTGCAGTAAAGCGCAGTTTAGGCATAGCACCGCGGCCACCATCGTTTTGACGCCATGCTACATGCGCTAGTGGTTTGAAGCCCGCATGGTTAGCCAAGCGATTGTATTCCGCATTCAACTGCCATTGGCTTTTAGGAAGCACTTGCAGGCCACGCGCCGCCAGTGTTTGTTTGTCGAAGACAGAAACAGCACCACTCAGGTTGATGTCCGGCTGCGCATCTGGCCAGTTTTCCTGAACAGCGTCAGGGTTCTGGTTACGCTTGAATACAATCACTTCAACGTCGAACCAACGTTCAGCGAAGGAAGGCCAGCTAATGACACACAGCAGCAGGATAATCAGCTTTTTCAAGGCATTACTCCGTATTTAAAGCCAGTTGCCTCGTTCTAGGCAACCAATAAATTCTCGGCAAATTGGTTTAATAGTGTTTCGATGAACTCAACCCGCTCACGGCGATCAGTGAGCGATTCGACGATTTTGAGTTTGGTTGGTCCTTCGAAACGATAACGGCTTGGGTGGGATTGTAACAGACCCACCAGGAAGCCGGGATCAATTTGGGCGTTTTGAGTAAACTCGATCACACCGCCTCTGTCGTGTGCGTCGATCTTACGTACACCCAGTTTCGCTGCATCCAGTTTGAGCTGCTGTACTTTGAGCAAATTGTTCGCTGCATCAGGCAGTAAGCCAAAGCGATCAATCAACTCAACGCGCAACTCTTCGATATCATCGGAAGATTTGGTTCCCGCAATACGTTTGTACAGTGACAGGCGCGTATTGACATCCGGGATGTAGCTGTCGGGTAATAATGCCGGAAGTCGAAGCTCAACATCTGTCTGTTGATTAAGAAGATCGTCAAGTGATGGCTCTTTGCCTTCTTTTAAGGCTTCAACGGCTTGCTCCAGCATTTCCATATATAAGGTGAAACCAATCGACTGAATCTGACCACTTTGCTCATCACCCAGCAGTTCACCTGCACCACGTATTTCCAAATCATGGGTTGCCAACGTAAAGCCTGCGCCCAAATCTTCGAGTGAAGCAATGGCTTCCAGACGTTTGACTGCATCTTTGGTCATGCGTTTTGGATGAGGGGTCAGCAAGTAGGCGTAGGCCTGATGATGTGAACGACCAACACGGCCACGAAGCTGATGAAGCTGCGCAAGGCCAAGGTGATCAGCGCGATCCATGATGATGGTGTTAGCCGTCGGAACATCGATGCCGGTTTCAATGATGGTGGTACACACCAAGACGTTAAAACGCTGATGATAGAAATCAGACATGATGCGTTCCAGCTCGCGCTCACGCATCTGGCCGTGTGCCACGGTAATACGTGCTTCTGGCACCAGCTCTGCCAATTCATCAGCAGTTTTCTCAATCGAATCAATGTCGTTATGCAGGAAGTAAACCTGACCACCACGCATGATCTCACGCAGCAGTGCTTCTCGGATCAGTGACTTTTCGCGCTCACGGACGAATGTTTTTATCGCCAGTCGGCGAGAAGGCGGTGTGGCGATAATTGAAAGGTCGCGCATGCCGCTCATGGCCATATTCAGGGTTCGCGGAATTGGCGTTGCGGTGAGCGTTAGGATGTCGACATCCGCACGCATTGCTTTCACTTTCTCTTTCTGGCGCACGCCGAATCGGTGTTCTTCATCGACAATCAACAAACCCAGATCGTGGAATTTTACATCGTTTTGAAGAAGCTTGTGGGTACCGATAAGAATATCGACTTTACCTTCGGCGCTATCTGCCAGTATTTGTTTTTGTTCTTTCGCGGACTTAAAGCGGGAAAGCACTTCAACGCGCACTGGCAGGTTAGCAAAACGGTCGCGGAAGTTTTCAAAATGCTGTTGGGCGAGCAGGGTAGTCGGCACCAACACTGCCACCTGCTTGCTGTTATTCACCGCAAGGAAAGTGGCACGCATCGCCACTTCGGTTTTACCAAAGCCCACGTCACCACAAACAAGACGGTCCATTGCAATTGGCTGACACATGTCAGATAGCACTGCATTAATGGCGTTTTTCTGATCGGCGGTTTCTTCAAACGGGAAGCCTGCGCAGAAGTCGAGGTAAGCCTCTCTGTCATGTTTGAACGCAAAGCCCGGTTTAGTGGCGCGCTTGGCGTATACATCAAGTAGTTCCGCTGCCACGTCGCGGACTTTTTCTGCCGCGCGCTTACGGGCTTTCTCCCATGCTTCACCACCAAGCTTATGCAGCGGCGCTGTTTCTTCTGCACCACCACTGTAGCGACTAATCAAGTGCAGAGAAGCGACGGGTACATAAAGCTTGGAGCCTTGTTGATATTCAAGGGTGACGTATTCGGTAGTGATGCCACCGGCTTCCAAAGTTTGTAGGCCAAGATAGCGACCAACACCATGCTCAAGGTGAACAACGGGTTGCCCTATCTGAAGTTCCGCCAGGTTACGGATAATGGTGTCGGAATTAGTCGTGGCTTTTTTATTGTCACGGCGACGCTGCTGAACAACACGCTCGCCGAGCAGATTGCTTTCACAAATTAGCGCAAATGAAGGGCTTTCGCTTTGGAAGCCAATTTCAGCTGGGCCGACAACCATAGCGAAATTGGTGGGAGTATCGAATGCTTCATTGAGTGACCCACAAACCATCGGGCGAATTTTGATGCGTGCCAGCAGGTCCAGCATGGCTTCTCGGCGGCCTTCTGTCTCCACCGAGAAAATGATTTTGCCGGAAAACTCTTCAGTGAATTGTCTTAGCGCGCCCAGTGGTTCTTTGAGCTGTTGATTAACGGTCAGTTCTGGAAGAGGGGTAATAGGGGCGTTGGTTCTGCCTGCTTTGTCTTCCGTGGAATCGATTTGAACCTTGATGCGTGGGTAGTTCTTAAACGCGCCAAACAGTTCATCAACGTTTTGCCAGATGTCGTTTGGTGGCAATAAAGGGCGAAGAGGATCAACACGTCGCTGGTCATAGCGGTAATCCGCATCGCTCAAAAATTGTTTGGCAGCTGATTCCACATCACCTTTAGTGAGTACCAAGGTATTCTTTGGCAGATAATCAAACAGGGTTTCTGTTTCATCAAAGAACAGTGGCTGCCAGTATTCTATACCCGCAGGCCAGGTTTTCTTGCTGACCTGTTGGTAGATAGATTCTGGCTCACGGCGAGCTTCAAAACGTTCGCGCCAGCGCCCGCGAAATTGCTCAACTGCTTCATCATTCGTTGGAAATTCATGGGCAGGCAGTAGATTGATGCTGTCCAACTCTTGTGTCGAACGCTGGTTCTCTGGGTCGAATTCGCGGATGGTATCTACTTCATCATCAAAGAAGTCAATACGGTAAGGCTGGTTTGACCCCATCGGGAACAAGTCGAGAATCGAACCACGGCTGGCGTACTCACCGTGTTCAATCACCTGATCAACGTGACGATAGCCTGAAAGTTCCAACTGGTAACGCAGTTTTTCCAGTGACAGCAAATCGCCTTTTTTCACCATTAGCGCATGCTGAACCAAGAACGAATGCGGCATGACGCGCTGCATTAATGTGCTGACAGGGATCAGCAAGATACCATTGGTTTGCTGCGGTAATTGATACAGGCGCGCGATGCGGTCAGAAATAATGTCCTGATGCGGCGAGAAGTTGTCGTAGGGCAAGGTTTCCCAATCAGGAAAAACGTGACACTCGCGGCCAGTAAACTGTTTGATCTCAGGTTGCAGCTTGAGCGCGGTTTGGTTATCCGGCACCACCATCAAAATGAAGCGATTCTGCTGTTCGGCAAGGGTCGCAACCGTCAAGGGAAGAGAGGCGCCGATCAGATTAGCGATGACGCGGGTGTCTCCTGCTTTTTCAGGAGCAGGCAAATCAAATAATGCGTTGTTAGTCATGAATTCTGGGGCTTAGCTGTTTCTTTCCAATGCGCGTTGACGGAGCAGTTTCTGCTGTTGATGAAGTGCGGCGCGTATTAACACGTCTTTGTCTTCTTCTTGAAGGCGAATATATTTCACGCCAACAGCAAACTTACCGTTTTTTTCTTTGCAGCCGTAGACGCTACCGTAGCAGTAAATAGCAGAAGGTGGGTTCTCAAGAAAGAGCTTCAATCGCACATGCTGACCTTTCTCGAAAGCTTTTCGTGCAATGAAAGTAAGGCTGCTCGCACCGAAGGTTTCGGTTTGATAACGGAGTTTAGGGTTGTCCTGTTGCGATAGCATGAAGCCGAGCAGCAGGTTGATTTTTTGATTCTGCGCAAGCAGAAATTTAGTCAGCGCTTGGCTGTCATCGTGGTGTAGGGCCTGGATTTCTTTCTCTACGCCACTGTCGAGGTCTCCACATTCGCTAGCAATGCGAAAAGCGACAGGGATTTCTCGGCCAAACTCTGCTTCAGAAGGCACATGCTCGTCGTCCCCAAGAACCTCAACATTGATCTTGAGGTGCGCATGTACGGAAAAGTATTCGTCCTGGCTCATCTGTAATCCTAAAACCCTGTAGTGCTATTGATTATACCCGCAGTGGCTGAATTTACCCAATCGGCCTGCTGTAGAAGTGTTTATTTTCACAGCACTTAGACAAGACTGAAACGCTAGGTAGTTTAAATTACTGAACGTTTAGCTTGAAAAAGCATCTGATTACCGTGTTCCACACGTGGTTTCGTGGCAATTAGCTGACCTAAAAGGTATTCTTCTTGCCAAAGATTGTTATTTGTTTTTGTAGTTCTCTCTGGTACTGCGAAACAACGTTTTGAGATCTCATTTTATGTTTCACCCTTTACCGGTGTTTATAGGGCTGCGCTATCTGAGGGGGCGATCCGGCGATAAATTCGGCCGCTTTGTCTCTTATATGTCAACTGCGGGTATCACCATTGGTGTGATGGCGCTAGTGACCGTGCTTTCTGTGATGAACGGCTTTGAAGGCCAATTAAAACACCGGATTCTTGGTGTGATTCCACAAGCCATTGTGGCGGGCGATGCCCAACACGCGCCGGACGTTAACACCTTGGCTAAGCTTGATGGCGTGACGGGAACAGCGCCGATTGTCAGCACTGACTCCGTGGTTCAGAGCCCTAAGTCCATTTCGGCTGGTAAGTTACTTGGCGTGGATGTCGGCGCGCGTGAGCCAATTCGTGAATTTATGGTTCGTGGTGACTTCGATTCACTGACGCCAGGTAGCTACAATCTGGTTTTGGGGCGCAAAACGGCGCGCGATTTGGATGTTTCCGTGGGGGATAAAGTCCGTGTGATGATCACCAGTGCCAGCCAGTTTACCCCTGTAGGACGTATCCCTTCCCAACGTAATTTCACCGTAACAGGGATCTACGACACGGCGACTGATGTCGATAATCAACTGATGTTCGGTAATCTCAATGATGTCGCTCGTCTCATGCGTCTTCCCCGTTCCCAGCCAGCGGATCTAAGGCTTTTCGTTGAAGAGCCTTTCAATGTACCAACTCTGGAAAAAGTGGCAGAGAGTATGGGCTATGAATGGTCAGATTGGCGAGCATTGCGTGGTGAGCTTTTCCAAGCCGTAAAAATGGAAAAGAACATGATGGGATTGATGCTGAGCCTGATCATCCTGGTCGCGGCGTTTAATATCATTTCCGCACTGATCATGGTGGTGATGGAGAAGCAATCTGAAGTCGCCATTCTCAAAACACAAGGTATGAACCATAACGGTATCGTCGCGTTATTCGTTGTCCAAGGTGCCAGCAGCGGTGTAATTGGTGCACTGTTGGGCGGCGTAGCGGGCTCTGTATTGGCGCTAAACATCAATGAAGTGATGGCGATATTCAACCTGAGCTTGCTGGGTGGTGGGTTGTCGCTGCCAGTGGTTCTGAAACCTGAGCAAGTGCTTTCTGTCGTGATTGGTGCTATCGCACTAAGTCTTCTTGCAACCCTGTTCCCGTCGTTAAAGGCGGCTTCTGTTCGTCCAGCCGAGGCGCTTCGCTATGAGTAATGCATTGTTAACCTGTTCCAACGTCACCAAAACTTATCAGGAAGGGGAGTTGGAAACTCACGTATTAAAAGGCGTGTCGTTCTCGATTGAAAAAGGCGAACTGGTAGCCATTGTTGGTGCGTCGGGGTCGGGTAAAAGTACGTTACTTCATATTCTCGGTGCGCTGGATACGCTGACCGAAGGTGATGTGTTTTTTGAAGACAAAGACCTGATGAAAATGCGAGCCTCAGAGCAGGCGACACTGCGAAATCAAAGCATTGGTTTTATTTATCAGTTCCACCACCTTCTCGCTGATTTTACCGCTGTCGAAAACGTGGCCATGCCGCTGATGATTGGCGGCGAGAAGCCTATTGAAGCAAAGCGTCGCGCGATGGAAATGCTGGAAGCGGTTGGTATGGGTCATCGTGGTGAGCATCGTCCGTCAGAGCTTTCCGGTGGTGAGCGCCAGCGTGTTGCGATTGCCCGTGCTGTAGTGAATCGCCCCGCGCTGGTATTGGCAGATGAACCAACCGGTAACCTCGACCACAAAACTGCGTTGGATATTTACGATCTAATGCGAGAGTTAAATAAGGAATTCAATACCGCCTTTTTGGTGGTAACTCACGATCGAGAGCTTGCGCAGAAACTGGATCGTCAGCTTTCGATGCTGGATGGTCAGTTTGTAGAGTCGAACGCTGAGGCAGTGGCATCATGATGGATTCTTTAGCGCTGTTTATCGGGCGCAGATTCAGCAAAGCCAAACGACGCAACAAGCTGGTGTCGTTTATTTCTGTTTCTTCCATGATTGGTATTTCTGTTGGCGTCATGGTCATCATTGTTGGTCTGTCTGCAATGAACGGCTTTGAACGCGAATTGAATAACCGTGTGCTGTCTGTGATTCCTCATGCCCAACTTGAAGGTGTAGAAGCGCCAGTAAAAGCGTGGAAGGAAATGAAAGAAACCGCAGAGGCCAACCCATGGGTTTCTGCAGGTGCCCCCTATGTGACGTTCACGGCCTTGTTGGAAAAAGGAGCCAATTTAAAGCCGGTGCAAATCCGCGGTATCGACCCCGAACAGGAAGTGCGTGTCAGCAATATCGGTGATTACGTACTTGATAACGCCTGGTCAACACTCACTCCAGGAAACCATGCCGTGGTGCTGGGTAAAGGCATTGCAGATGGTTTGGGTGTTGAAGTCGGAGATTGGGTGACGGCATTGGTGCCTTCGCCGGATCCAGAATTAAAGCTACGTGCTCCCCAACGTATCCGCATGCAGGTGTCTGGCGTGCTGAGTTTGGGGGGGCAGGTCGATCATGGCTTGGCACTTGTGCCGATTCAGGATGCACAGCAATACCTTGATATGGGTGATGCGGTTTCCGGCGTGGCACTGAGAGTCAAAGACCCACTTGAAGCGCGCAAGATCGTTCGTGAAGTGGGATATACACTCAAAGAGTATGTGTACCTCAAAAACTGGACGCAGGAATATGGCTTCCTTTATCGCGATATCCAGATGGTGCGCGCGATTATGTATCTGGTGATGGTGTTAGTCATCGGCGTTGCCTGCTTCAACATTGTGTCTACCTTGATGATGGCAGTGAAAGACCGTGCTGCAGATGTTGCTGTGCTGCGTACTATGGGAGCAAAAGATGGCCT
This sequence comes from Grimontia sedimenti, assembly GCF_011045095.1. GTDB lineage: Bacteria > Pseudomonadota > Gammaproteobacteria > Enterobacterales > Vibrionaceae > Enterovibrio > Enterovibrio sedimenti. The sequence continues at coordinate 230,583 of NZ_JAALDL010000003.1, forward strand.
GATCCGATCCATCTTTATCTGGCACGGTTTTCTTTCCGGTTTGATCGGAAGCCTGGTGGGCTCGGCTGCGGGATGTTTGATTGCACTGAACCTGACAACAATTGTTGGTGGGATTGAAACACTGACAGGTCAGGACTTCCTCTCAGGTGATATCTACTTTGTCGATTTCCTGCCAACTCAACTCCAACTGGGGGATGTCCTGCTGGTATCCGTCACTGCGATTGTGTTGAGTCTACTGGCAACATGGTATCCCGCACAGCGAGCCTGCAAGTTGCAACCCGCTGCTGTATTGAGCGCAAGATAACGGTGATAAGTTGCGCGATTACATCTTAAGGTGAAAAGGTCGCATATCGGCTCGCAGCCTGAATCGGAATAAAAAATACCCCGCTAATGCGGGGTATTTTTTTATGTGTCTATTTTCGTTGTCTAGCTGTCAGTTTTGGTTTTTTTCTTCTTTAGCGCTTTGATCTTGGGCAGACGTAAGCGGCGTTTTTGCCAGCTTCTGACCACGGAATATCGCCAAATCCCCCTGACACCAAAATACCCGATAAGACCAAATACCACGCCACAAACAAAGGAACCCAACAGGAAAGGAGGTCCAATCTGGCTCATTTGATTGAACAGGAAGTCCCAGGTCAACTCAAAATGGAAGTGGTAGTCGGGCGTGCCCATCAACCATGTTCCGACTTTGTAAGCGCCCCAGAATATCAAAGGCATGGTAATGGGGTTGGTGATCCAAACCAATGCAACAGAAAGGGGCAGGTTAACGCCAAACATAATCGCAAGGCCAGCAGCCATGATCATCTGGCTCGGCAGCGGAACAAATGCCATAAACAGGCCAACGGCGAATGCACCCGACGCAGAGCGACGATTCAGGCACCAAAGGTTAGGGTCGTAAAGCAAATTGCCAAAGACCGCCAGCGCCTTTTGTTTGCGAATGACGTCGTGTCTGGGGAGAAACTTTTTAATTATTTTTCTTGGCATAGATTTTCATTTCACACGAAACGGCTACCGATATGAAAATCATGCTCGGCATCGTGGTGGCTATTGTCTCGCTTAGATGGTGGCCAGCGCTCCCGGAACCCACGCTGATGCTTGGGCTTCTCGCTGTCATCCTTGTCCAATGCAAACGCGTTCCCCTGTTTGTAATTGGTCTCACCATTGGCTGTCTGGTGGCGTCCAGCGCAGCGTCACTGCATTTGTTTAAAACCAGTACCGCTTTGACAGTGGTTCAGAATACTACCATAGCGGGCAAAGTTGGCAGCCTTTTTACAGGGGAAAATCAGCAAACAAGTGTAATCTTTGATGTCGACACAGTGAATGGACGGAAATTGAGCGCCTTTGAGAAATTCCGTGCCCGTTTTTATTGGCGCAGTGAATTTCCCGTAAAACAAGGGCAACACTGGGAGCTGAAGGTCCGAATTCGTGAGCCTTATGGCAGGGTAAACGAAGCAGGATTTGACGCAGAAACCTATTTTCTTTCAAAACATATTCATGCCAAAGGCACCGTGCTTTCTGCGAACCTGATTGATGAAGGAATATCAGCCAGGCAGTGGCTATTTGATCGGGTACTTCCCCAAATCCTACCTTTCGAAAACAGCGCATTCCTCGTCGCACTAGCGTTTGGTGAAAGGGCTTTTCTAACTAGCCAAGATTGGATGACGCTCAGGAATACAGGCTTGGCACACCTTCTCGCGATTTCAGGGCTTCATATCGGTTTAGCATTCTTCTTCGGTTACAGGGTAACTAAGGCTTGCCTGCCGCTATTCAATCGATCAGATAGATATCTCTGGCTTTCGGTACTGGCAGGTTTGGGGTGTGCTATCACCTATGCTTGGTTGGCGGGCTTTTCTTTAACGGCTCAAAGAGCGCTCATTGCTTTGGTCGTTTTCATGGCGATTCGACAATCGGGTTTTAGCGTCAGTCCTTTCAATACCTTTTTGTTAGTCTTAGGGTTTGTATTACTTATTGATCCGCTGTCGGTGTTTTCCGTCAGTTTCTGGCTTTCCTTTGGTGCTGTGATGGTGCTTTGCATCATGACGTTTACGACTGGACGAGGGGAGTCGAAAGGTCCGCTGAATTACGTCATCCAGCTATTTCGCATGCAGTGTTATCTCATTGTCGGCATGTTACCTCTGACTTGGGCTTGGTTCGGGGGAGTCAGTTTCCTTTCTTTACTCAGCAATCTGATTGCCGTGCCCATAGTGAGTCTGTTGACGGTGCCAATCATATTACTCTCGCTTCTTGCGAGTTCATTATTTAGCGCCGCGTGGTTATGGCGTCTCGCTGACTATTCACTTTGGCCCATTCGTCATATGTTAAACCATGCCGATATAGGGTGGTTGGATATTCAAAGTACTTCCCTAGGTTTTGTCCTTACTCTTGTCCTGATGCTGTATCTGCTATCTCTGGGTGCATTTCGAAAGTTCAAAGTGCTTTCTGTTGTGATGATCCTTAGCTTAGTGGGCTGGCGCGGCTCTGCAGAGAAATCAAACGAATGGCATGTTGATGTTCTTGATGTCGGACACGGACTGGCCGTGTTGGTCGAAAAGAATGGAGAGGCTCTCCTGTATGACACAGGTGCTGCATGGTCATCTGGGAGTATCGCGCAATCCGTGATTGAACCCATTCTTTCTGCAAGAGACAGCAAACTAACCGGTTTGATCCTCAGTCATGGAGACAATGATCACTCTGGTGGTGCGGATTGGGTTATCGAAAATCTATCGCCAGATTGGGTAAGGGTACCTGAAGCTGGTGGTGGCTTTATTCCTTGTGTCCGTGGCGCAGACTGGCAATGGCAATCACTGAACTTCGAGGTGTTATATCCCAATGAAGTGACTGAAGAGGCAGAAAACGAGGACTCTTGCGTTGTACGCATCTCAGACGAAAACTATTCGGTTTTGCTGACGGGAGACTTACCCAAAGAGCAGGAGAACTGGTTGGTAGAACGGGGCGCTGATGTCAGTGCGAATGTGCTGCTGGTTCCACATCATGGCAGCAAAACGTCTTCATCTTCAGGATTTATCGATGCCGTCAATCCTAATGCGGCGATCGCATCCACAGGTCGATATACTCCTTGGAACTTGCCGAACCCAGATGTTGTCGATAGATACCGTGACCGCAACATTTCTTGGTATGAAACCGGACAACACGGCCAAGTGAGTGTACATTTCTCAGACAAGGGTTGGCGGGTTACTAGCCAACGTCTTGATATCGAGCCTTTTTGGTACAGGAAGATGTTTGGACCACCCTCAATAAAAGAGTAGAATGCCCGCTACTTGCAAGAACATAAGCAAATAACATGTCATCAAACTACCAAGACAAAACCACCTGGGAAACCTTTAAGCACCTTTGGCCATACATTGCCAACTATAAAATAGGCCTGGTGGTTGCGATTATCGCTCTGATTGTTAATGCAGCAGCCGATACCTTGATGGTATCTATGCTTAAGCCGCTCCTTGATGAAGGCTTTACTTACGACAGTGTTGACAGTGATTTCTTAAAGTGGATGCCTCTCTATCTTGTAGGTCTGATCATAATGAGAGGGCTTTCCAGCTTCGTTTCCGCCTATGGCCTTTCATGGGTGTCAGGGAATGTTGTGATGACTATGCGTCGTCGTGTGTTCAATCACTTTATGAAGATGCCAGTGAGCTTCTTTGACACAGAGTCCTCTGGGGCGCTTCTTTCCCGTATTACCTACGACTCAGAACAGGTTGCTAACGCCACCAGTGGGGCATTAGTGAGCTTGGTGCGCGAAGGTGCGTCGATTATCGGCTTGATGATCCTGATGTTCTATAACAGCTGGCAGCTTTCTGCGATTCTTCTGGTTATCGCCCCTATCGTTGCGGTTGCAATCCGTGTTGTCTCCAAGCGCTTCCGTAAAATTTCTTCCAACATGCAGGAAGCGATGGGGTCTGTCACTTCATCAGCAGAACAAATGTTGAAAGGCCACAAAGTGGTATTGAGCTTTGGCGGTCAGGAAGTGGAAAAAGAGCGCTTTGAGAACGTGTCTAACCGCATGCGCCAACAAACCATGAAGTTGGTTTCAGCGCAGGCGATTGCCAACCCTGTGATCCAGCTGATCGCGTCTTTTGCGTTGGTAGCGGTTTTGGTGTTGGCGAATACCGATGCTATTCGAAATGAACTTACCGCAGGCACTTTCGCTGTGGTATTTGCGGCCATGTTTGGTTTGATGCGTCCCCTTAAAGCGCTGACCAATGTGACCTCCCAGTTCCAACGTGGTATGGCGGCATGTACCAGCTTGTTTGAACTGATGGAAATGGAAACGGAAAAAGACAACGGTAAACACGTTGCTGAACGTGTGAAAGGTGATATCAAAGTCAACGACGTTGTCTTCACTTACCCAACCAAAGATACGCCAGCGCTTAATCATGTTACCTTCGATTTAGCTGCAGGGCAGACGTTGGCACTGGTGGGGCGCTCTGGTTCCGGTAAGAGCACCATTGCTAACCTGTTGACCCGTTTCTACGACATCGACAGCGGTGATATCACCATTGATGGCGTAAAAATCGAAGATTACACCCTAAGTAACCTGCGTGATCACGTTGCCATCGTTTCCCAGAATGTTCACCTGTTCAACGACACCATCGCCAACAACATTGCTTATGCGGCTGAGAACGAGTACACCCGCGAAGAGATTGAGCGTGCAGCAGACTTGGCTTATGCGTCAGACTTTATCCGTAATATGGACAATGGTTTTGACACAATCATCGGTGAGAACGGTGTGAGCCTGTCTGGTGGTCAGCGCCAACGTATCGCTATTGCCCGTGCTTTGCTGCGTAATGCGCCAGTGCTGATTCTCGATGAGGCAACGTCTGCGTTGGATACAGAGTCAGAGCGTGCTATCCAGGCAGCGTTGGATGAGCTTCAAAAAGATCGAACCGTACTGGTGATTGCGCACCGACTGTCGACCATTGAAAACGCTGATCAAATTCTGGTCGTCGATGAAGGCGAGATTGTTGAACGTGGGACCCATGAAGAACTGCTGGCGAAAGATGGTGCTTACGCCCAGCTTCACCGCATACAGTTCGGAGAGTAAGACTTGGCGGGCTTGGTCGAAAAAATCTGGTTTGAAAACCACCCGCTAGGTTGGATCAGCGCGCCACTTTTGTGGCCGCTGAGCAAGTTGTTTGGTGCAATTGCGAAAAAGCGTCGTGCTGCATTTTTAGCTGGCACCAGTGATGTATATCGAGCGCCTGTTCCTGTGATAGTGGTGGGTAACATCACGGTGGGTGGCAATGGTAAAACCCCGGTTGTCATTTGGCTGGTGGAGCAATTGAAAGCCAAAGGCTTCAACCCCGGTGTGGTTTCTCGAGGTTATGGCGGCAAGGCGGAAAGCTATCCGTTTGTCGTTGATGAAAACACAAACACCGACAAAGCGGGCGACGAGCCTGTTTTGATTTACCAGCGAACCGAGGTACCCGTCGCTATTTCTCCTGTTCGCAGTGATGCCGTAAAGGCCCTGTTGCCATTGGGTGTAGATATCGTCATCACTGATGATGGCCTTCAGCATTACAAACTGGCGCGAGATATTGAATTCGTTATCGTTGATGGTGAACGCCGTTTCGGCAATCAACACTACATACCGTTTGGCCCACTGCGCGAGCAAACTGAACGCTTGAACAGTGTCGATTTCGTTGTCTGCAACGGTGGTAAAGCAGAAACGGATGAAATCGCAATGTCGTTGAAGCCTGCTGAGTTCATTAACTTGAAAACAGGCAAACGTGCTTCTGCTGATTCTCTTGACGCCCCTGTTGCCTTGGCCGGAATCGGGAACCCACAGCGCTTTTTTAATACTTTGGCGTCACTTGGTGTTAAGCCAGTGCACTGCGAGCCTTTTGCTGATCATAAAGCATTTGAATATACCCAATTGGACGCATTGGCGAAGAAAGGTCAGAATTTGCTGATGACGGAAAAAGACGCAGTGAAATGCCGCGCCTTTATCAACCAGTACCCAGACATTGAAAATTGGTGGTATCTGCCTGTTGACGCTGCATTTAGCGACACAGATACGACCAACATTTTGAACAAAATCATGAAAGTGAAGGATGGATATGGATCACCGACTGCTTGAAATCGTTGCTTGCCCTGCTTGTAAAGGAAAGCTCAACTACAACAAAGAAAATAACGAGTTGGTATGTAAATTCGACCGCTTGGCTTATCCAATCCGAGAAGGTATTCCTGTCATGCTGGCGACAGAAGCACGTGAAATGTCTTCTGACGAGGTTAAACAATGAAATTCACCGTGGTGATCCCGGCGCGCTACGCGTCGAGCCGCCTACCTGCAAAACCACTGGTTGATATCGGTGGCAAGCCGATGATCCAATGGGTTTATGAGCAGGCAATGAAATCAGGCGCAGACAAAGTCATCATCGCGACTGACGATCAACGCATTGTTGATGCAGCAAATGCCTTTGGTGGTGAAGTATGCATGACACGCGAAGACCACCAATCAGGCACTGAGCGCTTGGCGGAAGTGGTTGAGAAATATAACCTTGCTGCTGATGAAATCATTGTGAATGTGCAGGGTGATGAGCCGCTGATCCCGCCTAGCGTGATTCGTCAGGTGGCAGAAAACCTAGCACGCAGTGAAGCGCCGATGTCGACACTGGCCGTCAACATTGATCATGCAGACGAAGTGTTCAACCCTAATGCCGTAAAAGTGGTGACGGACAAAGACGGTTACGCATTGTATTTCAGTCGTGCAACGATTCCTTGGGATCGCGATAATTTTGCTAAAGCGCCAGCTGAAATTCATCACAACCTGAAACGTCATATTGGCATTTACGGCTACCGTGCGGGCTTTATCAATACCTACATCAACTGGGAACCAAGCCCCATTGAGCATATTGAATGTCTCGAACAGCTTCGTGTGCTTTGGTATGGCGAGAAAATCCATGTGGATGTCGCTATTGAAGCGCCGCCAGCGGGTGTTGATACCCCTGAAGATCTGGAAGTAGTGCGCAAGCTGATTGCCTATCAATAATCTTATTATTGATAGAAAAAACGCCCTGACTCAGTCAGGGCGTTTTTATTTCTGATTCAAAAAGCGTGCTAATTGGCTGGAGCCAGATTATCTGCATTGGGATTGATGGCATGATCCAGCTCTTCGATATCTTCCATCACAGCATCTTTGTTTTGCTCCGGAGAGGTAACAGGGTCACCTTGAAGGACCGCTTCCTGTTGAGCAACTTTGTCACGTAGGCGTTGCCAAAGCTGTCCCAGATTTTCATGCCAGTAACGTTCGAACTGCTCAAGGTACTGCGCACGAGGGCCGTACTTGATCCATGGTTGGTGAATCTCTTTCTGCGCCATGAAGTTGGTTGGTGCTGGAATTGGGTTCAAACCTGCATTCTCGAACTCATACATTGCACGTGGCATATGGTTTGCCGACGTTACCAGAACCAGATTGCTGTCACCGACAACAGATGCTGCCTGGAAAGCCTCTTCCCAGGTGTCTTTTGCCGTTTCGAGTAACAGGATATTGTTCTTGTTCACGCCCAGCGCCATCGCAACCCTTGCCAGCATGCGAGCATGGCTAACTTCATACCCACCGTCATAGCCAGACAGGATCAATTTTGAGGTTGGGTACATGAAGTGAATGCGAACACCTTCAGCAAGACGCATGAGCGCGACACGTGACAATTCTGAGGTTGGCGGAATCTCATCATCAACGACATGTCCGTGACCTAACACCATCACGTACTCGACGGGATCTTCCGGTGGAAGGAATGGCTCATATTGCCTTTCCAGCTTGATAAGCAGTGAAGAGGTGAAAGGCTGAAAAGATGCCAAGAAGATGAACAGCAGCGAAACAAAAACGAGGAACGAACCGAAGCCTTTGCGCTGGGTAAACCAGATCAAAAAGAGACCGAAGAATCCAAGAAGCAGTAGCGCAGGCAAGGGCATCAGTAAAGTTGATATAAGTTTTTTTAGTTCAAACATGAAATGTCGCCCGAAATATAGTCAAACAGGGGCCAGAAAGTGCATCAGACCTTTATTAACGGCAGGCTTATGCGAAAATAAACCCCTTAGCAGACAATGATAACGAAGGCACTGTGACAGAGGATAGAAATTTCGACGACATTGCCCACAAATTTGTTAAAAACATTTATGGCTCGGGCAAGGGAGAAATCCGCCAAGCCGTTGTTTGGCAAGATCTCGAATCAATACTTAGCCGCTTGGGTGAATCCAGTCCATTAGACATTTTGGACGCTGGAGGCGGTTTAGCGCAGTTATCGCAACAAATTGCACATCGTGGACACAAAGTCACCTTGTGTGATCTTTCTTCACAGATGCTCGAACTGGCGGAAAAAGATATCGAAGAAGCAGGCCTTCTGCCGCAATATCGCTTCGTCCACGCGCCTGCGCAGGAAATCGCACAGCATGTTGATAAATCATTCGATTTGATGCTTTTTCATGCGGTGATGGAATGGCTGGCAGATCCACGTGAAGCACTGGATGTCGTACTGTCACAAGTTAAGCCGGGCGGTGTTGCTTCGGTCATGTTCTACAACCAAAATGGATTGCTGTTTAAGAATTTAATTTGCGGCAATTTGACCCATGTAGAAGAAGGCATGCCGCACAGAAAACGTTTTAAACTCCAGCCTCAAAAGGGTCTTCAGCCAGAAGATGTTTACGCATGGATTGAAGAGGCTGGTTTTACTATTTTGGGGAAAAGTGGTGTCCGCACGTTTCATGACTATATGAAAGACACAAGAACGGGCGAGTTCACCTTTGAACAGGTGGTGGCGATGGAGCAAAAACTCTGCCGTCAAGAACCTTTTATCTCGTTAGGTCGCTACATTCACGTGTACGCACAAAGGCCTCTCGAGCCATAACGATTACAAGACTACACGTATACAACAAGGAAAACGGATGAGCGAATTCTCTCAGACTGTTCCTGAGTTGGTTGGTTGGGTGAAGACGAACGACTTCTCCCTTAATCTGCCGCCGGAACGGCTGGCATTTCTCCTTGCCGTTGCTGTACTCAGCAGCGAGCGTTACGAGGAGGAGCTAGGGGAAGGGGAATTGATTGATGCATTCCGTATCGTCAGTGACCAATTCGATCAAGCTAGCGAAACCATCGCGTTTCGTGCGAACAATGCCATCAACGACTTGGTACGCAGCCGCCTGCTAAGTCGTTTCACCAGTGAAATGACGGACGGTGCGAGTATTTACCGACTCACACCGCTGGCACTGGGTATCAGCGATTACTATGCGCGTCACCGCGAATACAGCTCTCTCAAGCTTTCTATCCAACTGTCCATGGTGGCAGATGAGATTGAAAAAGCCCTGACAGCTGCAGAAGAAGACGGCGATGCAGATTTCTGGCGTAAGAATGTTTACGGCGTACTGAAGTATTCAGTGGCCGAAATTTTCGATCGTATCGATCTGAACCAGCGCACCATGGATGAACAGCAGCAGAAAGTGAAAGAAGACATTGCTGCACTGTTAAACCAAGACTGGCAGGCTGCGATTGCCAACTGTGAGCAACTGCTGAACGAAACCTCCAGTACCCTGCGTGAACTTCAGGACACCCTGCAATCTGCCGGGGATCAGCTACAAACCCAGCTTTTGAATATTCAGGAGCAGGTACAAGGCCGCGACGACTTAGATTTCGTTGATGCCATGATCTACAACCTGCAAATGAAGCTCGATCGCATTGTGAACTGGGGCCAGCAGGCGATTGATCTGTGGATCGGTTACGACCGCCACGTTCACAAGTTTATTCGTAATGCCATCGACATGGACAAGAACCGTGCGTTTAGCCAGCGTCTTCGCCAGTCGGTGACAGAATACTTCGATAACCCATGGTTCCTGACCTTTGCCGATGCAGAGCGTCTACGCGATATGCGTGACGAAGCACTGGTACTTCGTGATGACGAAGTGACAGGCGAAATGCCGGCAGAAGTCGAGTTTGAGGAACTGACACTGGTTAACGACCAATTGAGCGACCAAATCTCTGACATGTTGTCTCGTCACCGTACGACGGGCGAGGGCATAGATTTGGGCGTGGTACTGAAAAACTATCTGGCTCAACACCCACAAGCACGCCACTTCGACTTAGCACGCATTGTGATCAACCAAGCGGTTCGTCTTGGTTACTCGCAATCTGACTTGAGTGCGATTCAGCCGGACTGGCAGGCAATTAACGATTATGGAGCCAAGGTACAAGCGAATGTCATCGATAAATATTGAAGAATTTATGCCGGAAGAATTGGCCAAAGCGATTGCCAATCCTTTATTCCCGGCTTTGGATAGTGCGCTGCGTGCTGGCCGCCATATTGCCAGCGAAGATCTGGACAATCATGCATACCTGATTGAATTCGAAAACCCGTTGCAGCACTTCTACCAGCGTTATAACGCGGAGTTGGTGCGTGCGCCGGAAGGCTTCTTTTACCTGCGTCCGCGCTCGACGTCCCTGATTGGACGCGCAGTGCTGTCGGAACTCGACATGCTGGTGGGTAAGGTTCTGTGTTTCCTTTATCTGAGCCCAGAACGTCTGGCGCAGGAAGGTATTTTCACCACTCAGGAACTGTTTGACGAACTGCTGACACTGGCAGATGAGAAAAAACTGATGAAGCTGGTGACACTGCGTGCATCTGGCTCTGATCTGGACCGTGAAAAACTGTTCGACAAAGTGAAGACTTCGCTGCGTCGTCTTCGCCGCTTGGGCATGATTGTGCCAATCGGTGAGAATGGCAAATTCCGTGTAAGCGAAGCGACATTCCGCTTCGGTGCCGATGTGCGTGCGGGAGACGATATCCGTGAAGCACAACTGCGTCTGATCCGTGATGGTGAAGCCGTCATTCACACCCAAGAGCATGCTCAATCAAGCCTGCTGAAAGATGAAGAACACGACGAAGAGCGTGAAGATGATGATCAGGAGGTTCAGGCATGACCCAACGCGGTAAATTCCAATCGCTGACTATGGTCAACTGGAACGGTTTCTTTGCCCGTACTTTTGACATCGACAATCTGGTCACGACGCTTTCTGGCGGTAACGGTGCGGGTAAATCCACCACCATGGCTGCGTTCATCACTGCGATGATTCCTGACCAAAGCCTGCTGCATTTCCGTAACACAACAGAAGCGGGCAGTTCTAACGCGTCACGCGATAAAGGCCTGCACGGTAAATTGAAGCCGGGCGCCTGTTATGCCGCGCTGGATGTGGTGAACTCGCGTAACCAACGTATTCTGTTCGGTGTTCGTCTGCAACAAGTGGCGGGCCGCGATAAGAAAGTTGATATCAAGCCTTTCATCGTTCAGGGCTTGCCATCTGGTGTGAAGCCAACTGACATCCTGATCGAAAACGTATCTGCGAATCAGGTTCGTGTTCGTCAATTGAACGAGGTGAAAGACGCGCTGGCAGACTACGATACGGCGCATTACAAAGCGTTCAACTCCGTGACTGATTATCACGCGCAGATGTTCGAGTTCGGAGCTTTGCCGAAGAAGCTGCGCAACAGCAGCGATCGTTCTAAGTTCTACCGCCTGATTGAAGCATCGCTTTACGGTGGTATCTCGAGCGCAATTACCAAATCCCTGCGTGACTACCTGTTGCCACAAAACGGCGGCGTGAAGAAAGCCTTCCAGGACATGGAAGTGGCACTTCGTGAAAACCGTATGACGCTGGAAGCGATCAAGCTGACCCAGCGTGACCGTGACCTGTTCAAGCACCTGATCACTGAATCGACCAACTATGTGGCGTCCGACTACATGCGCCATGCTAACGAGCGTCGCAAAAAGCTCGAGCTGGCACTGCAGCGCCGCGGCGAACTGTTGGGTTCTCGCCGCCAGTTGGATGATTTCCAATCCACATTTGGCCGCATGACGGATGAATTGGATGCACTGACAGATAGCCAGACTCACTTAGAACAGGACTATCAAGCCGCGTCTGACCATCTCCAATTGGTTCAGACGGCAGTACGTCAGCAAGAGAAAGTTGAGCGCTATCAGGAAGACTTGGAAGAGCTGGCAGTCCGTCTCGAAGAGCAGATGATGGTGGTGGAAGAAGCCACAGAACAACTCGCGATGGCGGAAGAGCAGGCACACCTTTCTGAAGAAGAAGTGGATAGCCTGAAAACCCAGCTTGCTGACTACCAACAAGCGCTGGATATGCAGCAAACCCGCGCGCTGCAATATCAGCAAGCGGTGAAAGCGCTGGAAAAAGCCCGTGAACTAACCGGTAATAACGAGCTTTCACAAGAAAACGCAACCGAATATTTGGGTTCTCTGAAAGCGCAGGAAGAGGCACAAACCTCTGAGCTTTTAAGCCTGAAACACAAGTTGGATCTGTCTTCTGCCGCAGCTAAACAGTTCGAGCATGGCCTTGAATTAGTGCGCAGCATCGCTGGCGAAGTCGAACGTTCTGACGCAGGCGCGAAAGCCCGCGAAGTGATCGCAAAAGGCCGTGAATTCGCGAATCTTGCGGCAAATGCTGAACAGCTAGCTTCACAGCATCGCGACCTTGAACGTCAGATGCGCAGTTTCCAGCAGGCGAAAACTCTGTCTGAGCAGTATCACCGTCAGTTCAACGAAACCGTGGCTTCGGAAGAAGCGGTTGAGTTGGAAATGGCTCGTCAACAAGAACGTCTGGAAACCGCAGAAGAAGCGGTTGGCGAACAAGCGGAGAAAGTCCGCGAATTGCAACGCAGCGAAAACGAAATCAATGCTAAAGCGGTTGAGTTCGAAAAAGTCGCGCCAGCCTGGATTGCCGCGCAAGAAGCGCTGGAGAAATTGGCAGAACAGACTGAGGTTGAGCTTTACGACAATCAGGCGGTGCTGGATACCATGCAGCGCGTGATGGCGGATGAGCGTGAAACTATCTCGACTCGCGATAAGCTGCAAGCTGAGAAACAAGCGCTGGAAGCAGAAATCGAACGTCTGGCGCAGCCGGGCGGCAGCGATGATGCACGTCTGCAATCTCTGGCTGACACCTTGGGCGGCACGCTACTTTCTGAAATTTACGATGACATCACCATTGATGATGCTCCGTATTTCTCGGCGCTCTATGGCCCAGCACGTCACGCGATTGTGGTGCCTGATCTGAAAGGCATTAAAGAGAAGCTGCTGGATCTGGATGATTGTCCGGAAGACCTCTACATCATCGAAGGTGATGCAGACGGTTTTGACGATAGCGTATTTGATGTTGAAGAGTTGGAAGACGCGGTTTGTGTTCACCTGAACGATCGTCAGCTACGTTACTCTCGCTTCCCGAAAATTCCGCTGTTTGGCCGTGCGGCGCGTGAGCACCGTTTAGAAATCTTGCGTGAGAAGCGTGAAGAGCTGGTAGAAAACTACGCCAAAGCCTCGTTTGATGCGCAGAAGCTTCAACGTCTGACCCAAAGCTTCAACCAGTTCGTGTCGAACCACATGAACGTAGCGTTTAACGAAGACCCAGAAGCGGCACTGAAAGATCTGCGTGAAAAACGTGGCAGTGTTCAGCGGCAACTGGGTCAACTTCGCGAGAGCGAGCAGCAGGTTCGCAGCCAACTGACCGGTTCAAAAGAAGCGATTGCACTTTTGAACAAACTTCAGCATGTCGTTAACGCGTTGGAAGATGAAACGCTGGAAGGTCGTCTGGAAGAAGTGGAAAGCCGTTTGTCTCAGGCAGACGAAGCTCGCCACTTCACCCGTGAGCATGGCAAAGCGCTGGCTGAACTGGAGAATCTGGTTTCAACGCTGGATGCCGACCCAGAACAGTTTGATGCACTGAACGCTGCTTACCAGCACGCGGACGAAGCGTTGCAATCGCTGAAGAAAACGCTTTTCGCACTGTCTGATTTGGTCGAGCGTCGCCACCACTTTGGATACGCCGACGCGGTTGAGCTTCTTGATAAGAGCAGCGAACTGAATGAACAGCTGAAAGCTAAGCTGGTAGATGCTGAGCGCGCCCGTACCCGTTCACGTGAACACGTGAAGCAGGTTCGCGATCAGGTGAACCAATACAACCAGCTTCTGGCGTCTCTGAAGAGCTCGCACCAAGCGAAACAAGAAACGGTGGCTGAGTTCAAACGTGAATTGGTTGAGCTGGGTGTTCGCGCCGATGTGGAAGCAGAAGAGCGTGCACGTATTCGTCGTGACGAGCTGAATGCACAGCTATCACAATCGCGCAGTCGCAAGAGCGAGCTGGAAAAAGGCCTGACTTCGATTGAACTGGAGATGAAATCTCTGGTGAAAACACTGAAGAAAGCCGGCAAAGAATACACCGAACTGCGCACTTTCGTGGTGAATGCGAAAGCGGGTTGGATGGATGTGTTGAAGATTGCCCGCAGCAGCAATGTAGAGAAACAACTGAACCGCCGTGAAATGGCGTACATGTCTGCTGACGAACTGCGTTCACTGTCGGATAAATCGCTGGGTGCGTTGCGTCTGGCTGTCGCTGATAACGAAACGCTGCGCGATGCGCTGCGTGCGTCTGAAGACATGGCACGTCCTGAGCGTAAAGTTCTGTTCTACGTAGCAGTTTATCAGCACCTGCGCGAGCGTATCCGTCATGACATCATTCGTACCGACGATCCGGTCGAAGCCATTGAAGAAATGGAAGTGGAACTGGCACGCTTGACGGAAGAGCTGACTCAGCGCGAGAAACGTCTGGCGATCAGTTCAGAGTCTGTGGCGAACATTATCCGCAAGACCATCCAGCGCGAACAAAACCGCATTCGTCTGTTGAACCAAGGCTTGTCTAACATCGCCTTTGGTCAGGTGAAAGGTGTGCGCCTTAACGTCTCGATTCGTGACACCCACGCACAACTGCTGGCTGGTTTGGCTGAAAACGCCGAGCAGCACCAGGACTTGTTTGGTAACAACCGCCTCACCTTCTCTGAAGCGATGGCAAAACTGTTCCAGCGTTTGAACCCGCATATCGATTTGGGTCAGCGTTCACCGCAGGTTCTGGGTGAAGAGTTGCTGGATTACCGTAACTATCTGGAACTGGGTATTGAAGTTAACCGTGGTACTGACGGTTGGCTGCAGGCTGAATCCGGCGCACTGTCGACGGGTGAAGCCATTGGTACCGGTCAGGCAATCCTGTTGATGGTCGTGCAGAGCTGGGAAGAAGAATCTCGCCGTCTGCGTTGCAAAGACGTGATTCCATGCCGTCTGCTATTCCTTGATGAGGCTGCGCGTCTGGATGCGAAGTCAATCTCGACCCTGTTCGAGCTATGTCATCGTCTGGATATGCAGCTTCTGATTGCTGCACCGGAAAATATCAGCCCAGAGCAGGGCACCACCTACAAACTTGTACGTAAGATCTTTAACGACAAAGAGCATGTACACGTTGTGGGCTTGCGCGGTTTTGGTGATGTGGCGAAAACCAGTAATCCTATTCAGGAAGCATTGGAAATCGCAGACTAAACAGGCGACCATTCTTCAACAAAAAAGGCCAGCAGTTGCTGGCCTTTGCTTTTTTAGTGGCCGGTTAGGCGATTTTGAAGATACCGATTTGTTCTGTCAGTTTCTTGGCCTGTTCATTGATGCTGATCGCTGTGCCATCGGTGTTCACGGTTTTCTCAGACACATTCTCAGAAGAGCGGGCAATATTGTTAACATTCATCGAGATTTCTTCGGTCACTGAAGATTGCTCGGTAGCTGCAGTGGCAATTTGAGTATTCATGTCATTAATGTCTACCATCATGCCTTCAATTTGTGCCAGCATTTCATTGTTTCGATTGCAGTTTTCTACACTACTCGCCACGAATTGGTTAGCACCGCTGATACCCTTGACCACTTTGTCGGTCTCCGCTTGAAGCGACTCCACTTTGGCACGGATTTCTTCTGTTGATGTTTGGGTTCGAATTGCCAGCGAACGCACTTCATCGGCTACTACCGCAAAACCACGGCCTTGTTCACCTGCACGCGCTGCTTCGATCGCGGCATTTAAAGCCAAGAGATTAGTTTGCTCTGCAATGCCCTGAATCACGTCAAGTACAGAACCAATGGAGTTACTCTCGGCTGAGAGTTGTTCCATCGACTGTGTCGCTTCGTTCATCTTGTCGGACAGAGAAGAAATTTCGTTAACCAGTTGCTTACCGACATCCGCACTTTGACGCACAGATTGCACTACGTTTTCTGATGATTCAGAGGCGGTATTAGCAAAGTTGGCAACTTCCGATATCGATGCGTTCATCTCTGTTGCAGCAGTAGCCACCTGGCTTGAATTAGACGCCTGTTGATCAACCTCACCACGCATTGAATGAATATTCTGTTGTATATCTGCCGATGCGTCGCCAAGTGCTTTGACGGTGGCGTCTGCGCCTTTGATAACCGTCATAAAGTCATCAAGCATGGTGTTCATTGATGACGAAAGCTGTGCAATTTCATCCTTGCCGCTGGCATCCAAACGCATCGTGAGGTCATGATTTTTGGCGATGCTGGTGATACGTTGGGTGAGATTGGCAATCGGCTTATTAATGCTTGAAGCAATCACCCAAGCGCAAATGATTGCAATGGCAATAATCACAACACCGGTAAGAGCTGCCGCCTGATACAAAGTGGACTCGAGAGCGTGAACCTCGAACAACGCTTCTTGTTTGTTTATCTCTGAAATCAGCGCCCATTGGGTGCCAAGAATATCTATGGGTGTGTAGGCGGCGAACACAGTGCTACCAAGATGATTTTCCGTAGCAACGAAGCCTTTTTTACCTGCAAGTGCCTGGCTCGCGTATGTTGAATTTATAGGCTGCTGCCCTGCAGAAGACTCCGTGGTGGCAATGCGGTCGACCTGTTTCTGTGCTACACCAAATGTGGCAAGTAGTTTTAGGTATTCGTCTTTATTTTCAACCAACATACGAGCTTGAGAACGCATCAGGCCGTCTGGGCCAACCAAGAACGACTCCCCGGACTCGCCCAACCCATCTTCTCGCCACTTCCCGTGGTAAGTCATAATGGTGTTAATCGTATCAATGGGCATTTGGAAAACGAGTACACCGATGTTTTTTCCATCTTTTACGATAGGAGATCCAATGAAAGAAGCGGGGCTGTCGTAGGAAGGGTAGTAGGGTTTGAAATCGACAAAGGAAAACTCGCCTTTGCCTAAACTTTTCGCACCAGTAAAGGCTTCTGCGAGACCGCTGTCTTTGTAAGGGCCTGTTTGGAGGTTGGTCGCGAAGTCGAGCTCTTTGAAAACTGAGTACACGATATTGCCAGAGTTATCGACCAGAAAGATGTCGTAGTATCCAAATGACTCCAAAAAGGTGCGGTAATTGTTGTGGAAAACCTCGTGCACCTCACTGTAAGTCGTACCATCGCTTGCCTTGTCCAGCAGGTGCTTATTACCGAGTGGGTTTTCGTTTAAACCGATATATGCCTGTTGTAGAAGCAATCCGTTTTGACCAATAGTGTCGAGGTTTGAGAGGGCATCTGTACTGGCATTATTGGTTTCCCTGAACGTGGCCCCAAATTCATTCTGGTAATAGTTCTTTAAAATGTCTCCCTGTTCCGCGGTTGGGAACGTCTCTGTAGTGACACTTTGAAAGCTTTTTGCAAACTGAACCATGGCATCCTCTGTCATGGTTGAGTTGGCGAGATTCGTCAATTGTTTGCTGATATTGACGAAGTAATCTTGAACTTCTGCTTTTTTGACTTCTCTGACTGAAAGCAGTTGATTCTCCAACTGATGTTCAATTGCTAATGAAGAAGTATTGATGGCCGTTGCTGTGAGTAAACTCGCTGTCACAATGACAGCGATAGCGCTGATTGCGATAAATGCGGTTTTAATTTTTGTGGAAATTCTCATTGTCACCTTGCTCCATAGAAGAGACATGCGAACCAAATTGGCT
Organism: Grimontia sedimenti; assembly: GCF_011045095.1. Lineage (GTDB taxonomy): Bacteria > Pseudomonadota > Gammaproteobacteria > Enterobacterales > Vibrionaceae > Enterovibrio > Enterovibrio sedimenti. The sequence goes on from NZ_JAALDL010000003.1 coordinate 248,387, forward strand.
TTTTAAAAGTGTAGGAAAGCTTTTGCATAAATTGCTTATTTCGCACAGGAATCTTTGCGAGCGGTCATTAAGGTAATGAAAGTGAAGAGAATTAATTTTTCATCATTAAAAACAGGGGGATAGAAAATCCATTTAGGAAGTGAAATACGGTAAATCTGGAGGTTGGCTAGTAGGGCTGTATGGGTTTATGGTCTTATAAATGGTTTAGTGCAGGTAAGGGAGGTTGGGCAAAGTTTATAAGGCTTTGCCCAATTTAAAATGTATTGATAATGCAAAAAGATAAGTACTCAATTGTTATTTATTGACTTTTCCAAAATAGCAACGGAGTAATACTGGTCAAATTTGTAGCCAACATCAGTCAATAGCCCAACCTGTTGAAAGCCAAACTTTTCATGCAGTTTTATAGAGGCAGGGTTCGGTAAAGTAATCACAGAATAAGCTCTGGATACCGGCGAAGATAACATCTTATTCAAAAGCGCCTCCATCAGTGCTGAACCTAACCCCTTGGCACGAACCTCATGACGGAGGTAGATCGTGATTTCAGAACTGACTTTATAGGCCTGTTTTTCTCTGAACTCGCCGTTATAGGCAAAACCAATCACTTCGCCATGCTCGTTCTCTTTGACCAACACATGGTAGTAACCTTCACTGTTTATCAGCTTTTCCAGCCAGGCTTCACGTTGTTCGATTGTCCATGGCTCGTAATCGAAAGTGATCGAGGTTTCACGCACATAGTGGTTGTATATGTCGTTGATGGCCGGAAGATCTCCGGCCTGTACTGCTCGAATTGTCATACTGCGTCCTTGCTGAACTCAGAGAGTGCGAGTTTAACTGCTGCCTCAGCGTGTAATTCTGTGGTGTCGTAGAGTGGAATAGGAGTGTGCTGCTGCTGGATCAACAACCCTATTTCAGTGCATCCCAAAATAATGCCTTCAACACCACGGGCTTTAAGTGCGTCGATAACAGAAAGATACTGTTTGCGGGAATGCGTGTTTACCTCGCCCTGAACCAGTTCTTGGTAAATGATTTCGTGAACAATGTCCTGATGCCAATCTTCCGGAACACTCACTTGAATACCATGGGAAGCCAGGCGCTCCTTGTAGAATGGCTGTGACATGGTGAAGCGTGTACCCAGCAAACCAACATGTTTGATGCCATCTTCTTTGAGCTTCTGTGCGGTTGCATCAGCGATGTGGAGTAGCGGAATGGAAATCGCGTCTTGAACTTCTGCTGCTACTTTGTGCATGGTGTTGGTACCAATCAGCATGAAGTCAGCGCCAGCGGCTTCCAGCTTTCTTGCTTCTCCTGCTAATTGTTTTGCAGATTTATCCCAAGCATCAGCGCGTTGCTGAGCCTCAATGTCGGCGAAATCGACGCTGCTCATCAGGATTTTGGCTGAATGATGACCACCAAGCGCCTCCCGGACGTATTGATTGAGGAGCCGATAGTAAATTGCTGTTGACTCCCAACTCATTCCGCCAATTAAACCAATGATTTTCATATTCGTACCCTTACGCGCTATTAGGTCTTCTCGAATATATATCGAACAAGCTGAGGAAATAAAACACTTTTTGGGCAAGGGCTGAATCATTTATTGGACGGCAAAGTGCTTTCAATTTGCGGCCTATGTTACATTGTTGGCTTTCCACCTTTGCTGACGTTGCAAAGGAGATACTCAAATAACAGGAGTAGGTTGAGTGACTGCGATTAAACGGGCACAAATAGCACCGCAAGGGCCAGAGCTTTCTGAACTTGTGCAAGGTTATTGGCGGCTGGGCGAATGGGGGATGTCTCCGCAAGAGCGCCTGACTTTCATGAAAAAGCACCTTGAACTTGGCATCACCACGGTCGACCACGCAGACATCTACGGTGGCTATCAATGCGAAACGCTTTTTGGTGAAGCGCTGAAGCTGGAGCCCTCACTACGCGATAGCATGGAGATTGTCTCCAAGTGCGACATCAAGCTGGTGAGTCAGAGTGCACCCGAACGCAAAATTAACCACTACGACACCGGAGAAGCGCATATTCTTCAGTCAGTAGACAACAGTCTTTCCCGTCTTGGCGTGGATAGTCTGGATGTGCTTTTGATTCATCGTCCTGATTGTTTGATGGACGCCGATGAAGTGGCGGACGCATTTGAGAAGCTTCATACCGCCGGTAAGGTGAAGCACTTTGGTGTGTCTAACTTCTCACCTTCCCAATACAACCTACTGCAATCCCGATTGGATAAACCGCTTGTCACCAACCAGGTTGAGATAAATCCAATCAATTTCGACGTTGCGCATGACGGCACCTTGGATCTCATGCAGCAGCTTCGCATTCGTCCTATGGCTTGGTCATGTCTGGGCGGAGGTGCAATTTTCTCATCAGATTCTGAGCAAGCGGTTCGCCTTAGAACCACGTTGACGGAAATTGCGGAAGAATTGGGTGTGACAATGGAACAGGTGATTTATGGCTTTGTTATCCGTCACCCAAGCAAGCCACTGCCAATCGTTGGCTCAGGCAAGTTTGAACGTGTAGAATCTGCAGTACAAGCTATGTCAGTTGAGCTGATTCGGGAACAGTGGTACCGCATTTGGGTGGCGAGCAAAGGTCATGGTGTGCCATAGGCCGTTTCTCACAATTATTTCGGGCGTCAACGACCGGTTCCTTCATAACTGTTGCTGGCGCCAACACCTTTCAGCCAGCTGCTATACCAACTTTGCAACGATTCAATCGGTCTTGGACGGCAAATTAAAAATCCTTGCAACAAGATACCGGGATAGCGTGTAGAAAGGTATTCCAACTCTTCAAAGTGCTCTATACCTTCTGCCACCAAATCAACGTTGAATTTATCGGTGATCTCCGAGAGCGACTGCACAATCACCTGACTGAACTGGTCATGATGAATTTGACTGATCAAGGTGCGGTCAATTTTTACTTCAGTGAAGGGCAGACTCCGAAGCTGCTGCAGATTGGTAAAGCCCGTACCAAAGTCATCCAATGACAGACCATACCCACGAATTCTCAGCCTGTTTAGAGACTCCATCTGCTCAGCGGTTTTCAGTGCATATTCCTCGGTTATTTCCAATACTACGCGGGATTTGTCGATGTTCCGGGTTTTGAAGAGCGCTTCCAACCGGTTAGGTATTTCCAAATCTGCCAACTGTTGTGGTGAGAGGTTGAGACTGATTTTAACTTTGTCACCAAAGATCCCAGAAAGTGCTTCCATGTCGACGGCGGTTGTTTCAGCCAACTGCATAGTCAGCAAGTCCATCAAATCGTATTGAATGGCGGTAGGGATGAATCGACCAGGAAGAATCGCATCAGCCTCACCGGGTTTTTGAATACGTGCTAGCACTTCAAGACTTTCGACACGATTGTTGTCTGGGTTTAACTTGGGCTGGTAATAGGGGATAACCTGATGATGAACGATGCTGGTGATCAGTTCCTCTTTGGTCATTTTCTTGAACTTGAGGAATTTGCGCTCTTCGAACTGGTCCATTCGGTCAAGAATGAGTTGCAGTGCGTCTTTGTTGATGGGTTTTGAGATGTTGCCGAGTAAACACACTTGTTGTTGGCGGGCAACTTCAGCAGCAAGTTCAATTATCCTGACATCTAGGTCAGATATGATGCAGACACCGCCGTTGAAGCGCATATTACCAAGTTCGCGAATCACCCCCATGCCGTCGATCCCGGGCATGTTGAGATCCGTGAGAACGATATCGTATTTAGTGGGCGACTTGTGGATTTCATCTAGTGCCGCTTTGGGATCGTTAAAGGTGGTGACTTCATGAATACCGATGTCTGACAAAAGAGACTTCACCATCATTAAGATGGCGTCAGAATCGTCGACAGCAAGAATCCTTCTGTTCTCGTGCATCTGGTTACTCTCAAAGCTTGTGTATCAAATATAAAACTAGATGCTTAAAGCCAGATTTCAATCAGGTCTGAGTGATGGAATTTCTATGTTTTAGTGGGTTCCAACGCAAATTTTTAATGGTTTGAAAAGGTTAGTGTGTCGGAGACCAATGTAATCCACAAAAAATAGTGTCTTTATTGTGAGCAGCAGAGAGTACCGTATCCGGCCGGTGGCTTTGTGATTCTTCGGATACGCTTCACCGTACGGTATATAAGCAGAGAAATATGGAAATGAAAAAACTGGATGTGATGGAGTTAATGCTACTCGCTGCACTTTGGGGAGGCTCATTCATCCTTATTCGTTATGCAGTGCCGGACTTTGGCCCATTTGCTTTGATACTGGTGCGAGTTGGCCTCGGCGCACTGTTTTTGCTTCCGCTATTAAAACTCAAAGGGTATACCGCCGCTTTCCGTGATAATTGGTTTCACGCTTGTGTCGTCGGGCTTTTTAGTTCGGCCATTCCATTTATTCTTTTTGCCTATGCCATGGTCAGTGTGACCGGGAGTTTTGCATCTATTGTGAATGCAGGCACGCCTATCTGGGGGGCGATTATTGCCTATCTTTGGCTTGGCGAGTCGCTGAACCGTGCTCGGATATTGGGTTTGTTACTGGGTGTACTAGGGGTGATCATCCTGGTTTGGGGCAAGCTGGATTTTGGCGATCAAGGTCTGGGTTGGCCGGTCGTTGCTGTGCTGGGCGCTACTTTGATGTATGGCATTTCCGCGAGTTATACCAAGCGATTCCTGACCGGAGCTCCACCATTGGTGACTGCAACAGGGAGTCAGGTTGGGTCAACAATTGTTCTGTTGCCTTTGGGACTGCTTTTTTGGCCAGAAACTGCGCCAGATTCTGCGGCCTGGATCGCTGCTGCCATCCTGGGTATTGCGTCTACCGGCTTTGCTTACATCCTGTTTTTTAGACTGATTAGCAGGGTAGGGCCAACCAATACGATCGCAGTCACTTTCCTTATTCCGCTATTTGCTGCGGTTTGGGGTGTTGCCTTCCTTGGGGAAGTCATTACGCCGAGAATGCTGGCGGGGGGATTAACGATCTTTGCCGGTACTGCTCTGACGACGGGAATAGTGAGTTTCGGACGAAGGGAAAAGCGCGCATAAAAAAAGAGCCCGAATGGGCTCTTTTTGATCCTGCTTTTCATCACTCAGAACGCACAGGCTCTGCCGTTGTGAGAGGTGTCACTTCCAAAAGTGGTGCCGCGTCAATGTTGTCAGCGTTCATCATTGAAGAGATGCGCTGAACAGAAGAGATCAGCAGGGACTGTTCCCACTCTTCGAGGGACTGGAAGCGGGAAATAAAGCTTTCCTGCAAAGGCTTTGGTGCTTGCTCTAATGCTTTCACACCTTCAGGTGTTAAATGGGCATGAACTTTACGCTTATCCAGATTACTTCTCACACGCACAATCAGGTTACGGTTGGCCAAGCGATCAAGAATTGTGGTCGCTGTTGCCTGACTCATGTTGGTGTGGTTAGAAAGCTGACGAATGGTGACTTCGCCCAGTTCCTGGATTGCACGCATCAGAACCAACTGGGGTCCTGTCAAACCTGCTTCTTTATTCAGTTTTCTAGAATGCAGATCGATAGCGCGGATGATTTGTCGTAGTGCAACCAGAACCTCTTCGTGCTTCTCCATAGAAGCCTCTCCTTTAGACAGCAGGATGTTAAAAATCGCGGGAATTATCGGTATAAAAGATCAAGATTTAAAGACCTTTTACACAGGAATATTGCTGATAGGGCAATAAGCGTAAAAGACGGATACTTTCATCACTGATTCACAGCAGAATGTGCGCCGTTGTTGAAGGAAAAATCCCAGCGATTATCGGATATTAACTTATATTTTAGGTCAACCTTACACCTAAGGCTCAATCTGTCTCAAGCGATGTGACACGAACTTTCTCTCGAACCTCTCATTCATCCTTGAAATAAAATGAAAGTCCCAAAACTTCAACGAATGATCACTCCTGGTTAATCTAAATGATAAAAACTATCAATATCATTTGAATTTACTCGAATGGGAATGTAATAATTGTTGCCGATCGCAACAATTTGTTACAACCACACGCATTCAAGGAATGATTATGAAGCGCTCCACTTTGGCTATTGCCAGCTCTATTTGGGTTCTTTCTTCTGTTTCAACCACCGCAATGGCAGCAACGCCGGACGAAGTCGTTAACCACTATGCAAATCTGGCCCATGCTGTTTACAGTGATGCGCAACAATCTGCGGTGAAATTGGATTCCGCGATTGAGGCCCTCATCGAATCTCCATCTCAAGCGAACCTGGATGCTGCAAAAGCGGCTTGGGTTGCCGCACGCGTACCTTATCAACAATCTGAAGTATTCCGTTTTGGTAACGCTATTGTGGACGACTGGGAAGGTCAGCTGAATGCTTGGCCACTGGATGAAGGCCTGATCGACTATGTAGCAACGGATTATCAATACGAGCTTGGTAATGGTGGTGCAGTTGCGAACATCGTGTCTAACACTAGCATTCAGGTGGGTAGCGAGAAGCTGGATGTCACCACTATTACGCCTGAGCTATTGGCTTCTTTGAATGAAATTGGTGGGTCCGAAGCGAACGTAGCGACAGGTTATCACGCTATTGAATTCTTGCTTTGGGGGCAGGATCTGAATGGCACTCAATCTGGCGCAGGTGAGCGTCCTTACACTGATTTTGCCTACGGCGAAGCATGTACCAACAACAATTGTGACCGTCGACGTGAGTACCTGAAAGCCGCTTCTGATTTGCTCATCGAAGATTTAACTTGGATGGAAAAGCAATGGTCCGCGAACGAGTCCGGTAACTACCGCGAAACCCTTCTGAAAGAAGACACCACAAACGGCCTGCGTAAGATGCTGTTTGGCATGGGCTCACTTTCACTCGGTGAGTTGGCAGGCGAGCGCATGAAAGTCGCTCTAGAGGCGAATTCGACGGAAGACGAGCATGATTGTTTTTCTGACAACACGCACAACTCTCACTACTACAACGAGCAAGGTATCTACAACGTACTGACTGGCTCTTATCAGCGTATTGATGGTTCTGAACTGACGGGCCCATCGCTGCTGGATATGGTGAAGAACAACAACGATAAAGCGGCTGCACAAATCAAAGCAGATTTCGACTCAGCCCGCACTGCCGTTTACCAACTCGTAGAATCTGCTGAGAAAGACAATGTGCATTTTGATCAGCTTATTGCGTCCGACAACGCTGATGGTAACAAGCTGGTGAACAACGCCATTTCGGCATTGGTTCAACAAACCCGCAGCATTGAAACGGTCGCTGCGGAGTTAGGAATTTCCAACCTGAACCCTGACAGCGCTGATCATCAGTTCTGAGTTTGATTCTTATGTTTTATCAAGCCTCCCTGGGTTTTAAGCCTTAGGGAGGCTTCTGTCGTTTAGCTGGTTTTAATGTCGTTATGAAATATATTCCTTTCGCTTTTGCTGTTATTGCCTGTTCTGCTAACGCCTCTGCTATCAAATCCGGTGGAGATACCACGACTAACAAGCAGGGTGTCAATGCCTTCTCACAACCTGCTACCAATCTTCCTATGATTGAGCGCATCGACTTCAGTGTCGGAAATAGCTTTTTCAGAAACCCTTGGGTGAGTGCGCCTGCTTCGACAGATGCAAGGGATGGACTGGGCCCGCTGTTCAACACTAATGGTTGCCAGAACTGCCATATCAAAGATGGGCGTGGTCATTTACCCAAACCGGGCGATGACAACGCCGTTTCTATGCTGATCCGCCTTAGTATCCCTGCAATCACAGATGCGCAGAAAAAAGCGCTGATCATGTCCGGTAACATTCCTGACCCGGTTTATGGCGGCCAACTCCAGGACTTCGCACTTCCGGGGGAGAAGCCAGAAGGTCGGATTGCCCTGCGCTTCGAGAAACACAATGAAACGTTCAAAGACGGCTATTCGGTAGAGCTTCGAAAACCTGTCATCACTATCGAAGATCTGAATTACGGAGACATGCACCCTCAGATAGAAAAGTCTGTCCGTATCGCGCCACCTATGATTGGTCTTGGTTTGCTTGAGTCTGTCACTGAGCAAACGATGAGAGATATTGCCGCAGCGCAACTCAAAGAGGGCAAAGGCGTATCAGGGCGTCCAAACGAAGTGTGGGATGTTCTGCAGGAAAAAACCGTCGTTGGCCGCTTTGGGTGGAAAGCGGGGCAACCCACGTTGATGCAACAAAACGCGGCGGCATTTAATGGCGATCTCGGCTTAACCAGTGCTTTATTCCCAGCGGAGAACTGCACGTCAGCCCAAACACTCTGTGAACGGCTGCCAAATGGCGGTAACCCTGAAGTCACAGAAAAGGTGCTTAATTTCGTTGAGTTCTATTCCCAGCATCTAGCTGTGCCTATGCGTCGAAACCTCGACGATCCCAAAGTGCAACTAGGTGAGAAACTCTTCACCGACGCAGGCTGTGAAAGTTGCCATCAATCAACGCTTCAGACCGGAGAGCGCACTGATAGGCCAGCTCTGAGCAATCAAACCATTCATCCCTACACGGATTTGCTGCTTCACGACATGGGCGAAGGATTGGCAGACAACCGTGGTGAATTCATTGCTAACGGACAGGAATGGCGAACCGCGCCGTTGTGGGGCTTGGGCTACACCGAAGAAGTGAATGGGCATACCGAGTATCTGCATGATGGGCGAGCAAGAAACGTAATGGAAGCAGTTCTGTGGCATGGCGGCGAAGCCGAGAACAGTAAACAACACGTTTTGGGCTTCGATAAAACCCAGCGCGAAGCCCTGATTGCTTTCCTGAATTCGTTGTAGGAGTGGAAGCCATGTTTATTCAATCACCAATGAAAACACTAACGCTTTGCGTGACGCTGTCACTATTATCGGGTTGTTTCAGTGAAGCCGCAGTGAAAGAGAGTGAGCTGGTAATGTGGGAGATGCAAAAGCAATCCACTAAGCGATTTCTCGATGCTGCACGAGCGTTGGAAGAAAGTGTAAGTGGGCTGTGCGAAGCACCTTCTGAAGAAAAACTGAACCAAGCGCAGAACAAGTGGATTGAAACCATGAGAGCCTGGCAGCCTTTTGTGGGAGGGAATTCTGGCAACGAAGTGGCGATGTCGATCAGTTGGAACATCCAGTTTTATCCTGACAAGAAAAACACTACGGGTCGCCAGTTGACCCAGCTTTTGAAGAAAGATGCGGTCCCAACTGCTGAAGAACTGGCTCAGCAAAGTGTTGCTGTGCAAGGGCTTGGTGCGATTGAATGGCTGCTGTTTGATGGGGCAGAGGTCGAATCCATGGACATGCGCTGTCCTCTTACGCTGTCGGTAGTCAGTCGTACTGTGAAATCAGCGGAGGAGCTGAATAGCGCGTGGCAGGTCAACCCTTGGAATGACCTGACTGGGAAGCAACTGGAAGCAGAGACGCTTCGCAGCGTGACCTCCCAACTCGATGCAATTTCAAAGACCTTATCCTTACCGATGGGCAAGCCGGCTTTTCCCAAACCTTATCAGTCACAGGCTTGGCGCTCTGGTCAATCGAATGCGTTTTTGAGAGATGGACTGGTGTCTTTACAACAACGGTACGAATCCATACTCCAACCGCTGTTGGTTGAAAAAGGGCATACCGAGCTTGCCAACCGTTTGGAATCACATTTCAAGTCGGCGGTGAAAAGTGTGCCGGAAAGCAAATCAATGGCACCACTGTTGGCAGACAAGCCGGGTTATCAGTCGTTGATGATCGTTGCTAACAACATTGATTACCTGCAAACCGCACTGAGTGACGAAGTAGGGCCAGCGTTGGGTTTGGTCGTTGGGTTTAATTCGACAGATGGAGACTAAAGGGTGAGTGTGAGCCAAAAGCGCCGCCGCTTGTTGCTGTCTTCATTGGGTCTGCTGACCACAGGGGCTTTAGCGGGTGGTTGGCGTGTTTATCAGAATGAAGCCGATAAAGCGAAGCCAGCGTTTCTTGGTTGTGCCAAAACATCAGACGGGAGTTTCGCGGTAACAGCAGTCAATTCAAATGGGGAGGTTTGCTTCCAAACCTCATTACCCGGGCGTGGGCATGGCATAGCAATAAACCAGAATAGGTCGCTTGCGTATGTGTTTGCGCGGCGTCCAGGACAATTCATTGAAAGCGTCGATCTGGAATCAGGCGCTGTTCGCAACGCGACTTCTCCGCCAGCTGGAAAGTTCTTCTACGGGCACGGCGACGTGCTCGGAAACCAACTCTTTGTCGTAGAGGGAGATATCGCAACCAGTGAAGGCAGTATTGGTGTTTATCACACCCATCGAGATGGCTCACTGACCCGTGTGCGTGAAATTTCTGGCTTTGGTATCGGTCCTCATGAAATGAAGGTTCTCAATGGCACCACACTGGCGGTCGCTGTTGGTGGGATACGCACTGAAGGTAGAAAGAAAATGAACCTGGATTCGATGCAACCGTCATTGGTACTGATGGATATCGCGTCAGGACAGGTGAAAGAGAGACACACCTTAGACGATCCAAAACTGAGTATTCGCCACCTGACGTTGAGTCCAAAAGGTGACGTGGTGATTGCGCAGCAATATCAAGGAGACGCTGAGAACATCGTTCCATTATTGTCAATAAAAAGACCAGGACGTGACATTACGGATCTCAAAGCCAGTAGAGAACAGTGGACGCGTTTTCAGCAATACATTGGCAGTATTGCGTGTACAGATTCGCAGATAGTTGCGACTTCTCCACGTGGAAATTGTTTTGGAATTTGGGACTTAGCCTCAGGCGCACTGACTGAGATGGGATCATTGATTGATGCCTCGGGTGCGACTGCGGAGAAGGACCGTTTTGCTCTCAGTGCGGGTAGTGGGCGATTAGTCATACAAAATAACCAAAAAAGTATTACTTTTCAGCGCTCTAACATCGTATGGGATAATCATTGGGTCATGCTTTAGGATGATGCATTTCTAACCCTTTGTTTTCCAATATTCATAAAAATTCCGCCAGCGAAAACTGCGCCATTTGCCATACTATGATCTCTAACCGGAGGTAGCGCATGTTTTCTGCTCGTACGCTTATCAAGGCACTATTTGTATATGTTGCCATGCCATTGGCCGCTAACGCATTGGAAACTATGGAGTCACCTAATAGTGTCTCTAAAGAAGCCGTGCTGTGGGTCAAACAGGCCGAGCCGGAGCCAGGTGTCGTCAATTTCACTTATGACGTCGCTAAAATTTATGAATATTTCTCTTATGCTCCTATCTGGCATGACTACCGTGCAAAAGACGAGCTTGAAACCCAGATAAATATTATCTCGCTGGCTGGGATCAGTCAGGATTTTGAGTGGCGTGCGGTTATCTTGCGTCAGCTAAGAGCCAGTGGTGACTGGCGCGCGTACGACGTGTTCGCTACTGACAGCCTTCTTGCACTGATTGGTTACATCGAATCGATTCCTGAATTTGGCAAGAGTTGGTATTTCGGTACGGATATCAGTGAAGCTTTGCCGCGCCCAACACTTACGCAAACCAATAATCTGATCGTTTCTGCCAGCAGAAACGAACTTTATGATTTTGTGTTTAAGTTGCGTCCGGATACGCCTCAGTACCGTGAAATGGCAAAAGCGATTGTTGCCCTTCAGGATCAAGAATCCATGTACTGGCCGAAGGTGGCGCAGGGTGGGCTAATCAAGCACGGCGCAAAGCTCGAAAATCCGGATAATCTCATCACCAATCTTGAGCGCCAGGGCGTTTTGAGTACCTATGACGCGCAACGCCTGAAGATTGAGCAAGTGGGTTTTTACAATGCCGTTTTGGTTGAAGCAGTCAAACGTTTTCAAGAAAGGCATGGCTTGAAGCGCGATGGTGTTATCGGCAACAAGACACGCCGCTGGTTGAATATGTCGGTGAACTCCCGGATCCAAATTCTTGCCTTGAATATGGAACGCCTGCGTTTGTGGCCTACAGATCGTGAAAAAATCATTCTGGTAAACATTCCAAACTACGAAATGGAACTGTGGATGGACAGTCAACTTGTGCTCGACAGCAAAGTGGTTGTGGGCCGACCAAGCCGAAGGACACCACTGTTTGAATCGCGCCTAGATTCTGTTGTCTTTAATCCAAGTTGGAATGTGCCAGTTAAGATCATGCGTGAAGACATTTTGCCCAAGGTGCAACAGGACAACGAATATTTGGATAAACACTCTTATACCGTCCTGAGTAGCTGGGTTAATGGATCCGTGATTTCCTCTGAAGAGATTGATTGGGAGAGCGTGAGCCCGAATAATTTCCCATACCGTCTTCAACAGTCACCGGGTAACTTCAATGCACTTGGTCGCTACAAGTTCAATACGCCCAATGGCAATGCTATCTATTTGCATGACACGCCAGCCAAAGGTTTGTTCAGCAAATCGCGCCGCGCATACAGCTCAGGCTGTATCAGGGTGCAGAAAGCGGAGATATTGGCGCAGGTTTTGTTGAGCCGATCTGGATTGGAGTTTGGCGACTACGAATATTACCAGCGTATTCCCGAGACTAAGTGGGTATCGCTGCGTAAGAAGATCCCAGTTCATACCATTTATCAGACTGCGTGGGTTAATGATGACGGTGAAGTACAATTTCGTGAAGACGTCTACCACTACGACGCGCGCCCTAAGCGCAATGCAGCCTTTTCATTAACGGCTAAAAACCAGCAGTCTTAGCCGCTTCAAACCAGATTGTGGTGAGTGTCAGTGTGATGCTTACCACAATTGCATATTTTTACACTCTCCTGACAATGTCTAAAACCCGCTGAAAATCATCAGGAAACGGTGCTGTTTACAGCAGTTCGCTCATTATCGAGACATTTTGGGGTTTGATAAACATTTTCATTATCGCTAGATTCCTCTTGTTTTAAGAGTTGTAACGGGAAAAGCACCGCTTTTAGCGTAGTTAGCAACTCTGATGTTGTATTTAGTACTTTGTGGGAAATTGTTAGTTGTTATGGACGGTTTGGATACCCAGCGTCGTCGCCTAATTCTGGGCGGTGCGGCGTGTTTAGTGGCGGCAGCCTTACCTCAAACGGCGCTCGCTCTGCCGTTGGCAGTCGGTAAACCACGAAATATAGACATGTTAAGCATTAATACCGGTGAACATGCTGATGTTTGCTATTTCAACGGTAAGCAGTATGTAGACAAAGAATTGGCAGTGCTGAATCAGCTATGCCGTGATCACAGACGTAATGTTTCTACCGAGATGGATCCGAAACTTTATGATCTTCTGTCGACTATCTATGACTTGGTAGATGCAAGAAACCCAATCACTATGGTGTCGGGTTATCGTTCCCCAGCGACCAATGAAATGCTGCGTAAAAATGGCGGTGGTCAGGCTAAGAAGAGTTACCACACCACGGGACAGGCTATCGACTTCTTCATTGAAGATGTACCTTTGTCTAAATTACGCAAAGCCGCGTTGGATCTTCAGGCCGGTGGCGTTGGTTATTATCCGCGTAGCGGCTTCATTCATATTGATACTGGGCCGGTTCGCAGCTGGTCATAACTATCGAAGATTTAAAAAGGCGCCTCGGCGCCTTTTTCAGTTCTTAAACCCGTTCAATATCTTTCATGTGCGGGGAGATGTACCTCTGACGTTTCTTCTCTTTCAGTTTGGTCATATCCACCATCACTAAGCCATCAATGCAGTCGGCAAAGTCCGGGTCGATACTGAAATCCAGAAACTGTACGCCGCCCGGTTCGCACAGCTCACTGTACTGTTTGTAGAGGGTGGGAATGCCCGTCCCCAGATTATCGAGCAGCATTTTGAGTGTCTTCAAATCTTTCTGATAGTCATCGCCACAAAAGTGGACAAGCAGTTCATGTTCTTTCTGGCTGTCGATATTGAAAGGGCGCTTGGAACGCGCGATGGTCGCATGTGCACCAAAGTAGGTGCTGTAGAAGAAAATCAGTAACTCCTTCGCGGCCTGTGGCATGGCATTGCTGATGGTGACTGGGCCGAAGAGGTATCGGTAGTGAGGGTGATTGGCTAAGAAAGCGCCAATGCCTAACCACAAATACTCTAAACTGCGCTTGCCCCAATACTTTGGTTGAACAAAGCTTCTACCAAGTTCCAAACCTTTGTTCAGCACGTCTGACATGCCATCTCCGTAGTCGAACAGGGTATGGGTATACACGGCCTTTAGCCCATGCTGCGCGATAACGGCTTGGGTATCACAGAAGCGATAAGCGCCGACAATGTCCATGGCTTTGGGGTCCCAAAGCACCAGGTGGAAATAATGTTGGTCGTATTTGTCGATATCGCGGCGTTGCCCTGTGCCTTCACCCACGGCACGGAACGCCACTTCACGCAAACGGCCGATTTCACGCATGACATGGGATTCGTCTTTGTATCGATAGAGGTAGATGGATTTTCCATCGGGTGTTTCGCCCAGTCGCTCGCTCTGTTCCAATTCTTTTGCCAGTTTCAATCTTGGCTCGGGGGAAGCGATAGCAGACTCGGTGGGGAATTCACCTGATTTGCCTTTGGCGATGCTGTAGAGGTGCTTTCGGAACAACTTCACCCGCGTTTTTGAGGGAAGATTGGCGCTGGCGTGATAGCTGGAAAACGGTATGGCTTCGCCAATGGTCAGATTGATGGTGTTGTTTTCCTGCCCAAACATTTCGTTGACCAACAGCAGGGTAGACAAGGGTTTGTAGACCATGGAAGCGCCATAAAACATCGCTGAATTTCGACCATCAACATGAATAGGTAATATCGGCGCTTTGGCTTTGGTCGCCATTTTCAGAAAACCATGATGCCAGGCTTTGTCTTTCACTCCGGTCGGGCTGAAACGAGAGACCTCACCCGCGGGAAAAATAATCAGCGCGCCGTCATTTTGCAGCCATTCATCAATCTTACGCAGATTCTCTTTTGGCGTTTTGCCAGACATGTTATTCACTGGCAGCAAACAGTTGTGCATTGGCTCAATCTGCATCAATAAGTTGTTAGCGACCGCTTTGACATCTGGCCGGATTTCACGAACCAGTTTTAGTAATGCGAGGCCGTCAAGCGAACCGATGGGATGGTTGGCGATAATCACGACGCGGCCAGTAGAAGGAATACGCTCTCGTTCGCGGTCGCTGGTGGCATAGCTGAAATGAAAATAATCCAGCACTTGTTCAACGAACTCAAAACCTTTCAGGTAAGGGTATTTTTCCGCAAAGCTCTGAAACGCTTCCTCGTGAAGTAAGCGACGAAGTGTTGAGCTGACAGGGCGAGAAATCCAGCGCTTGTCAGCGATACTTGGGTAGTTCTTTGTAATGACATCATCAATGCTAAACATATCTTTCCTTTTGCCCCTGAGCGTTTTTCGCTTATCAGGCTGCTTCTATGCTTTCTTTCTCTTCACGGAATCTATTCATTTCTGGGTCGACAAAGGCGTCAGTTTCTGCAAGTAATGTGGATTTTTCTGTCCAACGGATAAGTTGGATTGTTCCGTCGTGCTGTTCGAGCAGAGCGGTGCAGTTTTCAATCCAGTCTCCGTCGTTGAAATAAAAAGTACCTTCCAACTGCTTGATGTCTGGGTGATGAATGTGTCCACATACAATGGCGTCTGCGCCACGGCGTCTTGCGAATTGCACAGCTGCATTTTCAAATCGCTGAATGGCGACATTGGCGGAACTCACTTTTGACTTGATGTATGAGGCTAGGGACCAGTACTGGAATCCGGCCTTGCGACGAAGCCTTGCCCACCATCTGTTGAGGAACAACAGAAAGTCATAACCAATGTAACCCGCGATTTCCGTCAGTTTGCTGTGGCAAACTGCGTTATCGAATTCATCTCCATGCACAGCCACAATGCGCTTTCCTGTGATAGTCTCATGTTCGAATCTTGCGCGTACTTCGATGCGCCCAAAATCAAACTTGAGGTAATCACGTACAGCAGCATCATGGTTTCCGGGGATGTATATAAGGCGGGTACCATCGTGGGCACGCTTGAGCAGAAGTGATAAGACCTGACTGTGTGATTCAGGCCAATGGTGACTCGATTTCATTGAATAGAAATCGACAATGTCACCAACAAGAATGATAGTTTCGGCGGTGTGTCGGTTTAAAAAATCGAGCAGGTATTGCGCTTTACAATCCTTGTTTCCCAGATGCAGATCTGAAATCCACACGGTACGCACTGAGATTTTGTTCATAGGCATCCATCTGATGATCAAAACAAATCAACCTTCGACGTTAAATTTAATTCGCTTAGATGAAGGGGAGTTGTCAGATGGGTGACATACTGGTGTCAGACTGTTTTCAAACTGATGACAGAGTAAGCAGCATTCTTTCCAATTCTTTGATTATATTGAATTTCATTTAATTACTGTTGCCGCATGCGAACAAGGATCTCTAAAGGAACGGTTCTCGTTAAAATGAGAACGCGGGCGTGATATGCTTTCGCTGATTTTTGCATTTATACGGATTTTCTTATGGCTTTGAAGTACGAAATCGTTCCTGTGACAGGGTTCCAGCAAAACTGTTCCATCATTTGGTGTGACAAAACCAACGAAGCGGCGCTGGTTGACCCAGGCGGTGACGTGTCCAAACTGGTGGCAAAGGTTAATGAGCTCGGTGTGAACGTGGTTAAAGTGCTTCTGACTCATGGCCATTTGGATCATGTTGGTGGAACTGAAGAAGTCCGCGCGGCTTACAACGTGCCTGTGATTGGCCCAGAAAAGCAAGATGCGTTCTGGCTGCAGGCGCTGCCAGCGCAAAGCGAAATGTTTGGTTTTGCGCGGACTGAAGCGTTTGACCCAGACCAATGGTTGGAAGATGGTGATGAATTAACACTGGGTGAAAGCGTACTGAAAGTGATTCACACGCCAGGCCATACGCCTGGTCACGTAGTGCTTTTCAGTGAAGAAGATCGTATGGCGTGGGTCGGTGATGTTCTGTTCAATGGCAGCATTGGCCGCACTGACTTCCCAAAAGGGGACCATGCAACCTTGATCAGTTCAATCAAGGACAAGCTGTTCCCGCTGGGCAACGACATCACTTTCGTGCCGGGTCATGGTCCTACATCAACGTTCGGCATTGAGCGTCAGCAAAATCCGTATGTCGCGGATAACATGCCGATCTGGTAAGAAACTACTCTTCTGCGGGTGTTCTGCCCGCAGAAGCCAAATACTGTCTCGTTAGCCCCACAAAATCTTCTAGCGGCCTGTCCAATAGATCTTCACTGACAAACACGTCATACCCCAGTAACTCGCGGGTGTACTTCATTCTGTTTGCCAACATCGCCACCAGACCTTTGTAAACTTTACCACTGGCTGATGTGTAAGGCGTGTCGTCGAACATCATGTCTTCGAGTTTGCTGCTCATGGGCTCTTCGGCGCGTCGGTAGGCGCTGAGCAAGAGTCCGCGCTGTTCCATGATGATTTGGCCTGCAAGGCGGTAACTGATGCCTTCAAGGAACGGTTCATAGTCTTTGAGCCTCACACCGAACCAAGGCAAGGACTGGTGCCAGCCTTCATGGGAAACGGAAGGAATGCCAATTTGGTAGATATTGCGCCATTTAAGGCTCCAGCCTCCTTTAGGCGTATGGTGCTGAATGTGCATGTCAGACAGTGAAAAGGAGAGGCGTTGCTGGTCGATCACATAGCCAATATATACACCCAGTGATCCGAGAAGGCAGAGCCCAATCAGAGCGGGAACAGGTTTCACCTGCGGGTTGAGCAAAATAAATGTCACCACCACCATGGCCAAAATCAACACGGCGACACGGAAATATTTGCCTATCTGCTGGTGGGGAGGATAAATCAGCAATCGTTTACTCACTGGGTTGGTACTTTCCTTGTATTACTTCTCTAAAGCTTAGTTCGATCACCGAATACTATCGGTCGAATTCCAAACAAAATAAAGTGTAGTTTCCGACACTTGGCTCAACTTTCATTCTCAGTCGTCGTTAGTGCTACAAAACGCGGGGGATTTTTGATATAAAACGCGCTTTGTTTTTAACTATGCTTGATACCGAAGCGGTGATAAAAGGCTGGTTTAGGGAAGTAAAACAAGGCTTTTGCCTTCCCAAACGGGCTTTTGGAACGAGTATTCGCTTTCGAAGACTGTCGGTAAATTTCAATGCAGTACGTCGGAGTAGGACGATTTAATGAAGATCTCTCACAAACGTAAAGTTCAACTTAAGCTTCAGAAACACATCAAAGCAGCAAAATCTGCGTCAACAGTTGTTGCAAAGAAAGAAGCGCCAGCAAAAGCGGTTAAAGCTGAAAAGCCAGCAGTTGAGCAAAAAACTGAAGCACCAGCAAAAGTGGTAGCCGACGTTTCACTGACTCCAAAACAACAGCAAGTGTTGGACATCGTTCGTCAGAACGCAGAAGGTATCAACCCTAAAGGTATCGGTCTGGCAGCAGGTCAGGAAGATTCTAAAGCGGCATCTTGGGCGACAGGTGCGCTGAAGAAACTGGCTGAAGAAGGTGTTGTAGAGCGTATCCAATCTGGTAACAAAGTACTGTACAAAGCACTTTAATCGCACACAGATCGTAAGTTTGAAGAACCAGCCTCCGGGCTGGTTTTTTTGTAGCCTCTTTTCGGTGGTTATTAACTCAGTGTTAAAGCGCTGTAGATAAGATTGATGGTTTTTCTGGACAACATAAATTTATCGCTGATCAAGCCCATAGTTCTTATTTATTTGCGAGATTAATCTCGAAAAATACATATAGTGAGTGATAAGTTGAACATTAACCAAGCGACTTTTCTCTCGGTTTTAGGCGTTAAAGAACGGCTTTTTACTCGTCAGTTTGGCGTTTAAAGCATAGGGCGAAATGAGAACTTGTCGCTTGGAATATCTCAAGAATAATGAAAGCAACGGGATTTGCTATGACGGGATATTTAGACAGTACAAATAAGCAAAACCAGCATGTCGTGAGCTTTGATTATACACAGTTTCTGTGTGAATCCAGCCGCCAACATTGGACGTTTTTTGAAGCTCTGACGGCACAATTGGGCCGATTTAAGAGAAAGCAGATCGAAACATACGAAGGTTTTTTTCCAAGCGAAGCGTTCACCTTATCGGTGACACACTCTTTATCATCGCTCTACAGCGACGTTTCTAACCTCGTCACACTGGTGGAAGAGGCGAAACGCCAACACATTGAAACGCTGAACATCTTTCTACCTTATGCACTAGATACTGCTGAGTTGGAGAAAATCCGACGGAAGACGGGTGCTCTCGTTACTCAACATGAAGGCGACAGAGACTTTCTGCAGATCATGCTTTAACAAGAAGCACCACCGATTTGGGTGGCGCTTTTTGTTGGGTACGACCAAATCTTGCTAAAGCGTGACGCCCTCAGCCACTAAATAAACCCCATAAGCACTGGCGAAAACAATCGCAACCAAAAGAATCTTATTCCTCCCGTTAAAACCGGCTTTACCTGTTTCACGCATGGCATGAACGTAAAAGGCCAAACCCGGCAGGTACAACAGAGTAGCAAGCAGTAGATGGTGAATACCAGATGCGTAAAGAAGCCAGATACCGTAAATCGTTGCCAGAAATGCAATGGCCTTGACTTTGAACGTATCAAGCTCACTGAAAGACAATTTCATTAAGTAGGCTGCCACGAGTAGGTAGGGCACCAAAATCATTTCCGATGCGATGGTCAGCAAATCATCATATCCGCCGCCAATGACAAACATCAGAATCAGGCATAACTGAACGGCACAACTTGTTAGCCAGAGAGAATAAGTCGGTGTACCGTTTTGATTTGTTTCTGCAAAGACTTTGGGAAACATGCCGAGTTTTGCCGCAGTGTAAGGTGTTTCTGTCGCCAGCAATGTCCAGCTTAGGTATGCACCAGAGACAGAGATAATTAGCCCGATGCCAATGATCGCCGCGCCGATGTCTCCAATCAGTGTTTCAAGGATTTTAGCGGCTGATGGATTCTGCAGCTTTGCCAACTCTGGCGTTGATATCACACCCATGGAAAGTAATGTGACGGACACATACAGGAAAAGACAAATCAGTAAGCCCAGGATTGTCGCTCGACCGACGTCTTTGTTGTTCTTGGCCCGGCTGGAGACAACGACTGCACCTTCCACCCCAATAAACACCCACACCGTGATCAGCATGGTTTGTTTGATTTGATCAAATAGGCTTGGCTGATTGGCGATGTTAAGGCCGGTAAAATCAAACGTGAACGTGTCCCATTTGAAGGCGATAAAGGTGGCAATGATAAAGACAAGGATCGGGATCAGCTTGGCGATAGTCGTTACATAATTAACGATGGCAGCCGTTTGAACGCCACGTAACACCAAAGTGTGTACGAGCCAGATAAGTATTGATGATAAAGCAACGGAAACTAACGTATTCCCATCACCAAACAGTTTGAACGTCGGCGTGTCAAAGAACAGCCCCAGAGTGCTGAATACAATCACCAGATAAGAAACGTTGGCGACGGCCGCACTGAGCCAATATCCCCATGAAGAAAAAAAACCGCACAAATCCCCAAAGCCAGCCTGTGCATAGCCGAACACGCCGCCCTGAACATCGGGTTTGCTTAATGTGAGTTCTTGGAAGGTCAATGCCAGACAAATCATGCCAAAGCCAGTGATCAACCAACCAAGGGAAACCGCAGCAGGGCTGGCAATGGCTGCCATATTTTGGGGAAGACTGAAAACGCC
Source organism: Grimontia sedimenti (assembly GCF_011045095.1). Taxonomy (GTDB): domain Bacteria; phylum Pseudomonadota; class Gammaproteobacteria; order Enterobacterales; family Vibrionaceae; genus Enterovibrio; species Enterovibrio sedimenti. The sequence goes on from NZ_JAALDL010000003.1 coordinate 268,916, forward strand.
AGCACCGATCATGGAGCCAATGACAAGGGCAGTGAGTGCCTTTAAATCCAATTTATTGCTCAAAACCTAGCATTCCTACTTCGAACCGTCGGAAAAGCTGAGTATAGGCAACGGCGTAAGGTGACAATCTGTTCAGAAATGGGAAATTACGTCTTGGTGATGCTGTTGAAACCGCGATATTTATCTAGCTTCTGAAAAGGTTTCGCGGCACTCAGGGTCTGTTGACTCCAAGCGCCGCGAGGCAGTGTTCGATATTGTTTTGAGGTACAGGTTAGTGAAGTTGTTCAGGGACACCTGAAATCACGAATCCTGGTGTATGGGTTTCGGTCCCTGATAGAGATTGAGCAAAATGGCTGAGCTCACCAAAACCAATCACAGCAGCAGAGGTGTCTGATGCCAGCGCTTTACGCATAAGATCTTTAGCGTCGTGGGTTGCTGTTGGACGAGCAATACGGATTTGAGATTGTTGAATGCCAGCCTGAGTAAAAAGCGAAAGAGAGAAATTGGACGGCGGCGCAATCAAGGTAATCCACTTATGACTTTCTGCGAGGCTTTTAACCAATCGCAGCAGGTAAGCCAATTCGCTCATGTTGTTTTGGTAGATATTCACAGAGACCAAGCGACAGGAAATTGAATCACAGGAAATCGAGGCGTCATTGCTTTGATAACGATGTGCCTGGTGAAAGCTGCGCGCACCAGCAGCAAGACGGACGTAATGCTCGCGAACAGCAGAACGGGTCATGTGTGTGTGGTGGACGGATTGGTTGATCGCAAACGACTGTTTCATCATATTTTCCTGTACGAATATCCAATACTGTATGAGTGTACAGTAGTAATAATTTGGTCAAAAAACAATAGAAAACTGGGAAACATCGCGAAGTTGATCACGAATATGATCCATTTCGCCTTGGAGAAATGGTTTTTTCCGGCTGAGTGACACTGTTAAGATGTCGCCCTTATGTGGAAAGCAACAACGAGAAAAACAACATGGATCAGGAATTCTGGCACAGCCGATGGGCAGAAAACCGCATTGGTTTTCACCTCTCGGATACCAATCCGCTTTTGGTAAAGTATTGGCCTTTGCTTCACCCTCAACGTGAAGAGGCGGTGTTTGTCCCTATGTGTGGCAAATCCATTGACCTAAGCTGGCTGGCCAGCAAGCACGATGAGGTAGTGGGTGTCGAATTGAGTGAGATTGCGGTGCGTGCGTTTTTTTCTGAGCACCTTTATACGCCGACGGTCACGTCGATGAGCCCAACAATGAAGCTGTATCATTTTGATGAGCTGTCTATCTATGCCGGTGACTATTTCACTGCGCCGTTAGAAACCTATCCGCTGGTTTATGATCGTGCCGCGCTGATCGCCATGCCTGAATCCCTGCGTCAACAGTATGCGGAAAGGTTGTTGTCGCTTCTTAAACCGGGCGGCCGCATCTTGCTGGTGACGCTTCATTATCCACAAGAGCAAATGGACGGTCCTCCTTTCAGCGTGGATGCTGACGAAGTACGTCGGTTGTTTGATGGCTATAAGATCACTCATCTAAATCGAGATGAGCAGGCAGATAGACCCCCTAAAGGTAGAACCGCAGATTTCTTTGCAGAAGAAGTCTGGTTGATAGAGTCCTAGTAAACGCTCTGGAAACAAAAACGCCACCTGACGAGGTGGCGTTTTTAAGCGTGACTGTTGTCGTTTAGAAATCTACCTGAACAGATGAAGCGACGCTTACAGCTTTGCTCACGGCAGAATCGGTATTGGTATCAGTAGCCAGTGCAACGCCTAAACGGCGGCGACCGTTAATGTCAGGCTTACCGAACAAGCGAACCTGTGTATCGCTGTAACGTAGTGCTTCGGTGAGTCCCTGAAAACTCAAGTTATCCGACGTACCTTCCGCAAGAATCACGGCAGAAGCAGAAGGGCCGAACTGGCGAATTGCATTTACGGGCAAGCCAAGGAATGCGCGGACATGAAGGGCGAACTCGGAAAGATCCTGAGAGATCAGTGTCACCATACCGGTATCATGCGGACGAGGGGAGACTTCACTGAACATCACTTCATCGCCTTTGATGAAAAGCTCCACACCAAACAGACCATACCCACCCAGCGCAGTCACCACTTTGCGCGCAACATCTTCTGCCGCTTTGAGTGCTCTCTCGCTCATTGCCTGCGGCTGCCATGATTCACGGTAGTCGCCGTCTTCCTGACGGTGGCCGATGGGCGCACAGAAATGAATGCCATCGATGGCACTAACAGTCAGCAGAGTGATTTCATAATCGAACTCAACGAATCCTTCAACGATGACTTTGCCACGGCCTGCGCGTCCGCCTTCTTGGGCGTAATCCCATGCATATTGGATGTCAGAGGCAGATTTTACTACGCTCTGTCCTTTGCCCGATGAACTCATCACCGGCTTAACAACGCACGGAAATCCAACTTGCTCGATGGCTTGCTCAAACGCTTCTTGCGTGTCTGCAAAGGCGTAGGGTGAAGTAGGAACCTGCAGTTCTTCTGCAGCCAGACGACGGATGCCTTCACGGTTCATTGTCAGCTGTGTTGCTCGTGCGGTAGGCACCACATTGAGCCCCAATTTTTCCAGCTCAACCAGACGGTCAGTGGCAATGGCTTCAATCTCTGGCACAACATAGTCAGGCTTTTCCTGAGCAATCACCGCTGCAAGAGCATCGCCATCCAGCATGTCAATCACATGGCTGCGATGGGCGACTTGCATCGCAGGGGCATCAGCATAACGGTCACAGGCAATGACTTCGAGGCCGAGTCGTTGGCATTCGATCGCCACTTCTTTGCCGAGTTCACCAGAGCCTAAAAGCAGGACGCGGGTTGCGCCAGGACGGGTAGCAGTACCAATCATGATATTCTTCCAATCATTCAAATGTCTGGCCGCAATTCTACCTCAAGCAAACGTTTGCGCAAACGTTTGTTTTTATCCTGAGACACTTGAAAACCTTTTGTTCTGGGCGACGTGTTGAAAGACCTCATAAGAAAAAGCCGCTCAATTTGAGCGGCTTACAAAAGCAGTTAGCGGTTTGTCGGTTTTCGTGTTTCCCAATGGGTGATGAAGAATACCGCAGCAATGATGATAGCAGCGCCAAGCCAGAGTCGGCCTGGTGGCACCCAGCCAAATACCAAGAAGCCAAACAAGACGTTCAGTGGCAGCTTTGCATGGTCAAAAGGCTGTACGAACGAAGCATCCGCCACAGCGTAAGCTTTGGCAATCGCCCATTGAGCTAATGCGGTCAAAAGGCCTGCGCCCAGAAGCATCAACCATACAGTTTGACCGCTTGGCATTGTCCATTCTGGTGCTGCCAGCAAAATGTTGAATGGCGTGATCAGAAGCAGCAGATAAACCACCATGGTGGTTGGCGAATCGTAGTGCGACAGTTTTTTCACCATCAGAGAGTAGGTTGCCCAGAAGAAAGCTGCACCCACCGGCAGAAGCGTTGCCCAGTTAAAATCATCTGACCAAGGTTCCAATATGATCATGGCGCCTACAAAGCCGCTCAGCGTTGCAAACCAGCGTGCAGGGCCGACTCTTTCACCAAGGAAAAGGCCAGATCCGATGGTGGCAAACAGTGGTGATGTCATCAGAAGTGCGATGCCTTGCCAGATTGGTACTGGATAGGCCAGCGCCCACAGCCAAAGTTGAATACCAATCACCGAGAAAAAGACTCGCAGGCAGTGCATGCCGAGATGTTCGGTTTTCAGTGCCTGCCGGATCCCCATACTTTTCAGCCAAGGGAGCATGGCAATCAACGCAATGAAGTACTGAATGAAAGCAACCGTGGTAGAAGGCAGTTGCATTTTAAAGCTCACATACTGCGCGAGACTGTTCACCATCGCGAAACAGACACCGGCGGTCAGCATCCATGTGGCGCCTAGAATAGGGTTGTGTTGTTGGCTCATGTGCGTGTTGGAAAGAGAAAAAGTGTTCCGATACTAGCGAAAAAATTGTACATGGGAAGGGGAAAACGTAAAAACGCCGGGAATATCCGGCGTTTTGTCACTTAAGTGTCGCGAATAGGTATTAAATCGCCAGATAACCCAAAGGAATATCAGGGTTTAGCGCTTCCAACATCGCCTGGGTATCTTGCAGGTGACTGTTGTTGGCATTGGCGGTTTCAACCAAGACCACTTCCTGAATGTCAGTCAGAGGCGCATTAGCCAGGTTCATAATGTTCAGGGCGACCTGAAGTGGAGGCAAGCTTGGGTTAAACGCAGCGTTCTCAGCATACATACCAGTGAAGACATTACCTTTGGTATCACGCAACGCAACACCGCTCAGATTGCGGGTGTATGGTGCATGACTGCGGTTAGTGGCTTGAACTGCAGCCTTAATCAGCTCATCGTCTTCTTTTGCGGCTAACCCGTGATTAACTGGCGCTAACAAGGGTTGGTCGACACCGAGATCTGACGGGCCAAATGCTTCTGGCAGATAGCTGTGCAATAGCTTGGCTTCACGCTCAGGCAATTGGACTTGCAGCAATTCTGCACCACTCAATTCGTTCATGAACTGACGGCAATGACCACACGGGCTGTAATTGATGGTGATATCTGTCAGGCGGGTTTCACCTTTCAGCCATGCGTGGCTGATGGCAGATTGCTCAGCATGAACAGACTGGTTCAATTGAACACCTTCATATTCCATGTTTGCGCCCAGATACAAGCGGCCTGATTCGCCACGTGCAATGGCACCAACATAGAACTTTGAAATGGGGGCAACCGAATAGGCAGCGGCAACTGGCAAGAGGGCAACGCGTGCCTCGGCGTCTGAAAGTCCAGTTTCATCAAGCAGTGCGGCAAAGTCTTGGGCGCTGATTGTGGCATCAAATTCTGGTGCAGAAACGATCTTGTTCACTGCTTCTTTGAACGGAGTAGGTAAAGCTGTAATTGCTTCCTGAACGCTAGCTCGCATGTTCGCTCCAATGCTCTTGTTATGGGAGAGTATTCTAAAGCGAATTATAGCCAAATAAATGTGATTTATATCACTTTATATGTGTAACATGAATTTCTATTGCATTAATTAGGGTGATCTCACATGATTTCGATTTCATTTGATGCCTGTCATGTTGTGGTGTAATTAACAACAAACACAATAATCGGATATACAAAGGGTGCGAGAATGGTGGTGATGATGCCGCAAATCACCAAGGCCAGTGAACTCATGGCACCTTCCTGATAATTACTCTCTGCCGCTTTTGCTGTGCCAATGGCGTGAGAAACTGCACCAATGGATAGTCCTCTCGCCAGCGAAGATTTCACCTTCAACGCATTCAGCATTGGATACCCAACCAAAGCGCCAAACAACCCCGCGACCACTACCAACGCCGCTGTGACGGCAGGTATTCCGCCAATGTGCTCAGCGGTGCTCAAAGCAAAGGGCGTTGACACAGATTTAGGCAAAACAGACGCAGCGATTTGTAAGTCACCACCTACCCACACGGCAATGAGTGAACCTAAGATCATCGAAGCGAAACTCGCTAAGGTGCAGGCAATAAGAATGGTTCGCCAGTGTCGGTGGATGACATGCATTTGTTCATACAGCGGATAAGCCAATGCAATCACCGCAGGGCCAAGCATGAAGTTAATGATTTGGTTCTGCTCAAAATAAACCTGGTAGGTATCACCGCTATAAATGACCATGGGCATGAGCACTATCAAGCTAATCAACAACGGATTGAAAACAGGATGACGAAGCTTGAGGGCAATCTGTCGGGCAATGGTATAGACAATCAGTGTCGCGATAATCCACATGGCTCAGTTCTCTTCCTTATCTTTGTTCAGCAGTTTAGCCATCACCACTAATACAATCAGCGAGCTCAACACTGTGGCACCTAGCAAAGGCAAGGAGTCAGAAACCAGTAAAGTGAAGTGATCCATCAATCCCATACTGGCGGGGATAAAAAACAATGGCATCACCATGATCAGTAGCGTGCAGGCATCTTTTACCCAACGTCCTGGCACCACGCCTGTGGTCAGGCTGACAAAAAGTAACAACATACTGACGATGCTGCTTGGAAAAGGTAGATGCAGGAAAGTCGTAATAAGACTGCCGATCGCGTAGTAGAGCGCGATCAACGCAAATCCGATCAGGTAGTTCACTTTTTTGTCTCGCTTGTTAGGAATGACAGACATTCTACTACGAGAGCGTATATGAGACCTTGTTCTATTCGAGGAAGATCACACAAAAAACGGCAGTCCAAGCTGCCGTTAGTTTTCATGTCATCACGTTAGAAAAAGTAGACGGCCCCCGCGGCTGCAGCGACTAAAAAAGTGACAGCACCCAGGAAAAGATGGGCGGTTTTTGGATGGGGTTCTGGTTCCGCGATGGCCTCTTCCAGGTTGATGTCGAGTTCGTCTGGCAGAGAAGGATCGGGCGGTAAGTCGTCTTGTCGCTGATATGTTTTTTGTGGCAAGGCGATGCGATAACCATGATCTCCCACCACATCCAGTGGCAGTATTTTTTCTCCTTGACGATAGGATTTCGCCAGCAGAGAACAAATACTGTTTTGATGCTGGGAGAATGAAGAGTCTGGCAATGAGGTCGCCGTATATAGGACTCTCGCTGAAAGTACTTCGCCCGCATGATAGCAAAGCATTTCAAGCAGTCTGCATTCTTCATAGGTCAGGGTAGTGACAGTGCTGTCACGCCAGTACAGAGAGCGGCTCTCAGGTTCGAAATCTACATCTGAAAATCGGTAGCAGCGACTGTTGACCTTGGTGACCATCTCATTTCCCACACGGCAATCTCTTATAAGAAAAGTGTGGACTCAAATCACAGAATTTCAAATGAAACGCACCTGAAAATACAGTTGCGTAAAGCGAACATCACACGGTAAACAATTGATCTAGGTCGAGAGCCTAAGAAACCAGTGACTCGACATAGTGATAAACGGATTTAAGAATCTTAAATTTTTTATCGTCACTTTGATTGGCTTCAGCCAGTGCTTCCAAATTTGCCATATAAGCAGGTAACTCAGCCTCGAAATAGTCGCGACGATGCATGTGCCATTTTTTCTGCTCGCTGTCACTTAATGTAGCGGGATAGTTTCGTGCTCGATAGCGGAAAAGCAGTGGCTTGATACGCTGATCTGAAACCTGTATATCCAGAGCCGCCAGATTTTCCGGTTTGGTCTGGCGGATGATATCCATGGTAGAGCGGTCAGATGGCGAGAAGAAGCCGTCATAAAGCGCTGCATCGACATTGCCGGACGATTGATATTCCGGCTTCTCGGCATAAAGTGCGACAAGCTTTTCACGGACAGAGGGATTAGCCTGGAGCTTTTTCAAATTATCCAGACACTGTTGGCGATCAATACCCAGTCGGGCCGCATCTTCCGGGCGCAGGGTTTTGGCTTCAGCAAGCACAGGACATTTGTTGATGTGAATGAGTTTGATAGGTGCAGGTAACTCGTCCGGGGCCAGATCAGCATGTTTAGTGTAAAGGCGTTCACGAAGGGCGTCGGTATCCAAATCAAATAATGGCGAAGGATCACGCGCCAAATCGACGGCAATGACTGCGTTTTTGTTTTCAGGGTGCCATGCAACAGGTACTACCCAGCTGGTGTTCCCCCGCTCCGTGCCGAACATGCCAGAAACGTGCACCAATGGTTTCATGGAAACCACATCAATCAGCGGTGTCAGCTTGTTTTTATTTCGGTATGTATAGAGATAATCAAACAGACGTGGTTGCGACGTTTTCAGCTTTTTCGCCATTTCAATGGTGGCATGAACATCGGCCATCGCATCATGCGCATTGCTGTGTTCGATGCCATTTTCTACTGATAGGTGTTCCAGTTTGAAGCTGATATTCCCTTCACTGTTTACTGGCCACTCAATGCCCTCGGGACGCAGCGCATAAGCGGCGCGCATGGCATCCAAAAGATCCCATCTTGAATTGCCGTTCTGCCAACTCCAGCCGTACGGGTCGAAAAAGTTGCGGTACAGCGTGTAGCGCGTCACTTCATCGTCAAACCGGATGTTGTTGTAACCCACAGCGCAGGTGCCGGGTACGGACAACTGTTCGTGGATCTTGGTGATAAACTCTGGCTCTGGCAGCCCGCGGGTGACAGCAGTTTGCGGCGTAATACCTGTGATCAGGCATGCTTCCGGCTGTGGAAGATAATCATTGGGTGGCTGACAATAAATGACCAACGGTTCTCCAATGATGTTGAAGTCTTTGTCTGTTCTGACTCCGGCAAACTGGCACGGGCGATCAAGGGCAGGGCTGGTTCCAAAGGTTTCGTAATCGAAGAAGAAAAAGGTAGGTTCGTTGGCTTGTGTCACGGTGTTATCCAAGGGTTTGATAGACCAGAGGATGTTACCGCAAATTATCCGAGAAATCTTGTTTGTCCAGCGAATATCAGGCCCTAAAAGGGGCCTGATACTGAGAAATTACACTGGCATAGGTTTGTGTACGAGATAGCCCTGCAGGTAATCAATACCCAGTGTTTTGAGGTATTCCGCTTCTTCTTCCGTTTCTACACACTCCGCCACAATGCTCATTTTTAATGTGTCAGCAATTGAACGCAGGTCTTCAATGATGGTGCGTTTAATGGGGTCTGTTATGCAGTTTCGCACAAGAGAACCATCAATCTTTACGGTGTCCACGGGCATGGTTAACAGCTGGTTGTAGGTGGCGTGACCTGCACCAAAATCATCTAACGCCAGACGGAAACCCTGAGACTTTAGCCACTTCAGGTTTTCCAGCAACAAATCAGGGTTATCGATCGACCCAGACTCCACTATCTCGATGTTTATTTTGTCTGCAGGCATGCCGTTTGAGGTTACCCAGTCAATCAACTCAGACACAGCAATAGCATCGCTTAGATAGTCGGGTGTCAGATTAACAGAGCCATAGTCAAAGCTATCCGGTGCCAGTTTGCTGAGGTAGTCCAGCTGGCGCATCACGATTTTGTGCTCCAGTTGCTCGAGGTATCCCAATTTTTGCGCGCAGTGGAACACGGTGGCGGTATTCAGTACTTTGCCATCGAAAGAGAAACGACTCAGCAGCTCGAAACACGCTTTATCTGGCGTGGCGATGTTGAGGTAGTTCTGACGCAGGATCTGCACTTCACAGAGATCTAACTCTTCCAACATCGCGATGTAATCATCAAGCGAGGTGTCATCGCAATTCACCACATATCCCGGTGTGCCTTTATCGCCAAGACGCATGTTGACGTTGAGTCGGTTGACGGCTTGCTTGATGCGAATCCCTTTTCTGCAGCTGCAGTAATAAACCTTGTCGGGGTAAAAACTGATCTGGCGTTGGTCCAGATAGTCATCCAGCTTCGCTGGGATAGTATTTAACTCTGCCATCGCGTTTTCTGAGCTATTGGTCAGAATGACGAGCGCTGAGACGTCATAGAGCATGTAGCTTTGTTCGTAGAGTGTGGTGTGTTGCTGAAAGAATCGGGAGATCTGGCGCAAGATCCTGTCTCGTTTTTCCAGCGGATACTTGAATACCGGGCGAAGGTCGAGGGCTGCAACGACAAAGTCTTCCTTTGTTGCCGAATCTGCATCTAAACGCTGGTAAGAGCCAAAGTGACTTTGCTTATCGAAGTAGAGGCTTTTGAGATTGCTTTCTATCTCGAGACGCAGTGAGCGTTTGTATTCAAGCATGATGTAAATGATCAGCGAGAACATAAAGAACAAGGAAAGGCGTGTATTCAACGTATGAATATCGTCATAAGCATCAGCTTGGAAAATCATGCCAAAGCCTATAATCATGATCAGCGTCTGCGCCAGCTCCGAAAAATTGAAGACTGCGAGCGTTACGAGCGGCGCTAACAACAAGTAGGTAAAGTAAGGGGCACTTGAATTGGTGTCTGTGTAATTGAGCACCAGAAGGATACCCGCGATCAAGAGGGCTTTGTATAGCCAGTCTACTTTGGACAATGTCAAAAAAGAGGTGAAGTAGTCTCTCACGCTACTTGGGTTTTTAATGCCATACAGTGCCAAAGCAATGATTGGAGCAGTGATCAGTATCGCGATGGAATCCGTCAGGTAAAGGTTTAATGCGGCATCAAGATCGTACTTGTTAGGCGCTAAGACAGCGAGTGTTAATGCGCCAACACTCGGCGCGACAAACACGTAGAAACAGAAAGCGACGCGCACAGCATGTGGGTGCTCTCGCAGACGCTCAAAAGCAACGACAGAAAGGTAGAGGGTAACCGTCATGAAAAGGGTGTACATGTATCCCACCCCTGAAGGGATTGGGTTTAAAAAGGTATAGAAAGCCATCAACGCGAAAAACTGGCCTGCGACTCCGGCTCTACCATACATGTAGCAAACGGCCACCATGGCTCCGGATGTGACAGAGAAGAGCTGTGCACCAACCCAGCCGCCCATCGGGTACCAACCCAGTTGGGTACTGAAAAGCACCAGTGTGAAGGAAAACAGCCCTAAAAAAATGTCATTTCTCAGGGAGGTGTTAGGATGAGTGAGAATTTCTTTCACGCTAGAGTTACCCTATTACGGCCGCGGTGTTTTGAATGATATAAAGCGGCATCTGCGGCTTTGTATGCTTGTGAAAAGGTTGTGTTAGTCGCGACGTGACCACCGATAGAGACGGTCACGGGCAACCCCATGATCTTTTTCCCTGCTATGGCCTGCCTGATTTGTTCTGCCTTATCAAACAACGCGTTGCGCTGTATGCCTTTGAACATGACAACAAACTCTTCACCACCCCAGCGCACAGCCACGTCTTCTGAGCGGATGTGTGAAGAGAGTATGCTGGCACAGGCTTTGATCACTTCGTCGCCAGTTTGATGCCCGTGTTCATCATTAATCTGCTTAAAATGATCGATGTCTATCACCAGCATGGCAAAGCGGTTCATGCGGTTGAATCTTGGCTCATAAAAATCTCGCCTGAACAATCCCGTCATTTCATCGCGCTTGATGGAATGATCACGACGACGAAAAGAGTGAAAGGCAAGATGCAGTAAAGTCGCCAGCAGAAAGGACGGCGCCAGGCTTGCTTTCAATACATCAAGGTAATGAAATCCAACCTGGTAAGGTCCATCGTTTGCACAAGGGAGCTTTCCTCGCTCGGAATAGATGTTGTCTAGGCCATCTATGTTCAGAACTGTGTGGTGCTCGTCGTTATAGGCATCAACAATGTCTTGTGTGCGGCTTTCCTTGATATCCACGGCGACAATCGCATCCAGAGCCTGATTATTGTGGATTGGGTAATAGATGGTACGAATACGCTGATGGGTTTCACTCTCCACATACGCTTCCGTCATTCGCGTAATGCAGCCATAGAACTCACGATATGTATTGTTCAGGCGCTCGCGCTCAACCATGGCATTAACTCTGTCACTTGGCGCATAGGTGTCGAACGACGCAAGATAACCTGGACGCAATGGGTAAAACACACCATAACGGCTGGGCACATCTAAGACGACAATAGACCAGACGGAATCCGGCGCGCAGGTATCTAACCTGCTATTCAGTTTGTCTAGCCCATCAGACAAGTGCTTGACCTGAGTGTTGTCCTGGCGCACGACCACACTGATGTCGCCAAACTTGTGCACACCGTTGTGCATGGTGAGCGACGGTGAATTGTTATAAAAAGAACCAAAGCGACGGATGGTAGTAAACAGGCGGCGATAATCATCATCCAGCTTTTCAATCAGCTGTTTAGAATGCGCCATGTTGTAAAGCTGATAGCCAGTAGAAAGTACCAATAGCATCAGTAAGCACAATTTAACGAATGGCATGAGATGTAACTGCTTCATCGAGCAGCGAATTTTCTTTGCCATTACATTTGTTGTCATTGGGAGTGAAATCGCTTTTAAATGTGATCTGGGTATGATTTTTCGGCGAGTGTAAACTTTTTATCCGTTTGATCAACGAGGAAATTTTATTGGAATTATGAGTAAATTCGATTGTTGATCTTGTGTATGTTGAGATGGTGTTTATATGTAACTAATGAAATCAAAATTGTTCGGTAAAGGTCATTTATAAGGTTGTTTGGAATAAACAAACAATATAGAGATAAATTAAGACCTGTGTAATGTCGGAAAAATTAGCGTTCACCTAAAGTAAGGGACAATCAATCGTGGAAGTAACACTTTGTAATCCAAACATCGGTGCCGAGATTTCTGGTGTAGATCTGGCGAATTGCGATGAGCAGACATTTGCTGAGATTTATCAGGCTTTTTTAACATACAAAGTCATTTTCTTCCGCGACCAGTTTCTTTCTCCTGAATCTCAACTCAAGCTTGCTGCCAGATTTGGTGAGTTGGAAGAGCCACATCCTTTCTTTCCTCATGTATCAACACACCCTCAAGTCAGTGAAATTGAGACGACGCCCGGCAATCCGCCAGGAAAAAGTTACTGGCACACAGATATGACCTGGCAATCAGCACCACCCAAATGCTCGGTGCTTTGTGCTCAACATTTACCGGACAAAGGCGGGGACACCATTTGGGTCTCGATGGAAGCGGTTTATGCGTCCTTACCTGAAACTTTAAAGCAAAAGCTGGCAGGTAAAACAGCCACTCATGCGGTTCACGGTTTTGCAGGGAGTCGTTTTGACGACGTGAACGGTGATGGGGAGAGCCGTGTCGAAGGCATTTCGAAAGGCATGGTGGCGGTGAAACATCCTGTTGTTGCCAAACACCCGGAAACTGGTCATCCAACCCTTTATATCAATGAACAGTTTACCCGGTGGCTCGATGACCCCATTATGGAGAAAGAGGGGATAACGCTAGATAGGTTATTTGATTACGCCCACAATGCATCGTTTCAGGTAAGGTTTCGATGGGAAACAGGAAGTGTTGCTATTTGGGATAATCGCTGTACCCAGCATTTTGCAGTGACTGACTACGGTGACAAACCAAGGAAGTTACACAGGGTAGTGGTGAAAGGAACCCAACCCGAGCCTTTCGAGTCGTCTCGGTAGGTGTTTAAAACACAACTCGCGAAAATTCTCCTATCTGGAAGTCTATTAACATATCGCTCAATATGTGCAGCTGCTTATATCTGGTTAGGCAGTGATAAGTTCTGCTAACCCTGCAGTTTGAAGAGCTTGATCAAAAATCAAGGTTTTTACTTAAATGCCGAGTTTTGGCTTAAGTATTCTGTTGGTCAAAAACCCACCAAAGTTAACTCATTCCGCGCAACGTCGCTTTAAAACTGTGTGTTTAATTGCTTATAAGCACACTTAGTCACCTTTACACTACTGTCTCAAAAATAAAAATGAATATATGTGCATTTTTACTGAGTAAAAATGCTTTCTGGGTATTATTTTCTAGCCAGTAACTGTCTGATTTAAATAATTTTAAAATGTTAAAAATAGTGAAATGCGATGCAGGCAGATATTTCTGTGAGTAACGAGTTCCATTTGAATGAATTGTAGGCAGTATAGAGTCGACATGTAGTGAAACATATGTTTAACATTGCGGGAATATGCGCAACTTTTCTCTGCATCTGGTTTGGGGCCTAACAAGACCGCCTGTTTTGCGCATAGGTTTTGGGTAACGGATTTGCCCCTCTTGTTCATGAAGGAACCGATAATATGAAAAAAACAATCCTCGCCATGGCGATGGCAGCGCCACTGGCACTTTCTGCAGCATCAGCAAACGCCGAAACACTGAAAATTGGTATGTCTCAGTACCCTGAAGGCTTACACCCAACTTTGGTGTCCAATGTTGCAGCTTCTTATATTCTGAGCACGTCTTACCGAAACAGCGTTATCTACGGAAAAGACTGGTTACTGCAGTGTAATACCTGTGTTGAAGTCCCTACTTTTGAAAACGGTCTTGCTGAGCGAATTACATTGGAAGATGGCCGTGAAGGCATCAAGATGACTGTCGCTATTAAAGATGACCTGTTCTGGGGCGATGGTACGCCTGTGACAACCAAAGATATCCTCCTTGGTTACAACATTTCTGTCGATGAAAGGGTAGGTAACCCTGGACTGCAAGAAGCCAAGACTGTCGAGAAAGTCGTGGCTTTGGATGATAAAAATTTCGAAGTTTACTTGAACAAAGTGACTTTCAAATACAACACCTTCGTGCCTGATGCATTGCCAGCGCATATTGATGGTCCTTTGTATGAGCAAGACCCTGCCAGCTACCCGAAAACAACTCGTTACGCGACTGACCCGACTAACCCAGGTCTTTACTTTGGCCCATATGTTCTGACCAAAGTGAATGCAGGTAGCTTTATCACAGCAACGCCGAACCCGCATTGGAAAGGCAAAGCGCCTTCATTTGACGAGCTGATTTTTAAAACCGTTGAGAATACTGCGGCACTGGAAGCGCACCTGATGTCTGGCTCTGTCGATTATCTGCCAGGCGAGCTAGGTCTTTCACTTGACCAAGTACAACAGCTAGAAAAACGCCACAGTGGGAAGTTCAATGTTCATTACGAACCAGGTCTTCTGTATGAGCACTTGGATACCACGATGGATAACCCGCACCTTGCCAAGAAAGAAGTCCGTCAGGCGCTGCTTTACGGTGCGAACCGTCAACAGTTGGTTGATAAGTTGTTCGGTGGTAAGCAACCGGTGGCAAACACCAACGTAAGCCCGAGAGACACAACGTACTACGCAGATGTTAAGAGCTACGAATACAATCCAGAGAAAGCCAAAGAGCTGCTGAAGCAAGCTGGTTACACGCTGAAAAAAGGTGTGATGGTTGATGGCGAAGGCAACGAGCTTCATCTGGAGCTGATGACCACCGCAGGTAACAAAACCCGTGAACTGGTTCAGCAAGTGCTGCAGTCTCAGTGGAAACAGATTGGCGTAAAAGTGTCGATCGTGAACCAGCCTGCCCGTGTTTATTTCGGTGAAACACTTAATCAGCGTAAGCACAAAGGCCTCGCGATGTTTGCATGGTACTCATCACCTGAGAGCCCACCGCGTACCACACTGCTGTCTACCAACATTCCTACTGAAGAAAATGGTTGGTCTGGCCAAAACTACATCGGCTATAAAAACCCAGCGATGGATGAACTGCTGAACAAAGTAGAGAAAGAACTCGACACCGAGAAACGTAATAAGATTTTCCATGAAATCCAGAAAATCTATGCAGAAGATCTCCCAGCTCTGCCGCTGTACTTCCGTTCAGACAGCTTTGTTAAGCCAAAATGGCTGGAAGGCGTGACGCCAACAGGTCACATGTTCCCTTCCAGTAACTGGGTTGAAGAGTGGTATAGCACCAAGAAGTAGGAGCTTTTATGGATCAGACGATACTGGATGTTCGTCAACTGCGGGTAGCCTTTAAAGGCTACCCAGCGGTGAACGATATCAGCTTCCACATTAAGAAAGGCGAGATACTTGGTGTCGTCGGTGAATCAGGGTGCGGCAAGAGTCTTGCCGCCCTTACCCTGATGGGCCTGCAACCGAAGGTGATGAAAGCCAGTGGTCAGGTGGTATTTAACGGCGAAAACTTACTAGCAAACAAAGAAGCAGATTGGCAGAAGGTGCGTGGCGAAGGTATTGCCATGATTTTCCAGGAGCCAATGACTGCATTGAACCCGGTTGTGACTGTCGGTGATCAGATCGCTGAAATGTTCGAGTTGCACCGTGGTAGCAACAAGGTTGAAGCGCAAGAGCGCGCAATTGAAATGCTGGAAAAGGTACATATTCCTGATCCGGTTCGACGTGCAAAAGCCTACCCACATGAACTCTCCGGTGGGATGCGACAGCGCGTAATGATTGCCATGGCACTGGCATGTGAGCCGGAACTGATTATTGCCGATGAACCAACAACCGCACTCGACGTGACGGTTCAGGCTCAGGTTCTTGATTTACTGGAAGAACTTCGTGATACCACAGGGACTGCGGTTCAATTTATCAGCCACAACTTGGGTGTGGTTTCGCAACTGGCAGAACGCGTTATCGTAATGTACGCCGGTCGTATTGTAGAGCAGGCAACAGCAGAAGAACTCTTTGCCAACCCTCAACATCCGTACACTCAAGGACTTTTGGCGACACTTCCAAGAATCGGCGGCGCACGTGACGTTCTACCTGCCATTCCAGGTGCTGTACCACCACTTGACCAACGTGGACAGGGTTGTCCTTTCGCAGATCGTTGCGGAAAAGCAACGCCAACCTGTGTAGCAACCATGCCGGAAGAGGTGGAGCTGAACGCGGTACATACTGTGGCCTGCCACCATATCTAAGGACGGACCTATGACATTATTAAAACTAGACAACGTCTGTCAGCGCTATCCCATTGGCAAGAAAGGCTGGCTTGGGAAACCTGCGCAAGAATTGCGAGCGGTAAACAAAATTTCACTTTCCCTGAATAAAGGGGAGACGCTCGCCATTGTAGGGGAATCAGGGTGCGGCAAATCAACACTCGGCAGAATGGTCGCTCTGCTGGAATCACCGGTTGAAGGTGGCGTTGAAATTGATGGCATCCAAACAGCCGGATTAAAAGGGCAAGCGCTAAAAGACCTTCGCAGAAAACTGGGACTGGTTTTCCAGGACCCGTATTCCGCGCTTAACCCAAGATTGCCTATCTCTGAGCTGGTAGGCGAACCACTCGAAGTCTACAACGTGGGCGACAAAGCGTCGCGCAAAGCCAAAGTGATTGAGGCTTTGAAAGCCGTAGGTCTGAGCGAAGACGCGCTTGACCGTTACCCTCATGAATTTTCAGGAGGTCAGCGTCAACGTATCTGTATCGCTCGTGCTTTGGTGCTCGATCCAAAACTGATCATTGCCGATGAACCTCTGTCTGCGCTTGATGTATCGGTACAAAGCCAGGTATTGAACCTGTTTGCCGAACTTCAGCGCGAACGTAACCTTTCTTTCTTCTTCATCAGCCATGACATGGCGGTGGTTGATTATTTGGCCGACACCATCGTGGTGATGTATCTCGGTCAGGTGGTTGAACAAGCGCCGCGTGAAGCATTCTTCTCAAAACCGGCTCATCCATACAGCCAGGCTCTGCTTGCAGCAGTTCCTGAGGTAGGGAAGGGCAAACGTAAACGTGGTCTGGCGCTTCAAGGTGACGTGCCGAGTCCTATCGATCCTCCAAGTGGTTGTACTTTCCATCCCCGTTGCGCAAAAGCAACAGAGAAGTGTAAGACGGAAATTCCGGTTGCTTCAGTCTATGAAGACGACAGCAAACACATTGTTGCCTGTCACTATCCGGGAGAAGTGATCGACGTAAAAAAGATGGAATCTGAGGAGGCCACGGTATGACGCAATTTTTGATAAGCCGGGTGCTGCAGAGTCTGTTTGTTCTGCTCCTCGTTTCGTTCGTTTCTTATGCCTTGATTGGCCTGATGCCCGGTGACCCGATCGATTTGATGGCGACATCCGATCCAAACATGACCGCAGAAGACGTGGCTCGCCTTAAAGCGCTACAAGGTTTGGATAAACCGCTGTTAGAGCGTTACGGAAACTGGTTGATTGCAGCGTTACAGGGTGACTTTGGTTACTCGCGCCTTTACTACAAACCAGCGGAAGATGTGTTGATTCCGGCAGTTTGGAACACTGTTAAGCTGGTAGGTATCGCGACTCTGCTGTCATTGCTGATTGCAATTCCAGTTGGTGTGATTGCCGCGCTGAAACACCGTTCTTGGGCTGACTATGTGATTAGCTTTGGTGCTTTCGTCGGTTTCTCTACGCCAGCGTTCTGGTTGGCACTGATGCTGATTCTGGTGTTCTCTGTAACATTGGGCTGGTTACCAGCTGGTGGTACGGGTGAAGCGGAAGGTGGTGGTTTTTGGATTCAAGCCAAACACCTGATTCTGCCAGTGATTTCGCTGACGGTACTGAATGTCGCGAGCCATTCCCGTTATGTGCGAGGCACCATGCTGGAAGTGATGCGTCAGGACTATATCCGTACAGCGATTGCCAAAGGCGCATCGAAAACCCGCGTTATCTGGAAGCACGCTTTGCGTAACGCGATGATCCCTTTGGTCACCATCATTGCTTTGGATATCGGCTTCCTGCTTTCAGGTGCACTGATCACGGAAACCGTGTTTGCATGGCCAGGCATGGGTAAATTGATTTTTGACGCCATCATGGGTAACGACTACAACCTAGCATTGCTCGGTTTGATGGTGATTACCTTCACAGCATTGCTTGGCAACCTGTTGGCAGATATTGCCTATGCCAAGCTTGACCCACGTATCAGTCTGACCAAAGGAGCATAAGCATGACACAACAAGTGACTAACGCTGCTCCTGCAGCACCAAAACGTAAGGCATCTTCACCGTGGGTTCTTGTATGGCAACGATTCTGTCAGCACAAAGCGGGACTGGTGAGTGCGGTATTCATCGTTTTGCTGACTATCTTGTGTTTCAGTGCGCCATTACTGGCGGCGTGGTTTGGTCATGACCCGTTTGAAGTGGACTTCTTTGCCCGCTTTGAACCGGCGAGCAGCACGCACTGGTTAGGTGCTGATGAACTGGGCCGTGACGTATTCCTGCGCTTGCTTTATGGCGGTCAGGTTTCGCTGGCAGTCGGTGCAGTCGCTGCGCTGGCGACGGCGATACTTGGCACCTTGATTGGGGTATTTGCTGGGTATTTTGGCGGCAAGTTGGACTCAATACTGATGCGTATTGCAGATTTCACTTTGTCACTGCCAACACTGCCACTGATGATCGTTTTGGCAGCGGTAGACCTGAGCAAACTGGGACTGCCTGATAGCTGGGCACAAGGCGAGAATGCAAGCTTCATCCGTATCATTGTGATTGTTGCGCTGTTTGGTTGGCCAACCACTGCACGTCTGGTGCGTTCAGGTACCTTGTCTGTGCGTGAGCGTGACTACGTAAAAGCGGCAATTGGCTATGGCGCTTCACCTTGGCGCATCATTCGTCGTCACGTACTGCCGAATGTGCTTTCGCCGGTCATCATTGCGACTACCATGGCACTGGGTGGCGTAATCCTGCTTGAAAGTGCGCTGTCATTCCTTGGCCTGGGTATTCAACCGCCAATGCCATCATGGGGTAACATGCTGCAGAATGCGCAGGAAGTGATTTGGCAGTCGCCTGGTCTGGCTATCTATCCGGGGGTTGCCATCTTGATCACCGTTATGGCGTTTAACTTCCTCGGTGATGCACTGCAAGATGCGCTGGATCCGAAATCGGGAAGCTGATTTAACCTAGAAACCTTCTCAAAGCCGGCAATCGCCGGCTTTTTCTTTTCCTCAAGATACTGATTTGTTGATACAAAATTTTCTGACTTTCTTATGAGTACTTAAGGTGTATAATAAATGCATCTTTAGTTTTTGAAGAGACGTTTCCATGATGATCAACATTGTCGATAAGGCAAAGGAAGAACGTATTCCACCGGTTCTACGATTAGGCTTTAGGCCATTTTTCCTGCTGGCCTCTGTCTATGCTGTGTTTACTGTGACCGTCTGGAGCTGGATTTTCTCCACTGGCGCATCTACGTCACTCAGTGTCCCACCACTCTGGTGGCATGCTCACGAAATGTTGTTTGGATTTGCTATAGCGGTGGTGACAGGTTTCCTTTTGACTGCTGTTCAGACATGGACAGGCGTGAAGGGAACATCCGGTTGGAAACTTGCAATCATTGTGATGCTTTGGTTGTTACCGCGGGTTCTGTTTTGGACCGACACACCACTGGCGGTGATTGCTCTGATTGATGGTGCATTTTTGCTCGCCGTTGGCTGCGAAGTGGGAATGCGGGTGGTGAAAACGAAACGTTGGCGGAATTTGTTTTTCATTCCAATGCTCACCGTTGCACTTATTGCTAATTTCGCCAGCTATGCCACGGTGAAGGGAATGCCGCCATTTTCCTCTAATGTACTTTGGCAGGCGATGATTTGGTGGTTCATGCTGCTTATATCTATCATGGGCGGCAGGGTGATCCCATTCTTCACCGCAAAACGTTTTCAGTTTGAAGCACCAAAAGCCCTACTGTGGCTTGATGTCGCTGCTAATCTCCCGCTCATCTTACTGGCGATTCTGAGTTTCTTTCCTTTGGTGGACTCGACAGTTACTCTGACTTTGCTGCTGGTGGCGGGCAGTGCGCAACTGATTCGTCTATACCGCTGGGGTGGTGTTAAGTCAAAGAGTGAGCCTCTGGTTTGGTCATTGCACCTGTTTTATCTTGCTTTGCCGTTGGGAATCTTTGCCAAAGCAATGGCAATTAGCAGCCCTTGGGTATCTCATACTTTGATCCACCTACTGGCTATGGGTACCTTAGCAGGCGTTATTCTCGCGATGATTGCCAGAGTGACGATGGGGCATACTGGGCGTGCAATATATCAAGGTCCGCCGTTTGCTTTTGCCTTTCTTTCCCTCGTATCCGCTACCCTTGTCCGCGTGGTTGGGCCTTCGATCTGGCCTGAGTATTTGAGTACATGGATAGTGATTGCAGCGGTGGGATGGTCGCTATCTTTTGTCTCGTTTGCTGCTATTTTCGGCCCAATGCTGATAAAAGCAAGAACGGACGGCCACCCCGGTTGATTTAACTGCCCAACATAAAAATGCGCTGTCTGGCACGGCAATTTCCCATAACTCACGCATACTTAAAATGTCTGAAGTCATAGGAGGTTGCTGTGTGTAGGTGGTTAGCGTATCAAGGAAAGCCGTGTTTTTTGGATGAAATGCTTCATCAGCCAAATCATTCGCTGGTGTCGCAAAGTATGGATGCCAACAAGGCCGTAACGGCGGTCAATGCTGACGGCTTTGGTATCGCGTGGTATGGCGAAAAACCAACGCCAGCGCTTTATCGTGAAGTCTTGCCCGCTTGGTCTGATGCCAACCTAAAATCACTTGCTGAACACACACGATCTCACCGTTTTATGGCGCATGTCCGTGCGTCGACCGGTACGAATACCTCCCGAGAAAACTGTCATCCATTCAATGTCGATAATTGGCTGTTCATGCATAACGGGCAAATCCCTGAATTTGAACAGACACGTTACAGCCTTGAGCGGCATCTGGAAGAGTCATACTATCTGAAGCGAAAAGGCTCCACAGACAGTGAGCTTATCTTCCTTCTTCTGTTGCAGTACAACATGGAGTTGTCACCTAAAGAAGCGCTTAAAAAAGTCATCGCTAGGGTGGAAGCTGAAATGCGAGCAAAAGAGGTAGAAGATCCGTTTAAAGCATCGATTTGCGTCAGTAACGGTAAACAATTTTGGGGATTAAGGTATGCCACTCATGGTGTACCTCCGACGTTGTTCTACAAGCATCTAGACAGTGGCGTGGTACTGGCGTCAGAGCCATATGACACAGATAGAGAAGGTTGGAAGAGTGTGCCTGCACAGAGCTTCATTGCGCTTGAAGGCGAGCAGGTAGAGATTACGCAATTCGAGATGAGATAGGGCGGGGAACCGCCCTATGGTTTTTCCAGGTTATACCGCCATGCTGTATGGCTGATATTGCGCCCAGGCCATTTGGTACATCTTTCGGGATTGTTGGCGAAGCTGAGCGATCTTGGTGACTTCAAACTCCGTCATTTCGCGATGTGCTGCATCCCGCTCAATGCGCTGAATTTGCTCGTAGATACCATGTTCAGGGCCATTTTTGATTTTAGAGATGGCATTAAGGTGCAGTTGTACTTCTGCCACCAGTTGGCTTTCTGGCAGTGTCACCAGCACTTTCAAATCACGATAGCCTGAAGGGCGAGGAGCCTGAAAGCGGTTAATCACTTCAAGTGTCTGGGTTTGGGCCGCGAGCTTTTCGTAGGCCTGATTCAGAGAATTAATCGAGTCAGATTCAATGGTGATTCGCACGATATCAGTGAGCTTAGTCACATCACCATTCAGTTCTTTATCCACTTTTACAGCAGCGCGATCCTGCCCTTTAATGCCAGCACTCAGCACTTTTGCGTTTACAGAATCGGCAATGCCTGTTGCCAGTGTTTCCAACTCTTGTTGTGCGTCAGGGGCGAGCTTATAGAGAGTATCCAAGTCGCTAACGGGTTGATTGACCTGTTGAGCTCTGAACGAAGGAATAGCGAGTAAATCAGACAATGCTTGTTGAGGTTCAATTTGCTCATAAGCAGGGCTAGGGTGTTCAGGGAGGGACTTTATGTCTGGTTGATTGGCATAAGCTGGAACACGAATTACCAGAATCGGTACGATAATCAGCGCCTTAATCATTCTTCCCATTTACTTACCTCTTGGTTCCTAGGGTCTGTTGACCTTTGGTGATGATTTTTGCAGCAGTTTGTGGGGGCTTTATACAAGGCAGAGGCTTCGATGTGTAGCTGGCCTAGATGAGAAGCCGATAACGCAGAAGAAAGTTCCCACAAACGCTGCCCGAAGGGTTCAGCCCTAAGCGTTTTATGCTTTGTTGAGGTGTACTTGCTTAGAATGACTAGGCGGCACACACCTCGCCGCGCCTAAAACGCTTAGGGCTAGAACAAAATTTAACCACCAAAGGTCAACAGACCCTACTGCTTCCACATTGATATCTTATCTGTGGAACATGAATGTTAGCTGAATGGAAGATTCAGGTTCGCGCTCGAGTTCTCAAAGTGTGTTTGACCAATTTGGTACAGATCAAATAATGCAAAATAAAATCCTTTAAATTTTAATTTATTCCAATTATATGAGCGTATTTGGTATTTAAGGTGATTTTATAATCTATAAAAGATTGTCAAAAATGATGCGGTGTCGTTAACTTTATGTGATAACTGTGGTCGGTGAACTCTTATCCAGAGTGCCCGATTGAGGAACAATATGGAGGACGTAACATGTACCATCCAGATTACCTTATGCAGCTTTGTCATATCAGCGACCAGGCTGTGAAAGAACTTGTACCCATGTTTGATGATCTGCCAACTACCCCATATGCAGACGGTCAATATCGGTTAAGACGCTATTCGATTGTGCATTGTCATGACGGTGCGCTTCGACAAATGGAACATCACACTTTTGTGCAGTCGCAGGCTATCAACCAGCACCAAGGCGGTGTTGTCCGTGACTTTGAAGAACTGACGCCAGCGGTACTTCACTCTGAAGGATTGTTTGAACTCTGCCGCTTGTTTAAAGACAACAACGAGCTTGAAGACGAACAGGACATCGAAATCCACCAGATGCGCGTTGTTACACTGAACGACATCACTCCCGTCTCCCCGGAAGGGATTCACCAAGATGGCTTTGACCATATCGCGATTGCTGCAATAGACAGACAGAACGTACAAGGTGGTGAAATTCTGGTTTACAAAGACAGAAGTGAACAGCCGTTCTTCTCGCTGGCAATGAACAATGGTGATGTTGCTCTACTCGATGATCATGCGGTTTGGCATAATGCCAATCCCATCAGACCGCTCAATCCATCAGAGCATGGTCATCTGGATCTCTTTGTTTTGACAGCAAGAGAGCATTAACACCAAAAAGCAAAGCGCTAAAACCATAGACACTGGTGGCCAAATTGGCCGCCAGTCCTTTTTCATACGTTCTTAACTCACTGATTTCATGCATTAATCCGAAACGCTTTCCTTTAAATGCGTTACAATTACCTCACTTGGATTAATGCATAGAAGATGAATGAAATATCAGTTTCCCTTAATGCTTGCTGCAGCGTCCCTTTGTTTTACTGGGGTATCACACGCGAACAGCGAACCCGAATCAGTTGAAAAGTCAGAGACTTTAGAGACACTGCGCTTAAAGCGGAGTGAAAACTGGGGTTTAGCGGCAACAATTCGCTCTGCGGGTATTCCTTATTCCGACAGCGGTAGTGATATTGTCTCCAGCTTTGTACCGATGATGTTCTATGAAGATGAGGCATTCTTTATTGATGGTATTGAAGGTGGCTTGAGGCTATGGGAAGAAGATGAGTGGCGGTTGAATACTATTCTTCGTATGCGTTTTATCGACCTTCCTACAGCAGTACAAAATGACATTGGTGGTGACACCGGGGATTTTGGTTTCCAGTTGAAACGTCAATTGGGTGATGGTTGGTATGCGGATTTAGACCTACTTTCAGATAAAAGCAGCCGTTTTCACGGTATAGCGACCTTGGGTAAAAAACTCGAAGGCGAAAGTTACGATTTGAATGCGACAGTCTCCGCGCGATACAAAGATGCTGACTTTAACAGCTTCTATTACGGCCTTTCTGAATACAGAAATGACGGAGTGGAACTGGGCGCGGGGATGGACTTTAAAGCGGGCGTAAAAGGGCGTTACCATGTCTATTCCAATCTTTATCTGGTTGGCGCGGCCTACGCGACCTACTTTGACGAGAATGTGCGCAATGCGCCAACCATCAGCAACGACTGGCAAGGTGAGGTTTACGCGGGCTTTGGATTCTTTAACGATAATCGCCGCCATGGCGAGCGGGAAATTTCTACCCGCCCTTACTGGCGTTTAGCGCACGGTTGGGCCACACCTTCCAATATCGGTGATATCCTCGCCGGTGACACTGAAAAAGACCCGTTCAACAACCAACTGACTTCCGTTTTTTATGGTCATCCACTCAGTGATGAGTTGTTTGGTATTCCGATGGATTTGTACCTGACACCAGGTATTGTTTGGCACTGGAACTCAGACGTTCAGGCTTCTTCAGCCGAAATTGTGATGGCCATTAAAGCCTATTACACCATCGATTGGCCAGCAAAATGGCGACTTGGTGTGGCAGAAGGCCTTTCTTACGTGAACAACATTACTTACATAGAACAAACGGAAATGGATGAGAAAGGCTATGAGCCAAGTAATTTGCTCAACTTCATCGACCTATCTCTTGATGTGAATCTGGGGGATCTGTTTGGTAAGTCAGAATGGAACCGCGCCTGGTTGGGGTATTCGATTCACCACCGCTCAGCAATCTTTGAAAAAGCGAGTCAGTTTGGCCGTATCAAAGGCGGGAGTAACTACAACACGATTTACTTGCAGATCGAGTTCTAGGGCTTTTGGACAGGAAGTTTCTATAGAGAAGATAAGGCGAGCGCCGGGACATTTGGGAGAGAAAGGATATGATGCTTTCAATTTCCCGACGCTCTAATTCTTAGGTCTTATTTTGTGTAAGGCAGGTAGCCGGTGAAACCGACAATCTTCCAACCCGCAGGTGTTTTCTTCAGATAGTAAAGTGTTTGCCAGTTCAGCACTTCTGGCTCTTTGCCTACAACTTGAATCGTGCCATCAAACTGCTTTCTCGCAATCGCCTTGCCATCTTTTACTTCAATCTGTTCCAGCGTTGTCAGCTTGTGAACGGCGTCTTCCAAAGGCTCAGCATATTCAGTATCTAAACTTGCGCGAG
This sequence comes from Grimontia sedimenti, assembly GCF_011045095.1. Lineage (GTDB taxonomy): Bacteria > Pseudomonadota > Gammaproteobacteria > Enterobacterales > Vibrionaceae > Enterovibrio > Enterovibrio sedimenti. The sequence continues at coordinate 294,077 of NZ_JAALDL010000003.1, forward strand.
CGGCTTCCAGCCAGGAGTCGCGGTAGTTTTCAAAGCGTGAGAAGGCGAGATTCCATTTACCTGGGTCATTGTCGAAACCCGCGTTGACGGCAAAGAATTCGTCCTCGAGGAAATCATTTTCTACCATGGACCAATCCGCTTGGGTGTAAGCGCGGATATCTTTTGCGACTAACATGTCCCAAATTTCAGCGCGGTCTTCGTCATTTCCTAAAAATGGATTTGCTTTAATCACTTAAGGCTCCAGCAGGGCAAATCAAAGGCCACATAAGAACGGATTATTCACCAAATGAAAATGCCGAAAAGGCGATGCTGAGACAATGATCGAACAAAAAGGATGTCTACATAGACACCCAAAATGAAAAAGGAAATTTAAGTTAGCAATAGCATGAAGGAAACTGTTCTTTACGAAACATGCGCCTTAAGGTTTTTGGCTGCTTGCTCCATGGAAGCCTGTGCAGGCTCTTCGCCCATAGCCAGGGCTTCGGCATAAACAAACTGCACATCGGTGATACCCACAAAACCCAGCACGGTTGTCAGATAACCGGTGATGTGTTCGGTCGGCATGTCTTTATGCATACCACCGCGGGTCGTGACGACAATGGCTTTTTTTCCGGTAAGCAGGCCTTTTGGACCATTCTCGGTGTAAGAGAAAGTGACGCCAGCGCGGGCGATAAAATCAATCCAGTTTTTCAACTGAGTTGGAATGTTGAAGTTGTACATGGGGGCCGCGATAACCAGTGTGTCACTTGCCTTAATTTCTTCAATCAGTTGGTCTGATTGAGCCAGCGCTTCCTGTTGGCGTTTGGTTGGGTTTTCTGCGCCACGCAACCCCATCATCAGTTCGCCGTCCAATACTGGAATGGGGTGAGCTGCCAGGTCACGTTCGATCACAAAAGTGTCTTCACCAAACTGTGAAACCAACTGGTCAATCAATTTGGTTGAAGAAGAGTATTCGCCGAGAATGCTTGATTTTAAAACCAGTACGCTAGCCATAATTTGCTCCGTTTAAGTATTTTGGTCACGTGTCTTGTGTTGTTAGAACAAACTATAGATGGTTGTTTATATGCAAAATAGCGGAAATATTCGTATCGGTTGTTCGAATTATTTGAACAAGGCGCAGGTAGGTATCTCAAATAGTAAAAAGGCTTCCATTAGGAAGCCTCTTCTTAACGACATTTCAGCACATTAACCGCACTTAGAGTCGCCACAGTTCAGGCAAGTCTGACAACCGTCTTTCACGATAACGGCTTTGTTGTGGCACTTGTAGCAAAGGGTTGCGCTCGGTGGGAAGCCCGTGTTTACCGGTTCTTCCTCTTTCACTTCTGCTTTTGCAGCGTTCTCAGCACGTTTGGCTTCCAGAAATGCCTTCTGGTGTTCGTCCATCTCTGGGTTTTTCAGCATGCCGATTTCCATCAGGTGCTGTTCAATCACATTGCCGATTTCAGCAATCAGAGAAGGCACATATTTACCTTTGTTCCAGTAACCGCCTTTAGGGTCGAATACGGAACGCAGTTCTTCCACCAAGAAAGTGACGTCGCCACCTTTGCGGAATACCGCGGAAATAATGCGAGTCAGCGCGACGATCCACTGGTAGTGCTCAAGGCTCTTGCTGTTAATGAAGATTTCAAAAGGACGACGCACTTCGTGGTCAGTACCTTCGTTCAACACAACATCGTTGATGGTAATAAACAGAGAATGCTCAGAAACGTGTTCTGGCGTCTTCAGTTTATACGTCGAACCCAGCAGTTTTTCTGGGCGTGGCATTTCTTCATGCATGGTTTCAAATGTTGGTACTTCAACAACAGGAGCAACAGGCGCTTCCTGAACGGCGTCTTTGCTTTTTACTTTGTACGCAACAATTTTGCTTTCGATTTTACGTGTCATAACGAATTACTTCTTTCTCACAAAGGGCAGCGTATTTGTCTGTCTGCGGTTAGAACTTACCGTAGTAGCCTTCTTTCAGGGCGTCGTAGAGGTTAGCTGCGGTGTGTTCTTCACCGTCATACTCAATCTTCTCGTTGCCTCTGGCTTCAAAGGTGGTGCCATCTTCCAGCGTGAATACGTAAGTGGTGTTTTCCAGATCTTCTTCTTTCACCAGAACACCCTGGAACACTTCTGGGTTGAAGCGGAAGGTGGTACAACCTTTCAGACCCTTGTCATACGCATCCATGTAAATGTCTTTAAAGCTTTCAAACGGGAAGTCAGTCGGTACGTTTGCTGTCTTCGAGATTGACGAGTCAATCCAGCGCTGTGCAGCAGCCTGAACTTCAACGTGCTGGCTTGGTGTAATGTCATCGGCAGTGATGAAGTACTCTGGCAGTTGCTCGTCTTCTTTCGTGCTGTATGGCATTGCTTTCTGGTTGATCAGTTCGCGGTATGCCAACAGCTCAAAGCTGAACACATCGACGCTTTCTTTTGATTTCTTACCTGGCTTGATCACGTTACGGGTGTAGTGGTGAGCAAAGCTTGGTTCGATGCCGTTACTCGCGTTGTTTGCGAGTGACAGAGAAATCGTACCGGTCGGAGCAATAGAACTGTGGTGAGTGAAACGACCACCGTTAGCCGCCAGTTTCTCAATCAGGTCTGGACGTACTTCGCCAATTTGCTGCATGTAACGGCTGTATTTCGCGTGCAGGACTTTACCTTTCACTTTGTCGCCCACTTTGATGCCGTCTTTCGCCATTTCAGGGCGCAGACGCATCATTTTAGGGGTAACGTCGAATTCTTTGTCCATCACTGGTGCTGCGCCTTTCTCTGCAGCAAGCTCGATCGCTTGTTCCCAACCAGTGATCGCCATTTCCTGAGAAACTTGCTCAGTGAAAGCGATAGATGCTGCACTGCCGTATTTGTGGCGAAGCATCGTCAGGGTAGAACCCAGACCCAGGAAGCCCATTCCATGACGGCGTTTGGTTTCGATTTCTTCACGTTGTTTTTCAAGCGGCAGTTGGTTTATCTCAACCACGTTGTCCAGCATACGGGTGAAGATAGCCACTACCTTACGGTACATGTCCCAATCGAAGTAGGCATTGTCGGTGAACGGGTCACGAACGAACTTGGTCAGGTTTACTGAACCCAGCAGACACGCGCCGTAAGGAGGCAGCGGCTGTTCGCCACATGGGTTGGTTGCACGAATGTCTTCGCAGAACCAGTTGTTGTTCATTTGGTTAACTTTGTCGATCAAGATAAAGCCTGGTTCTGCGTAATCGTAAGTCGACGACATGATCACGTTCCACAGGTTACGCGCTGGCATGGTGCGGTAGATTTTGCACGCTACGCGGCCTTTATCATCTTCAACCAGACCATCTTTGCTCGGCCAGTCTGCCCATACGATGCTTTCATCGTTCTGCAAATCGGTGCCGTCTTGACGCGCTTCTTTCGCGGTCACAGGGAAGATCAGTTGCCATTCGCCATCGTTCTTAACGGCTTCGATAAACTCTTCAGTGATCAACAGAGACAGGTTGAACTGACGCAGACGGCCATCTTCACGCTTCGCACGGATGAACTCCATTACGTCTGGATGGCGGATATCCATGGTGCCCATTTGCGCGCCGCGACGACCACCTGCTGAAGAAACGGTGAAGCACATTTTGTCGTAGATATCCATAAACGACAGTGGGCCAGAGGTGTATGCACCTGCGCCTGAGACAAACGCACCGCGTGGACGCAGGGTAGAGAAGTCATAGCCGATACCACAGCCCGCTTTCAGGGTCAGGCCAGCTTCGTGCACTTTACCCAGAATGTCGTCCATTGAATCTTCAATGGTGCCACTCACAGTACAGTTGATGGTTGAGGTAGCAGGCTTGTGCTCAAAAGCGCCAGCGTTAGACGTAATGCGGCCTGCTGGGATAGCACCGTGACGAAGTGCCCACAGAAATTCGTTGTACCATTTTTCGCGTACTGATTTTTCTTCGAGATCGGCAAGTGCACGAGCAACACGCTTGAAAGTATCATCCAGTGTCGCGTCGATTGCGTCACCGTGTTTGCTTTTCAGGCGGTATTTGCTGTCCCAAATTTCCATTGACGTATCTTGGTAAGGAATAGCGAGTACGCCAGTGGATTCGATATCAGAAGCTGACTTGGTTTTAGCCATTATGAATTGCACCTCGAAAGTAATGCCGTCTTGTTGAGCGAAGCTTGGCCAGAAACACTATATTGTGCCCCTGATCGACAAGGGCGCAGATCAAACCACTATATCCTGTGATCTTCAAGTCTTGACAAACACTCTTTTCGGCAGAAATTTCACTTCTCCTTACAGGATAGTGTGTTGTGTATCTAAAGACTCTCAATGTGAGAGGTGTTGCGCTTGCAAAGGCGCATTTTTACTCGAAGTGATCAAATCAGAAACACTCAGTTGGAAAGGTGAAAAAAACCGTTGCGTTGAGCGTAAGCCTCTCTATAATTCCGTCCCGTAGCCAGAGACACTCTCTGATACTCAAAGGCGCGTTGGCAGAGTGGCTATGCAGCGGATTGCAAATCCGTGGACCTCGGTTCGACTCCGGGACGCGCCTCCATTTCTCTCCCTACGACTTTCCCTTTTGTCACTTACGGCTTTTTCAAAACGCTACTTTCTGATCGCTGTGACTTTACCGCGCGTAACTCTCTTAAATCACAACAAGAGGGAAGACCAATGTCGAATGCAGAAGCCATCATTGTTAGTTGCGGAGACACCAGCAAATACCTCATTGGTACCAGCGCAGGTCGCGGCACAGTGACATATCAGCGGAGCAAGGACGGGGATTTGATGTTCTTCGAATGCCTAAATACAGCAAAAGAAGCGCTGACACAGCAGGGTTTTACATCAGCGACGTTGGTGATGGACAATCCCTACGACGAAATGATTGGTGAAGAAGCCAGTGAAACCAGTAGTCACGTGATTTCGCTTTAGGTCTGGTTAAACTTCAGCATCGCCCCACATCACACAATCTTTGAAAGTGATGGTTACAAATTGTTAGTAGCCATCACCTTGTCACATTTCTTTTCTAGCGTATGCGCCAATCTTGATGTGCGTCTACTATCTGTAATTATCAGTAAAGATTGTTGCCCAGACGTTGCATTTGTAAATACAATGTTCGGCTTGCGCGGAGAATGGTGACCGCCACGCGCAATTTCAAATCAGCCTTGAGGGTTGTTTCTGTATCCTAGATTTGAGGACTGGCGTTAATGAACCTGTTTATGTTGGATGTCGATGGGACGTTGATCGACAGCTACGACTTTGATTCCGATTGTTTTCGCTCTGCTGTAGAGGAAGTAGTAGGAATTGAACTAACCGATGATTGGGGCGCGTTTACCAACGTGACTGACGTCGGCATTTTGGAAGAACTGATTGAACAACAGGGTATGCGTCAAGACAGAATGCGCATCCTTCGTGAAGTGAAAGCGCTGTTCCTACAAAAACTGAGAGAGTATATCTCTTCAAACAAAAACGATCTTGTTGCCACACCAGGCGCGATCGAGTTTGTGAATGACATGAAGTCACACCCAAATGTGGTGTTGGCTATCGCAACGGGGGGTTGGCAAGAGTCTGCCAAGATGAAACTGAGGGCGGCGGGTTTTGATATCACTGGAGTGAGCTTTGCTTCTTGTTCTGATGCAATGACGCGGAGTGAAATCATGGCGCTGGCGGCTTTCCGTGCTAAGCAAGACACGGGTGCCGTATTCTCTCGCCGCGTTTACTTCGGTGATGGGGAATGGGACAAAATGGCAACCAGCACACTGGGCTATGAATTTGTCGCTGTGGGCACGAAAGTTCAGCATCACACCCGAATTCCAAACTTCGTTCATTATGATGCGATCTTCGGAAAATTAGGTCTTAGTAATATGCTAAATGCCAAAACCGCGTAGTCATCTGGAAAAACAAAAACAGCGCCAATTGGCGCTGTTTTTCGTTTTATCGAATCACTAATCAGGCTTTGGCGGCTTTGGAGTCAGACGATGAGCTAACCATACTTTTCAGCGATTCAAAGTAGACTTTGGTTTCTTCCGCAACAACATGGCGGAGCAGGATCAAGCCAATCAGGTTTGGTACCGCCATCAGTCCATTCACGATGTCGGCAATCAGCCAAATCATATCCAGTTTGATAAACGCACCGGACAAAATGAGCGCCACGAAAACAATCTTATACGTCAGCACTGCAGGTTGACCAAACAGGTACACCACACAGCGTTCGCCGTAATAGTTCCAACCAAGAATCGTGGTGAAGGCAAAGAACATCAGGCCAATAGCAACAATCATCGGACCAAAACCTTCGTTCAAGCCAAGTGAGAAGGCCTCTGTGGTCATGCGTGCACCATCAATGTCCATCGTCCAAACACCAGTTAGCACCAGTGCCAAACCTGTCATTGAACAGATGACGATGGTATCCAAGAACGTGCCAACCATAGAGATCAAACCCTGGCGGACACAAGAGTTGGTTTGTGCAGAAGCGGCTGCCATTGGCGCACTTCCCAAGCCTGATTCGTTTGAAAATACACCACGGGCGACACCTGCCTGAATGGCAATCATGATAGAGGCACCCACAAATCCACCTGTTGCAGCCTGACCGGTAAACGCAGACTCCACAATCAGACTAATCGCGGAAGGGATAGCACCAGCATTGTTCACCAGAATGCCGACACAAGCGGTGACGTAAACCACTGTCATGGTCGGAATGATCTTGCTCGCCAGGCCTGCAATAGATTTGATACCACCAATAGTCACTGCGGCAACTAGCACGGTCAGCACAATCGCAGTGATTTCATGTGGAATATTGAACGCGATATGACTGGCATCCACAATGGCATTCACCTGTGGGAAAGTACCGATGCCAAAGCAAGCCACACCAATGGTGAAGAAGGCAAACAAACGCGCCAGCCACTTTTGGCCTGCACCTTTTTCCAGGTAGAGCATGGGTCCACCCAGCATATTACCTTGAGCGTCTTTCTCGCGGTATTTCACGGCAAGCAGGCACTCTGCATATTTTGTTGCCATGCCGAAAAGAGCCGCCATCCACATCCAGAACAGAGCACCCGGACCACCCAGTTTTAAGGCGGTGGCAACACCAACAATATTACCGGTTCCAATGGTGGCAGAAAGGGCAGTACAAAGCGCAGCAAAGCTAGAGACATCACCTTTACCAGTGACGCCTTCTTCTTTTTTGAACACGTAAGATAGCGCTAAAGGCAATTTAGAAAACTGGATCGCGCCAAGACGGAAAGTGAAATAGATACCTGTGCCGACAAGTAGCAGCAGAAGTGGTGGACCCCAGACGAGGTTATCGATGATTTGCAAAAAGTCGTAAAGCGAATAGTTCATTTATCCCCCTTTAGATTAAAAGGAGGAGAGTAGCCGCAGAAAAATAGCAAAAAGATCGCAGATTAATGCGGTTATCTCCTCTGTCCTTTTGCCTGAGAGTTTCACTCGAATCCATCAATTAAGTTGGGCGAGCTTGCTCCTTCGGCGGGTAAGTCTGGCTTACCTCTCTCCAGAGTTCCCTCCCGCTACTGTCCTTACTCAAACACCAAAGTCAGTGTTAATGAGTGCCTGAAAGATTTACTTCTTCGGCGGATGGCCAATGCCATCTCTCTCCAGCAGCGTTCACCGGGTCTTCAAATTTTCGTTAGCATCATAGATCACAAAAATATGAATGCAATTGAAAATGGGATGTTTGGTAAAGAATTGGCCAGAATCGCCTAAAAAGATAAATGTGTGTTAATGAAACGTTTCTTTGGCTGGGTGAAAAAAGGAGATGTCGAACAAACCTTGAACAATTGTCCGGTCGGGGATGTGAGCATTGGTCTATCTTAATTTTGAGACGGAATCTGGCTCAAGAAAGTCCCTGAGAGGCCGATATAACTTCATCTGAACTGTAATTAAATCTGTCAATGACCACGTTTAACGAAATCCTTGGTACCAAATCGGGTGATCCTGAATCCACTGTGAAACAGCGCTACAAGTTGCTGTCTGTTCGCGTGCACCCAGATAAAGGTGGTTCCAAGGCGTTGATGCACCTCGTTCGCCATTCCTACGACAACATTGTCAAAGGGAAAGGGGAACATCCTCTTGCGATTCCAGCGGCCTCTTTTGCAACCGGCGGTAATACCGCGGCGTTAGAGCGAGAGCTGTCAGCGGTTAAAAAAGAACGAGACGAGTTGTCTGCGTTGAACCAGTTACTCAAGGTGCAGCTTAATCAAGCGCGAAAAGGAAGCAGCAATACATCGAACAGTACTGATTACTCCCGCAAGATCGCTCAACTTGAAGGGGAAATGGTGCTGCTCAAAGAAGAGCGAAATCGCCTTCAAAGCCAGAAAGATGCAGCCATTGTAGAGCAGGGTAAGCTGGCTGGTGAGCTTCGTCGCGCCTTGTCAGAAAACGAAATGCTGGAAACTGAACTTGAGCGTAATGCCGGCGTGAAAATGCCGGGTGCTGTTCAATGGGCACAAAAGTTTTGGTTGCCTGCGATGGCGATGTCTTCACTGGTTGCAGTGTTGTTTCTCGGGGCAACAATGGTGAACTGGTCGGCAATGACCGCGTGGTTTGATAGTGAAGAGCCAGAAGTGATTCCACCCAAGGTCACAGTCGTGCATGCCAAACCAAAGAGCCCTATTGCGGCTGATAATGAGCCTGCCACCGAAGAAACTACACCGGTGATGTCAGAGGCGTTACGCAAGCCATTTCTTCAACTGACAAATAAGACTGGGGTTTGGTCTCTGGCGTCATACACCGAGACAGAACGGCCGTATATTGCTATTCGCAGTGATAACGGCTCTTACATTGTGAATGACTGTAGTGGTGAGTTCAGGCTTTACCTCAACGAGCCATTTAAACCGTTGCGAGTAGCAGCGAACCTGATCTATTTGCACCAAAATCAGCATTTCCATGTATATAAGATTCCATATGGACAAGGGTCATCAGCGGAGAGCTGGCTGCAAAGCAGAAAGCTTCAGATAAACGACGAGCTCTTTACCAGTGAGGCATTTCGGGACAGTCGCAGCGCTTTGTTGGAAAAATGTCGCTCTTAATTACGCAGAGTTTGACTTTTAGTTATAACCTTATGAATAACTAGAGGAAATAATTAATCGATATGGCCGAGGACAACTTTCTCATCAATGTGTACAAACCAGAGCGGCAGGATTTTCCCTCTGGTGTGTTAGCCCGTCAGCGCCTTGTTGTCAGCGACAATGTGGGCATACAAGACATGGTGACGGGTATTGGGATTCCTGCATGGGCTGATGGTCACGAGCCGGCAAAAAACGACGCGCACGTGGTTTCAACCCTGATGCACTCAGGTTGTCGATTGATTGGCAAAGCGCAAGTAGATGATTTTGGCACCAGTATTAGCGGTCTTAACCCTTTCCTCGCAAACCTTAAAAATCCTGTCTCTCCGGAAGCCCGATTAGGTGGTTCATCATCAGGCGCTGCTATCGCTGTAGCCAAAGGTAAAGCGACGATTGGTATCGGTAATGACTGTTGTGGCGGAGTGTTGATTCCGGCTTCCTATTGTGGCTTGTATGGCTATCGTCCATCGCAAGGTATGGTTGACCTTCGTGGGATCACTCCGTTTTCACCGTCATTCGATGCAGTGGGTTTTATGACAAGGCATCTTCCCACGCTGGAACAGGTTGCCGAGAAGTGTTGGACGAAACCGCCTAGGGCGGGCCGGCTCAAGAACATTGTTAACGCGTCTTCTTTATTCCATGAGCTACTTTCTATCGAAGCGCTGCTAGAGTGGGAAGAAAAGTTATCCAAATCGAAAATCTTCCGAAATGACATGCCAAATCTCAGCAAGTTAACCCTGACACAGGCACACAATATCCACTCTGTGATTCTGGGCAGGGAAGTGGATTTGCAGTATGGCCAGTGGCTGGATGTGCATAAACCTAAGTTCTCGGAAGAGACGGAAGAACACTTAAAGCAAATTCGTGGTAAAAGCTTTAAAGACTTCGTCGAGACCAAGAAAAAGCGTGAATTTTTCAGTGACAGTCTGCAGGGTTTCTTTGGCTCGGGAGAGGTACTGATGATTCCTACATCTCCGGGTCAGGCACCCACTGAAATGTTTATGGACGAAACATTCCTTATTAACCAACGCCGCTTATATGCTATTGCTGAAGTGGCTGGTTTGGCCCAGCTGACGTTGCCTCTTTTGATGGTTGATGGTACGCCGATGGGTGTGTCTCTTCTTGCTCATCCTGGCGAAGATAGACTGGTGTTTGAAGCTGCCGCTCGTTGGTATCAATAAACGACTTCCTGCGTTTAAACCTCTTTGATTTCTGCCACATTTTTTCTGTGACACTTTCGTTTTTGATTGAGTTGTCAACAGCCAGTCTCATTTTGTCTCACTGTTTTGACCGACATGTAACACGGTGATGTGCAAATGGTTTATTCGTCATCTAACGAACTATTTTTACCGAACTCCGACCACTCCTTTCGACCTGCCCTTTAGACATCAGGTCAAGAAAAATTTATTTTTTCTTCAAATTGCTGGTAAGTCACTTATATTAAAGGGAAAAATAGCCATTAGCCCATGGTGAACCTATCAACAGAATCTGTGGATAACTAGGTGAATTAGTTGGGCGGCAAAAAATATAAAGCTATGATTTTAATGATATAAAAATCCCCTCGTGGTCGATTTGTGAATGGCTGTTTGGCTGTGAATGAGGTTTGTTACAGTCTTATTAAACTCAAAGATAGAAATTGTTTTAAAACTGACCGATATTCTTTCGCATTCGGGGGAAGATCGAACGAAAAACCAGACTGGGTTACCCAGTCTGATTTGTTGCCATTAAAGAGACTCGATAAGGTCATCGACCCCATTCTCATTGGCATCTTGTCCGCCAAGTGCGTCCCGCGCATCCAGCCTTCCGTCCCGATAGGTATCAAAACCTGCGAAATCGGAGCTGTCGATATCGAAGTTTGTGCCATCGTTACCGGGGTTAAGGCTCTCTAAATCGATGAAGTCTGCAATGCCATCATTATCGCTGTCCGGCAGGCTTGCGACAGTGGCGCCAGGATCGAAGTTATCCACCTTAAAGTTGTTGTCTACATCTTCAAAGCCAGCTTCAACGACGTCTGGAATGGCATCGTTGTCACTGTCCAAATCTAAGTCATTGGGAATACCATCATTGTCCGAGTCAGCGACAAACTGCGCTCCAGGTAAGGGAGAGAGTAGGAAGCGACTGATTTCAATGGCACCGCTGTAGAAGCTGGAATCTACGTAAAAGTCAGGGATCTCCCCTTCAAATACTTGGGTTCGCAACAGTTCGTTGTTTCGGAAATACGCAATGACACGGTCGGCTACCTGAATGGAAAGGGTGTCCCCAATCGCAATACCGCCAAATGAGCCTTTTGAAGCGCCACTCTCATAGATGTAGAGCGTGCTTCCAACGATGTAAAACGCATAATCGATATCTTGATAGCTGGCGGAAGTTTCATCTCTACCCAAACCTATCATGTTGTATGTGCCAAGACTGTCGACCAGAAAACTTAACTGATAATGCGAGCGGAAGCCGTATTCAGAAAAACGCTTAGAGTTTGCCTGGGACTGCCAATAGCCGCCGTTGCCAATCAAGGTTCCTTGGCTAAAGTTTGCATTGCCGGTAAGCACAGGCCACTCCGTCACGCTGGCGTTGATGTTTGATTCCAGATTGTTGGCGATACCGTCATTGTCTCTATCCATATCACGATTGTTCCCGATACCATCCCCATCGGTGTCTGTGGTTTCAGTCGCATCCGTTGGGAAGGCATCGCTGTTATCGCCGACGCCGTCACCATCCGAATCCGTGGTTTCGTTAGGGTCGAACGGGAAGGCATCGTAGATATCTAAGGTGCCATCGTTATCGTCGTCATCGTCATTCGGGTTAGAGAGTCCATCCCCGTCAGCGTCTTCCGCGCGGTCATCGACACCGTTGCCGTTCACATCGTTACCGCCGAGCTCATCATTGGCATCGAGCTTGCCGTCACCGTTGGAGTCAAACGCAGCAAAGTCATAGCCGTGCATGTCGAAGGCCGTGCCATCGTTTTCAGCATTCTGGCTTTCCAAATCAAGGTAATCCGGAATGCCATCGCCGTCTGAATCTGGGGCTGGGTTCACTGAGCCCTGAAGATTGATGGCGTCAACTTGAAGGTTTCCGTCGGCATCAACCAGACCCGCTTCAATCACATCCGGGATGGTGTCATTGTCAGAGTCCAAATCGAGGTCGTTGGTGACGCCATCGTTATCTGCATCCGTAGAAGCGCCTGAGCCTGACAGCGGCGTAATCTCAATACTAGAAAGCTGAATTGCACCACTGTAGAAGCTGGTATCGACATAGAAATCCGGTGTTGAACCGCTGTAATTGACACTACGTACCAGCGAGCCATTGCGGTAATAGGCAAGGGTGCCGTTGTTCACTTCCAGCGTCAGATCATCACCTGCGGCGACCGTACCAAAGCTGCCAACATACGCGCCGCTTTCGTAGATGTAGAGGGTCGTGCCAGCTATGTAGAAGGCATAATCAATATCGGTATAGCTTGCTGAGCTTTCAGTATTGCCCAACCCGAACATGTTGTAGGTGCCAAGAGCATCAACATGGAAGTTCAGACGGTAGTTATCGGTGAAGTCATAGCTGGAGAAACGGGCTGAGTTCGCCTGATAGCTCCAGCTTCCGCCGTTGGCAGACAGAACACCGTTTGAGAAGCTGGCTCCGTGAAGCACAGGCCAGTCAACGATATCTGCCTGAGTGCGGGATTCCAGATCATCGGAAAGGCCATCATTGTCTTTGTCGATATCGCTGTTGTCACCGACACCATCGCCATCGGAATCTGTGGTCTCTGAAGCATCATTCGGGAAAGCATCGGCGTTATCACCGACGCCGTCACCATCGCTGTCTGCGGTTTCAACAGCATCCGTTGGGAAGGCGTCACTGTTGTCGCCCACACCATCCCCATCGGTGTCTGTGGTTTCAGAGGCATCCGTTGGGAAGGCATCACTGTTATCGCCGACACCGTCACCATCCCAATCCGTGGTTTCATTCGGTTCGAACGGGAAGGCATCGTAGATATCTAACGTGCCGTCGTTATCGTCATCATCGTCGTTTGGATTGGAGAGTCCATCGCCGTCCGCATCTTCTGCGCGGTCATCCACGCCATTGCCATTAACGTCGTTGCCGCCGAGTTCATCATTGCTGTCGAGCTTGCCGTCGTCGTTGGTATCAAAGGCGGCAAAGTCGTAGCCGTGCATGTCGTAAGCGGTGCCGTCATTGGCAGCGTTGTGGCTTTCCAAATCAAGATAATCAGGAATACCGTCTCCGTCTGAATCCGGGGCTGGGTCGACATTGCCTTGTAGATCGATGGAATCGACTTTCAGGTCGCCATCAGCATCGGTTAAACCCGCTTCAATCACATCTGGGATAGTGTCGTTGTCGGAATCGAGGTCAATATCGTTGTTGACGCCATCACCATCTTTATCGATGGCAAAGCCTGCACCTGAAAGTGGCGAAAGCACAATACCCGACAGGCGGATAGCGCCACTGTAGAAGCTGGTATCAAGGTAGAAGTCAGGCGTATCGCCACTGTATTTAACTGAACGGACAAGTGCGCCATTGCGATAGTAAACAATGGTGCCGTCATTCACTTCCAGCGTTAGGTCGTCACCCACAGCGACAGAGCCAAAGCTGCCTCGGTAGGCGCCACTTTCGTAGATATAAAGCGTTGAACCTGCGATATAGAAGGCGTAATCAATATCGGTATAGCTTGCTGAGCTTTCAGTATTGCCCAGCCCGAACATGTTGTAGGCGCCAAGAGCATCAACATGGAAGTTCAGACGGTAGTTATCGGTGAAACCATAGCTGGAGAAACGCGCTGAGTTCGCCTGATAGCTCCAGCTTCCGCCGTTGGCTGAGAGGACACCGTTTGAGAAGCTGGCTCCGTAAAGCACAGGCCAGTCAACAATGTCTGCCTGAGTGCGGGATTCCAGTTCGTCGGAGAGACCATCATTGTCTTTGTCGATATCGCTGTTGTCACCAACACCATCGCCATCGGAGTCTGTGGTCTCAGACGCGTCATTCGGGAAAGCATCAGCATTATCACCAACACCATCGCCGTCTGAGTCAGTGGTCTCGGTGGCATCCCTAGGGAAGGCGTCACTGTTGTCGCCGATACCATCACCATCGGTATCTGTGGTTTCAGTAGCATCCGTTGGGAAGGCATCACTGTTATCGCCGACGCCATCGCCATCCGAATCGGTGTCTTCGTTTGGATCGAATGGGAAGGCGTCGTTAACGTCTAAGGTGCCGTCGTTATCGTCGTCGTCATCATTCGGATTAGGGAGTCCATCTCCGTCAGCATCTTCCGCACGATCATCGACACCGTTGCCGTTCACATCGTTGCCGCCTAGCTCATCATTGCCATCGAGTTTACCGTCGCCGTTCGAATCGAAGGCAGCAAAGTCGTAGCCATGCATGTCGAAGGCAGTACCATCATTGGCAGCGTTGTGGCTTTCCAAATCCAGATAATCGGGAACACCATCGCCGTCAGAATCCGGGGCAGGGTTCACTGAGCCTTGAAGGTTGATGGCGTCAACTTGAAGGTTTCCGTCTGCATCAACCAGACCTGCTTCAATCACATCCGGGATCGTGTCGTTGTCGGAATCCAGATCTACGTCGTTATTGATGCCATCGCCGTCAGCATCCGAAGAAACGCCTGAGCCTGACAGCGGCGTAAGTTCAATGCCAGACAGCTGAATTGCCCCGCTGTAGAAACTGGTATCAACATAGAAATCCGGTGTTGAACCGCTGTAATTGACACTACGCACCAGCGAGCCATTGCGGTAATAAGCAAGGGTGCCGCTGTTCACTTCCAGCGCCAGATCATCACCTGCGGCGACCGTGCCAAAGCTGCCGATATATGCGCCGCTTTCGTAGATGTAGAGGGTCGTTCCTGCGATATAGAAGGCGTAATCAATATCGGTATAGCTCGCCGAGCTTTCAGTGTTGCCCAGCCCGAACATGTTGTAGGTACCAAGAGCATCAACATGGAAGTTCAGACGGTAGTTATCGGTGAAGCCATAGCTGGAGAAACGGGCTGAGTTCGCTTGATAGCTCCAGCTTCCGCCGTTGGCAGACAGAACACCGTTTGAGAAGCTGGCTCCGTAAAGCAAAGGCCAGTCAACGATATCTGCCTGAGTGCGGGATTCCAGATCATCGGAAAGGCCATCATTGTCTTTGTCGATATCACTGTTGTCACCAACACCATCGCCATCGGAGTCTGTGGTTTCAGACGCGTCATTCGGGAAAGCATCGGAATTATCACCCACACCATCGCCGTCTGAGTCAGTGGTCTCGGTGGCGTCATTAGGGAAGGTGTCACTGTTGTCGCCCACGCCGTCACCATCGGTATCTGTGGTTTCGGTGGCATCCGTTGGGAAGGCATCACTGTTGTCACCCACACCGTCGCCATCGGAATCCGTGGTTTCATTCGGATCGAACGGGAAGGCATCGTAGATATCTAACGTGCCGTCGTTATCGTCATCATCGTCGTTTGGATTGGAGAGTCCATCCCCGTCAGCGTCTTCCGCACGGTCATCGACACCGTTGCCGTTCACATCGTTACCGCCGAGCTCATCATTGGCATCGAGCTTACCGTCGCCGTTCGAATCGAAGGCAGAAAAGTCGTAGCCATGCATGTCGAAGGCAGTACCATCATTGGCGGCGTTGTGGCTTTCTAGATCCAGATAATCCGGAATACCGTCACCGTCAGAGTCCGGGGCAGGGTTGACGGAAGCTTGTTGGTCAATCGAGTCGACGGTCAGATCACCGTCAGCATCAACCAGACCCGCTTCAATCACATCCGGGATGGTGTCATTGTCGGAATCCAGATCTACATCGTTGGTGACACCATCGCCGTCAGCATCCGAAGAAACGCCTGAGCCTGAGAGTGGTGTAAGTTCAATGCCAGACAGCTGAATTGCCCCGCTGTAGAAACTGGTATCAACATAAAAATCCGGCGTTGAGCCACTGTAATTGACACTACGTACCAGCGAGCCATTGCGATAATAGGCAAGAGTGCCGCTGTTCACTTCCAGCGCCAGATCATCACCTGCGGAGACCGTGCCAAAGCTGCCGATATACGCACCGCTTTCGTAGATGTAGAGCGTCGTGCCAGCAATGTAGAATGCGTAATCAATATCGGTATAGCTCGCCGAGCTTTCAGTGTTGCCCAGACCAAACATGTTGTAGGTGCCGAGGGCATCAACATGGAAGTTCAGACGGTAGTTATCGGTGAAACCATAGCTTGAGAACCGCGCTGAGTTCGCTTGATAGCTCCAGCTTCCGCCGTTGGCAGACAGAACACCGTTTGAGAAGCTGGCTCCGTAAAGCAAAGGCCAGTCAACGATATCTGCCTGAGTGCGGGATTCCAGATCATCGGAAAGGCCATCATTGTCTTTGTCGATATCGCTGTTGTCACCAACACCATCGCCATCAGAGTCTTTCGATTCGTTGGGATCAGATGGAAATTCGTCGCTGTTGTCGCCGACCCCATCACCATCAGTGTCAGTGGTTTCAGTTGCATCCAGTGGGAAGGCGTCGTTTTCGTCTAAAACACCGTCATTGTCATCGTCATCATCTTGAGAGTTACCGATACCATCGCCATCAGTGTCGTATTGCTCGTTAGGGTCAAGTGGTCGCCAGTCTTCATCATCGTTAACACCGTCACCATCATCATCGTTATCGGCGTTATTCCCGATACCATCACCATCTGTGTCTACGGACTCAGTTGCATCTTTCGGGAAAGCATCTTCCTCGTCTGGAACGCCATCATTGTCATCGTCGGTGTCGACGTCATCGAGAATGCCATCACCGTCTGTGTCTCTGGTGACGGATTCAACGAGGGTTTTCATATCCAGAATACCGCCTGTTACTGTTAAACCAGACCAGGCTGAAACAGGTCGCGCAGTGTCCATCACCAGTTGTTTAATTTCGCGATAAGTCATGCTTGGGTCTAACGCCCAAGCCAGTGCGACTGCACCCGTGACCACAGGGGTGGCCTGAGACGTGCCGCTGAACCCGGAATAGCCACCAGAGGAATTTGCCGTGTTAAATTCGGTGGGCGCAGCAATATCAACACTCACTGCACCGTAATTGGAATAGCTGATACGACCTTCACTTTGGTTAGATGCAGCAATACTCAGGATATTTTCGTTGTCATAAGAGGCAGGGTAGACGGGGCTGTTATCGATATTGCTATTGAAATTGTGTGAAGCGATAACCATGAGGTGGTCATCTTCTGCGATTTGACCAATCACATCTTTGAACGCCTGACTGTAATCGCCACTGATGCCCCAACTATGGTTAGAAATGCGGGACCCTTTCTCTGTGGCATACAACAAAGAAGCCATGGCATCGGATACCGCCGCAGAAAAGCTCAATGGGCCACCGGTGTCCATCAATTGGCACTTCCAGGCACTGCCGACATAACCAATCCCGTTATTGCCTTCACCACAAATGGTGCCTGCAACAGGTGTTCCGTGGCTGCCAAATACCTGATTGGTTCGGCCATTTATGTCATCAACGATGCCGTTTCCGTCATCATCGACGCCATTACCGGCTATTTCATCTGGATTTACCCAGAAGTTGTTCCGTAAGTCCTCATGTGTTCGCAAAACACCTTGGTCATAAACGGCGACAGGTCCAATGGCTGTCGCATCTGTGGTCGTTTCCCAAGCTTCATACGCGCGCAGTTGATTTAGCCACCATGCACTGCCGTTACTGATACCGTCGTTGGTTTCGTTTGGTGCCAACGCCCACTCGATAAGATAGTCCGGTTCCGCAAAAGCGGTATTGGGGTGGGCGTTTGCCGCTTCGAGTGCGTCGGCAAATGTCATTTCGTTGGGTATCTTGTAGACATGAACTGGACTGAGAGGGTCGCGAGAAACAGCGCGAAGGTGTGAAAACCCAATGCCCTCTAACGCTTTCTCTGCGCCGATTGCATCCTTGACCCTGATAGTCAGCACATCTGGAACATGTTGGGACTCAAGCATTTTGGCAAAGGTGGGTAATAAGATTGGATTGCGCCCTTGGCTAACGTGGTAGCTTTCAAACTTGATCCAACCAGGCGTTCTTGGTTGCGCAAGGTGAAGCGTAATTTGATTGCGCCAATATTCGCTATCTGGATAGTTTCGCAATGCATCTTGCAACCAAGGTCTTTCTGCATCTACCGGATATACCACCCCATTCCCAGCGAGACTTTGTTCAATTGGAATTCTTGGAATCGTTGAGCCTGCGTTTGCTATTGAAATAGGGGATGGGGTAGGGGCGGTTAACACATGTTGACTTCCCTCAAGCGATATATGACCGGGCGAAAGAGGGCTTCTCAAATCTTTCACCGCTACAGCGGTAAGCACACAAAAAACGATAACTGAAAACGATACAGCGACTTTCTTAATTAACTGTTTAAGACGAAATCGAGAGTTCTGGTCAGAGTCTGTATGGTTATTTTTCTTTGCCACGATAGATACCTTTGCGAGTGCCAGATATTTGAAAGTGAAATGCATACTTTTCGCTCGGATGATTGTTTTTATAAATTCAATATTTCCGAGGAAAGAGGTGTTGAAACTAGCGTAGTGCGGTTGGCTGGGTAACTTGTGTAGCAGTTTTACGACGAAACATGCATCGTGCTCAAATTAGGAGTTAATGATTTACTAATAATGTTGGCAAGAAATTTATTGATAGCATTGGAAGGATTTAATATTGCAGTTTCTGCATATGGCCGAAGTTGATTTATATGCACTTTGTTGATTCATATGGAGGCTAATAGAGATGTTGTAACTGCTATCTGTGACTTAACTTTTTGTAAGTAAAGGCTTTACAGTTTCATGATGATAAGAGTTCATTAATTAGTCAAAAGTAAAGCGCACAAAAGAGTCACTGTTAAAGCTTGCGTGACTTGTTATAGCTGAACATTACATTGTCTATCATTAAGGTAAGCTCATCAGGGGTGTTAAATTCAAGGGTTTGAGAAAAATATCAATACTACATTTTTTAATCAAATACCTTGTTTGTTGAAAAGGAGTAAACAAAAGTATTGGGTTGATGAGTACCATCACTATTTGAAGGGGTAAAGAGATAATAAATAAAGAACATTCGAATAAACTTCCCGGGAAGTATTATGGGGTGAAGGGTTTGAAGTGTTTTCTTTTTCAACTGAAGAGGAAAGTTCAATCTTCAAACGAGCGTTAGTAGAGGCACCCAAGTGACATCTTTTCTATGGATTGACGCTTTGGTGTAAGAAAGACAAGTGTGCATCTTTCATCCAATGCATAGTAGGTATGCAGTGTGGATTTCAGTGGCAGGGATTCACTCAACAGAAGGTTGCGGTTAGCTTTTTGGAGTTCGAACTGATAACCCACATGGAATGAGCTTAACTTTTTCGGATCGTGTTCCACATGGTAATCGGTCACTCGAATATCGATTGTGTCCATATACTGTGTTGTACGCGTGAGCTTTGCCTGATCGCCAATTGCGACCGTCCCAATCCATTTTGACTGCTGCATTTGGGCTGCAAAAAAGAGTGTCATGTTAAGGGCAATCGCCAATAGCGTACACCACCTGAACAATGAGATTGAAAAGATACCAGTCACGTATGTAGCCTCATTCTGTTCAGTAAACGCAAGACAAAGACATGCTGGAGAGCGTCAACTTGTCCGGATTAAAGAAAACTAACATGCAGCGTTCATCAAGCGCATAAAAGCGATGAAGACGGGTTTTCACTGGTGAAGCTTCACTAAAAAGTAGGTTTGCATTAGGTGGTTGAAGCTCAAATTTGTAATCAAAACAACGGCCATTACAGGCCTCTATCTCGAAATCTTGAAGATAGTCGGTGGTTCTGATTTGTACTGTGTTCTTCGACTGCAAAAAGCGCGTCAAGCGCGATTTTTCTTCCATCACGACCGTTCCAACCCAGCGAGAAACCTGCATTTCCGCACCGATAAAGATGATCGTATTGGCAACAACAACGCCAGCGATGAACAAAGCAAACTTATGGGCAGTTAATGATTTCAACGTCTTTTTCATAAATGCACTCTTTACCTTCAACCGTCACTATCAGTTTGTTTTCGTCTTCTGTCTTCTCGATATGAGGGTACGGAACGGCAAGACGTGTTTCGATAAACCCCTTTTTGAATTGATAGGCTTCTACAAAATGCTTGATATTGATGACACTGATGACGGCTAACACTGCCACTATGGCCAACCGAATCCAAGCGATGCCATTGGATGCTTGGTCTTCAACAACTGGCCTTTCATTAAGGACTTCAGTTAACTCACGCATTTCTTGATGTGTTTCTTCTTCCTGACCAGCGAGCGTTTCACAGGCGAGTGAGTAACCCACTCCGGGTACATTGCTAATCAAGGTCTTGTCCGAGTCTTCCAAAACCTGTCTAGTACGGTTGATTAACTGTGGTAGGCTTTCCTGAGAAATGTGTTCAGAGCCCCACACGTATAGCGTGATGTCGTCACGGGTCACTTTTTCAGGCGCAGCGTTATACAGGCACTCTATGAGAGCCTGTTGTTTGTTTGTCAGTCTTTTAGCGTCCTCAATAACGTCATTCCCATCCTGATCCTGTGGATAAAGGTACTGAGTGAGACGATCCCAACGGAATCGACCGAGAATAATGCGTTCTGTTTCGTTCATGACATGCGCCCAAGGAAAAAGGGGAGCGGATTATAGAGGTGTATTTTAGCCAGGCAAGCATCAGGAATATCGAAAATATGATTTGTTGCCTATATGGATCTCAATGGTTATTGGTGGGATTTGACTGTTAACATTCGGGAGTAAAATACACCAAAGTTTTCTTTTATATACATTTTATTATCTTGGCCGGTGTCAACCATTTAAGGCGATAAAGCTTTAGGCAACAAATGAATGCGGATTAAACGTTGCTGCGTAAAAGTACTACTGCGATGGAATGAGAGAAGGATGAGAGCACTCAGGAGGTTACTAAGTCTTCCTAGATTTGGTTAAAAGTATGAAATATAGATGAATTCAATATTTGGCGAATAGGATTTAATGTAAAATAAACAATAATTGAATGGATATAAAATGAGACTCTGAGTGAGGAGGGTGTGAAAAATCATAAATTTTTAATATGGATTATCAGTCGAAACACAGTCACACTTAATTTACAAATTTTATAAATGTCCGGTAACTTGCTAGGCGATAAAGAAAAGTGTGAATGATGAGTGTAGAATATTCAGCATTGAGTGGTTTCCTCATTCCGATCATTATGTCGATGAAAAAGTTTGAATTTGACGTTGAACCCACTTTATCTCGATTCGGTATTTTGGAAAGCGAGGCAAACAATCCGGAAGGGCGAGTGTCAGTTGAACGCTTAGGCCATCTTTTCGCTTTCTGTAATAAGAAAGTTGGAGGAAGGGCATTCGGCCTTGATGTGGCCCAAAACTTCCGGCTGTCCACGTTGCACATCTTTGGTTATGCGATTCAATCGTCTTACAGCCTGAAAGACGCTCTAGAGCAATTCGCCAAATACCGCCGCATGCTCTCAAACAGCGTTCAAATCCATACGCGTGTCGAAAATGCCAAACTCTTCGTTGAGTTTGATGTAGAACGTTACAAAGACAGTGGCCGACTCGCGTTAACCCCTCAACTGATAGAGGCATTGAGCATTGGGGTGATAAGCCAATCCCGCGAGATGATGAGCGGGTATATTGGTCCCATTGATATCAAGTTCTCGTTTGACCCTTTCTCTGAGCCCTGTCCGGCTGTGGCAAGTTATCTGTTAGAAAAGGACTGCACTGTTGAATATCAGTGCGAGAAAAATGCGATTGTGTTCGATCTTCAACTTGCCAGTCTGCAGTCTCCAGGCAGTAATCCTTTGATGAACATGGTTCACACTAAGCTGCTGAATACTTTCATGGAGCGTTTTGATCGTTCCAATATCACTTACCTTGTCGAAAACAAAATTGCCGAAGAGTTACGTTATGGCAACCCTTCACAGTCCAAAATTGCAGAGGAACTGGGCTATAGCCTTCGCAATCTACAGCGACGTTTGAGAGAACAAGGGACGAGCTTCAAAGACATTCTTGAAGAAACAAGGAAAAACCTCGCCACAACGTATATTAAGCAACCTCAATACACGATCAGTGAAGTGGGGCATATGGTGGGCTTTTCCAACGTCGCAAATTTCAATCGTGCTTTTCGACGGTGGGAAGACTGTTCGCCAGGGGAATACCGTGAACGTTACTTTTCTAAGGGGCGGCTGACGGCTTAGTGCCGTCTGCGCGAGTTAAGTGTTTTCGCTGGTGTAAATAAAGAAAGGAAGCACGCTCATTTTCTTTTGCTGTCCTTCTTGTTGTTTGAGATTGGTGAACATTTCCACCGCTTTTTCAGCCACTTGATCAAAGTCGGCAGACAGCACCATGTCCACGCCACCTTGAAGCAATTCTGTCTTTGCTTGCGCCGTGAGTTCTGTAGAAACGAAGAAGGGCCTTCTTTCACCGCCGTATTCGATGATGGCGCGTCGAATGCCGCTGGCACCGCCACCTGCGCTGAAAATCCCAACCAAATCCGGTGTTTCGCACACCAGTTTCTTGGCTGCTTCATAAGCTTGGCTGTCGTCATCTGAACTGACAACGGATTCCAATATTCTGAAAGCAGGCGCTTTTTCACGGAAGTAACTGCGGAAGCTGATTTCCCGATCTTGCTGACTGAGGTATCGGTGGCTACCAATGATGACGCCTACGGTGCCTCTGTCCCGACAGAACCGATCCATCGCCCACGCCGCTGTTCTCCCTCGTGTTCGGTTGTTGGTTCCAACAAATCCGGCAAGATTATTTGCCGATAGATCGGAGAGTATCGCGACCACAGGTACATTCTTTTCTGCCAGTTTGTCGATGGCTTCTGCAACGAAAGGATGATCGATGGAAGTGATGGCAAGGACATCCACTTTCTTACCGAGCTTTAGCATTCGCGCTGCAATTTTCTCCGGCTCGAGGCTGTCAAAAGTTTCTATAGTCAGCTTCGAATTGGTGTTTTCCAGCTTGGCGGATTGCGCTTCAAACGCCTCACGCAGCAGGTGCGAGATGTTGCTTTGCAATAGAATGCCGCAGTGTATCGAAGGGGTTGGAGAGGCGCTTTGCGCTTCAACAAACGCAGCAGGGGGACGCCAGCCTAACTCTTTTGCTGCCGCAATGATGCGGTTCGCTGTGGCACTTTTTACCGGTGCACGCTGGTTGATCACCCTATCTACCGTGGCGACACTCACTTTCGCGTACTCAGCGATTTGCTTTATTGTGACTCGCTTTGCCAATCGCGCCCCCTGACATTGTGATTGGCGGAACGCTCGCTCCGCGTTATTTAATTATTGGCAACTTACCCATGCGCCGCCCGACGTATTTGATTCAACGGATGCCTCGATGAATCTCACGCCTTTGGCGCCATCTTCTACTGTCGGATAGCTGAGCCAACCTTTAGGTGCAGAAACGCCGTCTTTTCTCGCGGCAACGGCCATTGCAAACTCGGTATAAAGGTTTGCCCATGCCTCAATCAAGCCTTCCGGGAAACCACGCCCAGTGCGAACGAAGCGTTCAACAGCAGGGTAGATACCATGCCCCTGACCACGGCTTAACACGCGATCAGGCTCGCCATATTTGTTGTATTTAAGCTGCTCGGCATTTTCCATGTCCCACTCGATGCCACCTTCACTACCAAAGACACGAAGACGTAATCCACCGCGGTTACCCGAAGCGATACGCGTTGCCATTAACGTTCCCGGTACATTGCCTTCGTAGCGTGTCATCATAAAAACAGTGTCTTCAAGGGGCTTTGGAGCGCCGCAGACATGCATTTCAGCGCGAAGGTCGGTCATATCCAGCCCTGATACGAAAGTGGCGAGTTGGGCTGCGTGAGTGCCGATATCGCCAGTACAGCTGGTGGAGCCGGACTTCTTGGGGTCTAAGCGCCATTTAACATGTGCTGCCTCGCCAACATCATCAGGGATCATCCAATCCTGCATAAACTCAACGTGGATTTGCACCACCTTGCCAATTGCACCGTTTTTTACCATTTCACGGGCTTGTCGAATCATGGGGAAACAGGACATCGCATAACAGACACCAAACACTTGTCCGGTAGATTCAGTTAAAGCGACTAAATCTGCAGCTTCTGAATACACATTGGTAAGCGGTTTATCACAGAGCACATCAATGCCCACATTCAGAAACGCTTCTGCTGCTTCAAAGTGAACATGGTTCGGCGTGGTGATCATCACTGCATCAATGCCATCCTCGCGCTGGGATTCTTTTTCTGCCATCTCCTGATAAGAGGAATAGCATCTGTCTTCCGGCAAAAACCACTGCGCGCCTCTGGCTTTGGCTTGCTCCGGGTTGGAAGAAAGCGCGCCCGCTGTAATTTCCCAGCGATCACTCAATCTAGCGGCCATCGCTTGCGTCACTGCAATACGGCCGCCACCGACTATGCCAATTCTCAGACGACGGGAAAGGGAAGGGAATGCACCCTCAAAATCTATGTTTTCTGGTAGTAATCGTGTTGCCATTTTGAATCCTTTTTCTGGGCTTAGCGTCGGGTTTATCTTGGGATGGGGTTACCAGACGTTAGAATTTCAATCGCCATAAATATGCCTGGCGTAATGGTTTCGTATTGGTGCCATGGGTAATTCAGCTCAGCATCAAACATGGGTTTGTGCGTACAACCCGGTGCCATGGTTTCTTCGAGAAACAGTGTAGAGACATCTTTCTCGCGGCATTGCTGCATCTTGCCAAAACCAACAATTTGGGTATGTACTTCCTGAGGCTCTTCGCCGCCCAAGTGCACATGGTTTTTATGAAGCCCCACATTCAAAGGCACAGTAGACGCGTGATACATGCTGAACTGGATGTTGCCGACTGCGTTTTTCGGCGACATATAGTGTCCAACGCCTTTTAATCTTTCTTCACGACGAATCTCATAAGCCAGTGGCCAAGTGCCTCTGACCTTTTCCAATAGCGCATTTTCATCTTCAAAATCATCAAAACGTTCCACCAATACGCACTTTTCTACGTTGAACAGCGTGACATCGGTAGCGATGATAGATTGAAAAGGTGCCAGCCACATGCCAGCTGCATAAAGCGGAGAATCAGCGAGATTCAGGACGATGGTTCTTTCTGTAATGATGATTTCTGGTTCATCAACGATGTACTTCACGGTGAAAAACGGTTCCGCAAAATCCAATGTTTCTAGGCTCATGACTATCAGGCTCCGTTTTCACTTTTTGGGAAATCTTCAGGTAAAGCGCTTGGTGACTCGCAGCGGCTCTTTATCTCGACAAACTGTCCGGTTTTGGCCGACTCAAGAATGCCAAACATCACTTCACAAACATGCTGTGCAAGCTCACCATTGGCGCGGGCTGGGCGCTGATTTTTCACCGCATAAGCCAGGTCAAGCAGGCCAAGGCCACGGGCTTCTTGGTTAAAACCGTGTGTGTTTTCAGCCACTGACCAAAATTCAAGGTTAGGCGTGCGAGGACGGTAAACCCAACGGGCTGTTTCACGTGTTTTGTAGAGCACCTGACCGCCAAAGATGTTGAAGCCGTCGGTAGGGTCAGGGTCATTGATGCAAATCGTGCCGTTTTCGCCGTATATTTCCATGCGCGGCGTTTGGGAATCCCACACATCGAAACTGGCCATTAATGACCCCTGAACGCCGGATTCAAACTCAAGTAAGGCATTGATATGCGTATCAACATTCACAGGGATTTTCTCACCGGCGCGGGGCTGTGATTCAATCAAACGCTCATCCAGCGTCTTTTTGGCCAAACCACAAACGCGGGTGATTGGACCAAGAAGAGCAACCATGGCTGTCAGATAGTAAGGCCCAAGATCCAGCAGAGGGCCACCGCCATTTTGATAGTAAAAATCCGGGTTTGGGTGGTGACGCTCGACGCCTCGGGTTGGGACAAACGCCATCACTCCGGTGGGCGTACCAATCACACCTTGGTCCATCAGCTTTTTACAAGTCTGGAGTCTTCCACCAAGGAAGGTGTCTGGTGCATTGCCCACGCAAAGGCCTTTTGCCTTAGCAAGGGCGAGAATTTCTTCTCCATCCGCTAAATCAGTCACGAACGGTTTTTCAGAGTAAACGTGTTTTCCAGCGTTCAATGCGGCGATAGAGATCTGCGCATGAGCGGCGGGAATCGTAAGATTCAATACACAGTCAATAGAAGGGTCATTAATGATTTCATCCGGCGTGCAGACACGCGGGATGTTGTAGGCTTCGGCTTTTTGTTTTGATTCTTCGATGTTCAGGCTGGCACAAGCGACAATGTCGATGAAGTCGAACTTCTGACAGGTTGTCAGGTACTTATCGCTGATGACACCACATCCGATTAAGCCGATTCGAAACTTTTCCATGTTTGTTCTCAGTGCTGTCTTGGGGTTTACGTTTGGTGTTGTTCACCATCCTCAGGATGCACGAACCGAAAGCGCACAAATGGCACTTGTTTCATTGCTCAAAGAGGGGGGTGAGAAAAGGCACCGCAGCGATACTGCTGCCACGATGCCCGGTTTACACTTTCAGGCTGCTAGAGTTACAGCGCGTTGATCTTCTCCAGCAGACCTTCTGGCCACTGCTCTGAGTAATCAGAGTTTAGGTATGCGCCTTGAACGGTTTCCTGGAACGCTTTCAGGTTTGGCTCGTAAACTTTCAGGCCTTGGTCTTTGAAGAACTGAACCAGTTCTGCTTCAAGCGCAAGCTGCTTCTGGCGAGCAGATTCTGCTGCATCGTCAGACGCTTTTTGCAGCGTTGCTTGTTGCTCTGGCGTGAACTTGTCCCACACTTTCTTAGAGATAGCGATGTAGTTCAGGTCAACGAGGTGACCGGTCAGAACGATTTGCTTGGTCACTTCGTAGAACTTAGCGTCTTTGTCGGTTGGCAGTGGGTTGTCTTGACCGTCAACTGCGCCAGTTTGCAGAGCAGTGTAGACTTCTGCAAAAGCCATTGGCGTTGGGTTCGCGCCCAGTGCTTTACCCAGGAACTGCCATGCGTCACTGCCTGGCATACGCAGTTTCACGCCTTTCAGATCCGCTGGGGTCGATACTTCAAAGTCTTCACGAAGGTTAACGTGGCGACGGCCGAGGTACATGACGCTAAGCAGTTTCACGCCGAGTAGTTCTTCGGCTTCTTCTTTAAGTGGATCCATGAAGTCAGCGGCGAATACGCGCTTCTGGTGTTCTGCGTCACGGTGAACGTAACCTGCCGAGAAAATGGAGAACGCAGGAATGAACTCGGCAAGCTCCTGCGCGGAAGTGATGGTCATGTCTAGGTTGCCACGTGCAATGGCTTCGAGGTCAGTACCTTGTTTGAACAGTGAGCTGTTCCAGTGTCCTTCAAACTCAGCAAAGTCGGAAACGGCTGGACCGAATACTTCGGTCATCGCAACTGCGCGTTGGTCAGTCGCAGACGCTGATGCAGACATTCTCAGTTTGGTGTCTGCTGCGTGTGCGAAA
The DNA here is from genome assembly GCF_011045095.1 of Grimontia sedimenti. Classification (GTDB taxonomy): domain Bacteria; phylum Pseudomonadota; class Gammaproteobacteria; order Enterobacterales; family Vibrionaceae; genus Enterovibrio; species Enterovibrio sedimenti. Next base: position 321,545 of record NZ_JAALDL010000003.1, read on the forward strand.
GATGTTGCGCCCATTGCAACGACCATCGCTGCTGCTGTGAATACTTGCTTCAGTTTTGGTCGTGCCAATAGTGCTGTCGATTTCATGCTTTATACCCCTGCATTGTGTTGTTGGTTTGCATTCCATTCCGTTTCATTATTGGTCTTGTTATTTTTAGTTAGCAAGATGTTAACAGTATTTTAAATGAGACAAATCAATCATAGAAAATGAAAGAAAAACATCATTAGTGAATGCTTGTTTAGAAATACCGACAGCGAAGTGGGCTATTAATAATTTGATTATTAATGGTTTGATTAGAAAACTGGACGATAAGAAATGATGTAATTATTGCGTTGATATTCTGATGAACGGCGTAAAAAAAGATTAAAAAAAGCGTAAAGCGCATGATGAACGTTAAATTTGGCGTTGACTTTCCGCAACCCGTGTCTTGAATTGCTTGGGCGCTTGGCCGGTATGTCTTTGAAAAAATCGAGAAAAATAGCCGGGATCTTTAAACCCAAGTTGGTAGCCAATCTCTTTGGCTGACAATTGAGTGAAAACTAGCAAGCGCTTTGCCTCATCCAGCAAATGTTCGTGAACAATGGCTAACGCTTGTTGACCTGCTGCGCGTTGGCACAAGCGGTTGAGTTGTCCTTGACTCAGTCCCAGCTCCTCAGCGTATTGACTGACCTGCCAGTGATCAGTGGCATGATCGTCAACTAAGCGGACAAACCGCTCGAACAAGACCGTTTTTCCATCAGCATTTTCTTGAAGCTCACTGTGCTGCCGATGCCTTGCCAGCATGACAAAGACGATTTTCAGGTAAGCACCGATGATGGAAGCCTGCCCAATCTTTGGCGTGTGGAACTCTTCAAGCAACCGTTCACCCATTCTTGTGACTTCCCCTTCATCCGTGTCGACGCCCAGAGGAATGACCATCGGCTCTCTGAACAGCTGCGCGAGTCCCTGTCTTTCCGCATCGTTAAAAAGACTCAACATAAAGGGGTGACTAACGGAAACAATAAATCCGGTCACTCCAGGCTGATGGGCAAAGCCATGTACTTCTTTGGCGGGAATCGAGAGAACACAACGACCAGAGTATTCGTCGCTTTTTTCCCTAATTTGAGCATGCATCGAGCCTGACTCGAGGATCATCAACTGATGAAGATTGTCATGGCGGTGTGGATGAATTTCCCAGTTGTGCTTAGGCAAAGATTGCTCCAATCGAGCAATGTGCATGTAGTCCGGCGCAGTCTCGGGAAGCTCTTCGCCGTAGAGAAAATAGTGGGGAATATCGGCCATTCAGTACAACCTCAGGAAAACGGAATGTTAAAAATGTACAACAAAATGTAAAGAAGTTGAATTTATTGCGAGCGAAATCATGCCTATGCTGTTCGTAAAGCACACAAGGAAGGTGAGAGATGCTGGCAGTTCCCTACATGCAAATGCGCGGTGGCAGTTCTAAAGGGCTATATTTTTTAGCCTCTAATCTGCCGAGAAATGAAGCATTACGTGATCAGGTTATTCTCGATGCCGTTGGTCGCGACGCCCGTCAGATAGACGGTTTGGGTGGCGGCCATCCGCTGACAAGTAAGGTCGCTGTTGTCTCTCCATCATCATCGCCCGATTGTGATGTCGACTATCTGTTTGTTCAGGTAGTCGTAGGAGAGAACCGGGTAGATACCTCTCCAAACTGCGGAAATATTCTCGCCGGTGTTGGTGCATTTGCTATCGAAAACGGACTGGTAGATGCACAAGACGGAATCACTACTGTCCGCGTGAATATGGTCAACAGCGGAAACCGCTGTGACCTCGACGTACAGACGCCGAATCAAAAAGTGCAATACGAAGGTGATGCTGCGATAGATGGCGTGCCGGGTACTGCGGCGCCTGTTATCTGCAACTACAAAGACATCGCAGGCTCTATTACTGGGAGCCTGCTTCCTACTGGAAATATCAAAGATACCTTCGATGGCGTAGAGGTCACCTGTATCGACAACGGTATGCCCGTTGTGTTGATGCGCGCTTCCGATCTCGGCGTATCGGGCTATGAATCAGCTGATGAGCTCAATGCTGATGAAACATTAAAAGCCAAAATTGAATCAATTCGCTTACAGACGGGTGAGGCAATGAATCTGGGTGATGTGACTGACAAAGTTGTCCCTAAGATGAGCCTGATTGCACCACCTGTAGACGGTGGGCATATCTGCTCACGCACCTTTATCCCAAGAGTCTGCCACACCGCAATAGGTGTTCTCGGTGCTGTGTCAGTAGCAACGGCTGCTGCCATGCCTGGAAACGTGGCTGAAGGCATTGCTGAAATCCCGGAAGGAGATGTGAAAACAATTTCTGTTGAACACCCCTCCGGCGAGTTTTCAATGACGCTAACGTTTGATGATCAAAACAACGTCACAAAAGCCGGGCTGCTGAGAACCGCAAGATTGCTCGCCAGAGGTGAGCTCTTTGTCCCTATCAACAAATAACAAAAACAATGAGGAGTCATGGAATGACTAAGCCAAGCTGTATGCCACCAGATAACAATACGCGAACGCCGCACTTTGTGGCGCCACCAAACTCTTGTGATGCACATTGCCACGTGTTCGGTCCTCATGCGCAGTTCCCGTATGCGGAAACTGCGACCTACTGGCCGCCTGATGCAGGTAAAGATGCGCTGAAACGTGTTCACGACAAGCTGGGTATCGAGCGTGCAGTGCTGGTTCAGGCGAGCTGCCATGGCCGCGATAACCGCGCCATGATGGATGCGATTGCATCAAGCAACGGCGCTTATCGCGGCGTTTGTATGGCGGATGACACCTTTACAGACAACGATTTTCAGGATCTGCATGAAGGCGGTGTTCGCGGCATTCGCTTTAACTTTGTGACCCATTTGGGCGGAGCGCCAAACCTGGAAATGATGGCGAGAGTGCTTGAGCGTGTGAAGCAATACGGCTGGCACTTGGTCATTCACGTAAACGCGGAAGACATCATCAAGTATGAAGATTTCTTCAACCGTATCGATATGACTATTGTGGTTGACCATATGGGACGCGTACCGACTTCCGAAGGTGTGGGTCAGCAGGCGTATCAGATTTTGCTTGAGTTTATGCGCCGCGAAAGCTGGTGGGTAAAAGTGTGTGGTTCTGAACGAATTGCAATGGCACCGCCGTTCTATGACGCCGTGCCATATGCCCAGGGCTTGGTGGAAGTGGCGCCAGACCGTGTGCTTTGGGGAACCGACTATCCGCACCCTAACATTAAAAAACACATGCCTAACGATGCGGATTTGCTGGATCTCGTGCCCTTGATTGCGCGCGATGAAGCCACCCAGAAAAAGATTCTGGTGGATAACCCAGCAAGACTTTACGGATTCGACGACTGATTGGCTTTGCCAGTCAAGGATGCAAGGAAGGACAGAAGTATGTCTATGAGAACCATTCAAGGCGTAGCGGTTAAACACATAGAGCGCGCCGATGCCAAAGTGATTGAAGGTTTAGCGGCTTGTGGCAGTGCGACCGTACACGAAGCGCAGCAACGCACAGGTAACTTAAACCATGAGCTGCGCCCTATTTACAAAGGCGCGCAAATTGCGGGTAGTGCAGTCACCGTGCTGGCGCAACCGGGTGATAACTGGATGGTGCATGTCGCTATCGAGCTTTGTCAGCCAGGTGATGTATTGGTGATTGCTACTACGTCGCCTTGTACTGATGGTTATTTCGGTGACTTGCTGGCGACCTCGGCACAAGCGAGAGGTGTGCAAGGACTGATCATTGATGCGGGTGTGCGTGATACCAAAGACCTGACGGAAATGAACTTCCCAGTGTGGTCAAAAGCGGTTTCCATCAAAGGTACTGTGAAAGCCACCTTGGGTTCCGTGAACGTCCCTGTGATTTGTGGCGATCAGCCAATTTATCCTGGTGACGTGATTGTGGCTGACGACGACGGTGTGTGTGTCGTACCGCGTAAAACCGCAGAAACCGTATTGGAATCTGCTCAGGCACGCATGGAAAACGAAGAAACAAAACGCGGTATGTTGGCGCAAGGGATTCTTGGTCTGGACATGTACAACATGCGCCCGAAATTAGAACAAGCGGGATTTCGCTACGTGGATAAGCTGGAGGATTTGGAATGAGCAAGGAACCGTTAATCATTGACTGTCACGGTCACTACACCACCGCACCGGATGAGTTGGGCGAGTACCGTGAACAGCAAAAGAAAGAGCTCGCAATTGATCCTCTGTTTGACCACGTTAAAGGGATTGTGAACATCTCTGATGACCAAATCCGCGACAGCCTTGAAGGCGCTCAGCTGAAGCTGCAAAACGATCGCGGCACGGATGTCACCATCTTCTCTCCGCGTGCAAGCTGGATGGGGCACCACATTGGTAACCAAACCACCAGTAAGTATTGGACGGAACATTGTAACGAGCTTATCTACCGTATTACGGAGCTTTATCCGCAAAACTTCATTGGTGCTGCACAATTACCGCAATCACCAAACGCAGATATGACAGCCAGTGCTGCGGAGCTGGAACGCACCGTCAAAGAGTTTGGTTTCGTGGGTTGTAACCTAAGCCCCGATCCATCAGGTGGCTACTGGACAGCACCGCCGCTGGACGACAAGTTTTATTACCCAATCTACGAAAAAATGTGTGAGTTGGAAGTGCCAGCAATGATCCACGTGAGTGGCTGTTGTCACCGCTGTTTCCACACCACGGGTTCACATTATCTGGGTGCAGACACCACGGCGTTCCAGCAGCTGATGATGTCGAAAACCCTGTTTAAAGACTTCCCTGATCTGAAGTTCATCATTCCACACGGTGGTGGTGCAGTGCCTTACCACTGGGGTCGATTCCGTGGTCTGTGCGACATGATGAATCTGCCTTCACTGACAGAAATCATCGAAAACAACATCTACTTTGATACCTGTGTTTACCATCAGGAAGGTATCGATTTGCTGTTGGAAGTGGTGCCAATCGAAAACATCCTGTTTGCCTCTGAAATGATTGGTGCGGTGCGTGGTATTGACCCAATGACAGGGCATTACTTCGACGATACCAAGCGCTACATAGATGGTTCTAAGCTTAACGATGAAGACAAAGCCAAAGTCTTCAACGGCAACACCCGAGATGTGTTTGCTCGTCTGGATGACAGATTGAAAGAAGTAGGGTTGATCTGAGGGGGAAATGGAAATGCGTGAACACAGAGATTACGACGATATTCCCGGAACCTATGTCTTTGACGGTGAGAAGTCGAGAGCCGGGTATCACCTCAACATGTTCTGCATGTCGCTGAACAAAGCTGAGAACCGAGACCAATTCCGTGAGAGCGAAGAAGCGTATATCGACAAGTTTCCGATGACTGCGGAGCAGCGTGAAGCCGTGTTGAAGCGCGATTGGCTAGGCATGCTGCGTCTTGGCGGCAATATCTATTACACCTTTAAAATCGCGATCTTTGATGGCATGACCATGCAACATGCCGGCGCGGCAATGTCAGGCAATGGCATGACCTTCGAAGACTTCAAGCAGATGATGCTGAATGGCGGTCGTCCGATTGAAGGCAACCGCAGCAAAGCGGAATGGGCGGAGTATTACGCCAAGCCTGAGAACAAGGAGCAGTACGATGGGTAAGATTGTTGGCGGTATAGGGACTTCGCATATCCCATCGATAGGTGCAGCCATGGATAACGGCACCATGGTAGGCGAATACTGGCAGCGTTTCGTGAATGGCATTCAGCCAGTGCGTGATTGGATGGAAGAGGTGAAGCCAGACGTTTGCCTGATTGTTTACAACGACCATGCATCGGCGTTTTCGCTGGAATCTATTGCGACTTTTTCCATCGGCGTTGCACCGCAGTTTAACCCGGCAGATGAAGGCTATGGCCCGCGTCAGGTGCCAGTGTGTGAAGGTAACAGTGAGCTGGCTTGGCACATTGCCGAATCACTGATTTTGGATGAGTTCGACATGACCATTGTGAACGAAATGGATGTCGACCACGGCCTCACCGTACCACTTTCCGTGGTTTACGGGCGACCAAAAGCCTGGCCTTGTCAGGTGATTCCGCTGGCGGTCAACGTGGTTCAGTATCCTCAGCCAACCGGAAACCGTTGTTACAACCTCGGTAAAGCTATTCGCAAAGCCGTGGAAAGCTTCCCGGCAGAAACCAAAGTCGCCATCTTCGGCACAGGGGGGTTATCTCACCAATTGCAGGGCGAACGTGCAGGTTTGATCAACGTCGAATATGACTGTAACTGGCTTGATCTGATGGTGAATGAACCGGAAGCAGCTAAGAAAGTCTCTCATACCGAATACCTGCGTGAAACGGGGTCTGAAGGCATCGAAGCAATTATGTGGCTGGTAATGCGCGGCGCGCTCGATGACAAGGTGGATGAAGTTTACCGATTCACCCATGCCCCGGTCTCAAACTCGCATTATGGTTTGACGATTTTAGAAAATGCGAGTGACAGGGTCACGGAAGGTACCATGTCAACAGAGCCAAACGTTTAAGGAATAGACAATGAAAATCATTATGGTGGGTGAAGGTGCTTTCGGTCATAAGCATCTGGATGCGCTAAAGAACATTGACGATGTGGAGGTAGTGTCGATTGCCGGTGGTGTAGAGGAAAGCACCAAGGCAACGGCCGAAAAATATGGGATCGCGCACTGGACATTGGACTTACAGGAAGCGCTGGCTCAACCGGGCGTTGAAGCGGCAATTATTACGTCGCCGACACCTATTCACGCCAGACAAGCCATCGAAGTAATGAAAGCGGGCAAGCACGTCATGGTAGAAATCCCGATGGCGGATTCTCTGGCTGATGCCCAAGCCGTGTGTGATGTTCAGAAAGAAACTGGATTGGTTGCTATGGCAGGTCATACGCGCCGTTTTAACCCAAGCCACCAATACCTGAACAAAAAGTTCCGTGCGGGTGAACTGAGCATCCAACAAATGGATGTGCAGACCTACTTCTTCCGTCGTAAAAACCTGAATGCTTTGGGTCAGCCGCGTAGCTGGACGGATCATCTGCTTTGGCACCACGCTTGCCACACGGTTGACCTGTTTGCTTATCAAACCGGCGAAGAGATTGTAGATGTGATGGCCATGCAAGGGCCAAAACACCCAGAACTCGGTATTTCCATGGACATGAGCATCGGCATGAAAACCACGTCTGGCGCACTGTGTACGCTGTCGCTGTCGTTTAATAACGATGGCCCATTAGGTACTTTCTTCCGCTACATCTGTGATAACGGCACTTATATTGCTCGTTATGACGACCTGGTTGACGGTAAAGAGAACCCGATTGATGTCAGCAAAGTGGATGTATCCATGAACGGTATCGAATTGCAGGATCGCGAGTTCATCGCTGCTATACGCGAAGGCCGCGAGCCGAATGCCAGTGTGAATCAGGCATTGATTGCCATGAAGGTGCTGGATCGCATCGAAAAAGCATTGGGTGAGTAACTCAAGCGACTACACAAAGAATAAGAAGCAGAAGGAATGACACCTATGGAAAAGCGCAACATTGGCTCACTGGCGGTATCGCCGATTGGACTTGGTTGTATGAGCATGTCTCATGGCTATGGCCCAAGCGACGAACCGACCTCCATCCAGTTGCTCAATGAAGCGCTCGACGCAGGTTATGACTTCCTCGACACCGCCACCATGTATGGCGGCGGTAAAAACGAAGAACTGATCGCCAAGGCAGTGAAACATCGCCGCAGTGAGTACGTTCTTGCCAGCAAATGCGCGCTTTTTAAGAAAGACGGAAAACCCACCATTGATGGCAGACCGGAAACCATTCGCTCTCAGTGTGAGTCCAGCCTAAAGCGATTGGAAACCGATGTTATCGACCTGTACTACCTGCACCGACTCGATCCGAAAGTGCCCATAGAGGAGAGTGTCGGTGCATTGGCAGAACTGGTCAAAGAGGGGAAAATCCGCGAAATCGGGCTCTCTGAAGTTTCAAGCGATACATTGCGACGCGCACATTCGATCCATCCCATTGCGGCCGTGCAGTCGGAATATTCGCTTTGGACAAGATTGCCTGAACTTAAAATGCTCGATGTTTGTGAAAAACTTGGCACCACTTTTGTGCCATTCTCGCCGCTCGGTCGTCAATTCCTGACGGGGAAAGCCCAAGAAGCCCCGTTGTTGACCGACGGCGATATTCGTACCAATAACGCAAGGCCGAGGTTTGAAGCTGACGCCTTTGCAAAAAACAGCGAATTGCTGAAACCACTGGCAGATGTCGCCAAGGAGCTGAACTGTTCACTGGCGCAACTCGCGCTGGCATGGGTGATTCATCAATCCAATCGTCAGGGCAAAAAACGTTAGTCCCGATCCCAGGTACCAAACACATCGAATACATGCGGGAAAATATTGGCGCCCTCAACGTCACTATGACACCGGATGTTGTCTCGCACCTTTCTACGCTAATCCATGATGACCTTGTAGTGGGAGAGCGTTATAGCGAAGGTCAGATGAAAGTGATGGATTCGGAACGAGATCGGGATTAACACCTAACTATCAATCCCAAGCTATCCCTTTGCTCAGAGATAATCGTCATGCCTCTCTGGGCTTTTTTGCGTCTGCTGGTCTAGGATAAATGTTAAATATAACAATAAGGACGATATCTATGGGAAGCGTAGCAACAGTGCCAGAAGAGATGAAATTGAACGTGATTTGCCGATTGGAACCTGGTTGCTTAGGGCCAGAGGGCGCGAGCAAAATCGACGATTTCTGCCAATACATTCTGGATGAGATGAATGCCTTGAACACCGGGTTTATCTCCCTTGCCGTGGTACCAAGAAACGACAAATCCTTACCAGAAATGCAGTTCAATATGTCAGGAAGAAAGCTGACCCGGGATCAGGCTGGTAAGTACCTGCAAAAGTTCGACAAGAGCCTAGACGATTTTGAAGGCGAACTTGAAGGGAAGCTGGAAGTGCTGATTGATAAGTATATGGGGTATTAGAGCAGATAAACGGATATACCCAAACAAGCTGATTTGAAAGATAGGCCGCAGATGCGGCCTTTTTTATCTTCCTTCTAATTCGGCGCGGTAACACTGAGCGGTGTCGTCGTAAACAAACGTCAGTGTGTTTTTGATGCTTTCCAGCTCATCATCCTGATAGTGCGAAACGTAGAGAAGCTGACTTAGGTTCTCGCGCGCTATCAACTCCAAGGTATTCTTCATCAGGCGTCGTCCTAAATAGTCTAAGCCTTGATAGGGCTCATCCAGAATCAGCAGAGTGGGTTGCTTCACAATTGCGCGAGCAATTAGCAACAGGCGTTGTTGTCCGTATTCCAGCTTTCGGAAAGGTGTTTTGGCATATTGGCTCATGTGCAGAATGTCGAGCCATTCACGGGCGATGGTGCGTTCCTGAATGCTTGGTTGGGAATACAAGCCAATGGAATCATAGAAGCCGGAAAGAATGACATCCAATGCCGAACAGCTAACGCGATATTGCAGGTGAAGGGCAGAAGAAACCATGCCGATATGCTTTTTAATCTCCCACACCGTTTCGCCTGAGCCACGCTTTTTCCCGAAGATGTGAATGTCGTTGCTGTAGCATTGCGGATGATCGCCAAAGATCATTCCCAGGATGGTGCTTTTTCCGCAGCCATTTGGGCCTTTAACTTGCCAATGCTCGCCTTTATCAATTCGCCAGTTCACGCCGGTGAAAATGGTCTTCTCTGTGTATTCAACTTTGCCATCTCTCAATTCGAAAATCGGGTTTTCAAATTGTGTAGCGTGCTGATAACGACGGATAAGCGTCATCATCTCTTCACTTTGTTGTTCAGACTGCGCGGCAATTTGCTGAATGATGGGGTGGTTGTCCCATCCTGCTTTGTCTATCAGTTCTACCAATTTTCCACGCTCAAACATGGCGACATGGTCAACCCAATCGGGAAGGTCTTCTTCCCGCGCAAATACCACCATCATCTGAACAGAGTTCGAGAGCTTTTCCAGATAGTCAGCAAGTGATTGACGGTGGGCAATATCCAAGCCGGCAAAAGGGTTGTCCAGCACCACAAAGTCAGGTTTTTCTGCTAATGCGCGAGCCAGCATCACACGGCGGGTTTCCCCAGTGGAAAGCACGCGAAAGCCACTCTCTTTGAGATGAACGAGATCGAGATCTTCAATCAATTGATGGGTCAATGCAGCGTCTTCACATTGTTCGAAAATCAGGTCATAGACGCTGGTGCCGGTATCTATCCGGTCAAGAAAGTCAGTGTCATCTTTGGCGCGCTCTTCCTCCAACAGTTTTTGCTGTTCGGCTAGCGAAACCTGCGCAATTTTGCCATCGCCGATTTTCAGCTCGCCATCGAATTCGATGGTTCCGCACAACACGCCACCCAGAAGAGAGCCAATGTCACCTTCCGTGCTAAAAACCGCCCAAGATTCATTGTTGGCAATCGTCCAGTTCTCGATGTGAAGCGTAGACGTTGAGCTTTGTGAGATGAACTGCTTGAAGTTGATATCCATATCGTTTTGTTATTGGTTGTTTTGTCAGCAAGTAGGGGAGTTATAGCAAGTTTATAAATAGGAGTCAGTACATGCTTGTTTGTTGAACTTGTCGATATAGGGTTGAATCTCCAACTACCTCGCAGTTTTCGCCCTGAAAGTTGGCTTTTGGGTCAATGGCGCCAAGAAAGGATTTAGTCTGAGCCATCTACTAAAGAAAGTTAATTAAAAGCAGGGAAAACATGAATTTAAATCAAGTGACATTAGCGGTGCATGACATGGAATCTGCGGTCGCATTCTATAAAAAGCTCGGGCTTATTCAGATTGTTAGTGATGATCACTACGCACGTTTTTGCTTTCCAGAAGGTGACGCAAGCTTCTCTATCTTCCTCGATCCTGGAAAGGAAGGGGTGATAAGTCGTGGCGTGGTTTACTTTGAACATGAAAAGCTTGATGAGCTCGTCGAGCGGCTAAAAGTCGAGGGCATTGAATTCGACCAAGAGCCAACGATGAAGCCGTATCTCTGGAAAGAAGCGGCGCTAAGAGACCCATCAGGCAACGAAATTAAACTGTATTGGGCAGGAGAGAATCGCCTGAATCCACCATGGAAAATTGATTAAAGAAATGCTCAGGCACCAATTTTGAGATTTCCGAATCATAGGGATTTAAAAGTCATTTCAATGGTGTAGCTTGTTTAGGTATATCAGTATTGTAAGCGCTGTGAAGACAAGGATATCTGTATGAAACCCGCACCAATTAAAGACGAAATCACATTTGATGACTTTGCGAAAGTGGACATCCGAGTTGGAAAAATCATCGAAGTCAGTGAAGTCGCTAAATCCGATAAACTGATGAAGCTGACCGTTGATTTTGGCGACCACACGCGTTCAATTTTGGCGGGGATAAAGCAAGAGCGTGAAAATCCCAAGGAGATTGAAGGTAAACAGGCTTTGTTTGTCGTAAACCTGCCGGAGAGAAAAATGGCTGGTGAGGTGTCTCAGGGCATGCTTTTCGATATTGGTTATGAAGACAAGCTACAACCTTGCTTAGCCTGCCCAGAAACCGAAACGCATAATGGTGCAAGAGCGGGTTAAACTAATAGCCAGGAACACTATCTAGAACAGGAAAGCCATCATTGAGATGGCTTTTTTCGTATAGGCCCTTTGATTCAACACCACATGCTTCGCTACTGAATTGGCCTCCCCCTGATAATCACAAGTCTATAGATAACTTGGTTGTCTCATTGGTGATATGTTATAACATAACAATTGTGTTTATATTTCGAGCGGAGAAATCACGGAAGGCTCACCATGACTGACTTAGACGCACTGATAGAAAAAGTCGCGCAGAAATGCAAAGCGAAAGGAAAACAACTCACTGCCAAGCGTAAGTTGGTTTTAAAAGCGCTCGTTCATTCTGAAAAATCCCTCTCTGCTTATGAGTTGGTCGATTATTGCAAATCGGAATTCGGGCAGAGCGTTCAACCGATGTCGGTATATCGCAGCCTAGACTTTCTGGAAAGCGAACATCTCGCCCACAAATTAAAAGTATCGAATAAGTTCATTGCTTGCTCTCACATCTCCTGCGATCACGAGCATGGCGTCCCTCAGTTCCTAATCTGCGCGAAGTGCGACAAGATCATAGAACAGGCCATCGACCCCAAACTCGCTTCCAGCCTGCAGTCAGGTGCACGAAAAGAGGGGTTCACAGTGGTTAGCCCCCAACTCGAAATCACCTGTGTATGTGATGAATGCGCTAAGTGAGTCTAAGTCACTGAACCTCTAACGACGAGAAATCGCGTCTTCCACCCTTTCCCAACATAACACCATCTTTTCCATGCGTTAGTTTTAAGGAGAAATCTAAACGCCATGTCTGCAACACTGATTAAAAACGCCCGTGTCGTCAACGAAGGGCGGGTCCAAGAGAGAGATTTGAGAATTGTCGGCCAGCGGATTGAGAAAATCGATTCACATATTATCGCCGCTCCGACTGAACAGATCGTAGAGGCTAATGGCCGCTTCATTCTGCCCGGAATGATTGATGATCAGGTGCACTTCAGGGAGCCAGGCTTAACGCATAAAGGCTCTATTGCTTCTGAGTCCTGCGCAGCAGTCGCTGGTGGGATTACCAGCTATATGGAAATGCCCAATGTCAGCCCTGCCACGACCACGATTGAAGCGTTAGAACGCAAGTTTGATATTGCGGCCAACAATTCCTTGGCGAATTACTCGTTTTACCTTGGTGCAACGGAAGACAACCTGGAGCAAATTAAGCGACTGAATCCAGAAACACACTGTGGTGTTAAGGTGTTTATGGGCGCGTCCACTGGCGATTTGTTGGTGGAAAACCCAACGGCATTGGAAGGCATCTTCCGTGAGTCGCCCGTGCTCATTGTCACGCATTGTGAAAGCGGGGCAGTTATCGCAAAAAACCGGGAAGCGCTTCTTCGTAAAAAGTCCGCGTTCACGATCCATGATCATCCTGTGCTGAGGGATGATGAAGCCTGCTATGCCTCTTCTTCTTATGCCGTGGACTTAGCGAAACGTCATGGTAGCCATCTTCATGTTCTACACATCACAACTGAAAAAGAGCTTTCTCTTCTCCAAACAGGGCCCATTGAGCTGAAACGCATTACCGCTGAAGCCTGCGTGCATCACCTCTGGTTCAGTGAAGAAGACTATGCGGTGCTGGGAAACCTGATTAAGTGTAACCCTGCTATCAAGAAAGCCAGCGATCGTGAAGCGCTGATCCGGGCACTTCATACCAACCAAATTGACATCATCGCCACTGACCATGCACCTCATACTTTTGAAGAAAAGCAGGTGGGCTTTGAGCAGGCTCCAGCAGGTTTACCTTTGGTACAACATGCGTTGTTGACGTTGCTTGACCATGTCAGTCACGGTCGACTCGATATTACTCAAGTGGTTGAGAAAACCGCGCACAATCCCGCTATTCGTTACGGAATTAGAGAGCGTGGTTTTGTCCGTGAAGGTTACTTTGCTGATTTGGTGCTGGTGGATGATAAACAGACCACTGAGGTTAGCCACGACAATGCGTTGTATCACTGCGGATGGACGCCTTTTGCAGGCCATCAATTTTCGTCGCAGATAGTTAGTACCTGGGTGAATGGCGGATTGGTTTATCACAATAACAAGGTGCTGGATGACGACTCACCCGCGATGAGGCTGGTGTTCGCTCGTTAATGCTCTTTGGATTCAAACAAATACTGAAGCAAGTTGAGACCCCCTATGTTAAGAAAAAATCCAAACGGAGACATGCCTGTTGTATCGGAGAATGCGTTCGTCGATCCCACGGCGATCATCTGCGGCAAAGTGATTATTGAAGACAACGTATTTGTTGGTCCTTATGCCGTGATTCGTGCGGATGAGGTGAACGATGCGGGTGAAATGGAACCCATCCTTATCAAGTGTGACACCAATATTCAGGATGGTGTTGTGATTCATTCTAAAGCAGGCGCTGCGGTAACCATTGGTGAGCGCACATCGATTGCGCACCGCTCAATCATTCACGGACCATGTGAAGTGTGTGATGACGTTTTCATTGGTTTTAACTCAGTGGTGTTTAATGCTGTTGTCAGTAAGCACTGTGTCATCCGCCATAACTGTGTTGTAGACGGAATGGATCTCCCTGAAAGCTTCCATGTGCCGCCAATGACCAACATCGGCGAGGGCTTCGATCTAAACAGTATCTCTAAAGTGCCACCGGAGTATTCAGCGTTTTCAGAGTCTGTGGTTTCCGCCAATCACACTTTGGTACAGGGTTACAGGAGGATCGCCAATGAGCTCTGATAATGCGGCGATTCTGAGTGTGCCAACCAACATTATTACCGGCTTCCTTGGCGTAGGTAAAACCTCCGCCATCTTGCATCTGATGAAGAACAAACCGGAGAACGAGCGTTGGGCTGTATTGGTGAATGAGTTTGGAGAGATCGGTGTCGATGGCAGCCTTTTTCAAGGGCAGCATAGCGAAGGAGAGAAAGTGTTCATTCAGGAAGTGCCAGGTGGCTGCATGTGTTGCTCAGCGGGACTTCCTATGCAAATCGCGCTAAATCAATTACTAATCGAAGCCAAACCAGATCGACTGCTGATTGAACCGACCGGCCTTGGACACCCCAAAGAAGTCCTGGAAGTCTTGTCCTCAGAACACTATCGCGATGTTCTATCAATTCAAAAAACGCTGACTTTGGTTGATGCGAGAAAACTGTCAGACGAGCGCTATATCCATCACGATACTTTTAATCAGCAGATTGCGATTGCCGACACTGTTGTGGGTAACAAGCTGGATCTCTATGCCGAAGGGGACAAAGCCTTGCTGGAAGCGTATGTGAAAAAGCATGCTCATCCAGATGTGAACGTGCTGTTCACGCGTCACGGACAAATCGACTTTAAGGAATTTGAAGGAGAGACCTTCATGACGCAGCCACATGCGCATGATCACCACCATCATCATCACCACGGCAGTAAACCTCTTGCCTCAGAAGCGCCTATGCCAGAAACCGGGGTGTTGATGGCAAAGAACGAGGGTGAAGGTTTTGAAAGCGTCGGATGGCGATTTTCACCAGACAAGGTCTTTGATAGAAAGAAACTTTCTTTGCTTCTGCATGACCTTGATGTCGAGCGAATGAAAGCCGTATTCATCACTGATGATGGAGTGTTTGGTTACAACCTTTCCGAATCAAGCATGTTGGAAATGGAGCTGGATGATTGTGTCGAAAGCCGGATTGAGCTTATTGCACAAGTGGTTGATGTTAGTTTCGAAGATAAACTCATGGGGTGTTTGAGCTCTTGAGATAATGCGAAGCCGTCGAAAGACGGCTTTTTCCACTGCGTATTAGCGACCTAGCTTTTTACAAAGCGAGATCATGGTGTTCGCTTCTTCAGCGCTGAGCCCAGTCATGCAGAATACTTTGTCGGTAATATCTGCACTGTTTTGGGACAGCTCAATGCCTTCTTGGGTTAATACGACAGACTTCTGCCTGTCATTGTCTGGAAGGGCGGCACGTCGGATAAGTCCTTTTTGTTCCAGACGTTTTAGCAGCGGCGTCATCGTTGCTTTGCTGAGTTCAGCTCTTGAAGCTAACTCAGTGATAGATAGCTTGTCCTCTTTCCAAAGCACCATCATCACCACAAACTGCGTGTAGGTCAGTCCCAATGGGTCCAGCAATTGCCTATACAAAGACGTTACGCGGTTAGACGCTGAATAAAGGGCGAAACAAAGCTGTTTATCGATATCTGCAACGGCCAAGGTGATCTCCAATAACTTCCAACTTGTCTCATTATCTACGACTTGCCTTCATTGTCACATTATTTCGTTGACATATAGTTAGTGTACGAACAGTATGTGTGCGAGCAATTAAGAATAAGGAGACTAATATGAGTGATACATGGTTACCAACGTTAATCACAGAGAGCCCAGAAGCTGGCTATCAACTTGCCATTAAAATGTCCCGAATGGGCGTGAAATATACACAGCCTTCAGCGGAAGCGAGAGAGAAGCTACGTCCCAAATATGCGGAAAGTGCAGACAGTTTGATCGCGGTTTCCCACGTTGTTGCCGTGAATTTTCAGACGGTTGCGGCGGCGAATAATTATTGGAAGGCTTGACTGTATGTTAAGGACTCAAAGCCATCTTGGTGATGGCTTTGAGTGGTTAGGTTAGCTGCTCAATTCCCTTGCCTGCATGGTCAATCTCATCTGACTGTTTGCAGCGCCAAATCCTTGATACCCATTTCTCTGAACGATTTCGAAACAGAACCTGCCTGCAAACATAGAGGTGTAGAGCTGGTAGAAGCTGCCATTCTCGTCTTCATCGTAAAGAATGTTGTAGCGTTTGAGCTTTTCAATCACTTCATCAGAAAGGGTAAACCGGGCGGCCAAATCATCATAATAATTGGCGGTGACGGGCATCGTCTCAGTCTGTTGTTTGGCCATAAATTCTGCGGTGGCAAAAATATCCTTGGTTGAAAGAGCGATGTGATTAACGCCGGTACCCGCGTATTGATCAAGAATTCGGCTGGATACGGTACGCGAAGCTTGGGTACTGTTAAGCGTGAAACTTACCCCTTTATCAGGCGTTTGCAGGGCCTGACTTTTCACCAAGCCACCAGGGTCTGAAACGCTGACGGTTGGCATGGTTTTCATACTGAACATTGCACGATAGAGCAGCACCGAGTGAAGCATTTCTTCATAACTCATGGTGGTGGCTACGTGGTCAACTTTGTTGAGGAAAGCGTGCTGAGTGGCGTCTTCATGCCATTTGAATTCGCGCTCCCAATGAGGAGGCTGGTCAGCGTCATCCACCATGTAAAGGAGGCTTTGACCCGGGCCATAGATGGCAGGAATACCATGCGTGTCATTTTCAAGGTTTCCGTAAACCGGCGAGAACTCAAGCTTCTTGGCTCTCTCCACCATATCGCCCACATTGGTACAGGTTAAACCCACAGCACAAACGGAGACGCCATGCTGCTGGTGGAAGTTTTGGGCGAAGCTGTCTGGCTCCATATTCATCACCAGATGGATGTTCCCCTGTTTCCACAACTCCACATCTTTATGTTTGTGGGTGGCAGCGTGGCAAAAACCAAGCTGAGACAGCAGCTTGGTCAGGGCGAGCTTTTCATTGTCGCTTACGGCGAATTCAATAAACTGTACTTCGCTGGGCGGGTTGACACTCGGAATTTCAAGCGCTTCCGTATCAGCGGATTTTTCTGCCGCGCGGTTGGCGTAAACCAGTGAACGGTAGCCGTCACGGGCAGTTTTTTCCGTCGAGCCTGCACGGAATTGATCGTTGAAAATCTCCAGAGAGAAAGGCCCGTCGTAACCCGTCGCGTGAAGGTTAGACACAAACTGACCAATAGGAAGATCGCCCTGTCCAGGGAAGCAGCGGTAGTGTCGGCTCCAACTGAGATGATCCATCGAAAGGCTAGGGGCATCGGCAACCTGTACGAGGAAAATTCTGTCGCCGGGAATGTTGAGCATGGTATCCAGCTCGGTCTGGCGAGAAAAAATGTGGAAAGTGTCGAGACACAGCCCGACATTTTTGTGATTGGCGCGACGCACAATTTCCCATGAGTCGCGATAATCATAAACGTATTTACCCCATCCCAAGGCTTCATAGGCAACCCGCATGTTGCGTTTGGCTGCGCGCTCGCCAAGCTCATGGAAATCATCTGCTGCGCGTTGAATGCCGCCCAAAGCTTGCGGCGACACGCTGCTGCAGACCATCAACAAATCGGTGCCCAGCTCTTCCATCAGATCAAACTTTCTTTCCGCGCGATCAAACGCTTTCTCCCGGTAAGGGGAAGGGAGGCCTTCGAAATCGCGGAAGGGTTGATAGGTCACAACCTCAAGACCGTGATCGTCTAACATGCTTCGGATTTCGTGAACCGAACCGTTGTGAGTGATTAAATCGCTCTCAAATATTTCGACGCCACGAAAGCCTGCTTTGGCAATCGCTTCAATCTTTTGGCGGAATGTACCCGAAAGGCAAATGGTTGCTATGGAGTAAATCATGACTGCGCTCCCCGTTTAACAATAAGTCCCTCAATGGCCAGTGCGTAACCTTGAACTCCAAACCCAACAATCACACCGACTGCGACAGGTGAAAGGTAGGAGTGATGGCGAAACGATTCACGAGCATGCACATTGGAAATATGAAGCTCAATCACAGGGACTTCAGCTGCTTTAATCGCGTCATAAAGGGCGATAGAGGTATGCGTGTAAGCGCCAGCGTTGAACACTACGCCGATCATTTTCCCTGCTTTTACTGCGCGGCCAGCATTGTGCAGTGCTTCAATCAGTTCGCCTTCATGGTTGCTCTGGAAGCACTCGACGGTGACATCATGTTTAGCGCCAGTATCTCGGCAAAGCTGTTCGACATCCGCCAATGTACTGTGTCCATACAGACCAGGTTCGCGTTGGCCAAGCATGTTCAGGTTAGGGCCGTTCATGACCAGAATGGATTTCATTTCGAGCCCTCCTACGCGATGTCATCGATGTAAACGGTGCGACCAGTCTTCACAGCCTCAACCACGGCTTCTGTCACGCGAAGGTTTTGCAGGCCGTCTCGTACCGTGACCAATGGTTTTTCTTCTTTACGGATCACGCGACAGAAGTGATTAAGCTGTTCAATCAGTGGATCTTTACGTTCGAGCGATACGTTTTCACATTCGAAAGGTTTCCACCATGAGCGGTCTTCTTCGTTTTGGTAGTACTTAAGGCGCATCGTTGGCACTGAAATCGAACCACTGGTACCAGCGATGTGGTAACAATCTTCATCGGGATAGCTCGCGTAGGCTTTGTTTTCCTGTGAGGTTTGCTCCCAGCTTTGACCAGAACCTGCGGTGTCTGAAAGTAGGAAAGTACCGAGTGCACCGTTGGCAAAGCTGAGGTTGATAGAAACGGTATCTTCAACCTCGAACTTACGTCTGCGGTTAGATGCCATAGACTGCACAGCGACAATTTCGCCGCATAGATAGCGTAGATTGCCGATGTCATGAATAAGGTTTATCAGAATTGGGCCGCCACCTTCTTTGGTGCGCCATGGCGCTGCTACAAAGTAATCGTCAGGTTTGTAGAACATGGCGCTACCATGAGCAGCCACCACCTGACCAATCGCGCCCGTTTCAATGATTTCACGGGTACGTTTGATAATAGGGCTATGCATACGGTGGTGGCCGACCAGCAAGGTGTCCCAGATGCCTGGTTCTTTGGTGGCGATGTCGAGTAATGAGTTAGCTTCTTCAACGGTGTGAGACACTGGCTTCTCAATCAGAGCCGGCACACGATATTCAATACAGAGCTTGGCTTGTTGGACATGCAGGTTATTAGGTGTGGCGAGAATGACACCGTCTGCGATGCCTGATTCGAGCAGCTCTATCAGGTTTTCAAAGTGAGGCACGCCATACTCGTTTGCCAGTGCCTTGCTGGCCTCAAAAGGATCGACAATCGCTGCCAAATCACATGCTTTGCTTTCAGAAACGAGTCGGATGTGGTTTTTGCCGATTAATCCAGCGCCAACCACGGCAATTCTAGGCTTCTCCATTGAGTTCTAACTTCCTTGTTATGATTTTGTCTTTGTTATGTGCGGCAGGGTGAGTCTGCCGTTATTGGGTACTTGTTTCTCTCATTCGTGTTAGAAATCCACCTAGATGGGCTTCTAACGCATTCACACAAGCAGAAAGATCGCGATTCAGCGCGGCGTCTAACACTGTCTGGTGCTCATCCACCACATACTTTCCGCGGAAACCTTCGGTACGCAGTTCCATGACGACAAACTGCCTAAATTGATCGTAGACCTGTCTGTGGTAGTGCATGTGTAATTCTGACTGGCATGCGCCAATCAAAGCTGCATGAAATTCGTAATCGCACCGGTGCCACAT
This sequence comes from Grimontia sedimenti, assembly GCF_011045095.1. GTDB lineage: Bacteria > Pseudomonadota > Gammaproteobacteria > Enterobacterales > Vibrionaceae > Enterovibrio > Enterovibrio sedimenti. Next base: position 341,386 of record NZ_JAALDL010000003.1, read on the forward strand.
CATGAAATACTCATCGATGTTTTCGCGCATTTTGCTCTCGACGTGTTCGAGTTTATGGTGGGCAGCAACCAGGTTGCTTTCCCATTCCATATCGCCGTTTGCAAAGGATGCGCGGGCGCCATCTGTTTCAAGAAGAATGCGAAGTCGGGTGAGCTCTTCCATCTTCTGGATTGAAAAGCTTGCGACATGAAAGCCTTTCTGGCCTTCTGCAATCACCAAGCCTTCAGAGGAGAGTCTTGTCAGGCTTTCGCGCAAAAGATTCACACCACTGCCATAGCGTTCTTTCAGCGATTCCATTCTGAGCCGGCTTCCCGGCTCAAACTCACCTTTCAACAAATCCGTGCGAAGTGTTTCGTACAGCGTCATTTATCTATGCCTCAATGAAACTGAGCTCTAGAGAGAAAATCACGTCGTGTCCATCACGACGCCTTTTCAGTTTTACTCCCTAAACTTCTCTGCATCTGTCTCGTTTGTGTGAATAGGCTATAAATCTAAAAATATCCCCTAATTTGAAAAATAGGTGACGTTTTAACAAATGAGACACAATCGGGTAACAAATGGGCAATTACATCGTCTAGGCTAATGACAGTTCAATAAGGGCGAATGCTCTATACAAAAAAGAGAGTAAATCTCTGACAACAAGGAGTGAAGTATGGAAGGACTCTGGGACAGGGAAGGCTGTCGCCATGGATTAGGGCGGGGGAATACCAAGGTCGATTTGGTGTTTCCTGAACTAAGCATCCAGCGCTTTAGTTTGATTGCCGATAAGCACAACAACTAGGGAGTCATGTTGTGAAAACGATTCTGCACTGGTTACAGCGAATAGCAGATGGCGTTGCAGTCACCATGTTGGCGGTAATGTTCCTTCTCTTTTGTGCGCAAATATTTTCCCGCTACGTCTTGAATGATCCGATTGGCTGGTCGTCAGAAGTGCTTCTGACACTTTGGCTGTGGGTGATCTTCTGGGCTGGCGCGTTTTGTCTGCGTCATAAAGATCACATTCGCTTTGATCTTCTCTTTTTAAGTGTGCCTGGGAAGGTACAACGTATTTTTCTGATCTTGTCTGCATTGGGCATCATCATCGGTTTCGGGATGAGCTTTTTGCCGACGTGGGACTACATCACGTTCTACAAAATCAAGAAAAGCGCGATTTTGAAATGGCGCCTCGATTATGTATTCAGTATTTACGGGATTTTCCTTGGCGCGATTATTCTCCGCTACGGCCTTGCACTGATTCAATTCCTGAATCCGAACTACAAAGTGCAAGAAGACAAGGATGAGCAGGTGGAAGAATGAGTTTAGCTTTAACACTATGTCTGGTGACAGTGCTGTTGCTGGCGGCTTTCGGTACGCCAGTATCTTTCTCTATGATTATTGGTGCCATTGTTTACTTGGCAGTCAGTGGTCAGGACTTGGCGCTGGCAGGCGAACAAATTATTCAGGGGTTCTACAACAGCTTTATTCTGTTGGCTGTGCCTCTTTTTATTGCTGCGGCGAACATTATGAACGCAGGCAGTATCACGGACAGACTACTCCAGTTTTGTGTCGCAATGGTTGGCCATTTTCGTGGCGGCTTAGGACACGTTAACATCGTTTCCAGTCTGATCTTCTCGGGTATGTCGGGTTCTGCGGTAGCTGACGCCGCGGGCGTAGGCCGCGTTATCATTAACATGATGACCAAAGATGGTCGCTATCCGCCGTCTTATGCAGCAGCGATTACTGCCGCCTCAGCGACAATTGGTCCGATCATTCCGCCTTCGATTCCGATGGTCATATACGCCTTGGTGTCTGATACCTCTGTCGGTTACCTCTTTATCGCAGGTTTGGTACCGGGTCTTCTGATGGGTGTGGTTCTGATGGGCCTGAACGCCTATATGGCGACCAAGATGGATATCCCGAAAGAGCCACGCACGCCGATGAAGGATATCCCACGCATCACATTCCGCGCGCTGCCAACCTTGATGATGCCAGCGATCCTGCTGTTCGGTATTTACGGTGGTATCACTACGCCAACCGAAGCGGCGGCAGTGGCGGCAGCCTATGCCTTGATTCTGGCAGTCGCGTACCGTTCAATCAGCTTCAAGCAACTGTACATGGCGCTGAAAGAAAGCGCGTACTCGTCGGCATCTGTCGGTCTGGTTATCGGTTCTGCACTGATCTTCAACTACATCGTAGCGACAGAGAATGTTCCGACCGCGATTGCAGAAATGATTACGGCGGCAGACTTGTCACCGCTGCAGTTCTTGCTGATTGTTAACCTGATTTATCTCGGTCTTGGCTTCCTGCTGGATGCTACCACCGTGATTCTGGTTATCGTGCCACTCTTTGTACCTGCCTGTCGTGAATTGGGTATCGACCTTGTTCACTTCGGTGTGGTGACCATCGTGAACTTGATGATTGGCCTGATTACACCACCTTATGGGGTCTTGCTGTTCGTGATAAACGGCACCACTAAGATTCCGTTGGCGGGCATTATCAAGCAAGTGATTCCGTTCATCTTCGTTCTGCTGGCAGCACTGTTCATTATGATCTTGTTCCCAGACTTGATCCTAAGTATGCCAAGGTTGATGGGCTATCAGGGATAGCGATTTCATCTGGTACATAAAAAGAAAAGGCCTTTATGGCCTTTTCTTGTTTTTGGAGAACGTACTGCTTTACGCGACTAGCAAATAGCGCTTAATGCTTAATGTCCGGTACGTTGCTGATGGTTTCATGGCTGGCAAACCCATGCACCAGCCACTTTGTCAGCGTTCTTAATAACTGCTGTTTGGTAATGGGTTTCACCAAGTGATCTTGCATCACCTCTCGGATGGCGAGCGTCACTTCTTCGCTGTATTCGCCAGACAGGGCAACCACTGGGATTGGCCCAACCAAACGGCGAATTTCATGGGTGGCTTCAATACCGTTTCGACCCGGCATGTGAATGTCCATCAGGATCAAATCGAAATGTTCTGTTTTCACCTTCTGAATGGATTCGTCGCCTGAAGCGGCTTCTTCGACTTCAATGCCTTCGCTGGTGAGGTAGGCTTTCACCAGCATGCGGTTGACCTGCATGTCGTCCACAACCAGAACCCGTTTCCCAATTAGACTGCCGAGTTTTGCCAGCTTGCCTTCGTCAATCAGGTTGTCAAAGGAGCGAAGAAACTGGAGCTTGTTGAACACACCTTCAAGCTCACCCTGCACCAGATGCTCCGAGAAGGTAGAAGGCACGGTTTGGGCGTTGGTATCGAATACCAGCACAGGAGTTACCTGAGCATGGTGACCCAAATCACCGGCGCGCAGCGCTTTCACCAATGCCATGTCCTGTTCCAGCATAGCGCGCTCCAGCACAATGAAATCGACAGGCTGGTTAAGCTCGTGGGTGAATCCTGTCTCGATATCATGAGCAAAACAGACGTTGATGTCTAACGCGCCGAATTCCTTAGAAAGCCAACTGCCAGCCTCAGGTTGGGCAACAACCAGACATGACTTGGCGGCAGCAAACTGTTTGATGCGGCTTTGGGTTTCTTCATCCTGCTCTTGTTGGTCAACAGAAGGGAAGGTTAAGACAAATTCGGTGTATTCACCTTCAACAGAGTCGCAGCGTATTGTGCCGCCAAAGGACTCCATTACCCGTTTGCAGTAAGACAGGCCAAGGCCATTGCCTTGCTGTTTACCGCTGGTGTAGAACTCATCAAAGATATGCGAAAGCTGCGCTACCGGGATCCCGGGTCCGGTATCGACAACATGCACTGAATTCCCGCCTTTCGAATGCGCAAAGTGAATTCTGATGCGACTTTCCGGATGAGAGTCGAAGTAGTACACCGCATTTTTTAGCAGGTTTAAGAGCACAAAGCTGTAGAGGGTATCGCTGCCGTGGAAGAAGAAGTCATCCTGCACATTCAGGTCAATCCGGCTTCTGTGGTCTTCACTGTAGAAACTGAAATCCTTGATCGCTTGTGTTGTCAAATCTGCCGCAGAGTAATAAGCGAATAAGCTGGTGCTGATGCCGTCTCCGCGAAGCTCATCCAGAATGGCATCGATAAAACGGGTGCCGAGTTGAACGGCTTTTTTACCTTCTGACAATTCTTGATAGAGCTTCTGCATTTCCTGAGAAGCAAAAGGCGCAAGCGAGCCATTTTCGACACCAAACATGTCCGCATCGATTCTCTCGAAATGGTATTTAATTTTCGTGAGTGGATTGCGGATTTCATGGGCGATAGAACCTGCTAATACCTGCGATTTTCGCACTTTGTCTTCGGTCACGATAAAGCGGTTAGCTTCATCGAAAAGCCGTTGTAATCCCATGATTTCTTCACTGGAGAAAAGGTCGTTGTCTTTTGACACCATATAAAGGTGCGTAACCTCTTTCTTCTCGTTCGTAATGGGAAGCACCAGAGAAGTCCCTGCATTGACCATTGCCCGGGTGACATCAAGCAACTCCTCCTGTACCTCAGGCTCCTCATGCTTGATTTCATACTCCAGCTCTTCTTTCACCAGCACTGAGCGGTCGCCATGGAAACAGGAGAGGAATACATTGTTGTCTGCGTTGTTGTCGACCTTTTGAATTCGGCCAAATTTGGCATTCAACACTTCGTTAAGCTGAACCACGGCATCATCGGTGGAATAGCGGAACTCCCCAATCAGGTTACAGATGTTTTCAACCGGGTTGCCTTTCTCTTTATAGAAGAGGCGGTTCACTTTTCCGCGAATGTACTTGTGTGAGCGGTTCCAGAACATACCGGCCAGTACTGTCCAAGCCACAAAGATGACGCTTTCCATCGGGAAGTGACGGGCCGTCAATAGCGATATAGGCACGATATACAGCGACGCGTTAATCAGGAAGCTGACGATGATCATCGCGATATAACGGCTGCTGTAAAAGCGGTTGTGCAACAAGGCATAACCAACCAGCAGAGCTTCAATGATGGACAGGGCAGGCGGCACCCAGACGACCGAGAAATCGTTGAATACCACAGGAATAAGGAAATGCGCCATAAACGTCGAGACGATAAAGGCGACCATCCCCAACACCATGTACTTTGCCTTGATCTGCTGCAGTTTGATTTTGCTTCGGCTGGAATAGACGAAGTTGGTCAGGGTCATGATGATCAGCAGGATCAGAATCCCGAAAAATACGCCACTTGTCGGTCCAAAGTGTATGACGAAGTTGCCGATGTCATATACGTCTACGGAAACGACATTCAGTCCAGGCACTAAATTGGTGATCAAGGTGATTGCGCAGGTGGTGAGGAAAAACCACCAGTGCCAGCGTTTTATTTGAAACCCTTCATGTTCCGACACTAATCGGCAGGAAAAAAGGTAAGCAAAAGCAAAAGCTAATCCCGAAAACAGGTTTGCCGCCAGTGCCATGAGAGTTGCACCGGGCTCCCCAAAGTACACCAAAAGGCCAGACTGGAAGTAGGCGTTCGACAGAATCCACGCCGAAATGAAGGCGGTATAAAGGGTGTATGGGCGATACAAAGGTCGGGTGATCCCCGACCTGTTTTTTGCCAGCGCCCGTGCGAAATTGGTGGCCCAAATCGCGACAATACTGGCGATAGCGACAAGGAATATCGCTATATAGTTACTGGAGATAGCCCCGATAAAATCATGCATTGGCAGAGGCTCTCGCGAGTTTTCGCATTGAAATAATTCTCTTGTTGTAATCTCTGAAGCTGTTTTCTTCGAATGCCTGACTCATTGGGCCTGTGAAAACGACACCTTGATAAGTGGTTAACGCTGTACCCGCGACTTGCTGTTGGCAAAGCGCGACGTAAGGCAGAATGTTTTTACTGTCGTTATTCACTGATTGGTAGAACCCGAGGATAGAAGGTTGTTCGACGATGGTGTAAGCCACCTCAAGGCCAATATCAGCCAGTTTCAACGTCAAGTATTTGAGTGTCAGGTAAAGGACATGGTTCAACTTCTCGCGTGGTCCGCTGATGGCCATTCTGATTATTTCACAGACAGCTTGCTTTTGTGTGACAGCTCGCAAAAGGGAATAATCAAACTTTTCAACAGATTGCATATTTAATTTACTTTTCAGTCGGTTAGAGAAAATGCCGGACTGTTCTAATGTGCTAATTTTCTCATTTGATAAGGTGAGAGTCCAACTGTCTGTTTGGAAGAAGGGGTCAAACGTCAACCAGTTGTCATGTTGCTCATAACGCTGAATAAGCGCAGAAGAGAGAAGCAACGGAGCCTGGCCACCAATATCTTGGTACAGGATGAAGTGCTCACCGGACGCAGAAATATCCAGGTAGTAAAGCATCTCGTACCAATGCTGTTGCTTCACAAAGGTTTCAAGGTTGATGAGGACGTTGGCAAGAGAAAGCGTCATCGGATACAGAGAATGACTGGTTAAGAACAATCTCTCATCGTTCCGGATGTCTTCCACCACTTCGTAGCGGTACATTTCGCTCACATTTTCCTCAGAACCGCTTGGCGGACATTGCTCATCATAGTGTGCTTGCAGATGGCGTTTGGCCTGCTGGTTGATTTGAAACGCTTTAAACTCTGCCCAACACATCAGAATATCACCATAGAAAGCAATAGCTGTGCGCTCGATATACAAGAACAAGGATGGAAGATTGTTAATGGGCTTCACACCGGTAATCGTTTGTGCCAGCGGCGATGTCAGCGTGGTGTAGAGGTTGCCACGGGGTGCATCTTGATCCTGCATTTGATGGATTTCATTTACGCGATACGAAACGATTTTTTCGAACAGGTCAAAGTAATGATTTTCATACATATATTCTTCAACGGACTGCATGAAAGCCTGCTTATTACTCTCAGTTGCTTGTGCATTGCTCAACGCAATGATGGTTTGCTGAAGGTTGGTATGAAGGGAAGATGGCTTGATATTGATGTCGTACATACTTAATTCCTCGACGTGGTTCAAAAAAGTCCAGTTAAGTGTACGATCTCTTTAATACGGCCATGCGATGACAATCACAAATGTCCACTTATTGAAACAATTTCGACCATTTACATAAAAGAGAGCGATTGCTTAACGCTATCTAGCTGAGAAGGCAGAAAAGTTGCCTGAGGTGAAATTGATTGGTTTTTGTGGTGATGATGTTGCCAAGTTTTACAGGCAGATGAATTGCGTGAGTCAGTCAGGATTTTGATACAACTTTGGTGAGGATCTCTCACTAGGGTAATGAGGTGTTTCCTTTGCCTGAGAGGAGCTACCATGAGTGAGAAGGACACCTTTGCCGAAGTGGTCGACATGCATCACGGAGGAAAGAACAAATTGGAAATTGCGAATGAATTATCGCAACAGGGCTGGGCTTTTTATGACGCTTTGGAGTTTACGGAAAGTGTCTACGAGCATGAGTCTCTTTCTGACCCTATAAGGATGGGAAGCTCGTTGGAAGAGATGCGAAAGCAGCCTCCGATAGATTTTTAAATGCTTATACTCAAACAACCTGAATGCGAGCATCTTCAGGTCGTTTGGGCATACCTATACGAAGCCAGCACTCGCTGGCTTTATTCTTTCCAATAGTAGTTAGATTTCATAAAACGTTCGCTTTGGTCGAATAAGTCAATATTAAGAATCACGTTTCATTAATTGGATGAACACCTGTTTAAACCATTAAATCCATCAAAACTTGAATATGGTCATTTATATCTTTGCCACTCACACTATCGTTACTTAATGCAACATGGTTGCAACATTGATGGGGTGTATACCTAGCTGCAGATTCAGTGCTTGCGGCCCGGTATTTCAAGGAAGTGACTAGTATGAACGCATATTATTCAACATTGAGTGGATGGCTTATCCCTATTACCCGGGCGATGAAAAGCCATGATATCGATCCGATCAAAACCTTAGAAAGGTTTGGCATTTCTCCTTCTGAAGTGAACGATCCTGAAGGAAGAGTCTGCGTGCAAAGCCTTGGCAATCTCTTCGCTTACTGCAACAGCAAAGTAGGTGGTCGCGCTTTTAATATCGAAGTGGCGCGAAGCTTTCATCCCTCCGTGCTTCATGCACTTGGCTATGCAGTGCAATCTGCATACAGCCTTCAAGAAGCGTTGGAACGCGTCGCCCAATATAAACGTGTGGTTTCCAACTGCTGCAACATGTACGCCTATGAGGAAAGGGGTGTCGACTTCGTGTCAGATCTGGAAGTCTATCGCTACGCAGACAGCGGCCGTCAGGTGCTTACGCCTCATATGATCGAAGCGTTTCAGGCAACGCTGGTGCAATTATCCCGCGACATTGTTGGTCGTGACTTCAATCCAATCAAAATCCAATTTAACTTCGAGCGTCCAAGCACGGATTGCGAAGTGGCGGCAGCGTTTTTCGATTGTCCCATTGAATATGGCTGCGATCGCAATGCGGTTGTGATGGATGCGGAAATTGCTCGAGCCCAGTCGATTGGCAGTAATCCTGCTATCAACGAAATGCACCTCGAAATGCTGAACAAATTCATGTGTCGGGTAGATAAAACCAATCTGACCTTCCAGATTGAAACCCGAATTGTGGATGAACTACCGCTCGGTGCACCGTCTCAGGCGGATGTTGCAAAACAGCTGGGACTGAGCCTCAGAAACCTTCAGCGCAAACTGAATGATCAGGGAACCTGTTATAAAGACATCCTCGACAATACGCGTAAGAGGCTGACGATGAACTACATCAAGCAACCTCACATGAGTATCAGTGAAATAGGTTACTTGGTGGGATTTTCCAATGTGGCTAACTTCAATCGCGCATTCAGGCGTTGGGAGGGGTGTGCACCTGGTGCATATCGTCACCGTTATCTTTCGGCAAATACCTTGGCAGAAAGCTGTCGCCATTAATCAATCAACAAACAGATTTTCACTCAGGGGCGCCATTTTGGCGCTCCTTTTTTATATTAAAGATAAATACAGATAAGCCTTTGGCATAAATTAACAAAGCCTTCTCCCGTCGTTGGCGCATATTGAGTACTCAGTATCGAAGAAGTTATGCATCCTTCTGATATCCAAACCTATCGGAAATCTCAGAAAAAGGAGGCTTGCAGTCGGGAGAACAATATGAATAACGCAGAGAAACTTTCTGAGCCGGTCATGATGGAACAAGAAACGGCCCAGTGCTCTGAAAATAAGAGCGCAGAAACCATCAACACCTTGTTCTATGTGCAAAAACGCGCCTTTAACAAAGACAGATACCCCAGTTACGAAAGCCGGGTTGCGGATTTGAAATTACTTAAATCTGCCATTCATCGTGAAAAGGAAAATTTGCTGAGAGCGTTGGAGCAAGACTTCGGCTATCGAAGTCACGATGAGAGTATGCTGGGCGACATCTTTTCTTCTCTGTCCTCGATTGACTACACGATCAAGCATCTTCGTCGCTGGATAAAACCTCAAAAACGCAAAGTCGGCATTGTCTTTCAGCCTGCCAAGGCAGAAATTCATTATCAGCCTTTGGGCGTGGTAGGGATCATTTCGCCTTGGAACTACCCGGTCTTTCTGACCATCGGACCATTGGTGGCCGCAATTGCGGCAGGAAACCGCGCGATGATCAAAGTGTCGGAATACACCCCCGCGACCAATGCGGTGCTGGTGGACATGCTCGCCAGCGTCTTTCCGCGCGACAAAGTGCATGTGGTGGAAGGGGATGCCAATGTGGCCAAATCTTTCTCTGAATTGCCTTTTGATCACCTGCTGTTTACTGGCTCAACGCAGGTTGGCAGGCATGTGATGCTAGCCGCTGCCGACAAACTCGTTCCAGTGACCCTTGAATTAGGCGGGAAATCGCCGGTGATCATTGATGACAAGATCCCCCTGAATGAAGCCGTTAAACGCTTTATCTATGGCAAAACCATGAATGCAGGACAAACCTGCGTTTCTCCAGACTACATTTATTGCCCGAATGAAAGATTGGATGAGTTGGTTGCGGAGATACGCCGTCGCTATGAATCCATGTACCCCTCAACACTGGGGAATGACAAACGTACCCGGGTGATCAATCCCAAGCAGTTCGAGCGTTTGATGGGGTATTTGGAGGAAGCACAGGCACAAGGTGCTCAGGTCGTGCATCTTGGTGAGCTTGATGTCCAACCGGAAGGTTGCTTTATGCCTCTGACATTGGTGTTGGGTGCCAGTGCATCTATGAAAGTCATGCAGGAAGAAATCTTTGGCCCAATCTTACCGATTCTTGGTTATCAGGATACCCAGGATGTGATTGATGCTATTAACAGCAACGCACGCCCACTTGGGTTGTATGTTCTGAGTTTTGACAAAGACTTCCAGCGTCGGTTTTTGAGAGAAACGCACGCGGGTGGTGTTTGTATCAATGACGCGGCATTCCATGTGGTTGTCGATGACTTGCCATTTGGTGGTGTTGGAGATTCAGGTATGGGCAGCTACCACGGTGTGGAAGGCTTCAGAACGTTCTCCCACTGCAAATCGGTTTTGGTACGCGGGAAATTGTTTTTCAGCGATATGCTCTTCCCACCGTACGGCAAAAAAATGCATCACTTGTTCTACAAGTTCTTTGTTGGAGAGTAGAGACGTGACGCTGTCACGATAAAACGTACACAACAAGGAACCCAAACAGAAGGATGATGAACGTGACCAATGTTATTCAACAAAGCAGCATCACATTGGCGACTTTTATTGAAAGCGCCTGCGATAAATACGCTGACAAAACGGCTTTCTATTGCGGACCACAAAGCCTGAGCTATCGTGATGTTGAGGAAAAATCCCGCCAGTTTGCAGGCTGGCTTCAAAACAATACGAACTTAAAGCCGGGCGATCGGATAGCAATTCAGCTCCCTAATATTCTCGACTTTCCTATTGCTGCGTTTGCAGCCTTGCGCGCCGGATTGGTGCTTGTAAACACCAATCCACTTTATACGCCGAGAGAGATGCAGCATCAGTTTTCGGACTCTGGTGCGAAAGCGCTGGTGATCTTTGCACCTCTTTCTGCACCTTTAGCCTCTGTGATTGATCACACCGACATTGATGTCGTGATTTATGCAAAAGGAGGAGGAAAAGCCTCGACACTAAGCGAGCGGGATATTCTTCAAGCAGATTTGGATGAGATCCTGGCGGGAGAAGCCGCTTCCTTTGTACCGCCTGCGATAGATGCTGAAGCGCTCAGTATGTTGCAGTACACAGGTGGGACAACTGGCAGAGCAAAAGGCGCATGCCTGACTCACGCTTCCGTGCTGGCGAACATGGCACAAATGGAAGAACGCTTGAAAGATGTGGTGGTGCCGGGAGAAGAGTTGTTTGTCTGTCCGTTGCCGCTTTATCACATCTATGCATTTGCCGTGAACCTCATTCTGTTTTTCTCTCAAGGCAACACCAACATTTTGATCCCCAACCCAAGAGATCTCGATACTTTTGTTGCCCAACTCCAACCGCATAAATTCACGGGTTTTGCTGGCATTAACACTTTGTTTGTCGGCTTATGTCAGCATCCTGAATTTCGCGCTCTGGACTTTTCGCACCTCAAAATCACGCTCTCTGGCGGAACGGCACTGATCGATGCTGCCCGCGTAGCGTGGGAAGAGGTGACAGCTTGTACCATCACCGAAGGGTACGGCATGTCAGAAACCTCACCGGTGATCAGTCTGAATCAACCGGGGGCAGAACATTACGGCACTGTCGGTAGGCCTTTAATCAATACCGCCGTGGAAATCTGGGACTTGAACGACAGGGCTCTACCGCAAGGCGAGGTTGGCCAGATTGTGTTGAAAGGCGAACAAGTCATGAAAGGGTACTGGAATAACCCGGAAGAAACGGGACAAGTCTTAACAGCGGATGGTTTTTTTAAGACTGGGGACATGGGAGTGATCCTCGAGGATGGCTGTATTCAAATTGTTGATCGGCTCAAAGATATGGTGCTGGTTTCCGGCTTTAACGTTTACCCAAGTGAAGTGGAACAAGTGCTTTGCTCGCATCCCGATGTATTGGAAGCCGCCGTGATTGGGGTAGCCGATGAAGCTACTGGCGAGGCGGTTAAAGCTTTTATCACGGCAAAAGAGACGCTGGAACTGTCAGCGTTGGAGGCTTTTTGTCGTCAAAACCTCACGGCTTACAAAGTCCCGAAGCAAGTCGTTGTGGTATCCGAGCTTCCGAAAACTGCCGTTGGTAAAATCCTCCGTAAAGATCTTCGAACTGAATCCTAAATCTGTCCTTTACTTTTTCTCGTCTTTTCCGGTGCTAGATGCACCGGCTTTTTTTCCTTGTTACCTGTCGTTCTGAACGCATAAAAAAGCCCGCGAGGCGGGCTGTTTTAAGGACGGTTACGTTCTTTGGTCAGAAACGGTAGTTTGCTTGTGCTCCAACAATCAGCAAATAGCCTTTTGCCGTATAGTCATGGTCTACTGCGAATAAGCTGGTTTCAGTAAAAGACTCATCTGAACGGTCCATGTAAGCCAAACCGAGATCAAACGACCAATTGGTATCAAGTTGGTAATTCATACCTGTCGAATACCAATAGGCATCTTGGTCAGGAATGCTCAGGGTTGTTTCTCCGGCTTTCTCGTCGAGTGCAAAGCCTGCACGCAGCTTAATGGCTGGGTTGAGCTGATAGGTTGCACCAATCGCCCAGCGCCAGCTGTCGTCATACTTTTCAGGTTTCAAGAAACAGATGCCTCCATTGATACTGCAGTCACTACTGGAAGCACTGAATTCCTTGTATTCACTCCATTGCGTCCAAAGCGCGCTATAGTGAATTGCCCATTTGTCATCTAGCTGGTGGAACCCCGAAAATTCCGCGATCGCCGGTAGCGGTACATTAGAAACGGCGGTGGTTGAACCGCCACCGGGAATGGCAACACCTGGGCTGAAATCGTTGAAAGTGCCTTCGAGCTTGAGATCAACGCCTGCACGGTAAGAAAGGCCAAAACGGTTTTTCTCATCCAGTGCCAACAACGCGCCCACGTTCCAGCCAAATGCCCAGTCATCACCATCCCAACTTAAAATCTTGTCTGAGGGCTGCACACCGAAACTGCCAGCACCCCCGCCATAATGTCGGTTTACCTCGCCACTGGCGTAAACCAGGCTAATACCTGCGCCAAGACTCAGCATCGGAGAGACCTGATAGGCGATAGCAGGGTTGATGTTAACGGTGAATAGCTCTGTGTCTCCACCGATATCTCCAGCAATGAAATCGTCTTTTAAATCAGTTCCCAATCCGTAATTGGCGTACAGCCCTAATCCCACGGCCATTTGTTCATTAAGAGGCTGAACATAATAACTGGCAGGAACAAACTGGGAGGGAATAATGTCTGAGGATGACTGTGCCGCAGAGTGACCTGTCACGTCGATTTCTGCGTCAAAGTAAATCATTGAGCCGGAGAACTCAGGACGTTCAAAGAGCGTCATGCTGGCTGGGTTTCGTCCCATTGACGCTGCGCTGTCACCGATGGCGGCTTCACCGGCATAGGCACGACCAAGACCGCCAGATGAGTCAAATGCAATTTGATAGCCCGCTGCGTTGGCGTGGCTAATATTCAGTGCTGATAGCACGAGTAATGCTGTTGTAGAGAGGGTTAGATGTGTCGTTTTCTTTGCTGCCATAACAACCTCCATGGCTGAAGTAATCCGTGATTTTTATAAGAATCCTTCAGATGGTAGGAAGTTAGAGGGTTCAGCATGTAGTCTGCACATGCCATTGAATTATCCTAAATGTGCAATGAGACTACTTGCTTGAAATGTCTTTTAGATGATGTGAGGGAATGACTGAAAAGCGTGAAGGTTAGACGTGAATGTATCGAATGAAATGATCCATGACTGCCATTTGCTGTTCAATGCCTTTCAGCGCGTTATAAATGTCCGCTTCAGAATCACAGTATTGGACAACATGCTTTGCAAAGGCGGCGATTTGCCCGTCTTTGACTTTTTTCGAATGAACCAGATTGCGCTTGATCACCACGAAAAGATCTTGTTCTTGCTGATCAAGGCCTAATTGTTTCGCTTTAGCACGAATAGCGTCTTCATTAACAGGCTCGCCATGGCGCATAGATTGCAGCGAATATCCTGGCTGCGTGGTTTGAGGGCTTTTCCCTTTGGCGATGACAGCACAGGTTTTGCTGATGATCATGCCTTTGCGCATCTGATCTGCTTGCATTAAATTTGTATGGCTGCTTATTTCCAATGTCTTTATCCCCTCTAAAGATGCCAACTGACGTTACGAAGGCTTCAGTTCTTATTTTCAAATGTTATAAAACGGAGAGGGTGTCGGCTTGTCATTCGACGCCAGATCGCTATCCGACAGAGCGCGCAGGGATAAATGTATTAATTGGGTTTGAGAGCTGATTAAAAAAGGCCAGGTTGTCGCTACCACAACCTGGCAAAGGCACTCGTTTAGTTGCGTAGTCGCTTAGGTATGAATATATCGAATGAAATGCTCCATCAGATGAAACTCATTCTGCAAACCGGAAAAGACCTGTTTGAAATCCGTACCTTTTGGGCTTGCTGCAACGATGCGTCGAGAAAAGTCGCCAATTTGTTCATCGGTAACGTTTTTGGATCGCATCAGGTTCTTCTTAATCACGGCGAAGACGTCTTGCTCTGGCGTGGTCAGCGCCAGTTCTTCGCCCGCCGCTTTAATCTCTTTGTCATCCACTTTTGGCGCGGTAAGTACTTTCTGTGGTTGGTTCCACAAATTCACTTGCGACAAAGCTACGCAAGCACCGCCAGCAATGATCATCTTGCGCATTGAATCCCGTCGGGATGGGTCAAACTTATCCATGATAAGACTCCTGTTAATTCCAAGGGCTGACAGTAATAGTGGATGGCATTCTCAAGTCGTATGCCCAACGACGGCGCGAGTTCTTCTCGCGGATTTCATCATCCAGTGCTTGCAGTTGTTGCTGGAATACATCAAGCAGCGGATAAACATTTGGGTCGTGCTTGAATTGTCCTTTGGGATATTTGCCGAGAGAGCGATGCCAATCCTCAGGTAAGTCGGTAAAGATACGCGAGAACATAAACAAGCCCGCTCCAACATTCATTGGAGGGCAGATATTCAGCCAATCACGCTCCGTATAACCGAAGTGTGGGTCGATTGGATGGTCACGGTAAACCCCCAAGGCACTCAGCTTCATAAAGGAAACCATGCTGCCAAATGCGTGGTTGACTGACATCCAGTAAATAATGCGGGACACAATATCAATCAACTCATCCAGAGTATCGGCGTGATCCGGGAAGCCTCTTACATTGCCATAATGTGTTGTTTCATAGAGGAAGCCCTGAAGTTCCGTATCGTCTTTAACGTCTTGGTCAGAGTGGTAGTAAAGGCGAAGATATCCATCGACCCATTCATTGATGATAGGAGCCAGTCCGTTGTCGTCGTGCTGCGGGTATTCATCAAGCTGTGCAAGGACAGGATCGGCCATGCGATCAATCGGTGTGCTGTGCTCGAAGAAATGGTAGTGATTTTTTCTTCGTAGCGTGGCGTTCACAAAGGTTGTGCTGCTGAAACCAGACAATCTCTGAATTGCGCCGGTTAGCAGGCCATTGTATGGGTTGCCATAGGTATACTCATACCCTTCACCATTTGGCAGTCCGCTGGTGCCAACTTCTTCGAATATGCCGATATGGTTATTGGTGACCAAGGCCATCAAGTGGGTATCCAGTAATGGCCGCAATGGATGGTACTCCGTGATGTTACGGAAATACGCCACAGGAATCGGACCAAGGTAAACATGGGTGGAGAGGTGATCGATAACGCCTGCCATTGATGTCATAGTCGTGATGCAGTTCTTGGCCATTTGCCAAGCCCAGTAGTTATCTCCCGCAGTGATGATTTTTGAGGGCGGGTGCTTCTGGTCGCCATATCCGAATACACCCAGGAAGAACCAGCCAATATCAT
The DNA here is from genome assembly GCF_011045095.1 of Grimontia sedimenti. Lineage (GTDB taxonomy): Bacteria > Pseudomonadota > Gammaproteobacteria > Enterobacterales > Vibrionaceae > Enterovibrio > Enterovibrio sedimenti. The sequence goes on from NZ_JAALDL010000003.1 coordinate 357,185, forward strand.
TCCAAAAACCGCCAGGTTGTGGGGTTTGTGTTGGCTGAATAGCAATGGTTTTCAACCCAGTACCATTCGCAGGAATGGCAAACAGACAGATACCTGCGTGTAGGCGGGCACCGAAGTTATCGAAATTGCGTTTGGCGACAGTTTCATCATGGAAGTCGGCAAAATCGAGGATAAAGAGGCGACCTTCTGCCATGGCCTGATCGAGATTGTCAGATTCAAAACCCTGAACACGTCTGAAGTGGCTATTTGTAATGGGGAACTTGCTCATGTGCTGGGTATAAGGCTTGAAGTAATTAAATACTGGTGTCGGTGCGGCAGTAACCAACCAGCCAATCAAGTCATCGGAACGGAAATCTTTATCATATGGCGCTTTCGGCCACTGCTTGATGCGTTCTTCATATTTTGGATGGTCGGTACAAAAAGTGGGGTAGAAGTCGAGCTCATCAACGGTATTACACTTCCTGTGCGGGAAGGTAAGCAGGATGGGATCCATGATTTCGAAGGTGATACGCTCTGGTCTGCCATCAGCCAATTCACTATATACGATGGTCAGAAGGTTAATAAACTTCGCGGCAATATCCGGTGACAGTACGATGGTCCAAAAGTGCTTCTCTAGGTAGGCTACCGTCCCTTCAAAAAGCCGCACCCCAGCGAAGTTCGGGTCGGCATCATTCACATCGAAGTTGTATTCCTGCTCGTCTAACCCTCCTCGATATCGCCATTCATTGGCGTTCGCGACGTCTTCACATTGAACATTTCCGTGAACAACAGCGCCGGGAAGTTTGAGGTATTCAAATGTGTTT
>NZ_JAALDL010000040.1 GCF_011045095.1 Grimontia sedimenti
ATGAAGATTGTGATGAGTGTATGGATCGCACCGTGTGCCAATCACGTCATGTACACCAGCACCGTCATCATCCCAGCCATACCATTGCAGTGAATCATCGGTGATTGTAGCTATTGGGCGCAGATAAGGCATATTGCTCCAAAGCCTGTCGCCTGTGGTTAGGTGAGTAGCATGTAACTGGCGTGTTTTTCCACTAAAAAAGCGCTCACTCAAATTGTCGCGCTGCCAAAGGTTTAAATCTCCGACCTGAGAACCATGTAAGCAGGAAATACTAAAGAAGCTCCCAGCAGGAACGGTAAAGCATCGCACTTGTCGAGGGGGAATATCAAACAACAGTGTCCTGACAGATACTGATCTAATTGATTTATAAAAAGTTATATCAAAAACAGGAAGAGAATCAGTTTGGTAACATATAACAGGAGAGGAGGCTCTTAACTGTGCAGCATTATCAGGAGTATTGATTAGATTACTGTTGGCACTGCAAAGAGTCGACTTGGGGTCATGCATTTTATTACTCCTGACAAACAGTCAACATCAATCTGTAGGGATCAGTATAGAGTCATAAGGTAATACAAGAAAAAGTTAATAAAATCGAACATTAACCTATTGCCATAATTTTAATATGGAAATAATAGTATCATAAATTATATTCGGGATGCCTTAATTTTGATACCTTTTACTTTTAGTCTTTATCTTACGGTTTTCTGCACTTCTTATATAACTCCCATTAAATCAGCATCGATTGCTTGACTAGTTTAGTTGTCAGTTGTGGCTAGTTTTAAATGCTGGCCATGATTATATTTTGATGAATTTTATGATCGTCAAACTTTGTATTTATTAGTTTTATTTTTTAACTTATATAGGGATTGCTAATTTAAAAACTAGTCCTAATGTAATTTAGGTGGCTACCTATTTAAATTTGTTATGTGATTCTTTTGGAAGGTCAATGAAATCATAAGATGATGAAAGTGCGTACCAAAAACAGAAAGCGTTTAGATGCATCTAAAATGCATTAATGTGACATTGATCCGTATAACAACACAAAATTTAGTGTTTTGAGTACCAGAAAAGAACTAGTCAGGCATGAGTTTAGAGTTAGTAAAAATCTAATGGATAACATTATTAAAAAATGAAAAATTAAATGATTTGATAGAAAGGCAGCACTTCCATTCAAGTTTGCACATTCACTCTTACTTATATATTCAGTGTATCTGGTGTGTTGTGTTTATTTCTCTCTGGCCGATATTTTCCATTAATGACGCCTGCTAGGACGGGAAATTCTTTTTAAGGGTTAAAGGCTGTTGACCATGGAAGTCATATGAATCTGTTTGTTGAACTGCCTTAATTTGTACCAAATCCTCTCACACATAGTTGTCCAATTCGGTGCTTAGAATAATTTGCTGGGAGCAAATGACATGCGTGAATTCAAGCTCAGAACCAAATTAGCAATATTAATTTCGGTTCTGCTGGTAGTTGGCTGTGACTCAGGCGATAACGCCTTTGGTGCAAATAACCCTGATAGTGAAATTACTGATCCCGGCACAGAGACTGGCTCAACTGATGGTGGTTCTACAGACAGCGGTATAACCGACAGCGGTTCGACAGATGGAAAAACAGATGGCTCGGGGGACGATGGTTCAACCGATGGCGTAAATCCACCAAATGGTGGCCCTGGCGTTACGACAGACGGCTCAACCACAGGTACGACGGACGGTTCGACTACGGGCGGTACTGACGGCTCGACCACGGGCACCACCGATGGTTCAACCACCGGCGGCACCGACGGCTCAACGACGGGTACGACAGACGGTTCGACCACGGGCGGAACGGATGGCACCACTACAGGTACGACCGACGGCTCGACTACAGGTACGACGGACGGTTCGACTACGGGCGGCACTGACGGCTCAACAACGGGTACCACTGACGGTTCAACCACCGGCGGTACTGACGGCAGCACTACAGGTACGACCGATGGTTCAACCACCGGCGGTACTGACGGCTCAACCACAGGTACCACCGATGGCTCGACCACGGGCGGCACAGACGGCTCGACTACAGGCACCACCGATGGTTCAACCACGGGCGGTACGGATGGCACCACCGATGGTTCAACCACCGGCGGCACCGATGGATCGACCACAGGTACTACAGACGGTTCAACCACGGGCGGCACTGACGGCTCGACTACAGGTACGACGGACGGTTCGACCACGGGTACCACCGACGGCTCGACTACAGGTACCACGGATGGTTCGACCACGGGCGGTACTGACGGCTCGACTACAGGTACCACTGACGGTTCGACCACCGGCGGTACTGACGGCAGCACTACAGGTACGACCGACGGTTCAACTACCGGCGGCACAGACGGCTCAACCACAGGTACCACCGATGGCTCGACCACGGGCGGTACGGATGGCACCACCACAGGTACGACCGACGGCACCACCACAGGTACGACCGACGGCTCGACTACAGGTACGACGGACGGATCGACCACGGGCGGCACCGACGGCTCAACGACGGGTACGACGGACGGTTCGACCACGGGCGGCACCGACG
>NZ_JAALDL010000041.1 GCF_011045095.1 Grimontia sedimenti
ATAGATGGTCAGAAGACAATAGAGCGCATTCCCACCTCTGTAGAAGAATGTAAGAAGGCTATTAATGATAATTGCCCCAACAGGGCGTGTAATGTGAGAGAGCCAGATAGATTGACACCTGAATATCATTATGCTTCATCAACAACGGTGACATCAGAAGTTATGACAGTGATGACTATAGGCAGCTCAATTTTCTTTGATAGGAGCAAAGAGAGAATGAGTCCGGCAGGGTCGCATATTGATTTTAATCCAAGGGACGGCAATGCAGAAGTAGATGGGACTGCATTCTTATGGGACCCTAAAGATGAGATAAAATCATGTCCTTATCAGATAATCGGGATCTATGGTTGTGATGAATTTGATGAAGGGAGTTCATTGTTTTATGCATGTTCCAGGGGAGGCATTACTGTCACTCCGTCTGATCCTCCGCACGAAATACATAAAGAAATATGCTCGGGTGTGATGTTATCTGATGAAGGGTTCATATATAGTTTAAATCATGATCAAAAGCCATCGTCAGACCAACTTGGAAGGATGGCAATAGAGGCAAATGAAGGGACTGCTGAGCAAGCTGATACTACGTATTTGAGGCACAAAATCCAACAAGTGGCAACAAAGCTCACTTCAGACATATGTTTTACTCAGTGTGAAGTCATGGGGCTTGAAGTGAGGAATAGCAATAAGTCTACCCACCTAGTTAGGATGGGGCACCAACATTATCTGTCATATAATAACGGATCAGCGAGATACTGTTACCCGGCACACGGGTGTAGATTACCTGATAAAGTCATGTATTGCGGAGGGCCACCAAGGTTGAGTGTATCATGCAATGGGAAAAATAGATTATGGGATCCATCGAAGCCCTACACTGAGAAACACGTGAATTGCACGAAACCGGCTGAGGTAGAGGATCTGGAGTTTCATATGGAGGACTGAAATACAGTATTAATAAAGATCTCACCATACCATTAGAAAAGGACGAACTACACGGTGTATATCAGAGTGAGCCCTACACTGAGAAACACGTGAATTGCACGAAACCGGCTGAGGTAGAGGATCTGGAGTTTCATATGGAGGACTGAAATACAGTATAATAAAGATCTCACCATACCATTAGAAAAGGACGAACTACACGGTGTATATCAGAGTGAGTTCCTCAGATATCATAACGGGGCCTTAAATCTCAACATCACAGATCTGAGATCGCTGAGATCAGGTTGGACAGCCGCAAAAGCAGGACCATCTGTAATTTATCAAGGGAGCCCGAACAAGGTGACTATTAATTCCCCTCACTTCACATTAGGATCATGGTTTATAGACACAATAACAGGAGTGAAGCACATGTTTGGGAGTATTGAGACAATCATAGGAAGATTTTTGATATTTATAGTGATAATATTATCTCTGTGGATCACAGTCAAAGTCACAAGGTCGCTCAAAGTCTCAGAGGGACAACCAACTAGGAAAGCAAGTTATGCTTTAGTAGAAATGGAAGATGCAGTCACAAGGGACAATAGGGCTCAATGGATGTAACATCTTAATGTCAGGCCCTCTCTATACATCCCGTGTGGAGGGCGGTCAAATTTGTACTGCCAACAAAGTCTCTTGAAGGACACATGCATTCACATACGGACATCTCGCAATATCCGTGACATCACAATGGATCACTGGAATAAGATTATGGTTTAATAAAACTATAGATTATTAATAGATACGATTAAACAATAAAATAGTCATAGATACAAGAATATATAGGATAAATAAATTTATATATACGTATTAATCTCTGTGGATTTAATTGTTAGAGAGATTATTCCTCGTAA
>NZ_JAALDL010000042.1 GCF_011045095.1 Grimontia sedimenti
GAAGACGAGATGCTGGTGCAAGCCTTTGACCACATCGTGACTGTACCCACTGACCCACAAAGCGGTCAGCCGTCAGGTCAGCGTGTTCATAAGCCGTTCAAGTTCACTGTGGCGCTGAACAAAGCCGTGCCTTTGATGTACAACGCTCTGGCCTCCGGTGAGATGCTGCCGAAGATTGAGCTCAAGTGGTACCGCACGTCTGTCGAAGGTAAGCAGGAGCACTTCTTCTCCACCATCCTGACTGACGGCACCATCATCGATATCGATTGCAACATGCCTCATTGTCAGGACGCAGCGAAGAAAGAGTTCACTCAGCTGGTGACTGTCTCTGTGGCCTACCGCAAGATTGACTGGGAGCACACGGTAGCAGGTACTTCCGGTGCGGATGACTGGCGTGCGCCTATCGAAGCTTAAGGCTTCCTGGCAGAAGGCGTGTTTCTTTGTGAAGCAGGCCTTTCTGACCCCACCCGCCCTTGCGGCGGGTTTTGTCGTCAGACAGTGACGTCTGATGAAGCTTCTGAAGTCTCTCAGAAGCAGTGGATAGTTCTTGCTGGGTATCTCTATGGCTACGGAAAGCGGTCTCCAATTTACTCTTAACGTCGAAGGCTTGCCTGACGACACCTTTGTGGTGGTCGACTTTCAGGGCGACGCCCATCTCTCGGCCCCTTTCTGTTTTGATATCAAGCTGGCCAGCCGTAATGAAGCCGTCTCTGAAAATGACACGGTGGACCGTAATGTCACACTGGTGATTTGGCAGGACGGGGAGCTCAAGCAACGCTTCCACGGGATTGTCCGACGGTTCTCAAGAGGCGATACGGGTTTTCATCACACCCGCTATGCGCTGGAGATGGTGCCGTCCCTTGCCAGATTGTCCCTTCGTCAGAACAGCCGTATCTTCCAGCAGCAGTCTGCCCCGGAAATCATGAGCACTCTCCTGCAGGAGATGGGCATTGATGATTATGCGTTTTCTTTATCCGGTAATCCGCAGACCCGTGAGTATTGTGTCCAGTACCGCGAGACGGACCTTGAATTCTTAGAACGTATTGCGGCGGAAGAAGGCATTTTCTATTGCTTCCTGCATGCCAAAGACAAGCACACGGTGCTGTTCTCGGATGATACCCAGACCCTGTCAGCTTCGGGCCTTGCGCTGCCTTATAACGTGAATGTCGGTGGGATATCTAAAGAGAGTTTTGTTAAAGGCTGGCAGTATTCGGCGCAGGCAAGACCGTCTTCCGCGCAGCTGAAAGATTACAGTTTTAAAAAGCCGGCCTATGGCTTTTTACATGAACACGCGGGCACAGAGATGGCCTTTCAGCGTGGCACGTATGAGCATTATGACTATCCGGGGCGCTATAAGAGTGACGCCGCCGGGAAGCCCTTTACCCAGTACCGCCTTGAGCATTTAAGACGTGATGCCATCACGGCGACGGCGCAAAGTAATGTCCCGCAGGTTCAGCCGGGGATGTTGTTTGACCTGGTGGACCATCCGGATGACGCCACGAACCGTGACTGGGTGGTGGTCTCTACCCAGTGTGAGGGCACTCAGCCTCAGGCGCTGGAAGAGGCTGGCGGTGAGGGCATGACGACGTTCCACAATACTTTTTCGGTCATTCCGGCTCACCGGCCTTGGCGTCCGACACCGCAACCGAAACCTTGTGTCCATGGCCCGCAAATCGCGATTGTTACCGGTCCCGATGGCGAGGAAATCTTCTGTGATGAACATGGCAGGGTGAAGGTGCAGTTCCCCTGGGACCGTTATGGCAACAGTGATGATGC
>NZ_JAALDL010000043.1 GCF_011045095.1 Grimontia sedimenti
CCTATCCGAAGCACCAACCTCTGATTTCACAGTGACTGTGGTGATTGGTCACAAGACCACAGAAGATGGCGATGTGACGCCAGTGACCCGAGATGTCGTGATTACGGCAGGCACCACGTCTACAGACTTTACCGTTGATACCCTGAACGACAGTCTGAATGAATCGGCAGATGACGATGTGTTTACCGTCTCTGTCGACAGTACTGCTGGCGGTGACTTTGAGGCACAACCTACCACACCGGCAGCGGTGGAAACGACCATTAACGATGGCACCACCACGGATGCGCCAACCCTGACGCTGACTGGCGATGCCTCTGTCATTGAGGGTGAAGCAGCCAGCTACACCTTGACCCTTTCGGAAGCACCGGCAGCAGACTTTACTGTCACCGTAGTGATTGGGCACAAGACTACGGAAGACGGTGATGTCACTCCGGTGACCCGAGATGTGGTGATCGCTGCTGGAACCGCTTCCGTTGATTTCACCGTGGACACGCTGAACGACAGTCTGAATGAATCGGCGGATGACGATGTGTTTACCGTGTCGGTGGATGCCACATCTGGCGGTAACTTCGAAGCGCAGCCAACCGCACCGGCTGCCGTCGAGACCACCATCAACGATGGCACCACCACGGATGCGCCGACCCTGACGCTGACCGGCGATGCCTCTGTCATTGAGGGTGAAGCGGCCAGCTACACGCTGACGGTCAGTGAAGCACCGACGGCGGACTTTACCGTTACCGTGGTGGTTGGACACAAGACCACGGAGGATGGCGATGTCACTCCAGTCACCCGTGATGTGGTGATCGCCGCTGGCACTACGTCCATCGACTTTACGGTGGACACGCTTGATGACAGCCTGAACGAATCGGCGGATGATGATGTGTTTACCGTCTCAGTCGACAGCACCACTGGCGGTGACTTCGAAGCGCAGCCAACCGCGCCGGCAGCCGTAGAAACCATCATCAACGACGGCACCACCACGGATGCGCCGACCCTGACGTTGACCGGCGATGCCTCTGTCATTGAAGGTGAGTCAGCCAGCTACACTTTGACACTCTCGGAGGCACCAACTTCGGACTTCACGGTCACTGTGGTGATTGGACACAAGACAACGGAAGATGGCGATATCACGCCAGTGACCCGTGATGTGGTGATCGCTGCTGGCACCACATCTGTCGACTTTACCGTAGATACCCTGAACGACAGCCTGAATGAATCGGCGGATGATGATGTGTTTACCGTCTCAGTCGACAGCACCACTGGCGGTGACTTTGAAGCGCAACCCACCGCGCCGGCTGCCGTCGAGACCACCATTAACGATGGCACCACCACGGATGCGCCAACCCTGACCCTGACGGGCGATGCCTCAGTGAATGAAGGTGAAGCGCCCAGCTACACCTTGACGCTCAGTGAAGCACCAACGGCGGACTTTACCGTGACTATCGTCGTGGGTCATAAAACCACAGAAGAGGGCGACATTCAGCCAGTGACCCGCGATGTGGTGATCGCAGCTGGGACCACGTCCACTAACTTTACCGTCGATACCCTGAACGACAGCCTCAACGAATCCGCCGATGACGATGTGTTTACCGTCTCTGTCGACAGTACAGTTGGCGGTGACTTTGAGGCGCAACCCACCGCCCCGGCTGCGGTGGAGACCACCATCAATGACGGCACCACCACGGATGCGCCAACCCTGACCCTGACGGGCGATGCCTCAGTGAATGAAGGCGAAGCGGCCAGTTACACCTTGACG
>NZ_JAALDL010000044.1 GCF_011045095.1 Grimontia sedimenti
GATGATTCACTGCAATGGTATGGCTGGGATGATGACGGTGCTGGTGTACATGACGTGATTGGCACACGGTGCGATCCATACACTCATCACAATCTTCATGGCGAAAATTACCATCACTGCTGCCATTCAAATCTCGCCAAAGCACTTGCAGACAGGCTCGGTGTTAGTCAGAGAGAAGCGGAACCACATGTTCATGATGTTCATGATGTGCTGAATGTGTTCATGTGCACAGGTTTTACGAAAGATACACATCAGTATTTTATGAAGGCGAGCCCTGCCAGAAAGGGGGATTATATTGAGTTCTTTGCAGAAACGGATTTGCTTGGGGCATTGTCAGCATGTCCAGGTGGAGATTGAGGCGCGACGCACTCTGGCGACGAGGCGGAATGCCACCCGCTGACTGTAGAGGTGTTTACCGCACCTCCTGAAAGTTTGAAGGATTGGACACCATTCCAGCCCAGTGAATATCGCCCTGATTAGCTAGCGCGCTTCTTGCCCTTCCTGGCAGCCAACACAGTATCTGACTTCCGGTTTAATGGCTAAACGGGCGTCGGGGATATCCACACCACACTCTTCGCAAAAGCCGTACTCTTCATCTTCCAAACGCTGAAGTGCGGCATTCACTTCATTTAACTGGCTTTGAAAATACCTAAGATTGGATTTGGCCATTTCGTTTTGTTGAATCGCATCGATTCGCGCAACTCGACCGATGCAAGGTTGGTCCAGAGCAACAGGATCCGCTTGGTCTTTCAACAAATCTAGTTCTTCCAGAATGTGAGCTTTCAGGTTTTGCAGCCTTGCTTGATGCTCTGTCATACCGCGTCCTTGAAGCAGAATTCAACCGTTCAACTTTTAACCACACTACCAGAGATTCGAGGATTAAGACAAAAACTGAGGTTTTGTCGAAAGCCATAGGCAAACTCTTGGCTTCTGACCGGAAAGTTATCAATTCTCGACGTTTTAGTGTTTTTAAAGACAACTCTTCTACGTGCAGGGATAACCGTCTTTACCCTTCTCACTGATACAGCTTCATTGTTCCAACAACATGCCCGCACCCTCCATCTAGAGCCACAAGATGAAGGATTGCATCGGACTTTCGCATTTTTCTCTCAATCAGAAAGGGATTGGACGTGTCCCTATGTTGAACCACCTACAAGAAATAAAGGGGTAAACAATGAGCGATAACAAAATCGAAGAACTTCAGTCTCTACTGAATGTTCCGGATCCCAATGCTACAGCAGCCTCAAGTGATGTACAGACGCGCTCCCTATTCGGTGCCGCGCAGTGCCACAAAGGGACTGGCGTTCTAGCAGATATATTGAATGCTTTGCCTCCCGGTGGATTAGGCGGCAACGAAGAAGCCGCTTCTCCCTATCCGCCAGTCTCATTGCCTCAATACGACTTCACTACTTCTGCGCAACGGGCTTACGCCTTATCCAAAGCCCGAAAAGAAAACACATTTGAATACCTCAAACTTCCCGGCGCTGTTGTTCACGGAAATGTTCAATGTGAAGACGTCGCGAACGCCAATGAATGGCGATATCGAGGAGG
>NZ_JAALDL010000046.1 GCF_011045095.1 Grimontia sedimenti
ATTTTAATAAAGTATAAATACACCTGAAATAATTTTTAAGTCAGTAACGACATTTATAAATCCAACTTGTCTGAGATGGCTGATCTTGATTTTAGTGATCTCCCAAATCCTAAACTGGATATCAATATGTCTAATGTCGGCGAAGATGATTTTGAGGATGATATGGTGGATGATCTTGATGATGATAATGTTGGCTCGGATGATGAAGAATTGCCTGATCTGGATGAACTACAGGAAGAAAATGGTGATGACGATGTTAATGGTTATGATGGCCATGAGCCTTATCATCCAAATGCTAAGGAAGATTTGATAGCTGATCTTAAGGTTATCTGTGACACAGAAGGAGTCAGTTATACTATCCCTATGGAGAATCAGATTTTGAAAGGGCTGACTGATGAATCTGTCTCACACAACTGCTTATACTGGTATGTAAAGGAATCATCATTGCAAACCAGACTCAGATTATCCCAACCATATCAGGCGCCATGTCAGAATTGAAGATGGAAACAAAATTCCTACAAACAGCAGCAGGAAAGATAAACAAGGAAGTCAAGAAATCAGAGGATTTAATGACATCCATTTCTAAAGAGCTAAAGTCTATCAAGGAAGACATGGAAGATGTCGTTTCGGTCCAATATGGAGCGTTTCATGAAAGAGATCCGAGATGAGATCAAGTCTACAGACCGCAAAGATGACAACAATGAAACAAAGAATGAGATCAAATCATTGGTTAAGAATGATAAAATTGATGCCGATTATGAAGAATCCAATGGGACAATAGCAACTGTAGTCATCCCTAAGTGCGATCCGAGTACATCTAGTTCTTCATATCATGTCGAAAAGAGACACTGGATACAGAAGATGGGGATAGAGCATTCGTTTGTCAAAGAACTGGACGATGAGCTTATCGATCAGATATACCCAGATGCATTACACAAGAAGGCTCAAGGAATGAAGCTCACAGCAAAGAACAAAGACATTATCAAAAAGCTGGTAATGAAAAAGATAGATGAATGCATGTCAGGATCAGATTCAGACAGCGATGACGACTCAAGAGACAGAAATGAAAGAATTTCAGGACAAGGATTGTGTCAAATGCAAACAAGTCTGACCGAGAATTACGATGCAGCCATGCAAGACATGTGCATTGATACATAATCACTCTATCTATAATTTATATAATATTAATCAATAAGATAGCAGTAATTAATTGCAATGTTTTACTTCTTAGTTATAATATCACGTTATATGTCAACAGTGTGTTTATAT
>NZ_JAALDL010000047.1 GCF_011045095.1 Grimontia sedimenti
TGTCTAAAGAAAAATTTGAACGTACGAAACCGCACGTTAACGTTGGTACTATCGGCCACGTTGACCACGGTAAAACCACTCTGACTGCAGCAATCTGTACTGTACTGTCTAAAACTTACGGCGGTGCAGCGCGTGACTTCGCATCAATCGATAACGCGCCAGAAGAGCGCGAGCGTGGTATCACCATCTCTACTTCACACGTAGAGTACGATACTCCAACTCGCCACTACGCACACGTAGACTGCCCAGGACACGCTGACTATGTTAAAAACATGATCACCGGTGCTGCGCAAATGGACGGTGGTATCCTGGTTGTTGCGGCAACTGACGGTCCAATGCCACAAACTCGTGAGCACATCCTGCTGGGTCGCCAGGTTGGTATTCCATACATCCTTGTATTCATGAACAAGTGTGACATGGTTGACGACGAAGAGCTGCTTGAGCTGGTTGAGATGGAAGTTCGTGAACTGCTGTCTGAGTACGACTTCCCAGGCGACGACTGCCCAGTAATTCAAGGTTCTGCACTGGGTGCACTGAACGGCGAAGCTGAGTGGGAAGCGAAAATCGTTGAGCTGGCAGAAGCACTGGATTCATACATCCCAGAGCCAGAGCGTGCGATCGACAAGCCATTCATCCTGCCAATCGAAGACGTATTCTCAATCCAAGGCCGTGGCACTGTTGTAACGGGTCGTGTTGAGCAAGGTATCGTTCGCGTAGGTGACGAAGTAGCAATCGTTGGTATCAAAGAGACTACCACTACTACTTGTACTGGCGTTGAAATGTTCCGTAAGCTTCTGGACGAAGGCCGTGCAGGTGAGAACGTCGGTGTTCTGCTGCGTGGTACTAAGCGTGACGAAGTTGAGCGTGGTCAAGTACTGGCGAAGCCTGGTTCTATCACTCCACACACGACTTTCGAATCAGAAGTATACGTTCTGTCTAAAGACGAAGGCGGCCGTCATACTCCGTTCTTCAAAGGCTACCGTCCACAGTTCTACTTCCGTACTACTGACGTGACCGGTACTATCGAACTGCCAGAAGGCGTTGAGATGGTAATGCCAGGCGACAACATCCA
>NZ_JAALDL010000048.1 GCF_011045095.1 Grimontia sedimenti
CAGCGCATCAAACGCTCCGGTCGCCACGTTCTCTACCCAGCGCCCTTTCGCACGGCTGAAGTCGTAGTACGCCAACAAATCGGCTTCACCCGCCACCGGCGGCGTCAGCATGTATCCCTGCACCTCACTCCCGCTCAGCGCACGGCTCCACACCTGCACATCGTCTACCTGACCGTTGATGAAGCTGTCTGCACCCTGCTCGCCGTTACGTGCTCCCAGCATCAGTGCACGGCTCGAGGCCTCATTGAAGGTGATGTAGCTGTAGGTGTGAACCGCCTGGCCGTTGATGTACACCACCGCTTTGCGTGTTGATGGGTCATAACTCAACGCCAGGTGTGACCAGCTCTCAGTCGACAACCCTGAGTCATAGGTTTCTTTGTAGGTGCGTCCTATCCCTGAGGAATGATCGTTCTGGTGGTCAATACCCAGGTAGAAACGGTGGTCTGCACCGTCATGGCTGCCCATACCCTGACGCGCTGCGCCTCTCACTGACGCGTAGTTCACCCAGTACATCAGTGTCATCGGTGCATTCCCCGACGCATGGTGACCCGTGGTCGCGTAGCCGTTCAGCCCCCGCACATCCAGCGTATGGTCACCACTGACCAATACGTCATCACCAGATTGGGTGGCGGCCATGTATTCTGACCAGTTACTCACCCCGTCACCGTCTGCATCCTGCCCCGTATCGGCCACTGTCAGGTTGCTGCCCAGCTGGGTTTCATCCCCATCCGGAATACCATCACCGTCGCTGTCCGCGCGGCACGCATTACTCGGGGCCTGTGTGCCACTCACGCCCAGCTCATCACCGTCGCTCAGTCCGTCTCCATCAGTGTCTGCCAGCGTGCTGTCCGTACACATCGCCAGCTCATGCCGGTCCGGGATACCGTCACCGTCTGTGTCCGCCAGGGCTTCCGCCGGGCTCAGCAGACCGTCTTCCGACAGCAGCGCATCAAACGCTCCGGTCGCCACGTTCTCTACCCAGCGCCCTTTCGCACGGCTGAAGTCGTAGTACGCCAACA
>NZ_JAALDL010000049.1 GCF_011045095.1 Grimontia sedimenti
GACTACGGGACAAACCATGATTTAATAGATTCTCAGTAAATTTATCGGTCTCTTTATTAGCGCTCACTTGAGTACACCTTCCCTCCTGCACCCACCACAACCTTCTCCTCGTCATACTACCCAGATAGGGAGGGTTTCCTCCAATACTTGTCATCCATACACTATTCGGGAGCTGTCCATCAGGTAAATGCACTGCCATATATCCATCTTGACAATTGCACCCCTTTACCTCGTTGCATGTTTGCTCTTTCATAAAGGAATGAGGATGAGGGATCGTAACTCCTCGCATGTTTTTGCCAACCACTTGCCCTAATGTTCCTGCATATCGCGGTTGGACACCTTATGCCTGTCTCTTCCCCAGACACTGTGCATCTCCATTTGAAATAATTGAAATAGCCCATCTCATCATCTGTGATAACATCAAAAATATCTCGTGATGAGCTTTTCATGGCAAGCCTCTGGATGGTTGTAGTCTTTACCACTTTAGAGAGTATGCTATCCACATATCCATAGATAGATGCTTCAAAAATATCATGTAACAGCCGGATGTGCAATTCTTCTCCCTCACAAAGCAGTTCTGAGAAAAATTCTTCATGATTTTTATTCTTTACCTCCATCAATCCCTTGAATTCTTGATTCCGTATTTTCGTACCAGTACCCAAGTACTGTGTGACAACTTGCTTGATCCCTGATGATGGAGACCTTGGGGACAACAAATTAGCAGCTGTAACATCTTGAATGAGGGTTGCATAATTGATATGTGGCATATAAATCGGTTGCAACCAAGCATGAATCATCTTCTTAAGCCAATCAGGACATGATATACAATCTTCTACAGACCTCAGATAGCTGACGTCCCTAGACAAGTTATCTGGAAAGCCCCTCATCATCATCTCCAATATATTAATGCCATTGTACCCCAT